>CAZLRV010000013.1:0-56691 GCA_964562175.1 uncultured Lachnospiraceae bacterium
TTGCTCATACAAAAATCACTTCCGTATTCACAATTTCAGTTGCTCGGTTACGGATGCTATTTATTTTTCGTACCCATTTCATAGGCAAAGTTGCTTTCAATTTTCCGTAACATTCTCTTTCTCGGCAAGTGATTTTACCGTCTGCTCAAACAATTTTTCTGCTTGAATTTCGATGTCTGCAAGGTAATTATTAAGAGTTCCGGCAGTCATCAAATTATAATATCTGACCTTGTGAAGCTCTTTGAGGTACTGTCTGTGTTGCTCACCCCATACACTGATTTCATAATTGCTATCGTTTGACAATGTAACACAAGGTAGTTTGTAATCTCCTCGCATTTCGTACTGTACACCTTGTTGTTCAAATAATGTTGTCATAATGAACCTCCTTGATTTTGATGTGTTTAATTATAAATCAAGTTGAATCAAAAGACGAATGTGCGAATTTTATTGCAAAAGAAAAAGGCTCTGACCTTCTAAGTAAAAGCCTAAATTCTTCCCTTTGCAATGCCACAGATGTATAAGTTTTCTATACTGCCTTATCAATCCGTAGCAAAGCTCCGTGGTGTTTTTGTTGTATGCCGTAATGAGTAAGGCACGGGTAAAGCCGCCCTTGACAGTCTCAGCCGACGGATATATTCCGATACGGTCAGCTCTGTATTTTCCCGAAACAGCCGATAAGAATATCACGGTGAAAACAGGGACACATCGGAAAGCTCCGACAGCCCGATCTTTTTCCTCCAAATGCGCCTCAATGTAATCCTGCATCTGTCGTACCGCCAAGATCTGTTCCTTCACACTGTTCACCTCCTTGCGATTGCAAGATGATTATACTGCTTTTCAGAAAGAATCTCTCGACCTTTTTTGCTATTTTATTTCAGCGGTACAACTTTCGGATACTAATTTCGCATTGTCCGGTGCCCATCTGCTTGTTCACCATACCTGCTCCGATCGTTTTCAATTTTTCTTTCTCATTTATGTGCGGCTGTTCTTCGTCCTTTCACATGGACGCTTCCGTTTTGATCCGGTATGATAAGCCCGGCAGGCATCGCAATTTCCGTGCCGTTCACACTTCGTTTTCTTACAGGGGCAATTAACTTTCCCTGCCGGAGTACCGACAGTTTTCCCTGTGTTTTCACAATTCATCAGCCACGTATCTAAATATTTCATTTGCTCCGCTGTGTGAAACCAATGCTCGCCGTTTCCCATCACGGTCAGGGATGCTCTGTGGTCATTGGCAAAGGTGGTCACGGTTGCTCGATCGGTCAAATTATCCTGTCCGCCATAGAGAATTTCGGTAGGTACAGCCCACTGAATCGGGTGATTGCGAACCCAACAAAGATATTCCCACGACAGCGTTTCACCAAAGGCGGTTTCGATCGTACCCTTTTCACAAAGCTCATCCTCGCTTACATTTGCCCAATTCATCATGTTGCCGATCAGTTTTTCCATATTGACGATAGGGGAAATGAAATACGCTTTTTCTATTTTCTCCTGCGGCAAAGCACACATGGAGAAATATGCGCCGATACTGTTGGCAATCAAAATCACATGGCTGTATCCCTCTGCAAGTGCTTCAACAGCCGCTGGAAATTCCGCTTTTGCCTCCCACGGTGTTTCTGCTTTGTAGTCAAGTCCCACTACATCGCAATAGGGGAAACGGGGGGTATAATGCTCGGCTTCCTCAGCCATGCCGCCCTTGCCGTGTATGTATAAAACCAAAGTGTTGTTCTTCATCTCATTTGTTCCTCATCCTGAAAATACTCTGATACAGCAGAGACAGAGCGTTACAACCCAGTGCCACCGGCAGTGTCCATGTCTTTTCGTAGCCAAATATGGCAAGACATAAGAAGATCAGCCCGGCAACCCCAAGGGCGGTGAACACAATCATAAGTAGCTTGTGCCATGAATTCTTCATTTTTTTCCTCCTACGCAAAAATTGACGATAAGTCCCGTTTTCACATTTTCGCTTATACAAAACCACATCTGGGACAGATCTCTTTCGACGGATATTCCGTGCAGTTTGCACTGCAGATAGATTCGTCCATTGCTTTTTCTCTCTGCTTCGACTTTTATAAGTTTTCTCCGCTTTCAAAACGATATTTGTCGTCTGCCGTATCGGATCTCAAAAGCATCATCATGGCGGTAAAATCCCGAGTCAGCATTTTTGATATTTCCTCTTTTGTGAAATTGCCCATTCCCGTGGCACATAGGGTAGCAATTCCGTAAGTATAGATCCAAACGTGTTCAAACAATGCTTTCGCATTCTCACCGGACAGGTTATAGTCTGTTTGAATCCTGCTCAGACATTCATCGGCAACGCCGCCGAGATGTGCATAAATATCGGCAAAGGATCTCACATCGCCGTTTTTTGACATGAACACAAGCCGATAAAGATTCGGTTCTTCTTTAGCAAACAGAATCATCTGCATACCGACCTGCTTGAATATCGGAATATCGATATCGGTCTTGTGTGCATATTCTTCAAATCGCTTCATGGCGGCGGTCTTGACTTCGTCGGTGACCTCCTGCATGGAGCTAAAGACTGTGAATATCGGTGTTGCAGAGGTGTTCAGTGCATTTCCAAGGGATTTGGCTGTCAATGAACCCTCTCCGCACTGCGATACAATGCCGAGTGCGGCGGTAACGATCTCTTCTTTTGTAAATTTCGGTTTTGGCGGCATAGTAGCCCTCATTCGTAAAACAATTATTCTAAAACGCTCATTCTAAAACGGAGATTTTATTATACACATTTTATCCGGTAATGTCAAGAGGTTTCAAAGAAAATTTGCATTTTACAAGTCGTATCTCAACGACCTTTGAGCCGAGCATACCTGCACCGTCGGAGACGACCTCTTCACACTTTTCAATAATCTGCTTGAAACTGTTTCATGTGAAGAAAGATCTACACAGCCCGCAGATGACTGTCAGCTTGACAAAATGACC
Source organism: uncultured Lachnospiraceae bacterium (assembly GCA_964562175.1). GTDB lineage: Bacteria > Bacillota > Clostridia > Oscillospirales > CAG-272 > CAZCJU01. The sequence continues at coordinate 2,944 of CAZLRV010000013.1, forward strand.
GTGATGATGTCGGAAATGCCGGGCATCAAGGCAGAATCAAAGGCACTCGCATATTATTCTGCCAATGATCGGCAGGAAAACGGTTGCGCACCGAGGACAACGATATCGACAACTTATTCACCGTAGGATTTATAGAACAACATACCGCAAGGACATCCGATGCCACCACATCAAAATCTCACAGAAACGGAAATACCGAGGCAGAACAATGCCTCGGTACTCCCGCCGCCTATTTCTCCGCTTAGAATACAGAGAGAAAAGCCGTATCTTTTATTGTAAATTCACCATTTTTTGCTTTCTTTTGTGCAATCGCTGTTCTTTTTTCTTTCCTCTACCATTTTTACGAACCATTCCACCATAGTCGGGTCTGTGTGAGAAAAGAACGAGGATGTGGCTTTGTCGAGCGTTGCGATAAGTGCCATATCGAATTCCGAAAGCGAAAAATCAAATATATCGAAGTTTTCTTTCATACGTTCTATATGCGTCGATTTGGGAATTGCAACGATACCCCTCTGTAAATGCCAACGCAGAATGACCTGAGCCACGCTCTTATTGTATTTCTCGCCGATACCGACAAGCTCGGGAATGAAGAACATATCGCCTCTGCCCTCGCCGAACGGTGCCCATGCCTCAAGTTGAATGCCGTACTTGTCATGCCATTTTTTGCTCTGTATCTGTTGATTGTGCGGGTGTATCTCTATCTGAGAAACCATGGGCTTTATACGTGAAAACGAAGCGATATCGACCATACGATCGGGGTAGAAGTTAGATATACCGATAGCACGCAAAAGCCCCTGCTCGTACAGCTCTTCCAAGGCACGGTAAGCACCGTATACATCCGAAAAGGGCTGATGAAGCAGAACAAGGTCAAGATAGTCAACTCGCAGCTTTTCCATAGACCGAAGCACCGAGGCTCTTGTCTGCTCGTAGCCGTAATTTTCTATCCATACCTTTGTGGTGATAAAAAGCTCATTTCTGGCAATTCCGCTCTTCGAAATTGCCGCTCCTACCTGTTCTTCGTTGAAATAAGATTGAGCTGTATCAATGGAACGATAACCGACTTGGAGTGCATCGGTGACACAGCGCTCACATTCACCCTGCGGTATTTGATACACACCGTAGCCGAGTATCGGCATTTTAACGCCGTTTGATAAAGTTACATATTCCATATTTTTGCCTCCTTGACCTTTAGAAAATAATGGTATATAATAAGCTTAAGCCCATTATACAGCTTAAAGTTGACTTTAAGTCAAGGACTTATAATAAAAGTTTACAATTTTTCGGAGGTACAAAATGCCATATACGATCGGTGGGGCGGCAAAACGCATGGGGCTTGCCCCCTCTACACTAAGATATTACGATAAGGAGGGCTTGCTACCGTTTGTAGAACGTTCGGCGGGCGGTATAAGAGTATTTAAGGACTCGGATTTTGAGTGGCTTGCACTCATCGAATGCTTGAAAAAGACCGGAATGAGTCTGTCGGATATAAAGCATTTCGTTGAAATGGCAATGTGCGGCGATGAAACGATAGAAGAACGACTTGAACTTATAACCAAGCAAAAGAAAGCCGTTCAAGCTCGGCTCAAAGAGCTTTCATCAATACTGAATATACTTGAATATAAAGAATGGTACTATAAAACGGCAAAAAAGGACAAAACGACGGAGTACGTGCGAAATATGACATCCGAGCAGATTCCCCGAGAGTACGCAGAGGCACGTAAAGTACTCGGAAAAGAATAATAAACACGGCGGCGGAAAGCATATTGGCTTTCCGCCGCCGTCGGATTATATCCGAACATGAATATATCAATATAATTGAATAAATATAATAAAGGAAACAGAAAATGTTGTATAATATGTAAGATCGCTCACTTGTGTGGGCGGTCTTTTTTTGTTTGTCGAGGGCGAACAAATGTGCAAAAAAGTGTGTTATGGGTATTGACATGGAAGAACAAATGTGCTATAATGAACGTATGTTCAAACAGATGTTTCGGAGGGCGAGATGGAGCGCACTATTTTACACGTCGATCTCAATAATTTTTACGCCTCGGTCGAGTGTTTGCTTGACCCGTCGCTGCGTGAAAAGGCGGTAGCGGTTTGCGGAGACGCACAGGCACGTCACGGTATAGTTTTGGCAAAGAATATGCGGGCAAAAAACAGCGGTGTGAAAACGGGGTACACGATAGCGGACGCTATGCGAGCTTGTCCGGAGCTTGTTTGTGTCGGGGCTAATATTGAGCAATATTTGAAATTTTCGTCGCTTGCAAAAAATATATATTACAGCTATACCGACAGAGTGGAGAGCTACGGTATTGACGAGTGCTGGCTCGATATTACCGGTGAAAAGGACGGGCGAGGTGTTGCCGATGAGATACGCAAACGTGTCAAGCGTGAGCTTGGAATAACCGTATCTGTCGGTGTATCGTATAATAAAATTTTTGCAAAGCTGGGCAGTGATTACAAAAAACCCGATGCGACTACCGAGATACGTGTTGACAATTACAAGTCGCTTTTGTGGTCGCTCCCCGTTTCGGATATGCTTTTTGTCGGCTCAAGCACCGAAAAAAAGCTGAGGATGTACGGCATAAACACGATAGGCGAGCTTGCTTGCGCAGATGAAAGACTCATTTCCAATTTACTCGGCAAAAACGGCAGACTTCTTATGCTCTTTGCAAACGGCGAGGACAGATCCCGTGTCTGCTCGGGCGAAGATGAGGCGATAATAAAAAGCGTGGGCAACAGCACCACGCCGCCGAGGGATATAGTGAGCGATTCGGATGCGGCATCTGTCATACTCACGCTTTCAAAAAGCGTTGCACGCCGTTTAAGAGAAGCTGAGCTAAAATGCTTTACAGTACAGCTTGAGCTGCGAAGTACCTCACTTCATACCGTATCGCGCCGGGTTACGCTCGATCATCCGACATATTTATACGATACGATATTCAAAGCGGCGTATGATCTGTTTTTGCAAAATCACATAAAAAACGTACCTATTCGCTCACTTGGGGTACGAGGCTGCAATCTCGTGGTGTCGCACAGTCTTCAAATATCGGCGTTTGACGATACGGAGGGGGAGGGGAAGCGTGAGAGGCTTGAGCGTACCGTTGACAGCATATGCACGCGTTTCGGCTCGGCGGCAATGGTGAACGGTATAATGCTTGAAAAACGAGAGCTGACCTATGGGGCGTTGAACGGCACGCCCGTGCATCCGGAGCCGTTTTACAAATAATGATTGGAGAAAAACAAAATGGAAAACCAAAACAATGTAAAAAGATACGTCGGGGTAGTGGCTTACTTTTTCAGAGACGGAACAATAAAGCCCACCGCCATAGATCTGGGTGACGGTAGGCTTTACAAGATAAAACGAATTACCGAAACGGTAAGGGCGGCAAGCTTGAAATCGGGCGGTGTCGGTATGCGCTACCGTTGCTCGGTAGGCGGAATAGAGGTCTATCTCTATTATGAGGATCCGTGCTGGTTCTGCGAGGATTATTCCTCGACCTCAAAGCTTACGATATCGTAAAATATCTTTTTGTGCAGCTCATAGCTTGCCTTTATCTCTTCTTTGCCGCTCAAAAATGAGATGGCACTGTTTGAGGTATCGGCACGCAGGCAGAGTATTATATCATCGGTAAAATTGCCGTAGCAACCGAAATACTTGCCGAAATCGGTCTGCTTTAAGCATATACCGTATTCATCGATGGCAGAGTCGGGAAGCTTTTCAAACACGGAGGAAAGCGGTGTCAAGGCATTGCTTTCCTTGAGTGATTGAAATTCCTCCTTATCTATCATAAAAATGAACGAGTCCCCGACAGCTACCTCTTGGTCGAACAGCTTTACCGCATCCGAATTTGCCTGAGCGGAGAAGTATATCCCCTCGCTCTTATACTTCTTTGCAAGCTCGGTATTTACGTAAACTATATCACGCAGGCTTATTTCGTAGTTTTCCTTTTTCAGCTCGTCCCGCATTACCGAGCTTACCGAGCTTTTTATGTCGGATATCTTTTCAAGCGTCAGCGATTCCGGACCCATATATGTCATGTAAACGCTGTAATTCGTTTTTGTGAAAAGCTGTGCGACAAGCAACACGATAAGGAAAAGCGCAAACGCACCGAAAATGAAGTGCCATTTATAGTAATATCCGTAGCTTTTGAACCAATTTACTATTTTTTTCATCTGTTCACCTTTATTCTGTGCTTACACATCGTATTTTGCGAGTATTTCGCTCGGTGTCTTTTTCAAGAGCGATATAACGGGTATAATTCCGCATATCGTGCAAAGCCCGTACATAAGAACGAGCAGAAGCAGGGCAACGGGGAGAGGATAATAGAACACCGTGGAAACATAAGGCGAGATGCTTAAGCAGAGCTTGACGAATAGGCTTACCAAAATGAAGCTTTTTGCACTTGTCAGAGTCGTGAGAAGCAAAGACTCGACAAATGACCTGTAAACGAGGTTACTCGACTTGACACCTATGGCACGATATATTCCTATTTCCTTAATTCGTCCCATGGTAGAGCTTCGCATTATAAAGTAAACGCAACTGCACATAAGCATGAGCATGACCGTAAGCGAAAGCACTTGACCGATAAGAGAGGCGTACCGTCCGCTCGATATATCGCTTTTTATGCTATCCGGCGTTATCAATGCCGAAAAATACTCGTTGGGGGCTTCAAGGTAGGAAAATTCATCCTTAAGCCACGCCTGTGTGCTTGTCGGGTCGGAGGTGTGTATCAAGGTGTAATAAACGTCATAGCCGTATGAGTAATAGGAATAGGTAGTGCCATATTCCATATCTTCGTATTCGTCGTCAAATGCGTTTTTGCTGTATTCGCCGACATGACGCGAAAGCTCGATATATTGCTCGCGATCAACGCAGTAATTGCGGTCATAGTAAAATTCGCCGATAAGCTTGTCATTATCGAAAATGTCTATTATGGCAGCTATTTCGTATTCTATACCGTTGAGCGTTACCTTGTCGTGTACCTTCTGCGTGGGGTTTACGGCACTTGAATTGTATGTCATGATAATTTCGTCATCGTCAAGTCCGCTTGTCAGCTTCTCGTCACAGATTATACGATAATCCACGATCTCGCACGCACGCAAGTAATCGGAAACGAAAACACAGTTTTCATCGCTCTCCACTATTCCGACAACGGTCGCACTGTATGTGCCGTTTAGCGTCAGTCCGATGAGATCCTCATAGTCCGTTATGTAGGAGAGAGATGAGGATTCGATAAGCTTGTCGGCAACCTCGGTCGTTATCAAAACCCTGTCGTCTGCAAGCTCGTTTTTTTGCCCGCAAACGAGCGGCAGAGGCTCGGCAAGCTCAAAGCCCAAAAACACGGCGTTTGTCGATAAACTCTCAAGACTGAACATATTCGAATATGTTTCAAAAAAATCGACGTTGAACTGTATATTGTCATCTCCGCTCGGCATATAGTCGATAAGTGCGGTGTAGTCTATACCATGCTCGCCGTTTTTTGCCGCATTGTTTAATTTTTGAGATATATCGCCGTTTGGAGTGTAGAGATAAAATGTGTTATGGTTGTATGAGTCGTCGATATCGGACAGCTTCTTAACGGAAACACCGAGACTTGCGGCAACAAAAATAATTATGCAGGCAAAAAGAGACATACAACGATTCATCAACCTGTTTTTGTTCTTCTTTTTTGAGCGTCCCACAAAGCTTTCGTAGCCGCTTTTCAGTGAGGAGGTAAACGAAAAAAGCTTTCCGTAGTGCTTGCCCTCAATAGGGGGCAGGGGAGATATATCAAGCTGCGGATGAACATCGGCTGATGTGTTCTTTTGTTCATATACACCCTCGATCAGCTTTATTTCACTGCTGTTATCTATGATGCGAACGCCGGGAGTGAGAACGGTGAGAAGCATTTTGCCGTTTGAATTAACTATCTTTATATCGATCGGTGTGTTCGGCTTTTCTCCGTAATACTCGATATTTACAGAATCGAGGCATACCGCGCTCTTTTCAAGCTGACCGAGATAAACGGCGTTTTTATCGGGTGAAAAATAGCCGTTTGCCGCCTCGTTCGTTCGCTCGCCTACTACCGAACCGTCGAAAAGCTCGATAACACGGTCGCAATAATGGTCTACAAGCTCCGCTTCGTGCGTTACAAGCAGAACAAGACTGTTTTTCGATATACTCTTCAGCAGATCCATTATCATGACGGTATTTGCATCGTCTAAATTGCCCGTCGGCTCATCTGCAAGAATTATCTTGGGCGATTTAACGATAGCACGTGCTATCGCTATTCGCTGTTGCTGACCGCCCGAAAGGGAATCCGGTGTGCGTTTGCCGAAATTCTCCATGCCGACGCTTTTAAGTGCGGCGTTTACGCGAGAGGTCAGCTCCTCTCCCTTTTTCATACCGACGAGATATAAAGCGTGCGCAACATTTTCAAAGCAAGTCTTAGTCGGGTCAAGATTGTAATTTTGAAAAATGTAGCCTATGTATTTGTTTCTTATGACATCGGTGTTCTTTGTTATGCTTTCACCGTCTATCGTGACATCTCCGCCGTCAAAGCCGTCAAGACCGCCTATCACGTTGAGCAATGTGGTCTTTCCGCATCCGCTCCTGCCGAATATCGCCGTCATTCCGTTTTCGGGAAGCTGCAGGGAAACATTGTCGATGACGTGTATTCGATTTGCCGAGCCTTTGTTGTAATACTTGTCGAGTGAGCTTATCTTTATCATTACTCAACACCTCCCTTGAGCGATTTTTTGACGCTCTCGCCAAACAGCTTTTTGACCTGACGGTGCGTTATACGGACGGTAAGCAAAAGCATACCGACGAATATCAGCGCATATTGCCAAAAATACAGATATGTAAATTTACCGTTCAGCGACGGAGTCGAATATATTACTACGGCACAGACGACGGCAAGCACAAATGCGGGCATAAGCGAAAGGAGCATTCTCGCATACATTCCGATTTTAATCGTGGAAACGCTTATACCCATTGAACGCATTATTGCCATATCGGACTTGAATGCGCCTATCGCACGGCTCGAGCAAAGGTCGATAAAGAAAGCTAAAAATACGATGATAACGAGCCAAACACCCGCCAGCATAAAGCTTCCGAGAATGTATATTATCGCATCCACTGAGTCGGCATACGTTTTTGTCGTTGACAAAACGGCGGCGTACTGCTCATCGTTGAGCTTTTCACGTGCGGCGGCAGCTTGCTTGTCGTTTTCGAAGAACAAGCTGCATTGACCGTAGTTTTCACCGAGTATTTCGTTTGCCATGTCAAGCAGAAGCGTGGGGCTTACGATAACGGACATATCGGAATAATATGAATGTTTTTCGCCGTAATCATCTATGATAACAGGGTTTGTAACGGACGGCGGTGTTTTGGTCAAATGCGTGTGATCTATCTCGGACTTGTAGCTCATCTCACCGACAGAATACATATCGGTATTTTCGGCATAATATGATACTATTGATATCTTTGCTTTGTCGATATTATTAAGTATCTCACCGTCGGAGATATATGCCATCCCGTCCTCTGCAAGATAGGAGGGAACAAGCGTTGAGTACATCTTGCTCTCGTTGCCGTTCGTGCTTGCGCCTATTTCAAGCTTTGTCTTTGAAAGCAGATAATATACCGAGGTCATATCCTGCATACCCTCCTTTGTAAACAGACAAACGGGGGTAATATTGTTATCATAGTAGTATTTTACGCCGCATACCTTGAGCTGCAGGGAGTTTATAAACACCTTATCGTTTTTAAGCTCTCCCTTGCCGTAGCTGTCAACGCAGGAAATGGGAAGATACAAAAATACCTCATTACGCTCGGCGGGATAGCGTCCCATGATATTATTGCCGAAGCTTTTACCGTAGGCACAGCTTACATCTATATTGCGATAATAGTCGCCGTAGGGAATGGCGGCGGTATTTGGCGTAAAGGATGAGCCGTAATCAAAATAATACGATGAAAAATCGCTCGTACCGTTGTCGGTATCAAGCAAAAGGTCGTATCGCAAACTGTCCGTACAGCCGCTTTGCTCTACAAGCTTTTTAAATTCCTCATCACTTATTGACGAGCCGTCTTTTTTTGCCAAAACGAGCCGTCCGTCTATATGCTCGAACATATAATTCGGCTTAAGCAATTCCATTACACCGCTACCGCAGGTAGAGGTGGCAAAAAACACGCCGAGCGTGCCAAGTATCATAAGTATGCACAAAAACGCCGTCAGCCTCGGCTTCGCCTTGAATATGGCACGTCCCAAAATAAAGCCGTCGGAAAGCAACTCTTTTTTGCTTTTGCTTACGCTTTGGGTGTCAAACGGCTCGGATATAATATTCGCCTTTGATATGGTGTCATCTCCGACGACAGCTGAATCGAATACTCTTATGTGACGTGTTGCGACATGGCTCAGCTGATCGAAATTGTGCGTTACGATAATGAGAAGCTTATCACGGCAGACCTCACAAAGCAGATCGATTATCTCCTTTGAGGTCGCACTGTCTAAATTTCCCGTAGGCTCATCCGCCAGCACTATGGGACTATCCTTTGCCAAAGCACGCGCTATTACGGTTCTTTGCTTTTGACCGCCCGATAGCTTGCTTCCTTTTTGATGAAGCTGTCCCGCAAGTCCGACACGTGTAAGCAGCTCTATGGCACGACTGCGCCGTGCATTAGTGTCCTTGATATGCATAAGTGCAAGCTCTACGTTTTCAAGTACGGTAAAGCTGTCTATGATATTGTAGTCCTGAAATATAAACGATATGTATTTTTCACGATAGCTCTCCCAATCGGAGGCAACGAAATGCGAGGTCTGCTCGCCCTCGATGAGCAGCTCGCCCTCCTCGTAAGTATCCATACCGCTTATGACGTTCAAAAGTGTCGATTTTCCCGAGCCGGATCTGCCCGTTATCGCAACAAGCTCACCGCACTCGAAGCTGAGGTTTACACTTCTTATGCCGACGGTCGCACCGTTCTCGCCGGTATATATCTTTCCTATACCCTTCAGTTCAAGAAATGCCATTTTTTTCTCCGATACGCTTTAAGTATTTGCTTACACTCAGCCGTCCTTCAAATCGCGAACGGCTCTGTTTTCGGTCGGAGGTTGTTCAATATACTTGCATATTTCATCAAGTGAATCGGATATAAAGAATATTTCATCGCAGCTGTCTTTTATAAAGCCTTTGCCGATAGCTTGAATTATAACGTCGTTCAACGCATTATAATAGCCGTTTATGTTGTAAAGAGCAATGGGCTTGTTATGTCGGCAGAGCTGCTTGAGCGTAAGAATTTCGAAAAATTCTTCAAATGTGCCTATACCGCCCGGGACGATAACGAATGCCTCGGCTCTGTCCTCCATTATCTGCTTACGCTCGCGCATGGTGTCGGGCATGATAAGCTCGTCGCATTTATCGTATATGCATTCAATGCTTTCTTCCTTGAAAAATTTGGGAATTACACCGATTATATTCGCTCCGCCCTTGCTAAAGCCGCGTGCCGCCGCTCCCATAAGTCCGTTTCCGCCGCCGCCAAATACCATTGTGTGACCGCGTTTTGCCAACGCCTCGCCCATTTGCTCAACCTTGCGTATATATTCGTTGTCTATGCGGGGGGATGCCGCACCGTAAATACAGATTCTCATATGTTACCTCCGAATTATTTATATTTATTTATCAATTTATCTATTTGCGATGTAAATGCACTGAGTTCCTTGTTAGTGCGTCCCTTGCAGGAGCGTGCAAGTGCCAAAAGCCGTTCTGCGGCGGCAATAAGACTATCGTATACACTATTGCCCGCAGCTGCTTTTTTCTTGAACACACCGCTTGCGTGCTTTGTTTCCTTGCCTGTGGCAAGGTCGTATTCCGTACCGCTGTAGGGGGCGGTGGCGTTATAGCCGAGTGAGATGAGAGTTGATGAAAAGTCCTCACAGGATGCCGCCTCGCCGTGATTTACGAATATCAAATCGGGCTTCTTTGTAAATCCGTTGAGCCATGCAAGCAGACCGTCACGGTCAGCGTGACCGCTTGTGCCGTGAAGTGAGCATATTTCCGCACATACCGCAATATCCTCGCCGAACAGCTTTACTCTCTCCGCTCCCTCAAGCAGTCGCCTGCCGAGTGAGCCGGCGGATTGATATCCCACAAACAGTATTATACTCTCCTTGCGCCATAAATTATGCTTAAGGTGATGCCTTATTCGTCCCGCCTCGCACATTCCGCTTGAGGAGATTATAACACACGGCTCCTTTGAAAAGTTTATTTGTATTGATTCCTCGACCGTCTTTGTCAATCTAAGCCCCTCAAACCATATCGGATCTTTGCCGGAGCTTATGATATCGAGAGTCTGCTCATCAAAGCAGGCATGATCGCATTGAAGAAATATGCTTGTTGCCTCCGATGCGAGAGGGCTGTCAACATATACGGGAAATGACGGATGAGCGTCAACAAGCCCTTTTTCTTTTATCATGCGTATGGCGTACAGTATTTCCTGCGTTCGTCCCACGGCGAACGACGGTATAACGACGTTGCCGCCGCGATCGAATGCACGGTTTATATACTCTGCAAGCTCGGATATCACATCGCCCTTGTATTCGGCGTGAAGTCTGTTTCCGTAAGTCGATTCGATGACGAGCATATCCGTTTCGTCAACGTGCTTCGGGTCGTTTATAATGGGTTGGTTTATATTACCGACATCGCCGCTGAAAACTATTTTTCGGCATATATCATCCTCATTCAGCCACAGCTCAATGCAAGCCGACCCCAAAAGATGACCTATATCGGTAAAGCGTGCCTCGATACCCTCACCGCAAAAGGCTTTTTGCCCATACGAAAGAGGACGGAAACAGCCTATCGCACCGAGCGCATCATTTGTATCGTAGGTAATGTCCGGCAGAGGTGAGTCGGCGCGTTGAGCCTTTCTTTTTTTCCATTTATATTCGGATTCCTGTATATGAGCCGAGTCCATAAGCATAATATTGCACAGATCGGCTGTTGTCGAGGTGGAATATATCTTTCCCCGAAAGCCGTCCTTGTACAGTCTCGGAAGCATTCCCGAATGGTCAATGTGTGCGTGCGTCAAAAAGACAGCTTCGATATCACAAGCCGAAACCGGCAGTGGTATATTTTGATAAACATCCAAGCCTTGCTCCATTCCGCAATCGACAAGATAATATTTACCGCAGACGGTAAGCAGGGTACAGCTGCCTGTAACTTCATGTGCCGCACCAATAAATTGTATCTTCATATGAGTCACCTCCGTGAAACTATTATATATTCTTTCATCGGCTTAATAAACAGCAAAATGATAAAATATTTATTAAAATCAAGCAAATATTGTTATATATGACCTGCATACCCACTTGACAATTGACGTAAAATCTGATACAATCGTCTATGCACTATATTCGGCTTAAGCCGAAACAGTAGCGGAGGAAAAAATATGAAAAACAAAAAGACCTATGAGCTTGTTTTGCTTGCTCTGCTTTTGGCAATTGAGCTTATCTTCGCATTCACCCCTCTCGGATATTTGAGAGTCGGCATTGTGGAGATTACGTTTATGACTCTGCCCATAGCCATATCGGCTATGCTCATAAATGAGCGTGCGAGTCTTATTTTGGGCTGTGTATTCGGGCTTACAAGCTTTATTCAATGCTTCGGTATAAGCCTGTTCGGCACCGAATTGTGTACGATAGACCCGCTTCGCACCTTTGTACTGTGTTTTATACCGAGGGCACTTATGGGCTATCTTTCAGGGCTTATATTCAAGCTCGTATCAAGGATAGACAAGAAAAAGATCCTGTCGTTCATCGCCTCGGCGTTTTCTGCGGCGTTTCTCAATACGCTGTTTTTCCTGCTCACTTTTATACTTTTATTCGGAAATGAAAGCATCACTATAGGTGAGGAAACATATGATATCGCCAAGATGTCGATAATTCAAATAGTCGTGTTTATCGTCGGAGTGAACGGACTTATCGAGGCGGGCGTTTGTACTGTCGTTTCCGCGGCAATTGGCAGGGCCATATCGCCGGTAATAGATAAGATCAAGCGGGGCAGGGTATGATACTCGCACTTGATTGCGGCAATACGAGCATCACCGTGGGCTTTGTGGATGAGGCTCGATGCGTATTGCAAAAATTCACGCTTCCCACCGATATGCACGAAACCGAATTCGGCTATGCGGCAAAAATAGAGCAGATAACAAAGCTGCTCGGCATTGATATATCAAATGTCGAGGGCTGTGCGATATCGAGTGTCGTGCCGCCCGTCACCGATGCGCTTTATCGCGCGATGAAGCTGCTTACGAAAAAAGAAATATTTATTGTCGGTGCCGGTGTTAAAACGGGTCTTCATATTTGCATAAACGACCCGGGCACGCTTGCGGCGGATCTTGTGACCTCGGCAGTTGCCGCAAAGGAGGAATACAGCACTCCATGTATAATAGTGGATATGGGAAGCGCAACTACCGTAACGGTGCTTGACGGGAGCAAGCGTTTTGTCGGCGGTGCCATTTATCCCGGCGTTGCGATCTCCTTGACCTCACTTGCGGAAAAAACGGCACTGCTTCCCCATATTGAGCTGTCGGTGCCGAAAAGCTCCGTGGGCTTGAATACAGTCGAATGTATGAAAGCCGGTATGGTTTACGGCACGGCGGGTGCCGTTGACGGCATTATCGACAGTATGTCATCGGAGCTTGGATTACTTGAGCCTACCGTCGTAGCAACGGGCGGGGTGAGCGGTATGATACTTCCGTATATGAGAAACAAAGCCATACTTGATGAGGATCTTATGCTCAAGGGCTTGCGTATTATATGGGATAAGAATAAGAGAAAACAGGGCTGATATGTCAAAAAAAGATAACGAAAAGACAAATGTAATGCGTATCCTCGATATGAAAAAGGTCAGCTACGAAAGCTACAGCTTCGAGGGGGACGGCACACAGAGCGGCGAGCAGGTGGCACAGCTTGTCGGAAAAGACCCGATGTGCGTATTCAAAACGCTCGTAACGGTCGGTGCATCGAAGAAAAACCATGTTTTTGTAATACCCGTATGCCGAGAGCTTGACTTAAAAAAAGCCGCTCGTGCCGTTGGTGAAAAAAGCGTCGAGATGCTGAAAACGAAAGAGCTTTTGCCCACAACGGGCTATGTTCACGGCGGTTGCTCACCTATAGGAATGAAAAAGCCGTTTAACACGACATTCGACTCCTCGGCTCTCCACTGCCAAACCGTTACGTTCAGTGCCGGGAAGATAGGCAGACAGGTCGAGCTTAAGCTTGATGACCTGAAAAAAGTCATGGATTTTTCGATAAACGATATTACAACAGGCACATGACCGTAAAAACCGACCAAGCCCCATAATGGGGCTTGGTTGAATTATATATTCTCGTTTTTCAAGGCGATTATCGGATCGTCTTTTTTTATTTTTCGCATTGCGTAAAGCATTGTGGCAAATACGACGGCGAAAACACAGAGCGTTGAAATGAGTATAGCCGTGTAGGGCAGTGTAAATGTTGCCGTAACGCCCTCGTTAAATGACAAATATATCAAATATGACAGCACACAGGCAACGGGCAGACCGTATAAAAGTGCTTTTGTGCCGTAAAGCAAGCATTCGTAATTCATCATTTTATTAAAGTCTGAGGATGACATACCGACGGATTTCAGCACGGCAAGCTCGCATCTGCGCAGTATAATATTCGTGGATATCGTGTTAAAGACGTTAGCGGCGGATATAAGCGAGATAAGCACGATAAAGCCGTATGAAAATACTTGAATTATCAAAACCATATCTCTGCTTCTTTGCGCATCCTCGGCGTAATTGGTAACTTCGGTGTCGATATTATGCTCGGCAAGTATTGCACGCATATCCTGCTCGGTTTTTTTGTGGTTCGAGGTCGTAAGCATTATTCTGTAAACGCTTTTATACGAGCCTTCGGGAAAGACCTTAGATAGAGCCGAGAGCGGATATATCAGCGAAATATCGCCGCTGTAATCAACGAAAAACGGTTCTTCATAAAGCGTTGTGCCTATATTCAGCTCACACCTTGCCCAAGCATCCTCGGACTTCATCTCAAGAAACACCTCACCGTTTGTACCGTTCTTTACAAACCTCGTCATTTCGACACCGTCCTCGGTGATGTAGTCCTCATAATGCGAATAGCCGTCGGGTACTATCAAGCAGTCGGTAGTCAATACACAGCTTTTTTCACGCAGGGCATTGACCGTCACGAACTTTTCATCCGTAGTGCTGAAACGGCTCTGACCGTCAATTGCAACACCACACGGCGTTTGTGAGAAATAAGCAGTTTTATCTATCTTGTTTTCCTCAAGGAAACGGGAAAATTCCTCATCCTCTAAAAAGTATATGCATCCTTCGACATTTATCGTATCTCCGCTTGTCATTGGTGCGTACATTTCTATCCATTGCTCACCGAGATCGTTTTTCTTTGCGTTAAGTGAATAAACCTCTCTTTGCGCATACGCGGAACGCTCAACCTCGGGCAAGGCGCGAACGGCAGAAGCTATTTGTTTTGTTGTGTCTATCGACTCATAAAACGAACAGCAGATATCAAAGCCATACGAAGCATATACCTCCGAAACCGTGGAAATTAGCATTTGACTCATATAAAAAGACGGTACGAAAAGAACTATGCTCAAGAACAGACTCAAAACCGTCGTTCTGTACTTCTTTTTGTTACGCTTAAAATGCTTTTTTGCAAGCACACCGGGCAGACCGAAAAGCTTATATGTCAGCCGTGAAGTCTTGACCCTCTTTTTTGTCGTCTTTATATCGTGGCTTTGACGTATTGCCTCGACCGCTGTAATTCTTGTCGCACGGTGTGAGGGAACATATGCCGATATCAAAACGGTAAGAAGCGCAACCACGGCAGCAATAATGACGGATGTAAGGGAAACGTGCAAACGCATGGGTATATGTGAGGATGTAACGAAAACCTCGCTGAATTTGTCTCCGATAAGACGAAGCGTCACGGCGATACCGCCTATTCCCGAAAGTATACCGAGCGGTATACCTATCAGGCTTACGACAAAGGCTTCGAAAAATACCATTTTCGACAGCTGCTTTCTTGTCGCACCGATAGACGACAAAAGCCCGAACTGCTTCGTTCTCTCCGATACCGATATCGAAAAAGCGTTATATATTAGAAATATCGAGCCGAACATTATAAGAGAGATAAAAATTCCCCCGATAGAGTAAAGCATTCTGTTGAATCCCGCATACTGCGAAATACCCATAAACATTAAAACGTCACTGTTTACGTGCGTGGGCAAGCCGTTTTCTTCAATAAAAGTGTATATTTTCTTCGGTTGCTTAAGCGTGTAGTAAAAGTCCATACCCTGCCGCTCGGTGTCATCGTAAAGCGTTATTGCGGTAAAGCCCGGGGCTTCGTAATCCTCAAATGCGGGACGGGAGTATGTGCCGACAACGGTGTAGCTCCTATGCTCTTTTATGTTGAGTACCTCACTAACATCTTCCGCATTTATAAAATAAGTCGATTGAGTGAGCGGTATTCCGTCCTCGCCTACCTCCCTGTAGCCGATATCAAGCTCAAGCACCTGACCGATATCGTATTTTACGCCGCCGATATCCGATAAATGCTCCGGCAGAATTATCTCGCTCGCATTTTTAGGATAATCACCGCTTGTCAAATGCACCGGCATCACATCAAAAAATCCGTCACCTGCGCCGATAACATACAAATACGGCTTATCATCAAGCACGGAGCCTATCTCGGCGTAGCCAATATTTGAATTGTATACGTAATTATCAATTTCATCCGAGGATAAGACATCAAGCGTGCTTTCGTTTGTATTAAGCACAGCCCCATGCCATGACCCGTCGGTGTATATATAGTTTTCAAGCAGAAAGCGCATAAGACTTGAAAGCGAGGTCGTAACGGCGCATATCATTGCGGCGGATAAGATGATTCCGATTATCGTTACTATAGTGCGTGTCTTGTTCTTTTTAAGTGAGGCAAGTGTGACCTTGTGAAAGACATTCATTATCTTATCACCTCGTCACGTATTATGCGACCGTCCTCAAGTGCGATTATTCTGTCAGCTTGAAGTGCTATATTCTCGTCGTGTGTGATGAGAATCAGCGTTTGAGCGTATTTTTTATTAGACATTTTAAGCAGATCAACGATCTCGCGGCTGTTTTTGGAATCAAGATTGCCCGTCGGCTCGTCTGCCAAAACGACGGCAGGCGCATTCATTAACGCACGTCCTATCGAAACACGCTGTTGTTGACCGCCGGAGAGCTGATTTGGCAAATGTTCACGGCGATCGCTGAGCTTTAATACCGAAAGAAGCTCATCGAGTCGCTTTTCGTTTACCGCACGACCGTCCATCAAAACGGGTAAGGTAATGTTTTCCGTTACGTTAAGCACGGGAATAAGATTATAAAATTGGTAGATAAGCCCGACCTGCCGTCTGCGGAATATCGCAAGCTGTTCGTCATTTTGCGAATATATATCCACTCCGTCCATATATACCTTGCCCGATGTCGGCTTATCTACACCACCCAAAATGTGTAGCAAAGTCGATTTTCCCGAGCCGGATTGACCGACTATTGCAATAAATTCGCCCTTTTGAACCGAAAATGATACACCGTCAAGTGCATTTACACGATTATCACCCTCGCCGTACGTCTTTTTGAGGTCTTGAACCTTAAGTATTTCCATTATGATATCTCCTTTTGAAATTTCAAATATATCATAGCAGACGCAGGTTACTTTGCGGTGACTTTGCAATTACAAAAATGTCACATTAGACCGTCATCTTATAAAACACCACGGTGAATTTCGCACCGCCACCTGCATTGTTTTCGGCTTTTATCGTGCCGCCCTGTGAGGTTATTATGCTCCGTGCGAGATTTAATCCGATACCGAAGCTGTCCGATGACGAGTTTTCACCCTTGTAAAATCTCTCAAAAATATGCGGCAGATCACGCGGCGATATCCCGCATCCGTCGTCCGATATAACTACCTTTACGCCGAGCGGATACTCGGTTGCCGTTATGCTTATATTGCCGCCTTCGGGTGTATGCTCCATACAGTTCTTAACGATATTTGAAAGTGCCTCGGCTGTCCATGACACATCGCATAATAAATTGCCGGATGCGGTAATTGATAAATTCTGCTTACGCAACTCAATAGGCACGAGCAGGGAAGCGGTACTTTGTTCTATAAGCTCTGAGACAGGAATGAGAGCTTGCTTAAATTCAACCGTCTGCGCATCGAGCTTTGAAATTTTGAGAAGCGAGGTGATGAGGCTGTCAATGCGTGAGATGAGATAATAAAGCCGACGGATAAGCTCACCTCGACGGCTTTCATCAAGCTCCGGTTCGCTCAAAAAGGTCAATATAAGATTTATGCTTGTCAGCGGTGTGCGAAGCTGGTGCGAGATATCGGCAAGTGAGTTAGCCAAATAGACCTTTTCCTTTTGCAGCGTTGCTTGACTCTCCCTCAGCATTACGGTCATCTTGTATATTTCACTTTGCAATATCCCGACATCTCCCTCGGTGTATTCATCAAGTGATATGGAGCTGTCGCCGTGAAGTATTTCATCAAGCTTGCACGATAAAGCACGCATTTTCTTGTATCGGATATATGTGATAACAATATAAAAAGCAATAAAGCAAATGCATATAATAAGAGCGAATGTCGCACATTTTGTACCGAGAAATGTACCGATCAGGACACAAATTACGGAAAACAATACCAATAATAGGAGGGTAAGCCTTACCTCAGTGTTGCGTAAAAGCTTCATTCCAAAATATACCCCATGCCCCTTACCGTCTTGATCAGCCTCGGTTCTTTTGGGTCATCCTCGATCTTTTCACGCAAACGCTTTATGTAAACGGTCAAGGTATTGTCATTTACAAATTCGCCCGCAACGTCCCAAATGGCTTCAAGCAGCTTACCCCTTGTCATGACAATGCCTCGATTGTTTATAAAGACCATAAGCAGACGGTACTCAAGAGCAGACAGAAAGAGGTCATTACCGTTCTTTTCGGCACGTCCTCGTGCCGTATCGACGGTTACAGAGCCTAATTTTATCGCATCGTGATTACCGGAGGTAAGGCGTAAGATATTTTTAATGCGACAAACAAGCTCCCTCGGACGAAACGGCTTGCTTATATAGTCGTCGCCGCCAAGCTCAAATGCCGTGAGCGTGCTGTACTCGTCGGAGCTTGCCGTGAGAAATATAACCGGTGTGGGGTACTCGGATTTTATGGCACGGCAAAGCGTAAAGCCGGAGCCGTCGGAGATAGAGATGTCAAGCAGTGCAAGGTCAAAACTCATCTCCGAGAGCAATTGCAACGCTCGGACTTGCCCGGATGCACACATGACAGAAAAACCCTCTTTAGATAAAAACTGTGATAAATTTGAGACGATGTCGGAATCGTCCTCAACAAGTAAAATATTTATCATATAAACCTCGTGAGAATAACAAAAGGGCAAGATGAAAAAACCTTGCCCATTATTGTCTTAAAATTATTATGCCTCTGAGTAAAGATATTTGATAATATACTCGTCAAGCTTATCTTTGTTGGGATAAAACTCGATAAACTCGTTTTCGGTATTATTTTCACCCTCAAGCGACATAACACCCTTAAAATCGTACTTTGAGTATCTTGTAGCGAACTCGCTCAAAATCGTAGACGAGCAATCCGTAACGGTGTACGGTGAAATGCTGTCGTACAGACTTAAGAAGCTTGATTCGTTACCCGAATATTTCGCACCGAATGCATCAACAAAGCCTTTCATGTACTCCTCTTGACGATTCATACGTGAAATATTCAGCTGGTCTCCGAGACCTTTACGACTTCTTACGTAAGAAAACGCTTGCTCACCCGTCAAAGTGACCTTGCCCATGGGTATGGAGGGGTCAACGGCTGAAAAATCGTCCGTAACATTCACGGTAACGCCGCCTACCGCATCGTTGAGATACGATATTGCCGACATATTGAACGATGCATAATAATTTATATCAAGCCCGTACAACAGATCGGAAACGGCTTTCTTCGTATTTTCACAGCTGTCACCGAGTCCCGAACCGTATGTATGCGACAAAGCAAGCTGAGCGACTATTTCACCGGCATTTTTGCCGTCTGCACCGATAACGGGCATTTTCAGCATTGTATCGCGGTTAATATTAAGCACGGTATAGGTTTTCTCTGTGTTGTTGAATATCATAAGTAAAACGAAATCGGCTCTTGCATCGTTTGAATGATAGCTGCTCTCCTTTACCTCGCCCGACGAGTCGGTACCGATAACGAGGAGAGTCGTTATATCGGTCTTGGGGTAGTAACGAATACCGTTACGCTCAATGACCCTTGAGTGATGCTCAAGCTCATCCTCGTCTCCGCCGAGAGCGTCGGTCAGCTTTATTATGCTGAACACGAGCAGGGCGGAGAAGAGAACGAGTAAAACAGCGAGTACGATATTTTTAATATTTAGTTTGCGTTCGCCGTCCATGCTGCGGAATTATTCTGCGTGTGTACGGGTGCGCTTTGAAATAATAACCTTGGTAAGAACCACTATAGCGGCAAGTGAGATAATAGCGAGCATTATCCATGTGAAATTCTCATAACCGATACCTGTGGGAGGGGGGTTATCCGAACCGCCCGTGCCTTCAACGAAGAGTGCAACGGGACAAACGGAATCGAACGAGCAGGTTATTGTGCCGTCACCGTTGTTTACGGTCTCAACTAACTGCCACTTTCCGTCAACGAAAACGGTAGCCGCTACGAAAGCATCCTTATCTACCGGAACCTTCAAATCAACAACGAACTTATGGTTCTGCTTCTTAAGCTCTTCCTTGTATTCGTCTCCGATTATGGTAACATCGAAGAAATCGCGGATAACAAGGTTATCGGCATCCTTGCCGTCGCCGAGATTATCGGCAACGAGCTTGTTAAGCTCGGGGCAGATGCTCGAAAGCTTTTTGTCTTTTTTCGTCAGCTCATTGTAAGCCGCCTTCAACTCGTCCTTGGTCGCTTGGTCAAGCTCGTCTTCCTTGTCGATATCGGCAATGGGCGTAACGAGAAGCTTACCCGTGGGGACCTTCTTCTTTATTTCGCCGTCGCCGTCGATGATCTTGCCGACAAACTTTTGACCGTTATCCTCTCCCTCGATTATTTCGGGAGCGGGCTTTTCGGAAATGCTGGGTACGAAATTGTTACCGGCGGCAAATACCGAAAGCGAAAGGGAAAGAATAAATGTAAATGCCAAAACAACGGATAAGAACTTTTTCATTTTTATATCTCCTTATATAAATTACTTATTATATCATTTATCGCTGTTTTCGTATGCGTAATACTTTCTGTAGCGATAATGCTTACCGTACTTGTATCTGTACTTGCCAGCCTTATCGGAGGTGCAGTTGAATACTATGCCGAGTATCTTGGAATCGACAAATTCAAATTGTGATATGGCGTGTGCAAGTGCGGGACGTGTGCAGTAGTTTTGACGTACAACAAGCAACATACCGTCAACTGCTTTCGAAAGTGCCAACGCATCGCTTACCTCGCCGATAGGCGGCAGGTCTATGATAATATAATCGTATGTTTCGCGAAGTACATTCAATACGCTTTTCAAACGCTCCGAGCTGAGCAGCTCCATCGGGTTGGGAGGAGTCTCACCGCAGGGGATAACGTCAAACGAAAGATTCGACTCGCTGTCAACATATGATTGAATTACGGAATTGAGATCCACCTGACCGGTCAAAAACTCGGTGAAGCCGACACCCTTTTTGAATTTCAGCTTCTTGTGGATAGACGGTCTTCTCAAGTCGCAGTCTATAAGCAAAACTTTTTTATTAAGCTGTGCAAGTGAATGCGAGAGGTTTACGCTCGACAAGCTCTTGCCCTCGTTCATCATTGCACTCGATACACCGATGACACGGCACTTATCGTTGTCGGCAAAGGAGAAGAGAAGCTTCGTTCTCAGCATCTTATTCGCTTCGGCAGCGGCAAAGCTGAGGTTTTTGCCGACGAAATTCGACTCTGTTCTGATAGGTGAATTCTTTGCGACTTTCGATTTCTTTTTCTTTGAGGACTTTGCATAGCCCGAATAATAATACTTGCCTTTGCTCTCGGTGTACATATCGGGGACGGACGCGAGTATCGGAATATCGCATACCTGCTCTATATCCTCATCGCCTCTTATCGTTACGTTGAATATCTCTCTCAATACTATAACGCAAACGCTTATCAACACGCCCAAAACGAAGCCCGCAAGTGAGTTTTTAACATAATTGGGCGAGGAAGGCTTTGAGGGAAGTATAGCCGTTTCGACTATCTTCGCACTTGTACCCTCGATTATCGTGTTTATCTTGCTCGGCAGTATATCGCTTATGCAATTTGCGATCTTTTCGGCATCCGAGGCGCTTGGACAGGTAACGATGACCTGAAATATTTCCGTCGAATTAACTGCGGCAGCCGAGATCATTTCCTTGACCTCGCCGTAGCTGTAATCGACACCGGCTTTGTCTATTACCTCCGTCAGCGTGGTACGAGTCTTAAGAATTACTATATAAGAATCGACCAAGCTTTTTGCGGCTGTGATATCGCCCGAGGAAATGCTCGCCGTTACGGAACCGATGGATACCTTGTTGTTGTTTACGTAAAACATTGCGGAGGCTTGATACTGCGGGGTGATAAGATAATAAGTAAATACCAACACCGCCGAGGCACACATTATTGCCGCCAGAATAACTATCCAAAGTCTGCGAACGACTGCCACGACCAAACGCCGCAGATCAATGTCGGTAGACTCGGGTTCTTTGTTAATTTTCTCGTCCATAAGAATCCTTTCGTTGCATAGATGCTTTGAAATGGTGATTATATTTTCAGTTAGTTGTATTATATCATAAATATCCCGTTTTGTCAAGTGTAAAATAAAAGAAATAACAGAACTTTTTCAAAAAAATGTTGCCGTCAATAAAGACGGCAACATGGAGCAACGGTCACTGTCGGCAAATGCTCATAAACTGTTCACCCGTTATCGTTTCGTTGTCATAAAGGAACTTTGCAAGCTCATGCAGCTTATCCGTATCGTTCTTCAAAATATTCTCCGCTTTTTCGTATTGTCGCTTTACAAGCTCGCTTACACGTTTATCGACGAGAGCTTGTGTTTCGGGTGAGCAGGCAAGGCTCATATCTCCTCCGAGGTACTGATTTGTCACGTTTTGAAGTGCCACCATACCCATATCGTCGTCCATACCGTAAACCGTTATCATCGCACGGGCAAGCTTCGTAGCCTGCTCGATGTCATTGCTCGCTCCGGTGGTTATCGTGCCGAAAACAAGCTTCTCGGCGGCACGCCCCGCCGTAAGCGTTGCTATACGCTCAAGCAGCTCCTCTTTTGTCATGAGATATTTGTTGCCCTCATCTACCTGCATCGTGTAGCCCAAGGCTCCGGAAGTTCTCGGCACTATCGTTATCTTTTGCACCGGAGCGGAGTTGGTTTGCCTTGCGGCAACGAGTGCGTGACCTATTTCGTGGTACGCCACGGTAAGCTTTTCCTTTTCGGTCAGTATTGCGTTCTTTTTTTGATATCCGGCTATGACCACTTCAATGCTTTCCTCAAGGTCGGCTTGAGATACCGAGTCACGTCCGTCACGCACGGCACGCAGAGCCGCCTCGTTTACGATGTTCGCAAGCTCCGCACCCGATGCTCCGGATGCCATTTTCGCTATGTGGTTGAAATCTATATTGGGAAGGCATTTTATCTTCTTTGCGTGAACTCTCAATATCTGCTCACGTCCGAGCAGATCAGGCAGCTCCACCGGCACACGCCTGTCAAAGCGTCCGGGACGTGTAAGAGCCGGGTCGAGCGATTCGGGTCTGTTCGTTGCGGCAAGGATTATAACGCCGGTGTTACCCTCAAAGCCGTCCATTTCCGTCAGAAGCTGGTTTAGCGTCTGTTCACGCTCGTCATTTCCGATACTGCCCTCTCTCTTTTTGCCTATTGCGTCTATCTCGTCGATAAATACTATGCACGGAGCCTTTTCCTTTGCCTGCTTGAAGAGGTCACGCACCTTCGATGCGCCCATACCTACGAACATCTCAACGAATTCAGAGCCGGACATTGAGAAAAACGGCACATTTGCCTCACCGGCAACAGCCTTTGCAAGCATGGTCTTACCTGTTCCGGGAGGGCCTACGAGCAAGATGCCCTTCGGCATGGAAGCACCTATCTTCGTATATTTTTGCGGGTTGTGCAGATAATCGACTATTTCGGCAAGATTTTCCTTTGCCTCGTCCTCTCCGGCAACATCGGCGAATTTTATTCCGTTTGACGATTTGACATATACCTTGGCGTTGCTTTTGCCCATGTTGAACATCATGGAATTACCGCCGCCGGCTTTTTTCATCATCTGTCTTGAAATTATCTGTCCGAGAACGATGAATATAACGATGGGAAGTATCCAGCTGAGTATAAAGCTCGTTATTGGCGAGGTCTGCTCGACTATCTCATGACCGAAGGTAACTCCGGCATCGTACAGCCTTTGAGTGAGCTGTGGGTCGTCCATGACTCCGGTCTTGTATATGCCGTCGTCGTTCTTTTTCGTAAACAATATCTGTTGGTCGGACACCTCGACACGGTCTATCTGTCCCTCGTTTGTGGCTGATATAAACTCGGAATAATCCACTTGTACTATCTTAAGCTTATTCACCATCGGCGTTACAAGCAGATTAAACAGCAAAATAACGCATACGGCTATAATATAAAAGTACAATACTTTTCTCTGCGGCTTCTTTACGTCGTTCATTTAATTCTCCTTTTATGTATTCGGCGATCGCTCTTACCGTAATATTATACCTCTATTTTACTACTTTATTTGCAACTGAATTTCAATTCTGCGTCAATTTTTGTTGAATTTTGTATTTACCATTCTCAACTTACGATAGAGGCTTAATCGAAAAAATCGAAAATCGTCAAAAAGTATCTTGCAATTTGCGACAAAATAATGTATAATAATATAAATAGGAAAAGGCGGTGAGCTTATAAAAAGAAATATTACCGTGTTCGACGTTGAAACGCCGAACCGAAGCAATGACAGAATAAGCGCAATAGGTGCGGTGACATTATGCGACGGGAAAATTATACGTACATATTATACATTGGTAGATCCGCAAACGCATTTCGATGAGTTCAATTCATACCTTACGGGAATATATCCGAGTGATGTGCAGGGCAAGCCGAGCTTCGGCGAGCTGTGGGAGGAAATAAGAAATATGTTCGACTCATGCGTGCTTGCGGCACATAATGCGACCTTTGATCTGGGTGTGCTTTCGAAATGCCTGCGTGCATACGGCATACCGCACGGCAGATATTTCGATTACATATGCACCTGCAGAGTCGGCAGGTATTTGTATCCCTCGCTTGATGATCATAAGCTGAATACGATGGCGGAGCATTTCGGCATTGAGCTTGACCACCACAATGCGATGTCCGATTGCCTGTGCTGTGCCGAGCTTTTGCGACGCTATTCGGAACACTCCTCGCTTGACGGCTTCATCCGTGTATACGATACCTATCGATATTAGTTTTTTTTGAATTATATGCTTATATCAACAAAAATTGAAATTCAGTTGAGGGTTGATTGATAAGACGAGTGTATGATAAGAATATAATTTGAAACGGAGGAAAATTTTATGTGGAAGATACTTATTGCCGAGGATGACAAGGATCTGCGACAGCTGTTTACGAAAATGTTGACACGGTACGGTTATACCGTGCGCGGCGTTTGCAACGGCAGGGAGGCACTTGACGCGCTTGACGAGGAGTGCTTTGACCTTATAATCTCTGATATAATGATGCCGGAGCTTGACGGCTACGAGCTTGTGCATTTGTTGCGGCAGAGCGGCTCAAATATTCCTGTGCTGATGATAACGGCAAAGGATGCATTTGACGATATGCGTATGGGCTTTATATCGGGTACGGACGATTATTTGATAAAGCCGATAAACGTAAACGAAATGGTACTGCGTGTGGGGGCGTTGCTCAGGCGTGCGCAAATGGTGAACGAGCGAAGACAGGTCATAGGCAATGCCGTGCTTGAATGCGACACGCTGACTGTAACCTGCAACGGAGAGAAAACGGTCTTGCCGCAAAAGGAGTTTATGCTTTTGTACAAAATGGCTTCTTTTCCGGGAAAGATATTTACACGTCAACAGCTGATGGACGAGATATGGGGCTACGAATCGGAGAGCGATACGCATACCGTCGATGTACATATCGGCAGACTCAGAGAAAAATTCAGAAACAACCCCGATTTTAAGATAATAACCATGCGGGGAGTAGGCTATAAAGTCGTGAAATTATGAAAAACAAAAAAACGTTCGAAATACCCGAAAATGTTGAAGAAAAAGCGAAAATGGTCAAAAAGCACTTATCCATGCAAATGAGATTCGTCTTTGTCGTGCTGGGCGTGCTTGCCGTGACGGTGCTTTTGATATTGCTCTGCTCGGATATTTTGAGCGATCACGTGTATATTTTGCAAAAGATACCGACCTTTGTTTGGCTTATTCTGTTGAGCATAATAATCGGTGCGGCTGTGGCGTGCTTTGTAAATATATCGCTCTTCAAGCCGATAAAAAAGCTTCAGGAGGCGATGGTCAAGGTCGCACAGGGCAATTTCGACCTTGAGCTTAGCACAAAGAGCGGCTTTGCGGAGATACGAGAAATATACGAAAACTTCAATTTAATGGTTAAAGAGCTGGGAGCGACAGAGACGATACAGAACGATTTCATATCAAACGTATCGCATGAATTCAAAACGCCGATAAATGCAATAGGCGGCTATGCCACGCTTTTGCAGGACGGTCAGCTTGACGAGGAGGAGCGGCGGCAATATACGGAAAAAATATTGCATAGCACCTCACGCTTATCGGAACTTGTCGGCAATATATTGCTTTTGTCAAAGCTTGACAGCCAAGCGATAGAGAGCCGAAAAAAGATGTTTCGTCTTGATGAGCAGATAAGGCAATGCATAGTGGCACTTGAACCGAAGTGGGAGTCAAAAAACATTGATTTCGACGTTGAGCTTGAGCGGATCGACTATTTCGGTAACGAAAGTATGCTTTATCACGTATGGAGCAATCTCATTGACAATGCGATAAAATTCGATTCCGTTGACGGAATGATAAAAATCCGTTTGAATAAGTCATCCGACTCCTGCGTATTTGTTATAGAGGACAACGGTGAGGGAATAAAAGAAGAAAACAAAAAGGCGATATTCAACAGATTTTATCAGGGCGATACATCGCACAGGCAAGAGGGCAACGGACTCGGACTTGCACTCGTAAAACAGATAATCGACGTATCGCACGGCACTATAGAAGTCGGGGACAGAGAGGGCGGAGGCTGTAGGTTTACGGTCGTGTTGCCGAAAAATTGAGAGTTGGTAATTATTCACAATAACATTTTAAAATATTTGTATATAATTATTTTTCGTATGTGGTTGACATAAATCGATTTTAGTGGTAAAATGTAAAAAAACTTTATGGAGAAATATATGTTAAAGAAAATTATGTCAGCTGTTGCCGTATGTGCCTTGACTGTATGCGCACTCGGCACATTCGCCGTAAATGCGGCGGAGAAAAACGTAAAGATAATGCTCGATCCCGGTCATGGGCTTGGACCGTCGGCAGACGGTTCGACTACAATAGGCACGAACTATGCCGAAAAATGGGGCGGTAAAAACGAGCTTTATTACAATCTTTCGATTTCCGAGTATACAAAAGAACGTCTTGAACAGTACGAAAACGTAAGTGTGGGCATGACCAGAACGACCAATGAGGAATGCCCCGGCTTGAAAGAGCGTGTTTCGATGGCAAAGCGCTTCAGAGCAGACGCTTTCATAAGCATTCATAACAATATGTTTTCCGACGAGAACGTACACGGTACCGTTGTGCTTATACCCAATCAAAACTATAAGCCGCAGATAGGCAAGGACTCGTTGGAATGCGCAAACAAAATAACGTCACGTCTTGTAAACGATGCAAGGGTGCATAAATTCGGCGATCCGAGAACCTACGACACGCCCGTAAATACATATCCCGACGGCTCGGCGGGCGATCAATATACCGTTATCAGAGCGGCTAAGGAGTCGGATATACCTGTCGGTATGATAGTTGAATGCGCATTTTTGTCAAGCAAAGTAGATTACGAGAAGCATTTCACCTCCGAGAGGGGACTTAAGGCACTGGGCTACGCAATAGCGGACGGCCTTGCTGATTACTATGATTTGACACTCAAGTCAAGCGCCGCTACGGATGCCGAGACTGACAAGCCGAACGATACGACCGTCGAGGTGACGGACAAGACGACGGATACGGTTTCCGATACGGTAGCGGAAGCGAACACGAACGGCAGCTTGCCCGGCTGGCTCATACCCGTTATAATTGCCGCCGTAGTGGTGATATGCGCAATATGCGGCTTTGTGGTATATTTGAAAAAGAAATGACGGTGAAAGGATGAAAAAAATGCTTAAAAAAATAGTTACCGCTTTTCTCGCCTGCTCGATGATGACATGTGCATTGCCCGTTTGCGGTGCGGCTGAGCAGAAAAACATAAGAATAACGCTCGACCCCGGTCACGGTGAGGGTAAGTCTGCGGACGGCTCAACCGGCACGGGCACGGATGCGGCTGTTAAATTCGGCGGTATAAATGAGCTGTATTATAATCTGACGATATCGCTGTATACAAGAGAGCGACTTTTGCAATATGCGGGCGTTGACGTTAATATGACAAGGGAAACCAATCAAGAATGCCCGGGACTTCAGGAAAGAGTCGATATCGCCAAGGCGTACAACTCGGATGCGATAATAAGCATACATAACAATATGAATCCCAAGGAAACGGCTTACGGCTCGCAGATCTATATTCCCAACAGAAATTACAACAGCAAAATGGCTGTAAATTCACAGCGTTGCGCAAATAAAATAATGAGCAGACTCGTATCGGATGCGGGTATGCACAAGAATTGCGACCCTTATTATACCGACCACGAAAGCATAAAATACCCCGACGGCTCGGCGGCGGATCACCTCAGAGTAATACGTTTCGGAAAGCTTGCGGAGCTTGAGGTTGCAATGATAGTCGAATGTGCGTTTTTGTCAAACGAGTCGGATTATAAGGAGCATATTGCAACGGACGACGGTCTTAAAGCACTCGGCTATGCGATAGCCGAAGGAATCGCCGATTACTATAAGCTTGAGCTTAAGAGTACGGAAACGGAGCCGATAACGACTCAGCCGACGGAAACGGAACCTGTCGAGAGCAAAAACGATGAGACAAAAGCCCCCGAGGATACCGAGACGACGACACCGGATATTGCACAAACAGGTTCGCCCGAAAGCGATGAGATTGCAACACAGCCGGAGCAGACCGAGCCTGTAAAGAACGAGGATGTGACAACGGTTGCCGATACGGACACACCGACCGATCCTGTATCGGATACCCCCTCGACCGACTCGGACGAAAAGACTTCCGATAAAAAAGCCTTCCCGTGGTGGATACCCGTTGCGGGCATCGTAGCCGCCGCCGCTGTTGTCGCAACAGTTGTATTTTTCAAAAAGAAGAAGAATTAAATAGATATACCGGCATCAAGTCGGATTACGGAGCTTGCTTTGCATATACCGCAAAGCAAGCTTTTTCAATTGCAACATCATCATCGGAAATTTTTTATCAAAAGCTTTTTTGCATATGTTATAATATATCGGGGGGTGTGATATATGTTAATAAACATTTTACATCATCATCGGAAATTTTTTATCCGAAAGGGTGCAATTTCAATTTAAGCTGAGTCGAAAGCAACAGATTCTGTGCTGACAAATGTGGAATTGTATGATATAATTGGAAAAACGGAGGTAATCGAATGAAGAAAAGAAAGCTTTTGAACTACTTTAAGAATTTTGCTTTGATGCAGATAATAGGCGGTGTAGTGCTTGCCGTGGGCTTTTTGATATGGTGGTATGCGTTTGAAATATGGTTTCTCGGTACGCCCATTATGCTTGTGGGAATAGCTTTGCTTGCCACGGGCGGTATTCTTAAGGTCGGTGACAAGGACTATGAGGAGCATTTTAAGCTCCTTATGCGTGATTTTATACGCAGAGAGCTTGAGCAAAAGCCGTACAAGTCTTTTTGCGGCTTTGAGTGCGAGGGAGCAAGCTATGCAAAGCTTCGTCGTGACGGTGTGCTTTGCACGGAGCGTTATTATATTGCCGATATTTTTTTATCAAATACGGAGTTGACCGTCGATGTTTGCGAGGCAAAAATACCGGAGGATTCCGTAACAACGGCAACACATCGATTCGATTTGGCAAAGCTCGATGTAAGCACAAGACAGAGTCAATTCACCAAAAACGGTATTTCAAGAACGGTTACATACCTGAAGCTTGATGACGGCAAGGAGTGCTGTGAGATATGCGTACCGTCAAACGACATAAGCGTTGACGAGCTTGTCGAAAAGCTTAAAAACAATTAAAAAATGCTCCCGCAAAGGGAGCATTTTTCATATTATCGTGATACCGCTTTTTTTGTCTTCAACGCCTAAGGCTTCATCGGGAATGTGAATGCACAGCACATCGCCCGGTTCGGCATCATAGCGGAGTGTGATATCGTCCTCTCCTATCCGTGCCGTTACATAGCGTATTTTTCCATAGTCAAGCACTCGTGTCACTATCGCACGCAAGCAGCTTGCGGTGTTTTCCTTGTTTATCAAAACATCCGAGGATCTGAAAACGAGGTTAAGCGGTGTGCCGAGTATCTTTATTCCATGTGAAAGATACAGTTTTTTGCATTTTTCCGCATCTGCGGGCAAGCGTTGCGTAGTGCATTGGAAAAAGTATGAATACCGCTTTTGTCTGCCAGAGGTCTCCTTGACTCTTACAAGCGATGCCGATATTTTGTTGACGGAATCGGGCGGTGTAATGCAAGGGTCGGAGCATTTTATACCGCACGGATCTATCTCAAAACGTACTTTTTGTCCCACGGAATAATTAAAAGGTTCTTTTTTGCGAGCAAAAAGCGTGAGCGTTTCCGTCTTAAGCTTACACAGCTCGCCGTCCTCGTTTACCGACGCGACAGTAGCCGTACACTCGCCGACACCGAGGGTCAGCGAGTCGGGTGAAAAGGATATCTCCGCACGCTCGGCTTCAATGCCCGACAACGCACTCGGTAGGGATTGAGACATATTGTCAAAATAAAGCACACCGTCCGATATCGAGCAGAAGATCGTATTTTCGCAAACGATACTCGGCTTTATGTTTTTACCGCTTTCTTTATCAAATACATATATTGCGACTGCTTTGATGCTCACAAGCAGCTCATCGCCGCGTTTCAGCCCACACTCGCCGACGTGCTTTAAGGTAAAGGGAGCTTGACCGTTTGATGAGTCAAGCTCGGCGTGTACGTACGCCTCCGAACCCATATCCTCTACCAATTTTACCGTGCAGTTTGCTTTTATAAACTGTTTTTCCTCAAGCTCCTCGGACGATATTTTTATATCGTCGGGACGAATACCAATAACGAGTGCGTGCTTTCCGTCCGAATATTTTTCGGATATTTTGTCAAAAAAACGGTATTCGGTGACAAGCTCAACGCCGCAGGCAAGAAGTATGGTGATCGTTTCGCCGTGCCGAAGCAATGTGCAATCGAAAAAGTTCATTTGCGGTGTTCCGATAAAGCCCGCAACGAATATATTGCACGGGTCTTTGTACAGCTCGCTCGGTGCGGCTATCTGCTGGATCACGCCGTCCTTCATTACGACTATTCTCGTACCCATTGTCATAGCCTCGACTTGGTCGTGCGTTACGTATATGAATGTCGCACCGAGCCTTTCGTGCAAGCGTAATATCTCCGCACGCATTGCCCCTCTCAGCTTTGCATCGAGATTGCTCAACGGCTCGTCAAGCAGAAAGACCTTCGGATGACGCACTATCGCACGTCCGAGTGCGACACGCTGTCTTTGTCCGCCGCTCAATGCCTTTGGCTTGCGGTCAAGATATTCGGTGATGCCGAGTATACGTGCCGCTTCGCTTACCTTTTCCTTTATCTCGTTTTTCGGTACGTGCGCCGTTGTGAGTGCGAACGCCATATTTTCGAATACGGTCATATGTGGGTAGAGCGCATAGTTTTGAAACACCATTGCAATGGATCTGTCCTTCGGCTCCATGTCGTTTACGGTAACGCCGTCTATCTTAAGCTCACCCGATGTTATTTCCTCAAGCCCCGCTATCATTCGCAATGTCGTTGATTTACCGCAGCCGCTGGGTCCGACGAATACTATAAACTCGCCGTCATCTATTTCCATTGAAAAATCACGTACCGCAGTGACGGAGCGGTCGTATATCTTGTAAATATGAGAAAGTGAGACCTTTGCCATGATATCATCTCCGTAAATTCGTTATTTCAGCCCTTTACCGCACCGCCGGTTATACCCGAAACATAATATTTTTGCAAATACATAAACAACGCCGTTATGGGAACGGCAACGACTACCGAGGCGGCGCAAAACGTCGTAAAATAGCTTTGTATCATCTCACGCCCCAGCCACCTGTACATTCCGAGTGATACGGTATAAGCTCTCGTATCGGGTACGCCCGACAGTATATACGACACGAATATATAATCGCACCATGGGGCAATAAATGATATCAATATCGTGTATATTATTATCGGCTTTGAAAGCGGCAAAATTATTTTGTAAAACACCCTTGCACGGCTTGCCCCGTCAATGCGTGCCGCCTCGTCAAGGCTACGGGGAACGGTATCGAAAAAGCCCTTTGCGATATAATAGCCGAGTGCGGAGGAAGCGGAATAAACTATTATAAGACTGAGGTGAGATTGATAATTTTCGGGTAAGAGTATCTTCAACAGAAAGTAGACCGCCGACATACTCATAAAGCCGGGGAACATACCGAGAATAAGCATTACGTTCATAAGCGGTCGCTTGCCGGAAAAGGAAATACGGCTGAATGTATATGAAACGCACAGAACGAAAACGGTGGAGATAAGACAGCTTATCGTTGCGATAAAGAGCGTATTCAAATACCAAGACGGAAATTCCGTTTCGAAAAACAGCCGCTTATAGTTGTCAAGCGTCCATTGACGCGGAAAGAATGTCGGACTCCACGCACCTGCCTCACCCCGAAACGATTGAATGACGAGATAGATAAGCGGCACTGTCCACAAAAGCGAAAGTAGTGCAAGCGCAAGCTCACCCACACCGAATTTTCGATGCCATCGTGCTTTATGGCTTATCATGAAAAATCCTCCTTATCCTTAACCGCACTCGACCTGTTGTAAACGATGAGAGAAAAGACGGAGGAGATAATAAACACAAGTATTCCGATAACCGATGCGAGCTTGTAATTTCTGTCCGTGCCGATGGAAAGCTTGTACAGCCATGTTATGAGCAGATCCGTGCTTTTTGCGCCGTGTGAGTACTCGGCGACATTGCCCGGACCCCCGCCGCTTAACAGATATATGACATTGAAATTGTTTATATTTCCGATGAATTGCGTGATAAGATACGGTCCGGTGACGAAAAGCATATAGGGCAGTGTTATTTTCATAAAACGCCTTATACGACCCGCTCCGTCTATTCGTGCCGACTCGTTCAAAGAGGCAGGAATGTTCATCAATATACCCGAGCAAATAAGCATACTGTACGGTATTCCTATCCACATATTCACAAGTATTATCAATATTCTTGTTGTTGTCGTATCAAGCCCGAATTGGAGATGATAGCCCGTGAGGTATTCGACAAAACGTGTTATTATACCGCCACCGCCGCCTACACCGCCGCCGCCCGAATCGAGCATTTTTGACATTATCAGAAGTGAAACGAATTGGGGCACGGCTATTGTGGAAACGAAAAGAGTTCTGTACAGCTTTTTTCCGAAAATATTCTTTTGATTTATCGCAAGTGCCAGGAGCATACCGAAAAAGTAATTTGAAAACGTGGCGAAAAACGCCCATACAAGTGTCCAGACCAAGACTCGGCGAAACGTACCGCCGAGGGATGAACCGAACGATATCATCTCCGAAAAATTCTCGGTCCCCACCCACGAAAACAATCTCTCCGGTACTTCATGGTCGGCATCGTAATTCGTAAAGGCTATACATATCATTGCCAAAAGCGGCACGAGCGTGAAAATAAACAAACCGAGCATGGGCAAAGAGAGCAGGGGAATATGAAGCCGGCTGTCGAGCAGAGAGGTAAGCCCGCCGCCCTTTTCGATAATACCGAAGGACTGCCGCTCGGCAAGTATTCTGCTTTGCTTTACCGATGCAAAGTAGAGCAACAAAAACGCAAGGAGTATCAAAAACGAAAGAATACCGTATAGGACTATGTGAAACGAGTTGTCGCCGACGGTCTTTACATACTCGCCCAGCTCCGCATCCCATACATCGGATATTTGCGTTTGCACACGTCCCAGCGTGCCGTGAGAAAAAATATTCTCCGAAAAAAGCGTTATATATTTCAAGCCGAACGAATACATATACACGCAAAACAGTACTTGCGAGATGAGAAAAAACGCACCCTTGAGCCGCTGTCGCCGCATTATATGCCCGAAGCCCATAATAAAATAAGAGAGCTTTGTTATCCGATCGCCGTGAAAAAAGTCTGCCGAATAGTCATAAGCGGCGTGGAAGATGCTTTTGAAAAAGTCGGATATGGCGTGAAAAATGCGGTGCGTCACGCCGTATTTTTCCTCTTGTTGTCCGTGTGTCATATATTCTCCTTGAGGCACTTACTGCCTTATCTGCGAGGTAAGCGAAGTCAAATACCTCATCAGCTGTTCGTCCGTCACCGTCTGACCGTTTGCACGTGCGGTTATTATCGGAGTGAGCAGTGAGCCCATGGGTGACCAATAGCTTGACGGCACGCCCTTTTGCACTCTGTTATGCTCTGCCTGCTCAAATACCGCCTTTAAGATAACATCGTTTTTTATCTTATCGTTTTCCGATGCCGCCTTGTTCGTCGGAGCAAAGCCGCGTACGGTGTACCGCTTGAGCTGATTTTTTTCGTTTGTCAAGAATTGAGCGAGCTTATGAGCCTCACCCTTGTTTTCGGAAAATCCGTTTACTCCGATAAGCTTGTAGCCCATAAATCCGCTCAGCTGTGCTTGCTTGCCGCCTATCGTTGCCGTAGGCAGCTTACATACGCCGAGATCCTCACCGAGCAGTTTTTTGAATGTTTCGGCGTTCCAAATACCGCTTACGACGGCAGATGCCTCACGATCTCCGTTTTTGTCCGCAGTGAATGCCGCGGTCATTTTACTGTCATCTGTTTGCACGAGCAGTGTATCGTTGTATATATACGTTCGCAAGGCACGCATTACCTCAAGCCCGTCATCCGAATCGAAATTTATTTTGCAAAAGGTCTGTACGAGATTTTCGTTATAACCGACCTCATAGGAAAGAGAGGGCAGGGCGAAAAAGAATGTTGAAAGATACCAGCCGTCCTCATTGAGCTTGAAATGCACCTTTTTACCGACATCGGCACTGCGTTTGAGTATTCCGTCAAGCGTTTTTAAGTCCTCCGTATTTGTGAAAACGCTCTTGTCGTAGTACAGAAAACAGCAGTTGTCACCGGTTGACGGATATGCATACAGCATATTTTCTCCGTTTATCGTCACACTTGCGGCATCTATCGAGCCTTCATCGTTGAGGCGGCGAAGCTCCTTTTCCGCATCTCCTCCGATACGTGCGAGCGCTCCGCTCGAATACAGCTTATAGAGCTGGTCGGATGCAAAGGAATAAATATCGGGACCCGATGACGGATCGTTCAAAAGCTTGTCTGCGATCTCGCCCTCTCCCTCAACACCGTATAAAAATTCGTATACGTTGTCGGGGTTTTCCCTTGCGTATTCCTCGCACATTTCAAGAAGCATCGCCTTGTCCTCACTCGAGCCCCATACCGTGAGCGTGTATTTTTTCTTGTCAGTGCCATCCGATACATCGTTTCTCTTATCGGAACACGAGGCTTGAGAGGCGGCAAGTATTATGCAGAGCAGCAGGCAAAAAACTCTATTGAATTTTTTCATACGTATATCAACCTTTCCTTGAGATAAAAAAATATCCGTTTTGCCATTACTATTTTGTCGCTGTTTTGATGAAATAATTCATCGTTGCGAAAAAAACAGTAAGATAAAACGGATATTTATTGTTTTTGTATGCTTATCGCCTTACATAGCCGCGTTTTGTTTCGTCGGTCAGCTTCATCAGCTTTTCCGTTAAGCTCTTCGTTGCATAGCGAGGTGATGCCATCCAAGTCCAATTGCCGAAGGAGGACGACGGATAATTCATTCGTCCGTCCTCGTTTTTCAGCTCAAGTATATCCTGCATGGGAATAACGGCAAGCGTTGCGATACTGCGATACGCAAGCTCTATAAGATCGTATGTGCGGCTCTGACCCGTTGTGTGAGGGCATTCGCTCCTGAAGCGTTGCAGTTCATCGCCCGAAAGAG
Source organism: uncultured Lachnospiraceae bacterium (assembly GCA_964562175.1). Taxonomy (GTDB): domain Bacteria; phylum Bacillota; class Clostridia; order Oscillospirales; family CAG-272; genus CAZCJU01. Next base: position 38,441 of record CAZLRV010000013.1, read on the forward strand.
AATTTGCCCAAGAGCGAGTACAATCGGAATCGTGCGAGCCGGTATATACTATACAGTTTTCATCGGCAAAGCACCTCGGCAGATAAACGGAGTTGTCGCACGAAAAGGCGAATTGAAGCAGCTTCATGCCGGCGTAGCCGGTATGTGTGAGAAGCTCTGTGACATCCTCTGTGATAAAGCCGAGATCCTCTGCGATTATCTTGAGGCTTCCGAGCCTTTGGGCAAGCGTGTCGAAAAGCTCCTGCCCCGGAGCCGTTTCCCAATGACCGCCCCTCGCCGTGTCGTCACCGTAGGGTATGGAATAGTAGCTTGAAAAGCCTCTGAAATGGTCGATACGCAGTATGTCATACAGCTCAAAGGAACGTTTTATACGCTCGACCCACCAACCGAAGCCGTCACTTTTCATCCTATCCCAATCGTAAATGGGGTTGCCCCAAAGCTGACCGTCCTCGGAAAACATATCGGGAGGACAGCCGGCAACACAGACAGGCACAAGATCCTCTGTAAGCAGAAATTGTTCGGGATGCGACCAGACCTCAACACTGTCGTGAGCGACATATATAGGCATATCGCCGATCAGACATATACCCTTTGAATGAGCATAAGAAAGCAGGCTTGACCATTGCAAAAAAAGCTCATATTGAATAAATCGCCAAAAGCCCATCTCCTCCGCATACTCATCGATGTGAGCCATGGCTCTGTCATATATTTTATATTCGTCATCCCAATCGCCGAGGCTTTTATAGCCGAAGGTGACCTTGAGTGACATAAAAAACGCATAGTCATCAAGCCAAGAAGCGTTTTTCTTGCAAAACGCTTTGAATGCTCGGTCGGGTGTGAATCTTGAATAAGCAAGGCGCAGTGTGTCGTATCGAGTGGAAAACAGCGTGCCGTAATCGACTTTTTTCGTCTTAATGCGTGATGCGGCAAGCTCGGTATTTGTCAAAAGCTTCTTTTTGCGAAGCGTCGGCAGGTCGATAAAATAAGGGTTCAAGGCATACGAGGACGGGGACTGATAAGGGCTGTCGCCGTAGGATGTGGGATTGAGTGGCAAGACCTGCCAACATTTTTGATGTGTATTTGATAAAAAATCCACAAAATCGTATGCGGACGAACCGAAAGAGCCTATACCGTATTTTGACGGCAAGCTGCTTATGGGCATGAGAATACCGCATTTACGATCAAAGCCTAGATAATGCTTTTTCTTCATTTGACTCTCCTTGGAAAACGATTGAAATAATTTAAGGCAAAGGCGGCGTACAAGCTTGAGCCGAGCGGCAAAACGTCCTCGTTAAAGCGTACCCTCGGGTCATGCGCAAGATAAGGATGACCCTCAAAGCCGGCGGTAAGATATATATATGTCGTGGGGATAAGCTGTGCGAGATGTGCCAGATCGTCCGATGCGCTTGAGGTAACATCGAGAAAGAAGGTAAGCTCCGTTCCGAGTGACTTACAGCAATCGACGGCAAGGTCGGTCAGCTCCTCGTTGCATTTGAGCGTGGGAACGTCGGCAAGCGTGCTTATACGACATTTGCCGCCGTAGGTCGAGCATATGCCGTTTGCCACCTCATGTATACGCTTTATCATATGTGTACGTGTTTGCTCGTCGTTCGTGCGAAGCGTACCTTCCATTACAGCCGTTTCGGGAATCGTATTCGGTGCATCGCCGGATGACAGCTTGCCGACGGTGCAAACACAGCTGTGAGCCGGATCGGTCTCATGTGAGGTAAGGTGTGACAGAGCGGTGTATATATTGCAGGCGATATTTATCGGATCGACCGTCTTGTGCGGATATGCGCCATGACCGGGGCGACCGAATATCTCTATGCGAAAGCCGTATACGGAATTCATCATGACGGATGAGGAATTGTACATTACCCCACCCACGGGAATATTGCCCGCTCCGACGTGCAGGGCAAGCGCGCCCTCCTGCCGTCCGTCAAGCAGTGAGTGGGCAAGCATATCGGCACAGCCGCGGAAGCATTCCTCACCGGGCTGGAACATAAGCTTTACCGTGCCGCCTATCTCATCCTCGTGCATTTTCAAAAGCTCGGCGGCACAAAGCAGCATTGCACAGTGCATATCGTGACCGCAGGAATGCGAGCTACTCGTTTTCGATGAAAAGCTCTCCCCGCTTGCCTCGGGAAAGGGCAAGCCGTCCGTATCGCATCGAAGTATTATCTCACGCTCGCCGCGACCGACATATGCGACGATACCGCATCCGCACCTCTCATGGCGAATGCCGAGCGTATCAAGCACGGATGAGATATAAGCAAGCGTATTCGGCGTGCTTATGCCGTCCTCGGCGTTTTCGTGTATATACCGTCTGTGTGCTATTGCTTTGTCAAACAGTCCGAGTGCTTGCCTGTACAGCTCCATTTAAGTTACCTCGTTTTTTATGTAGCATTTCCATGCAAGTGTGAAATATGCGTTTTTTATTCCAAAATATTTGTCGTTATATAATCGACTCCCCATGATATGAGCCTCTCAGCCGCCTCGGGGTCGTCAAGTGTCCAGCAGTTTACTTCAATGCCGTTTTCGTGCATAAGCTCAACGCCCTGCTTGCTTAGTGCGGTCCATATTATATCAAGGTTCAGACAATGAGCCTTGAGCATTTCGACAAGCTCCTCATCGGGGGCATGACCGGTCAAAAATTGCAGCTTGGCTTGGGGCAAAAGTCGGCGCAGTACAACGAGATTTTCATAGCAAAACGAAATGAATATCATATTATCCAAATAGCCCTCGTCCTTTATCTCATCGATTATACCGCATATCGCATCCTCGCTCATCGGGTTTTTCAGCTCAAGCACGCAGACCTTTTCATACTTGCGGCATATGCGGATGTATTCACGCAGAGAGGGCAGTATCAGATCGGCACGTGTCTTGCCGCCGCCGTCTATATCGTACAGCGTCAGTGAGCGAAGCGTTGCAAGGTCCGTATTCTCGGGGATAAGGTCATCACCCGAGAGGTTTATCAAGCTGTCGTCATGCACGATTATAAATTTTCCGTCGCTCGTTACGTGTACATCCGTTTCCACACCGTAGTAGCTTCTGTTGCCTGCGGCAACGAATGCACTTGCCGTGTTTTGGGTCTCAAGTCCGCTCAGCCCACGGTGAGCTATCATCTTGACGGCTTTTCCGTTCTTGTTTATTTTTATGGTATCTTTCATATTATAACTCCCGAATATATCTTTATTTTCAAAAATTATACCACACAAATGCGACTTTGTCAAGAATAACGGGGCAATGTACCGAAATAAAAGCATAAGGAAGAATATTTTTGCTTTTATGATTGACAAAAGAAGAAAAGTATGGTACAATAAGTATAATAAAAAGCAATATTCACGATTTTTGAAATATTTTTGAAAGGAACCGTATTATGTCGAAAATTGCCGAGATCATAAAATATGAGGGCAACAACGATACGTTCATATGGAAGCACCCGTGCGAGGACTTCAACAGCATGACACAGCTTATCGTGCATGAAAGCCAAGAAGCGGTGTTCTTTATGAACGGTCAGGCTCTCGACTTGTTCGGAGCGGGTCGTCACACGCTCCAAACGCAAAATATACCCATGATTGGCAAAATATTCAACAGAACCACCGGGGGCGATACACCGTTTCATTGCGAGGTCTATTTTATAAACAAGACAGTGCAGATGGCTTTGAAATGGGGAACGGATTCAAGGGTGCGTTTTCTTGAGCCGAATTACGGAATACCGCTTGATATAGGCGCTTGCGGTGAAATGGAGCTTGCGGTCAGCGATTCGAGAAAGCTTCTTGTAAAGCTTGTCGGCACGACCTCCGGCATTCAATGGAGCGGAGGTGATAAAAGCTTTACTCAATCGTTGGTAAACTCGTTCCGCCCGCTTATTTCAAGCTCGGTAAAGTCGAGCCTTGCGTCAACTATAAAAAAGAACAACATAAACATACTTGAGATAGACGAGCAGCTCGGCCTGCTTTCTTCCGCATTGAAGGAAAGCATAATAGACGGCTTTGAGGAATACGGTCTTACCATACCCAATTTTTACGTAACAAATGTTGTTTTGCCTGAGGATGATATAGAGTTCCGTCGCCTGAAGGATCTTTATACGACCTCGTTTAGAACGAAGATCATCGATGCGGAAACAACGATAAAGCTCTCGCAGGCGCAAGCCGATGCGGCTGTCGTTGAAAAGCAACGCATTACCGAAATGCAGAGACAGACCACGGAAACGGAAGTGGCTAAGGCAAAAGCGGAAAGAGAGCTTATAGAAGCTCAGGCTAAGGCACAGGCGGCAAGGATCGCGGGCTTTGCCGAAGCGGACGTAATGCACGCAAAGGGCTACGACCAGCGTGACGTGCTTCAAGCCGATGTTCAAAAGGCTTACGCCGCAGGTATAGGCAATATGACGATAAACGGCGGCGGTGCGGGAGATATAGTCGGTCTCGGTGTCGGTATGGCGGCGGCAGGTGCGATATCTCCGAAGCTCGGGGAGATGTTCGGCGGTATAAACGGCGGCGAGAATAAAAGCGAAAATAAGAAATGCGCCGCCTGCGGTGCGGATATTCCCAAAAAGGCGAAGTTCTGCCCTATGTGTGGCGGTATGGCCGAGGAGCTTGGCGCAGATGAGATGATATGTCCCGCCTGCGGCGAGAAAACACAAAAGGGCAAATTCTGTATGCTGTGCGGTGCGGCACTTGTTAAAAACTGTCCCTCGTGCGGTGCAGAGCTTCCCGACGGGGCTAAGTTCTGTCTGCAATGCGGATGTAAGCTGTAATGAGGTGTAGGCTATGAGTAAAAATTTTAAGCTATATTTGACGGGCTGGCTCGTCTCGCTCGGTCTGTTCAACGCAATAGTATTCGTAACGCCCAATGAGATAGGCGGGATAAGCAAATTCGATACGCTGTTTTGGATCGCATATGCGACGATAACACTTATATTTATCGGTCAACTTGCTTGCGCATATTACGTATTCGCATCCGAGTCCCTACAGCACGTTTTCTATTCGTTGCCACTGCTCGGCGGCAGTCTGTCGGCTATACGTCTGAACGTATTGACACTTGCGTTGCTTCTCATCTTCGGCACCGTTTGCTTGACGGTAATACCGATACCCGAATGGGTGGGTATAATACTTTGCTGTGTTGCGCTTGCTTCAAATATTCTTTCGGTCATTAAGACCTCCGCAGGTGTAAATGCAATAGAGCAAACGGATAAAAGAATAAAGCAAAGCACACTGTTTATAAAAATGCTCACGTCGGATGCCGAATCTCTCAAGGCGCGTGCAAAGGGCGGCGAATATGCGGCAAGGGTAGAGAAGATATACGATGCGATACGCTACAGCGATCCCATGTCAAATGAGGCACTTGCATATATCGAGGGAAAAATTTCAGAAAGCTTTGCGGCTCTGTCCGACTCCGTGGCATCATGCGACAGTGAGGGCGTTGAGAGGGCAGCGAAGAGCTTACTTGATGACTTAGCCGAAAGAAACGCTAAATGCAAGGCGCTTAAATGAACAAATAAAAAGTATTCCCGAGGTATTTTGTCACCTCGGGAAATTTTTTATCTGTTTTTCATGACCCTGTCAATGTCACGTCCGACTTGCTTTTTTGCTTCGCATTCACGCTTATCATAAAGCTTTTTGCCTCGGCAAAGCCCGATCTCCGCTTTTACAAGTGAGTCCTTGAAATACAGCGAGAGCGGTATGAGAGCAAGTCCCTGCTGAGATACACGACCGAACAGCTTGCTTATCTCCTTTTTATGCATAAGCAATTTCTTGGGTCTGTACGGGTCCTTGTTGAAGATATTGCCCTTTTCATATGGGCTTATATGCATACCGAGGGCAAATATCTCCCCGTCCTTGATACTGCAATACGAATCCTTGAGATTGACCTGTCCCAGACGAACGGATTTCACCTCCGTGCCGTACAGTGCAACTCCCGCTTCATATTTTTCAAGCACGAAATAATCGTGATACGCTTTTTTGTTTGCAGCTATTATTCTCACGCCGCTTTTTTTGTCTGCCATTTTTTCATCCCCTTTGCGATCAAGCGTTTTACGTCCGATAGGAGCATATCCAAGCCGTATGAGCATATCGGAACAAGTAAGATAAAGTATGTTATAAAATATTGACTTTTTGCCTCAAAAAGCAGATGATACAGTATACCGCCGATGACGACGAGCATAAGCAGTGTTATATCCTTGTTTTTGTTCTTGATACAATAAATACCGCCGAGCAGACAAGCGAAAAATATAAACTGCTGAACGAGGTTCATATATTGCTCGACATATTTTCTGCCGGAGCTTAGAACGAATGCGGCAATACGACCTCTCGGCTCATATGTCGACCTTACTCTGTTTGTCCAAATGCTTTGATATGTCGGATCGTTGCATTGCGTTAAAAGCTTTTCGCCGAAAAAGCGTAAGGTGTAGCCCATATCGGAGGAAAACACCTTGGCACGGTCTTCTATTGCCGAAAGCGCACGTTCGCTTATCTTCTCTCCGTCACCGCCGAATCGTATATAAGACTGTACCGTGTATTCGTCATCGTACCAGCCGGGTGCCATTGCCGACTCGTGCAAGCCCATTGCAAGCCAGCCGACCATCGGTATACCGTCGCCGAAGTCGACGCCCGAACGGTTCTCGTACACGAAAACGGGCAGTGCCTTTGCCGTGATGGTGCAGAACAACAGAAGCAGTACCGAAGCACCTCGTAAAAGAAGCTGTTTTTTGTTCTTTACGGTGTAAAAAACAACGTATATGATCTCAGCCAAAAGCACAATGGAATTGTTCAGCTTTACAGATACGGCACAGCCGACGCAAAGTGCGGAGAGAAGTGAAAAAATCAGAGTGCGGGCAAGTCGCTCGCTTTTTAAGGAATACATCAAAAACAAAAGCGACAGGCAGGAAAACATGAAGCCGGGTATGTTGCCGTAGGTGAATGTGCAAAACAATATCGGTTGAGGAATGAGAAGAAAGACAAATGCGCATATTTTGGCGCAACGCTCACCCAAGATGTAAAGCGAAAGCTTAAGAAGCGCAAAATATGTTATTGCCAGACAAACGACATTTACCAGCTGCAGACATATCATACGCTCGGGCGAGGAAAACAGACGTAAAAAGCCCTCGCAGAAAAGCACATAGCCGAGCTGAAACGGATAATATTTGAAATACGCCCTTGATGCCCACGCATATTCGCCGAGGGAGGCTTGAAGTGCGGCGTTTGTGACGCTGTGAGAATCGCCCGAGGGGCAGGACAATATCGAAAATACCCATGCAAAGCCCGCTGCAATGACAAGAAGCGGTACTATTACAAAAAGCAATTTTACGTTGACACGTCGTATCAAAAACAGAAACAGAGCGACGGCGGCAAAAAACACGAGCAGACCCAAAATATTAAGCACTATGTTATCCAAAACGAAATACGGTTGCTCGTTTGCCGGATTATCGATACCCATTATCACTGTACACAGGACGGAGGAGATAAAGAGTACGAGAAAGGACAGGACAAAAAGAACGGACACCGTGTACAGCTCAATGCAGGGAAAAATGCTTTTAATTCTCTCTTTCATTCAAATACAGACCTCTCAAATAATAGAGTATTGTACCATACTTTATCCCACTTGTCAAGAAATATAAAGTAAATATTTATTCATCACGAATATATCAACAACGAAAAAAAGGCAGGGTCGCACAAATTCGGCAAAATATACGAAAAAGTAAAATTATTTTCTAAGTTCTTGAATTTATATAAATTATATGATATAATATAGAAAATTTTCGATTCGGAGGAAACAGTATGCTCAGCCACGGTATTCGTTATTCGTTCTTTGCCGTGGGGATATTGCCGAAAAAATCGAAAATACATATGCCGTAAACAGCCGACCGAGTTTTAACGGTCGTTTTGTTTTTTCTCGATCAAATTTCAATGAAGCGGAGATAGCTCTTCGCGGAAAGGTGTTATATGAAAAAAGTAGCTATCGTAATGGGATCGGACAGTGATATGCCCGTTGTCGAAAAGGCAATGAAAACTCTTAAGGAATATGAGGTGCCGTTTGAGGCACATATCTACTCGGCACACAGAACGCCGGAACAGGCAAGCGAGTTCTTCAAAAATGCCCGCAAAAACGGCTTCGGCGCAATTATATGCGCAGCCGGCAAGGCGGCTCACCTTGCGGGTGCGGCGGCGGCAAATTCGTCTCTGCCCATTATCGGTATACCGATAAAGTCCTCACTCATGGACGGGCTTGATTCCTTGCTTTCAACGGTTCAAATGCCGTCGGGTCTTCCCGTTGCGACGGTTGCCGTTGACGGAGCGGCAAACGCCGCACTGCTTGCGATACAGATACTTGCCATAGAGGATGCAAGACTTGCCTGCAGGCTTGAACAAAAGCGTTTTGAAATGAAAGACGAAGTCCTTAAAAAGGATGCGGAGCTTACACAAAAATTACAGTTGGGGGAAATAATATGAAAAGCTACAGCGAAAGCTACAAAGAGGCGGGAGTGGATATCACCGCCGGCTACCGTGCGGTAGAGCTGATGAAAAAGCATATCGCATCGACACACACAAACGGTGTTTTTTCCGATATAGGCGGTTTCGGCGGTCTGTTCCGTCCCGATATTGCCGGTATGAAGGAGCCTATTTTGGTATCCGGAACCGACGGGGTCGGAACAAAGCTAAAGCTCGCTTTCTTGCTCGATAAGCACGACACGGTCGGTATAGATTGCGTTGCGATGTGCGTAAACGATATTATCTGTTGCGGTGCAAGCCCCATGTTCTTTTTGGATTACATAGCAACGGGAAAGAACGTACCGGAGAAAATGGCGGCAATAGTATCGGGTATCGCAGAGGGCTGTCGTCAATCGAATTGCGCACTGATAGGTGGCGAAACCGCGGAAATGCCCGGCTTTTATCCGGAGGACGAATATGACCTTGCCGGCTTTTCGGTGGGCATTGTCGACCGTGAAAAAATAATAGACAGCAAGACTATGAGATGCGGCGATGTAATTATCGCTTGCCCCTCCTCCGGCGTGCATTCAAACGGCTTTTCGCTCGTGAGAAAAGTCTTACTTAAAAATTCGGGAGATGAGCGTGTATACTCAAATGAGCTTGGCAAAACGATAGGCGAGGCACTGCTTACGCCTACGGTAATATACGTTAAGCCTGTTACTGAGCTGATAAAGCATATTCAAGTAAAGGGTATATCGCACATAACCGGCGGCGGCTTCTATGAAAATATTCCGAGAAGCATTCCCGAGGGCTTGCGTGCCGTTGTATATAAGGATAAGGTAAGAGTGCTTCCCGTATTCGACGTTATCGCAAAGACGGGCGGCATACCGGAGCGTGATATGTTCAATACGTTTAATATGGGCGTGGGTATGAGCATAGTCGTATCCGAGACCGATGCGGACGAGGCAATAAGAATACTTAAAGAAAACGGCGTTGACGCTTATATGCTCGGCGTGATAGAGCAGAGCGACGAGGGCGGCGTTACCATATGCTGAGGTGCAACATTGCCGTGCTTGTATCGGGCGGCGGCACAAATCTTCAGGCATTGATAGATGCCGAGACAAACGGGATCATAAAGGACGGTCATATCTCGCTCGTTGTATCAAATAAGCCCGATGTATACGCCTTAAAGCGTGCCGAGACGGCGTGGATAGAGAGCATTGTAGTAAACAAAAAACAGCTCGGTGATAAATTTGAGGGCGAGCTTTTGAGAGTGCTTGAAGAGCATGATATAGACCTTATAGTGCTTGCGGGCTTTATGTGCATTCTTTCAAAGTCGTTTACCGATAAATATAAGGACAGAATAATAAACGTGCATCCGTCGCTCATACCGTCCTTTTGCGGCGAGGGCTTTTACGGGCTTGCGGTACACCGTGCGGCACTTGATTACGGTGTAAAGGTAACGGGGGCGACGGTGCATTATGTGAACGAAATACCGGACGGCGGAAAGATAATCGCTCAAAAAGCCGTTGAGGTACAGCCGGGTGACACGCCCGAAACGCTTCAGCGCAGAGTTATGGAAAGAGCGGAATGGATAATACTGCCTGCTGCCGCTCAAGCCGTGTGTGAAAAAATACTTGGGGAGAAAAACAAATGAACACCTACGATATTGAAAAACTGCTTGCCGAAAACTCATATCCCGGACGGGGTATAATCATAGGCAAGTCCGATGACGGAAAAAAAGCCGTTTTCGCATACTTTATAATGGGAAGAAGCGAAAATTCGAGAAACAGAGTTTTTGTAAGCGAGGGCGAGGACATAAGAACAAAAGCATACGACCCCTCAAAGCTGAGCGACCCGTCGCTTATCATATATTATCCCGTTCGCACCCTCGGCGAGCATACCATAGTTACAAACGGCGATCAGACAGATACGATATACGATTTCATAAAGGACGGCAAATGCTTTGTCAAAGCACTGAAAACACGCTGCTTTGAGCCTGATAAGCCCAATTTCACACCGAGAATAAGTGGAATAATAACACGTCACGACGGCGATTTTTCATATAAAATGAGCATTCTTAAAAGTGCGGACGAGTGCGGCAGCAGCTGTAACAGATTTACATATGACTACGCCGAGCCGCTTGACGGCATAGGTCACTTTATCCATACATACAAATGCGACGGCTCGCCCATACCCTCTTTTGAGGGAGAGCCCGAGAGAATAGAGCTTAAGGGCGGCATAGATGAGCTGACGCAACGTATATGGAACGCACTCAACTCGGATAACAAGGTATCGCTTGCGGTTCGTTATATCGACCTTGAAACCGGTGCGAGCGAAACGAAGATCGTTAATAAAAACGTATAAGGAGAATACGATGAAGGAATTTGAACTCAAATACGGCTGTAACCCCAATCAAAAGCCGTCAAGAATATACGCAGAGCATGGCGAGCTTCCCGTGCAGGTGCTTAACGGCAGACCGGGATATATAAATTTTCTCGATGCGCTCAATTCCTATCAGCTCGTGGCAGAGCTTAAGGCAGCAACGGGCATCGCTTCAGCCGCATCGTTCAAGCACGTTTCGCCCGCAGGTGCGGCAATAGGACTTCCGCTTGACGATGTAACGGCAAAGGTCTGCTTCGTAAACGATATACCCGACCTAAATTCCTCGCCCATAGCCTGCGCATATGCACGTGCAAGAGGCTGTGACAGAATGTCCTCCTTCGGAGATTGGGCGGCGCTGTCGGATATATGCGACAAAACAACGGCGCTTATACTTAAGCGTGAGGTTTCCGACGGCATAATCGCCCCCGGCTACACCGACGAAGCACTTGAAATACTTAAGACCAAAAGACAGGGCAATTACAATATTGTACAAATAGACCCGAACTACCGTCCCGATCCCATAGAACGTAAGCAGGTTTACGGCGTTACCTTCGAGCAGGGCAGAAACGAGATAAAGCTTGACTCCTCCTTGCTTGAAAACGTGGTTACACAGGCAAAGGAAATACCCGAGGCGGCAAAGCACGACCTTATAATATCGCTTATTACGCTTAAGTATACCCAATCGAATTCGGTATGCTACGCCAAGGGCGGCATGACGATAGGTGTCGGAGCGGGTCAGCAGTCGAGAATACACTGCACAAGGCTTGCGGGAAACAAAGCGGATATTTTCTCACTGCGTTTCCACGAAAAGGTGCTGTCGCTTCCGTTTATTCCCACGCTTTCACTGCCCGATAAAAACAACTGCATAGACGTTTATATCTCACCCGATGCGGATGACGTTATAGGTGAGGAAAATTGGGAGAAATACTTTACCTCAAAGCCCGAAAGACTTACCGAGGAGGAGAAGAGGGAATATTTATCGCACATAGAAGGCGTTTCCCTCGGTTCGGATGCGTTCTTCCCGTTCTCGGACAATATAGACCGTGCATACAAGAGCGGCGTGAAATATATCGCTCAGCCCGGCGGCTCAAAGCGTGACGGCGAGGTCATTGAGCAATGCGACAAATACGGCATTGCAATGGCATTTACGGGTGTTAGATTATTCCATCATTGATGAGGTGTTAAAATGCGTGTAATGGTTGTCGGCGGCGGCGGTCGCGAGCATACTATCATTAAAAAGCTGAAAGAGAACAAAAGTATAGAAAAAATATACGCCCTGCCTGGTTGCGGCGGTATTGCCGCAGATGCGCAGTGCGTTAATATAGGAGCAAAGGACATACCGGCTATCGTTGATTTTGCGAGGTGCAACAATATAGACTTTGCCGTTGTTGCACCGGACGATCCGCTCGTGTTGGGTGCGGTGGACGAGCTTCACAAGATCGGTGTCAAGTGCTTCGGACCGAGCAAGGCGGCGGCGATAATAGAGGGAAGCAAGGTATTTTCAAAGAATTTAATGCTGAAATACGGTATTCCCACGGCTAAATACGCCGTGTTCGAGGATGCGGAGCAGGCAAAGGAATATCTTGAAAATACTACTTACCCGACGGTAATAAAAGCGGACGGTCTGGCACTGGGCAAGGGCGTTATAATCGCACAAAACAAGGATGAAGCATTCGAGGCTGTAAATTCCATAATGCTTGACCGTGTATTCGGAAAGAGTGGCGCAAGCATAGTTATTGAGCAGTTCCTTGTCGGACATGAGGTATCGGTGCTTGCCTTTACAGACGGCAAAACGCTCGTTCCCATGGTATCGAGTATGGACCATAAGCGTGCGGGAAACAACGATACGGGACTCAATACGGGCGGTATGGGTACAGTTGCCCCCAATCCGTATTATACCGATGAGGTTGCCCGGAAGTGTATGAGCAGGATATTCATACCGACGCTTGAGGCAATGAACAAAGAGGGCAGGACATTCAAGGGCTGTCTGTACTTTGGGCTTATGATATGCGACGGCGAACCTTATGTTATTGAATATAACTGCCGTTTCGGCGATCCTGAAACGCAGGTCGTACTGCCTCTGCTGAAGACCGATCTGTTTGAGATAATGCAGGCGGTGGAGGATGAGCGGCTTGACGAGATGAATATTGAATTTTCCGACGGCTGTGCCTGCTGCGTTATAATTGCCTCGGGCGGTTATCCCGTAAAATACGAAAAAGGCAAAAAAATAACGATAGAGGGAATCGAGCGTTTTGAAAACGTGAGCGTGATACACGCGGGTGATGAGCTGAAAGACGGCGAGCTTTACACCTCCGGCGGTCGTGTTTTGGGTGTAACGGCAACCGCCGATACATTGCAGGAGGCTGTAAGCCTTGCATACAGTGCGTGCGAGTGCGTAAGCTTTGAGGGTGCATATAAGCGTGACGATATCGGCGCATCGGCTCTTGCGGCATTGAAGAAAGGATAATTTGTTATGGTATACAGAGTATATACCGAAAAGCGTGAGGGACTTGAGCATGAGGCAAGCTCACTGCTTTCGGAAATAAGGGACGGATTGGGTATAAAAAAGCCCATATCCGTAAGAGTGCTTAACAGATATGACGTTGAAAACATTTCCAAGGAGCTGTTTGAAAAAAGCGTTGCAAACGTATTTTCCGAGCCGACACTTGATAACGTATATTACGAGCTGCCCGAGTGTGATGGCGCATACATTTTCGCAGTTGAGTATCTTCCGGGACAGTTTGACCAAAGAGCGGACTCGGCATCACAGTGCATACAGCTCATATCCATGCTCACTCGTCCCACCGTTGCGTCGGCAAAGGTGTACATAATAAAGGGCGAGCTTGACGAGGGTGAGCTTGAGCGTATCAAAAAGCACGTTATAAATCCGGTCGAATCAAGGCTTGCAAGCCTTGAGTTGCCGAAAACACTCAAAGCAAGCTACGATATTCCGCACAGTGTGGATACCCTTGACGGCTTTATCACGGCAAACGACGAGGAGCTTGCGGCTATGGTAAGCAAGTATTCGCTTGCCATGGATGACGATGACGTGAGATTTTGCAGAGATTATTTTCTTACCGAAAAGCGTGACCCGACTATATCCGAGCTTAGAATGATAGATACGTATTGGTCGGATCACTGCCGTCATACGACGTTCTTGACAACGATAGACGATGCGGAAATCGAGGACGAGGACACACGGTCGGCATATGATGAATATATAAGAGTAAGAGCGGAGCTAAACAGAACAAAGCCCGTAAATCTTATGGATATTGCCACCATAGGCGCAAGATATCTTAAAGCAAAGGGCAAGCTGCCCCGCCTTGACGAGAGCGAGGAAATAAATGCCTGCACCGTTAAAATAGATGCCGATATCGACGGCAAAAACGAAAAATGGCTGTTCTTATTCAAGAACGAAACACATAATCACCCGACTGAGATAGAGCCCTTCGGCGGTGCGGCAACGTGCATCGGCGGTGCGATACGCGATCCGCTTTCGGGCAGAAGCTATGTTTATCAGGCAATGCGTGTAACGGGCGCGGCTGATCCTCTGCTTCCAATAGAAAAAACAATGTCCGGCAAGCTTCCGCAAAAGAAGATAGTAACGACGGCGGCGGCGGGCTACAGCTCATACGGAAACCAGATAGGTCTTGCCACGGGCAGAGTTGACGAGATCTATCACCCCGGCTATGTTGCAAAGCGTATGGAAATAGGTGCCGTTGTAGGTGCCGCACCTGAGGAAAATGTAAAGCGGCAGCGTCCCGAGGACGGCGACATCGTTGTATTGCTCGGCGGCAGAACGGGACGTGACGGCTGCGGCGGTGCTACAGGCTCGTCAAAATCTCATACGCTCGAATCGCTTACGCATTGCGGAGCGGAGGTTCAAAAGGGAAATGCTCCCGAGGAAAGAAAGCTGCAAAGGCTCATGCGTGACCCCAAAGCCGCAAGAATGATAAAGCGTTGTAACGACTTCGGTGCCGGCGGTGTTTCAGTTGCAATAGGTGAGCTTGCCGACGGACTTGAAATAGACCTTGATAAAGTACCCAAGAAATACGAGGGACTTGACGGCACGGAGCTTGCAATAAGCGAAAGCCAGGAGAGAATGGCTGTTGTACTTGCAAAAGAGGATGTGCAGAGCTTTATCGAGCTTGCAAACGGTGAGAACCTTGAGGCTACCGTCGTTGCGAGAGTTACCGAGAACCCCAGACTTGTTATGATGTGGCAGGGCAAGCGTATAGTTGATGTATCACGTGATTTTCTCAACTCAAACGGTGCGGAAAAGCACACAAGTGTCAAGGTAGGCAAGCAAAGCAAATATATTAAAGAAAAATACACTACTTTGAAAGAAGGTCTTGAGCATACGCTCTCCGACTTAAACTTCGCCTCCGGCAGAGGCTTGGGTGAGATGTTCGACTCGACGATAGGAGCGGCTACGGTGCTTATGCCCTACGGCGGTAAGTATCAAAGAACGCCCACACAGTGCATGGCGGCAAAGCTGCCCGTAGGCAACAAGAATACAAATACGGGTTCTGTAATGGCGTGGGGCTATGACCCTTATATAATGAGCGAGGATCGCTTTAAGGGTGCATATTATTCCGTGGTTCAATCGCTTTGCAAGCTTGCTTGCTCGGGTGTTGAGCTTGAGGGCAACACTTATTTCACATATCAAGAATATTTCGAAAAGCCGAAGAACGATCCGAGTCGTTGGGGCAAGCCGTTTGCCGCACTGCTCGGCGCATTTAAGGCTCAACTTGATTACGGTATCGCCTCTATCGGCGGTAAGGACTCTATGAGCGGAAGCTTTGAGGATGTTGACGTTCCCCCGACACTCGTTTCCTTTGCCGTATGCTGTGCGGATATGCGAGATGTAATTTCTCCCGAATTTAAGAAAGTCGGCTCAAAGGTAGTTTTGCTCAAGCCAGAATATAAGGACGAGCTTTTACCCGATTCGGCAAGCCTTTGGGAGAATATAAAGACCTTGCACCGTCTGGCAAAGCAAGGAAAGATAATATCGGCATATACGCCCACAAGAGGCGGCGTCGCCGATGCGATATACAAGATGTGCATCGGAAACGGACTCGGTTTCGAGTTCTCACCTGAATACAATGATGACGTTTTCGCCCCCACACTCGGTCAATTTGTGCTTGAGGTAACAGACGATGTTACACTCGGCACTCTGCTCGGTCATACTACTGAGGAATATTGCATTGCAAAGGGCGACGAGAGGGTGGAGATCTCATCACTTGATAAGCTGTATGAGAGCAAGCTTGAGAGCGTTTATCCGTGCAATATCGAATACAGTGATGAGAAGATAGAAAAGCTTGCATATAAAGCTACCTCTTATCCTTCCCCTGCGATAAAATGCAGTACACCCAAATTCTTGATCCCCGTATTCCCCGGCACAAACTGCGAATACGATACCGAGCGTGCCATAGTACGTGCGGGCGGCTCCGTTAAGACAATTGTAATAAACAACCTTACACCGAAAGGCGTTTCCGACTCGGTAGACGCATTTGCCGAGGAAATAAAGACCTCACAGGTCATATTCGTCCCCGGCGGCTTCTCGGGCGGCGACGAGCCTGACGGCTCGGGTAAATTTATCACGGCTTTCTTCAGAAATCCCAAGATAGCTGCGGAGCTTAACGAGCTGCTTAAAAACAGAGACGGACTCATGGCGGGAATATGTAACGGATTTCAGGCAATAATCAAGCTCGGTCTTGTACCGTTCGGCGAGATAACGGAGGCTAAGTCGGATTCGCCGACGCTGACCTTCAACACGGTACATCGTCACCGCTCGAAGATAGTTCGCACCGTTATCGCTTCAAATAAATCGCCTTGGCTTTCAAAAACAAAGGTCGGCGAGGTATATTCGGTGCCGATATCGCACGGCGAAGGCAGATTTATATGTCCCCCCGAGCTTTATGCAAGGCTTGCGGCAAACGGTCAGATAGCGACACAATATGTAGACTTGAGCGGTGAGCCGACATACGATATAGCATATAACCCCAACGGTTCAATGTGGGCAGTGGAGGGAATAACCTCGCCCGACGGCAGAGTATTCGGCAAAATGGGTCACAGCGAGCGTTACGAGGACGGTCTGTACAGAAATGTTGACGGAAAATACGATATCGGAATGTTCGAATCCGCAGTTGAGTACTACAAGATATGAGAAGATTTACAATATTTCTTTCGGCTCTCTCCGGCTTTCTTTGCACCATGCTTGTCTGGATAAACGCATTTGCGGCAATGAGAAAAACACTGTTCAAGCAGATAGATATGACAGAGGAAGAGGTGGCAAAGCTTGAGGAGCTGGGAAATCCGACATGGAAGACATATTTGCCCGTTTACTTTTTAATGCTGTTTTCGTTACTGTTGGCTGTAACGTTGATAGTTGCGGCGATACGGAACGGCGGCTCCGCCGCCTCCGTATCGAGCGTGTTTGCGATCTTATCCGCACTCTTTTTGGGCTTTGTTTCTTTGAACGCATTGGGTGAGAACAAAATGCTGCTTGACGAGGTGACAACAAAAATGACATTGTTCTTTTTTGTACTTGCACTTCTTATGCTATTTGTATTTACCCTGCTGTCACGTACGGAGGAGAAACGTGAAAATAGCACTACTTGACAGATGCACGCTGACGCAAAACGATATTTCATTTGATGAAATAGAGCGACTCGGAGAGGTGAAATATTACGACATTCTCACCTCCGAGCAGATAATTGAAGCTTGCCGTGATTGTGAAATATTGCTTTGCAATAAAGCAAATATCGACAGCTACGTTATGCAAAACTGCCCAGAGCTTAAATATATCGGACTTTTTGCAACGGGATATAATAATATCGATATTGAATACGCCGCACGGAGGGGAATAGTCGTGTGCAATGTACCCGATTATTCCACCTCATCGGTGGCTCAGCTCACAGTATCATTGCTTTTGATGCTTGCAACGAACAGCCATAAATATAACGAGTCCGTTCACAACGGTGAATGGATAAGGAGTCATACATTTTCATATTTTCCGTACCCCATACTTGAGCTTGACGGAAAAACGCTCGGTATTGTCGGTTGCGGCAGAATAGGGCAAAGGGTAGGTCGCATTGCAGCATCACTCGGCATGAACGTAGTCTACAATTCAAAAACCGAAAAAGCGGGGTATCGTTTTTTACCGCTTAATGAGCTGTGTCGTGTTTCAGACTTTATTTCACTGCATTGTCCGCTTACAAAGGAAAACGAGCATATGATATGCGAAAAAACGCTTTTAATGATGAAAAGCTCGGCGTTTTTGATAAATACAGCTCGCGGCGGTCTTGTCAACGAACGTGACCTTCGCTATGCCCTTGATAACGACATTATCGCAGGTGCGGCACTTGACGTGCTTACAAACGAGCCGATGAGCGAGGATAATATATTACTCGGTGCAAAAAACTGTATAATAAC
>CAZLRV010000014.1:0-45119 GCA_964562175.1 uncultured Lachnospiraceae bacterium
GCACGAGGGGCTGATACTGAGTCAGCACGCCTACCGTGTCGAGTCCCGAGTTTACGCAGTTTGAAAGCGTAAAATCGATTATTCTGTACTTACCGCCGAAAGGCACGGCGGGCTTTGCGGTCTTTTCGGTCAGCGTATACAGACGGCTGCCCTGTCCTCCCGCAAGAAGCATGGCTACGCAATCCTTCTTTTTTAACATTTGAAACCTCCGAATATATAAATTATTCTATTATATTACTATCATCTTCAAGTCCGAGCAGAGCATTGCTTTGAAGCTCGAATATACAGCTTGAAAGCGAGGGCAGTGTAATGCTTATGCTGTCCTCACGTCCGTCGGCGTTTATCGGTTCGCTTGCGATACTGCCGTTTGTCCTGCCTCTGCCGGAAAATCTCTCATCATCAGTGTTTATTACCTCACGGTAAACACCGCTGTGAGGCACGCCGAAGCGAAAGTCGTAATAGTCAACTGCGGAAAAATTGCACACGACAAGGCAGAATGTGCCGTTATTTGCTTTTCGTGTATATATTATCACGTTGTCGGCGGCATCGTCAACTCTTATCCACTCAAAGCCGTCATATGTGCGATCGAGCTGCCAAAGAGTCGGGTGGGAGAGATAATATCCGTTAAGCTCGGCAACGAATTTGCGGAAATCGTTATGGCGAGGGAAGTCTGTCATGAACCACTCAAGACTCTTTTCACTGTCCCATTCGCTGAACTGAGCATACTCACAGCCCATGAAAAGCAGCTTTTTGCCCGGTGTTGTCATCATATAAGCGTAAAAGGCTCTGTACGTCGAGAATTTCATATCGTAATCGCCGAAGCATTTGTTTATGAGCGAGCCTTTACCGTGTACGACCTCGTCATGCGATATAGAAAGAATATAATTCTCATTGAAGCAGTACATGAGCGGAAATGTCAATGCGTTGTGGTGATAAGAACGGTAGAGAGGGTCGGTGTTGAGATATTTTATGATATCGTTCATCCAGCCCATATTCCATTTATAAGTGAAGCCCAATCCGCCCTCGGACGGCGGTGTTGTGAGCATTGCCCAATCGGTCGATTCCTCGGCTATCATCATAACATCGGGGTATTGCTCGGCAATGAAGGAATTGAGCTTTTTGAAAAATGCGATCGCCTCCGGGTTTCTGTTCGAGCCGTCCGGAGCGGGTATCCACTCACCCGGCATTCTGTCGTAGTCGAGATACAGCATTGAGGCGACCGCATCACACCTCAAGCCGTCTATGTGATACTCACTGAGCCAATAGCAAGCGTTTGAAATAAGAAACGACTGTACCTCGCCCCGTCCGACATCAAAGAAGCGTGTGCCCCATACCTTATGCTCCATTCTGTCCGCTCCCTGATATTCGTAGCAATAGCCGCCGTCAAATTCGATAAGCCCATGCTCGTCCTTCAAAAAGTGAGCCGGTACCCAATCCATGATAACGCCAAGCCCGTATGAGTGAAGCGTATCGACGAAATATTTGAAATCATCGGGCGTGCCGAGCCGTGAGGTAGGCGAATAAAAGCCCGTGACCTGATAACCCCACGAGCCGTCAAAAGGATGCTCGGAGAGGGGAAGAAGCTCAACGTGAGTATAGCCAAGCTGTTTTACATAGGGTGCAAGCTCATGCGCAAGCTCACGGTAATTAAGATATGAGTTGTCAGAGTGACGCATAAACGAGGGCAGATGCACCTCATATATATTGAGAGGGTGGTCGAGCGAATGCTTTTTATACTGCTCGGCTCTTGATGCAAGCCAGCACTCATCCGACCAATCGTAGCTACCCATGGTGTAAACGTATGATGCCGTTTCCCCGAGCGTGCCGTTATGCACGGCATACGGGTCCGCTTTGTATACGCACCTTGAGCCGTTTATAAATTTATACTTGTATTTTATTTTCTTATCGTTGTCAAATCGTCGGGGCATACGCATCTCCCATATTCCGCTCTGCGTTAGCTTGCTCATCTCAAGACTGTCGTCCCAGCTGTTGAAGTCACCGACAAGATAAGCACGGCAGGCATTCGGTGCCCAGACTCTGAATACGGTCTCATCGCCCTCGGCGTGACAACCGAAAAATTCATACGCGCATCTGTTGTTGCCTTGGTGAAACAAATATACGGGTAGGTCGTTCTTGTCCTTGTCCAATACGGTATCCTCCTTTTGAAAACGGTATCTCATCTTTATTATACAATATATTTTTGTAAATTACAAGAGTATTTTGACGGTTTTTTTATATTTTCATACATTTTAAGCGTGAATTTTCACATTATTTAACCGAAAAGGGCTTGACAAAAACGAAAAAGCGGAGTAAACTGTTCGTAATGTGAAAAAACTACGGAGATTATTGTTATGATAAAAATTGCACCGAGCATACTTTCCGCCGACTTCAAACGCCTTGCCGAGCATGTTAAGCAGACCGAGGATGCGGGAGCCGAGTATTTACATATCGATATAATGGACGGTATCTTCGTACCGAATATATCGTTCGGAAAGCTCGTACCCGCCTGCCTTCGTCCCGTGTCAAAGCAGGTGTTCGATGTCCATTTGATGATAACCGACCCCATACGCTACGTTGACGATTTCGCAAAGGCGGGGGCCGATATACTCACGATACACCATGAGGCTTGCTTTAATCAGATAGAAACACTTAAATACATAAGAAGCCTCGGCATTAAGCCCTGTATCTCGATACGACCTTATACCGACCCGTGCGTGCTTGAGCAGTATCTTGAATACGTTGATATGATACTCATAATGTCGGTAAACCCCGGCTTCGGCGGTCAGTCGTTCATTCCTCATGCCATAGACAACATAAAAGCTACACGTGAGCTTATAAAGAAGCACAACGCAAATGTTGAAATTGAAGTTGACGGCGGTCTTGGAGCGGGTAATGTTCATCTCGTTACCGAGGCGGGCGCAAGCGTTATAGTTGCAGGCTCGTCGATATTCGGCTCGAACGATATAAACAAGGCGGTAGCCGATATAAGGAAAGCCGCCGAGGATACCTTCGTTTGGTGAGGGTATGAGAATAACGCAAGAGGCGGATTACGCACTGCGCATTGCGTATCTGCTTGCAAAAAAGAACGACGGCGTAATTGACGGCAAGACCATTTCCGAGGAAATAAACGTACCCGTTAATTTCTGTCTGAAAATACTCCGCAAGCTCGTAAAGGGCGGGGCTGTCGTATCGTACAAGGGTTCAAACGGCGGTTACAAGCTGAGCAGAGCCGCATCGGAAATATCCATGAAGGATATTATCGAGATAATCGACGGACCCATCGAGATACACCGCTGTCTTGACAGCACCTTCAAATGCTCAAGGGACGGCATGAAGCGGACATGCGTTTTTCATTTGATATTCGATAAGATAAACGGCGATATGGCCGAGAAGTTCTCGAAAATCACGCTTGAGCTTATCGCAGACGAGAGCCGCAGTGCCGATGAGATACTCAATATCATTTGATATGGTGAAGAATTAACAGAATTTTAATGATTAACCCCGATTATTAGGTAGAAATTACTTGACAATCGGGGCTGTTTGTATTAAAATATACTTACAGATGTAACTGAGAAAGGATACGGTTATGAAAAAAATCTTCGCTATCGTCCTGACACTTTCAATGATGCTCTCGCTCGTATTATCCGCATCTGCGGCTATTTTTGACCAACAGGCAAATAATTCCCTCGGATTTTCGGTGCAGTACATGAAAAACTCGCCCAAGATGGACGGGGAGATAAACGACGGTGAATATTATCCGATAGATCTTTCCGATATAGACAAATACTTTAATTACAGCTGGGGTTCTCGAATAAACAGCGAAAACAAGAATGCTCTTGCGGACTTGAAGGATTATGCGAAAAACAAGCTGAAGGTATATTCCTGCTGGGACGGAAAGTATTTCTATCTCGGCTTTGAGTGCAACGCTCCGGCTGACCAATATATCTGTTCTCCCTCGGCTGATGTTTATCTGTTTAGAGCATGGTGTATGCAGGTATCGGTAAACAAAATAGATACCAAGGGCGTGAGCCGAAATGAGGTCGGCATAGCATACGACGCAAACGCCGATACTATGCGTGCCACGGCTTGGTCGGGAGATAAAATATCCCTTAAAGCGAATACCGACTACGCCGCAGTATGGGACAGAGATGCGGAAGTAATTACATACGAGATAAGAATAGACTTGGCGAAAACGATAGGTCAAGCACCCGAAAACGATGCGGAATTCCTCATGGCGTTCTGCCTTTGCATGGGTGACGGCGTTGAGGGTGACGACTCGGGCGCAAGACAGATAGAGTTCAACGGCGGTATCTGCACCTCAAAGACAGCAAAGACGCAGGGTGTTATGAAGCTGACGGGCGCACCCGACGGCTTTAAGGGAGATGAAGCGGAATCGGAAACGCTTGCTGCAGAGGATCAGCCGTATGCCGATATCTACAAATATACGGATGATTTCAGAATAGCGGAAAACGCCGAGCTGCTGAACCTCAACGACGGCAAGACAAGCACAGAGTACAAGGTCGATGACAACGGCGATTGCTATGTCAGAATAACAGCCGGAGAGGACAACGGCTATGTCGGCGGCAATAAGCTGACGGGAAATACGAACTTCGACGGAGCAAAGGCAATAGCGATAAGGTACAGAACGAGCAGTGAAAAAATCGAAAAGCTCGGTATCAATGCGACAAACTCCGTAATATCGAAGCTTGACGATGAATATAAGGACTACGGACTTTACAAGCTCATAAACGACGGCAAATGGCATACGATATCGTTCGATATGACCGGCTTTGACAATTGGACACAGTTCAATACCGGACTTTACCTCTATCCGTTTGACGGTGAGGGAATGACCGGCGAAGCATTCGACATAATGTGGATAAAGTACTATGCCGAGGACAGAGTTTTCGATAACGGTGAGCATACGGAATATCTTGACGATGTCACCGACGTAATTATCGAAGACGAAACAGAGCCGGATGAGGACGATGAGACGTTGTCGGACAAAAAGAACGATACAACGACGGATGCCCAAAAGTCGCAGGACGAGGGTATTGACACCACTCTTATACTTATAATAGTGGCGGCAGTTGTTGTCGTTGCCGTTGTTGCGGCGGTCATTGTCATCATACTCAAGAAAAAAAAGAAATAAGCTTTAGATAAAATCGGCGGGGCAGCATACCTACCTATGCTGCCCTATCGGTTTTTCGGAAAGGACGGATATATGAAAGTCGTAATCGGAATAGATGTGGGCGGCAGTACGACGAAAATAGTCGGATTTGACGAGGAAATGTGCCTGATCGCACCGATGTGCGTTAAAGCAAACGACCCCGTGACATCGGTATACGGGGCGTTCGGCAAGTTTTTGGATACAAACAAGCTTGAGCTTGAGGACATAAAAGCCGTTATGATAACGGGCGTCGGCTCGTCGTATATTACAAAGGCGATATACGGTCTGCCGTGTTATCACGTGCTTGAATTCGAATCGGTGGCTCTGGGCGGTCTGTATCTGTCGGGGCTTGAAAAAGCCGTTATCGTGAGCATGGGCACGGGTACGGCGATAACGCTCGGCGGTATAGATATGACAACTCATATGCACACCTATAAGTACCTCGGCGGCACGGGAGTCGGCGGCGGTACACTGCTCGGACTTGCAAAGAATATGCTCGGCGTAAGCGGCATAGAGAGCATCGAGGAGCTGGCAAAGGACGGGGACATAGAAAAAATAGATCTGCAAATAAAGGATATTACAAAGAAAGACATTTTGCCCGGCTTGCCCAAGAAGATGACGGCGGCGAATTTCGGCAAGGTGGACGATCTGGCAACAAAGGGCGATATAGCGATAGGTCTTATAAATCTCGTTTTCGAAACGGCGGGAATGATGAGCGTGTTTGCTGCAAGAGGTCACGGAGTTTACGATATTGTGCTTACGGGAAACCTGACGCGTATGCCGCAGGCACGTGAGATATTCGACTCTCTGAATACTATGTTTGACGTAAATTTTATTATCCCCGAAAATTCACAGTACGGCACTGTAATCGGTGCGGCACTTTTATACGGTAAGGAAAATGAACGAAATTCTTAAAAACAAAAAAGTATATGTGTTCGACATGGACGGTACGCTTTATTTGGGAAACATAGTGTTTCCATATGCCCCCGTGTTTTTGAAAAAGCTCAGAGCGGCGGGAAAGCGTGTTATATTCTACACAAACAACGCATCAAAGCATAAAAGCGAATATTTGGAAAAGCTCAATCGCATGGGCTTTGAGGCAAGCATGGAGGAGATATATTCCTCGGCAGATGCGACGATAAAATTTTTGAAAAATAACCGTGCGGGCAAGAGCGTTTACGTACTCGGCACCCCCTCACTTTGCGAATATCTCACAAGCTCCGGTATTGAGGTGAAGCAAGAGGGTGCGGACATAATGCTCGCAAGCTTCGACACGACATTGACTTACGAAAAGCTGACGGTCGCCTGTGACCTTGTCCGCTACGGTGCGGAGTTTTTATCGACTCACCCTGACAACAATTGCCCGACGGAAACGGGCTATATACCCGACTGCGGCGCAATATGCGCAATGATAACCGCTTGCACGGGAAAAACGCCGATATATTTCGGTAAGCCCTATTCTTACTCGGCAGAGCTTATTCGGGAAATATGCGGCTGTGATTATGAAGATATCTGCGTTTTCGGCGATAGATTATACACGGATATTGCACTCGGGAAGGGCAACGGAATGGCGGCAACGCTCGTGTTGAGCGGTGAGGCGACACTTGACGATGCAGAAAGACTTCCGGAGCATTTGAAGCCCGATTTCATATATCCGTCGCTCAAAGAAGTAGATGCCGATATGTTTGAATAAAACGGAGGAAAATAATGAAAACATTCGTTTATTATCCGCGCCCCGAAAATAAAAAAGTCAGCTTGACCTGTTATTTGCACGACGAATCACCTGAAATGCCCGGGATCGTGCGTGATGCGATGCTCGTTCTGCCGGGCGGCGGCTACAGAATGTGCTCGGACAGAGAGGCAGAGCCTGTGGCAATGCAATATCTTGCCGCCGGACTTAACGCCTTCGTGCTTCGCTATTCGGTAAATGAGGATGCGAAATATCCCGCACCGCTCGTCGATGCCTCGCTTGCGATGAAATATATAAAAGAAAACGCCGAGGAATTTCATATTGACAAAAACCGCGTCTTTGCGGTCGGCTTTTCCGCAGGCGGTCACCTTTGCGCCGCACTCGGCACATATTGGAACGCTCCGTTTTTACGCTCTGCCGTCGAGCTTGAGGGCGATATAAACCGCCCGCTCGGTACGATACTCTGTTATCCCGTTGTTACGTGGGAAAAATATGCGCACTCGGACAGCTTCTTTGCAATATCCGGCACACGTGAGCCAAGCCCCGAACAGCTCGATCTGTTTTCGATAGACAAGCACGTGAGTGAACAGACCGTCCCGGCATTTTTCTATCACACCTCGGACGACACGGTGGTTCCCGTGCAAAATTCGCTTCTGCTTGCCAAGGCAATGTCGGATGTGGGAATAAAATACGAAATGTATATTTACCCGAGCGGCTGGCACGGCTCCTCAATATGCACCGCCGAAACATCCGGAAATCATGCCGAATGGTGCAATCCCGATATGGCACGCTGGGTGGAAATGTCGCTTAAATGGATGAAAACTTTATAAAATATGACCCGTCGGAATTACCCGACGGGTCTGTTTGTTCGATTATTTCTTTTTCTTTATGAAGAAGAATACGCCTGCTGCGGCGGCGGCAACTACCACAACGCCTACGATCACAAGCACTACGGTGAGTGTGTTGTTATCGGAAGGGTCGGAGCTGCTGTCGGAGCTGTCCGCATCTGCGGATATCTCGGGGGCGTTCGAGCCGTCGGGAGTCGTGGATACGTCGGTATTTGCGGTAAACTTGTCGGTATCGAAACCTATCAGTATACCCGTGCTTGATGACGGTGTATCGGTCTGAGGCGCATCGGTCTGCGGTGCATCTGTCTGAGGTGCTTCGGTAACACGCTCCGTTTCGGCGGGCGGGTTTTTGTCCTCTACCGTTCCGGTATGACCCTCAAGCGTTACGAAAACAATATTGTGTACCAAATATTTTTGGTTCGGCTGTGTATATGCGTTGAGATATACATTGCCTATGTAATTCGTTTCTGTAAGATCTACCTTTGCAACCGTTCTTATCTCGTAGCCGGAGGTATTGAGCTTTTTCATTGAAACATTGCCCAGATCCGACTTGAGGTTTTGTTCCTCGCCGTCACCGCCGTATGTATTCTTCGGGTCGGAAACGAAGCCGATTATCGAACGAACACCGCAGCTCTTGTAATCAAACGAGGATGCGGTCGAAAATTCAACAAGCGCATAATCGTATTTTGAAAGATTCATTCTGCCTAAATTGAGAGCCATATTCTTTTGACCGACAAAAACGGGCCAATTTACGGTCGAATTGTATTTCGACTTGTAGCCGTCCTGGTCACTGTAGTCGCTCATTTTCAATGTGTACGTATCGGCGATCTTCTTCTTGCACTGATAATAGTCAAGATATTTTGTGTCCTGTATCTCACTTCCGGTGGGATATGCGCATTTTTCTTCGGGCATACCGTCGTATATCGGAATAACGAAGGTGTAATTGCCGTCCATAAGACCGTTGTTCTTGTATGCGTTGTAAAGCGAGGAGGCACGGCTGTAGCTTCCGAATATGTTCTGCATATACTGACCCCAGAAGTTACGCTTCGATGCGGCATTTACGTTGTATTTCTGCAAATAGAACGTGTTTTGCGAGTTTTCGAGATATTTGTCTGCGGTCTTCATCGCACCGCCGTATATTGCCTTCCACTTTGTATCCCATGAAGGACCGCCCCATTCGGCGGCTTTTTCCTCTGTACCCTTTATAGCCTCGTCCATTGCGTTTTTGTACACGGTGAATTTACCCGTGCCTGCCGCACCGAGGTTAAAGAAGTTGTAATAGCCATTGTACTTCTTGAGGCTTGCTTCGGTATAGCCCGAGGTGGGAGCGGCAACGAGCTTGCCCTCCGAATCCGTACCGGTAAGCTTTTGACTGTAGAATTCCCACAGCTTATCGCCGCACTTGCCGTTTGAAAGCGAGGTGAGATTAACACCCTGCTCGTTACGAATAACGGCGGCTATGTATATGGGGTTAAGTCCGACCTCTTTGCCGACCTTCATATAGAATTCGGCATAGCTCATATCGCTGTATATACCGTCGAGCTTGCCGTTTTCCATAAACGTACCCTTGCAAGCGGTCTGTACGGCATCAACGGTAATGCTGTCGTTGTAGCTCAGATCCAAGAATTGGAATATCTGCTTTTCATCGAGGAAGTTTCTCGTATCGAGCATATACATAACTGCGTAATTGGATGCCTTGTACCAACCCGTATCGTAGAGATTGGGGTCGGAATAGTCACGCAGCTTTGTCTGACTCTTTTCGACCAGACTTCTCTTGACGTTTTCCTCCGTCTCCATGTAAAGCACGTAATCCCACGTGTAAAGAGGGGTCTTTGCCGCATCCTTACTTGCCTTCGTTACGTCGAATACCTCAAATTCCCATTTGGGGTACTTTTTGTGGAGCTGATACAGCTCGTCAAGATAATCGTTCGGGAAGCCCTTATCGGACAGCGATTTTTTATACGCCGCCTCGTCCGCATCCGCCGCAGACACGGTCAGCTGCATCGTGACAAGGCTCATAAGCGTCGATGCGAAAAGAAGCAGGGAAACTATCTTTTTGCAAAGCGTAAGCTTTTTCATTAAAAACCTCCGACTATTAGTTTTTCTTTTATAGTACCACAAAATCGCAAAAAAGTCAATGATATGCGGAAAATTTGCAAAAAAATATGATTCGGGAGGAAAAACGCAAAATTATTATATTAAATATTGTAAATTTTTTCGAAAATGCTATTGATATCATCGCTTTTTTATGCTATAATAGTATGGGTCGTATTGCACGACAGATAAATTAAACTAAATCTAAATAACTTTATGGGAGATATATATGATAATTCAGTTGGATGAGGCAAGACTTTCGCTGCTTGCAATGAAAAAAGAGGTACACGAGCTGGGAATAACTATAAAGCTTGACAAGCTGAGGGACTCGGTCAAGGAGCTTGAGGAGCAGACCTCGAATGCCGATTTTTGGAACGATCAGGCAAACAGCGGTCGTGTCTTGAGAACGATAAAGCAAAATAAGGATAAAATAGAGGAATATGAAACGCTTGCCGCCTCGGTCGAGGATGCGATCGTTTTGTGTGAGCTTTGCATTGAGGAAAACGACGAAGACTCAACGGAGGAGATACTTTCCTCTGTCGATGAGATAAGAAAAAAGATAGACAAGATGAACATGGAGGTGCTTCTTTCGGGTGAGTACGACCGAAACAATGCCATTTTGTCGTTCCACCCCGGTGCCGGCGGTACGGAGGCACAGGACTGGGCGCTCATGCTTTACCGTATGTACACACGCTGGGGCGATAAGAACGGCTATAAGGTCAAGCTCATAGATTGGCTCGACGGCGAGGAAGCGGGCATAAAGAGCGCAACTATACTTATAGAGGGCGATTACGCATACGGCTACATGAAGGGCGAGAGCGGTGTACACCGTCTTGTAAGAGTTTCGCCGTTCGACGCATCGGGCAGACGGCACACCTCGTTCGCTTCCGTTGAGGTCACCCCGGAGCTTGACGACTCAAACGACGTTGAGCTTCGCGACGAGGATCTTGAGATAACGGCTCACAGATCGAGCGGTGCGGGAGGTCAGCATATCAACAAGACCGATTCGGCTATACGTATCGTACACAAGCCCACGGGTATAGTTGTCGGCTGTCAGACGGAGAGAAGCCAGCTTCAAAACAAGGAAACGGCTCTGAAAATGCTCAAGAGCAAGCTCGTTGAGATTAAGACGAGAGAGAACCTTGAGAAGATAGAGGACATAAAGGGCGAAAAGACAAATATCGAGTGGGGAAGTCAGATACGCTCATACGTATTTATGCCCTATACGCTTGCAAAGGATGCAAGAACGGGCTATGAGGACGGCAATATCCAGGCTGTTATGGACGGGGAGATAGACGGCTTTATAAACGCATATCTCAGATCCAAGGTGCAGATATAATATGGACGGACGAGTGCTGACCGACAGTGCGGAGATGAGTGCGAAGCTGTTCGGCACTCTCGATGCGAATATTATGCTTATCGAAAAGGAGCTTGGTGTAAGGATATCAATATCGGACAGCGACACAGGCTGCGGAAGCGTGTTGACGGTCACGGGCGAGGCGGCAAAGGAAGCTTGCTCTGTGCTTGAGTATCTCAAGCGTGCATCAAGATTCAATGACGAGATAAGCGAAATGACGGTAGCCTATGCCATATCGGCTTGCCGTGACGGAAATATCGGCGAGCTTAACGAGCTTGACGACGATTGTATCTTCTTGACGACGAGAGGACGACCGATAAAAGCAAAGACAGTCGGACAGAAAAAATATGTGGAGCATATAAAGAAAAACACGGTAGTCCTCGGCGTGGGACCCGCAGGCACGGGTAAGACCTTTCTTGCCGTTGCAATGGCGACAAAGGCTCTCAGACAAAAAGAGGTCAACCGCATTATATTGACACGCCCCGCGGTGGAGGCGGGAGAAAAGCTCGGCTTTTTGCCGGGTGATCTGCAAAATAAGATAGACCCGTATCTTCGTCCGCTGTACGATGCGCTTTACGAAATGCTCGGAACGGAGACATATCAGAAATATACCGAAAAGGGAATGATAGAAATCGCTCCGCTTGCATATATGCGAGGACGCACGCTTGACGACTCTTTTATAATACTCGATGAGGCGCAGAACACGACACCGGAGCAGATGAAGATGTTCTTGACCCGTCTGGGCTTCAACTCAAAAGCCGTGGTAACGGGCGATATAACACAGATAGATTTGCCGACGGGAAAGCGGAGCGGACTCAAGGAAGCGATAAAGGTGCTTGACGGCATAGAGGATATTGCGATACACCGTTTCAGTGAAAAGGACGTTGTACGCCACAAGCTCGTGCAAAGAATAATACTCGCATATGAAAAGTATGAGGCGTCACACAAGGACGATGAGAAAAAGCCGAGAGTATATAAGAAGATAAAAAAGCAATAATATGAAAAACAGATTTTATTTCAAAAACGAGCAGAATATGCTCGTCATTTCCCCCGCCTTAAAGTGTGAGGTGGAATATTGCATAAATGCCACCCTGCATTCGGAGGGCGTGAATAAAAAATGCGAGATATCCGTATGCTTTACCGACAGCGATAAAATACAAGCCCTAAATCGTGAATACAGAGGCAAGGACAAGCCCACGGATGTGCTTTCTTTTCCGATGTACGATGATGTAAACGATTGCGGGGACGATGTGTTGACTCTGGGCGATATCGTGATAAATGTCGCCTACGCCGGTGCGCAGGCACGGCAGCTTTGCCACGGCTTGAGGCGTGAGATATGCTTTTTGTGCATTCATTCCACCCTGCACCTGCTCGGCTACGACCATGAGAGGGGAGAGGATGAGGACGAGGAAATGTGCCGAAAACAAAGAGAATTGATTGAAAGAGTGTACGGAGAATGAAAAAAAGCGGATTTATTGCCATAATCGGCAAGCCCAACGTCGGCAAAAGCACGCTGATGAATACGATACTCGGTCAAAAAATAGCCATAGTATCGAATAAGCCACAGACCACAAGGACGAGAATAACCGGTGTGCTGACCGAAAACGATGTGCAAATGATATTTCTCGACACCCCCGGCATTCATGACCCCAAGACAAGGCTCGGCGGCTTTATGGTGAAAAGCGCATATTCGTCCCTCGGCGGCGTTAATTGCGTGCTTTTCATAGTCGAAGCGGGAGGCAAGCCCAATGCGGCGGAGCGTGCCATCGTGCAAAGGCTCAAAAAGCAAACAGCCCCGACCTATCTTGTGATAAACAAATGCGACAGCGTCAAGCCCGAGAAGATAGCTCAGGCAATAACCGATTACAGCGCACTTGCCGAGTTTGAGGACGTTGTACCGATATCGGCACTCAAAAACGACGGCGTTGACATAATACTTGACGATATTCGGAAGTATATGACGGAAGAAAATTGGTTTTTCCCGGAGGATGCGGTGACAGACCAGCCCGACAGGCTTATTTGTGCCGAGGTAATAAGAGAGAAAATATTGAGGCTCACCGACGAGGAGATACCGCACGGCTGTGCTGTCGTTATCGAGGAGTTCAAGGAAAAATCAAAGCTTATTGAAATACGTGCGGAGATATTTTGCGAAAAGGACTCGCATAAAGGCATAATAATCGGACGGGGCGGGGAAATGCTGAAGCGTATAGGCACCTCGGCACGGCGAGAGCTTGAGGACTTTTTCGGCGTACCCGTATACATAAACCTTTGGGTAAAGGTAAAGCCGAATTGGCGTGACAATACCTCACTTTTCCGCAACTTCGGTTTTGATGATAACTGATGGAGAAATTTCTCTGCTTTGAGGGACTTGTCATAAGAGCGACACCGAGTGGCGAGGGAGACAAAATGCTGACGATATTGAGTCGGCAATACGGCAAGCTCTCCGTGCTTGCACGGGGCTGTCGCAAGGTTAATTCAAGGCTTGCATCTTGCTGTAATGTTTTTGTGTATGCAAGCTTCAGCCTCGGCATATATAAAGATATGTATTATATACGAGAGGCGGAGTTTATACGCTCATTTTACAAGGAAAACGACAGGCTTGAGAAATTCGCCCTTGCCTCGTATATAGTTCAGGTCGGCGAGGATATTTCCACAAACGAGGAAAGTCACGGTCTTATGCGGTTGCTTCTCAATACTCTGCACGTGCTTGATGCGGGTGAAAAGAATGAGGAGCTTATCAAGGCGGGCTTTGAGCTGAGAGTGTGCAAGCTGTGCGGTCTGTCCCCCGAGCTTTCCGGTTGCAGAATATGCGGCAAGAGTGCTTTATCCGAGTGCTTTCTTGAAGTAAATAACGGCACGCTCATTTGTGAGGAATGCAAAAACGGCAAGACCTCGTACACCGATGATGCACGCTTTGCCGAAACGATAGTACCTCTGGACAGCGGCTCGCTTGGAGCCATGCGGCACATATCGAATGCGGATGACAAGAGGATATTTTCATTTAATATCTATCCTCCCTCCGACAGACTTTTTTATGACGGATGCGAAAAATACATGACAAATCAGCTTGAGCGGTCATTTTCCTCGCTTGAGTTTTATAAGCTGATAAAACAAGAATGATATGAATGATAACAGATTTTCAAAAGCAATTAAGACACTTGAGTTTGACAAAATAAGACAGCTTGCCGTATCATACGCCCCAACAGAGGGGGCATCACAGCTCATGTCGGAGCTTTATCCGAGCTACGATATTGAAAAGGTGCGCCTTTTGCAAAGGGAAACATCGGCATCGTACGGTATGTATATGGCAAAGGGTATGCCGTCCTTCGGCAGTATCAAAAATATCCTGCCGCTGCTTGACCATGCGCAAAAGGGCGGCTCACTTTCTCCCGCATCGCTTTTGGATATTGCAAACGTATTCAAAACGGCGTATGCACTGCTCGAATATATAAAGACGGATAAAAAAGAAGTGACCTGCCTTGACGATATTTTTCACAGACTCATACCCAATAAGTTTTTGTGCGATAAAATACAACGCTCGATAATATCCGCAGATACTATAGCAGACGAGGCAAGTGCGACACTGTACGATATAAGGCGGCGTATAAAGCTCACAAACGCAAAAATAAGAGATACGCTTCAAAAATACGTCGGCGGCGCATACGGTAAGTATCTGCAGGAGAATATCGTAACACAGCGTAACGGAAGATATGTAGTACCCGTAAAGAGTGAGTATAAGAACGAAATAAAGGGTCTTGTACATGACACCTCCTCCTCCGGTGCGACGTTCTTTATAGAGCCTATCGCAGTTGTTGAGGCAAATAACGAGCTTAAGGTATTGCAAAACAAGGAAAACGACGAGATAGAGAAGATACTTTACGAGCTTTCCGCAAATGTTGCCGAGTGCGAGGAGAGTCTGCGGCTTGATTATTATAATATAACCTATCTTGCCGGCGTATTTACACGTGCAAGGCTGAGTGTGGCATATGACGGTGTCGAGCCGATTCTCAATACCGAAAAAAAGATAGTACTGAAAAAAGCACGCCACCCACTGCTTGACCGTGAAAAGGTCGTGCCTACCGATATAATACTCGGCGGCGATTATACGACACTTGTTATAACCGGTCCCAACACGGGCGGTAAAACGGTATGCTTGAAAACGCTCGGACTGTTTGCCCTCATGGTTCAAGCGGGCTTGCATATTCCCGCAGGCGAGGGAAGCTCGGTTTGCGTTTTCGAAGATATTCTTGCCGATATAGGTGACGAACAAAGCATTGAGCAATCGCTTTCAACCTTTTCGGCACATATGGTGAATATCGTGAATATCATGAGATCTAAGAACGAAAATTCCCTTGTACTGTTCGACGAGCTGGGTGCCGGTACCGACCCCGTTGAGGGTGCGGCGCTTGCCACCTCGGTGCTTGAGGAAGTACGTGAATGTGGTGCGTTGTGTGCTTCGACTACACACTATGCGGAGCTGAAAGCATATGCGATAGAAACGGACGGAGTCATAAACGGCTCGTGCGAGTTCGACGTGCAAACGCTCAAGCCGACATATCGCCTGATAATAGGCACGCCGGGACGCTCAAACGCCTTTGCAATAGCAAAGCGGCTCGGACTTGGGGAGAATATACTAAAGCGTGCCGAGGGCTTGGTGCAGACGGAAAACAAGCAATTCGAGGACGTTATCGAGCGGCTTGACGCACAGCGTGCGGAAATGGAAGCGGAGCTTGAAAACACTCGCATAATACGTCGCAGGCTTGAGGAATACGAGCAAAAAACGACATCGGAGCTGCAAAAGCGACTTGATGCGGCGGAGGCGGAGCTTGAAAGTGCGAGAGAAAAAGCACGTGGCATGATAGATTCGGCAAAGGCATCGAGCGATTTCATATTCGACCAGCTCACCCGCTTGCAAAAGCAAAAAGAAAAAGAAACGCTCGGCGAGGAGCTGAAAAAATCCCGTGCGGCTGTACGTGAGAATTTACGGCAGAATGAAGATAAATTCTACGTAACGGCTGACGAGGTCGATTCCGGCTATGAGCTGCCGAGAGAGCTTGCAATAGGCGATGAGGTAATTCTTTCGAATATTAAAAAGCAAGGCACTGTCAAATCTCTGCCCGACAAAAACGGCAATCTCACCGTTGAAATAGGCGCACTCACAACAAAAACGAATGTCAAGAATATTCGTCTGCTCGGCACAGCCGGTGTAACGGTGAGCCGAGGAAAAAAGAAATACGGCGAGGGCGAATACAGGTCTGCCGTCCGAGCGGACTTTAAGCCCGAAATAGATGTGCGGGGCGAAAACGGCGAGGACGCATGGTTTATGGTCGATAAATTCATCGATGAGGCGATAATGGCGAAATTCACGACCGTTACCGTTATTCACGGAAAGGGCACGGGAGCATTGCGAAAGGCACTTCATAAATGCTTCGGGGTCGACAAGAGAATAAAGTCTTTTCGTCAAGGAAATTGGGGCGAGGGCGACAGCGGAGTAACTGTTTTGGAGCTTAAATAATGCCCAAATTGACGAAAAAACGCAAAAACCGTCAATGTTAAAATAAAATACAATAAAAATTTAATATTTATCTTTTACTTTTTCCGTTCTTTTGATATAATAGACGGTGTATATTGCGAATGTACGGCGGCACGTTCGCAAAGCTTAAGACTAAAGAAAAACATGGCCGTCGAGAAACGGATGTACTTATGTGTATCGATAATTATTATGAAAGCATCGACAGTATTTTGCAAGCATTGTACGATTACCACGGTATAAGCAAAGACGAGGACGACTATTACGATGACTTCGACACCGAGGCAAGCGACGATTATATTGATTCGGAGGCGTGCGGAAGGCAGGAGATAGAGCAGTGCGGTCTGATACTCGAAAGGTATGTTGACGAGCTTGATGCCCTAAAGCCCGACGAAACGTCCGATGCCCTCATACTTAAAATAGTTGAGGGAGCTGTAAGAAGTCTCAACAAGCTCAACGAGAAATGCGAATACGAGCTTGCCGAATCGTCTATTACGGATGATATTTGCGATCTTATGCACCGTGCGGCACTTGAAGCCGGTCTTGAGGACGCACCGGACAACGTAACGGACGAGTGGAGAGAGTTCTGATATAACAATTTCGTTAATTATGAAAGGATAGGTCAAAAAATGGCAGAATTGAAAATGCTGGCTATCGACCTCGGCGCATCAAGCGGACGGGGAATTATCGGTAAATTCGACGGAGAGCGTCTTACGCTTGAAGAAAACCACCGCTTCGCCAGCGAGCCGGTAACCATCGCAGGCTCATTCAACTGGGATATAATGCGTATATTCCACGAGATAAAGCAAGCGATAAACAAGTGCGCCTTGAGCGAGGACAGAGATATCAAGAGCATAGGTATCGATACATGGGGAGTTGATTACGGTCTGCTCGATAAGCACGGTAAGCTGCTTACAAACCCCGTACATTACAGAGATACCAGAACAGTAGGCGTACAGGATATCGCATTCAAAACGATGTCCAAGCAAAAAATGTACGATATTACGGGAATCCAATTTATGGATTTCAACACTATCTTCCAGCTTATTGTCGAGCTGAGAGATAACCCCGAGCTTGTTGCGGCGGCTGATAAGCTTTTGTTTATCCCCGACCTGCTCAATTACTTCCTTACCGGAAAAATGCAGACCGAGTATTCCATAGCATCCACCGCTCAGCTGCTCGATGCGAGAAGCAGAGATTGGAGTGGTGAGATAATAAGTGCCTTCGGTCTGCCCGAGCGTTTGTTTACGAATATCGTTGCCCCCGGCTCGACTGTCGGCAAGATATTGCCCTCATTGCGTGAGGAGCTTGGCTGTGCAGACGCAACCGTAGTAAACGTAGCCGCACATGATACAGCCTCGGCTGTCGTTGCGGTACCCGCAAAGGGCGAGGATTTCGTATACATATCAAGCGGTACATGGTCGCTTTTGGGCACGGAGATAAAGGAGCCTATCATAAACGAGAAATCAGCCGCATACAACTTTACAAACGAGGGCGGCTACGGCAGAACCATAAGATTCTTGAAGAATATCATGGGTCTGTGGATAGAGCAGGAAACACGCCGTCAGTGGATAAGAGAGGGCAAGAAGTTCACATTCGACGAGCTGTCGAATATGGCACTTGCATCAAAGCCGTTCAATTC
This sequence comes from uncultured Lachnospiraceae bacterium, assembly GCA_964562175.1. GTDB lineage: Bacteria > Bacillota > Clostridia > Oscillospirales > CAG-272 > CAZCJU01. The sequence goes on from CAZLRV010000014.1 coordinate 18,332, forward strand.
GTTTATAGATCCCGATGCACCCGACTTCGTATCCCCCGGAAATATGCCCAAGCGTATTTGCGAGTTCTGCAAGAGAACCGGTCAGCACGTACCCGAAAACGAGGGCGAGATAATACGTACTATATTCGACTCACTTGCAATGCGTTACAGATGGGCTGTTGAGGCTATAGACGATATGAAGGGCAAGAGAACGCCGTTTATCAATATCGTAGGCGGCGGTGTTAAGGAAGGTCCGCTTTGCCAATTCTGTGCGGATGCTTGCGGCAGACCCGTATTCGCAGGTCCCGTCGAGGCTACGGCAATAGGCAATATCGTCGTTCAGGCTATAGCGAACAAAGAGCTGTCCGGTCTGTCCGACGCACGTCACGTAATACGAAACAGCTTTGAAATTAAAGAATATCAGCCTCACAATACCGAGGCGTGGGATGAAGCATACGGCAGATTCCTTGCTATTCTTGATAAATAATTTATATAATTGAAAGATGAGGAAATTAAAATGAGCGTAAAACAGGCTTATGAAATGGCGAAAGAGATCTACGCACAGATCGGCGTAGATACAGACAAGGTCATTGAGAGCGTATCGAAGATACCCGTATCGATACATTGCTGGCAGGGCGACGACGTAAGAGGCTTTGAAAATCCCGACGGCGAGCTTACGGGCGGTATTCAGACGACGGGTAATTACCCCGGACGTGCAAGAAACATTGAGGAGCTTCAGGCAGATATTGAAAAGGTATTTACCCTCGTTCCCGGTGAAAAAAGACTCAATGTACACGCTATTTATCTTGATAACCTCGGCGAAAAGGTTGAGAGAAACAAGATACAGCCCAAGCACTTCGACACATGGGTGGACTTTGCGAAGAAAAACAAGATAGGTCTTGATTTCAACCCCACTTGCTTCTCGCATGAGATGCTCAAGGACGGCATGACGCTCTCCTCTCCCGATAAGAAGGTAAGAGAATACTGGATAGAGCACTGCATCGCCTGCCGTGAGATAGCCGAGTATATGGGTAAGAAGCTTGGAAATACCGTAGTTACAAACTATTGGATACCCGACGGCTTTAAGGATATCCCCGTTGACAGATATGCGGCAAGAAAGAGACTTAAGGACTCACTCGATGCGATATTTGCAGATGAGGGAAGCAAAAAGTACAACCTCAACGCAGTTGAGTCAAAGGTATTCGGTATCGGTGCGGAGAGCTGCACCATAGGCTCACACGAGTTCTATATGGGCTATGCTCTGGCAAACGATAAGCTTCTCACGCTCGATGCGGGTCACTATCACCCCACCGAAATAATCTCCGATAAGATATCCTCCGCTTTGCTTTACATGAAGGACGTTCTGCTTCACGTATCTCGTCCCGTAAGATGGGATTCCGACCACGTAGTTACGTTCGATGACGAGCTTAAGGCAATTGCCGCAGAGATAGTAAGAAACGGCTTTGAGAAGAGAGTACATATTGGTCTTGACTTCTTCGATGCGTCCATAAACAGAATCGCCGCATGGGCGATAGGCTCAAGAAATATGCAGAAGGCTCTCATCTACGCTATGCTTGAACCTACCGCAATGCTCAAGAAAGCAGAGAAGAACGGCGATTTCACCACAAGACTTGCAATGCTCGAGGAGCTGAAGTCTTACCCGTTTGCCGCTGTATGGGATATGTACTGCGAGATGCAGGGTGTTCCCGTAAGAGATGCATGGCTCAACGAAGTAAAAACATACGAGAAGGAAGTTCTCGCAGACAGATAATAGATAATAAAAGCAAGATTCGGGGCAGTTATCTGTCCCCGAATTTTTGCGTGTTTATTTGGTGATAATGTGAAAAATTCAAACGTAGATATGACTAAAGGGCCGTTGCTCTCAAAGATAATCATGTTTTCGTTGCCCGTTATAGCCTCCAATCTGCTGCAGCTGCTGTTCAACGCCTCCGATATGATAGTTGTAGGCAACTTTGCCGAGCCCGGCTCACTCGGAGCGGTCGGTGCGACAACATCGCTTATAAACCTTGTGGTCAATCTGTTTATAGGACTTTCTATCGGAAGCTGTGTTGTCATAGCACGTTATATCGGTCAGAAGGACAAAAAGAGCATTACACGTGCCGCACATACCTCTATAGTAATTGCCTTGATACTCGGCGTAGTTGTCGGTATCATCGGCTTGCTTGTGAGCCGTCCCGTGCTTACGCTCATGGGTACACACAAGGATATAATCGACAGAAGTGTAACGTATATGCAGATATACTTTCTCGGTACACCGGCTAATATGCTTTACAATTTCGGTTCATCTATAATGAGAGCCGGAGGCGATACAAAGCGTCCGCTCGTGTATATGGCAATATCGGGAGTTATAAATATTGCACTTAACCTCTTTTTGGTAATAGAGTTTCAAATGGGCGTTGCCGGCGTTGCGATAGCTACGATAGCATCTCAATACATTTCCGCCGCACTCGTCATAATACATCTCATGCGTTCCGACGGCGATTGCAAGATATCGCTCAGCCGACTCGGCATTGACAGACACGAGCTGAGTATGATAGCAAAGGTCGGTCTTCCCGCAGGCATTCAATCGTCGTTTTTCTCAATTTCCAATATGGTAATTCAGTCGGCTATAAACTCCTTCGGTATCGTTGCGATAGTTGACGGAAATGCGGCATCAAGTAACCTTGAGGGCTTCGTGTATACTGCGATGAACTCGATTTCTCAAGCAACGCTTGCATTCGTATCGCAGAATTACGGCGCGGCAAACTCAAAGAGAATAGATAAGTCTATACGTATTACGGCGGCAATAACATTTGTTATAGGCGTTATAATGGGCGGCTTGTTCTGTCTGTTTTCAAAACAGCTCATATCGCTTTACAATAACGATCCCGCAACAGTTGAGGCGGGTGCCGAAAGAATGTATTGGGTATGCAGTATGTACTTCCTGTGCGGTCTTATGGATCTGCTCTCAAGCGCACAGCGAGGCTTGGGCAGAAGCACGACCTCAATGCTCGTTTCGCTTATGGGTGCGGCGGTATTCAGAATAGTATGGATATATACAGTTTTCGGTATGTATCATACGGAAATATGTCTGTATCTCAGCTACCCGATATCATGGCTTCTTACCGACATAGTACATTTCATCTGCTTGATGCATACAAGAAAGACGGAATACAAAAAGCTTGACGCCATAGCAAGCTGCACACTCGGACAGTAAAACAAAACAAAAAGCGACGGTATTAACCGTCGCTTTGCCGTTTTAAGGCTGTTTTAGTGGAATTAAAGCTCGGCGACTATGTCGTAGTCGGGTATTTCTTCAATGTCACCACCGTCAGCCGAGTCCATTATCGTGGATATCAAGGCATAAAATGAGGGCATCTTAGCCTGCATATTTACGAAAAGCTCTGTTGCAAATGCGGGTGTTTCTTCCTCAAGATCTATTGTGTAAAGCATATCATCCGTGATGTTCTTTGTTTCAACGGCATCGTCGGTGTACTCGTAACCGTACTTCAAGGTGAATTCAAGAGCCTGAGGCAATGCACCGCTCTCTATTTTAAGAGTGATCTCGTACTCGCTCTTAAGAAGCGAAGCCTTTGTTTCGGTGAGCTGACCGCTTACCTTGGCAGCTTCGATATCGTTGTTCTTCAAGCTGAGGGTGTAATTGTATACACTCTTGCCGCCCTCGGAGGATACCGTATCGGCACTGAAAGCTATCTCGGTCTTTACGTCTACCGTAATTACGGGATAATCGCCGTTTTCATCGGGATTTTCATAGTCCTCTTGCTCTTCGGTGCTGTTTGCAATGATATTGACAGCATACTTTGCCTTGCCGGACTTGTCGGTGCAGGTATATGTCGCGTTTACCTTCGTATCGGGAGCTTCAAAGGTGAGGGTGCCTATGTCGGATGCGGTGCCTACAAGATAGGTGTAAGCGAATTTGATTACCTCTGCCTCGCCGTCCTCTGTCTGTGTAAATGTTACATCCGTGCCGACAACGATATTGTTGTAAAGCTTAACGCTTATTTTCGTTGCAAGCTTGCTTGTGTCCGCTTCGTCATCCTTGCCGGTCAGCATATTGTTGATCTCGCCCTTTACCGAATCTACATCGGAGCCGGTCAATTGAGCTATAGCGGAAAGCAGGGCATTGTCTTGAGCTATGGCTTTTATCATTTCGGTGCCTATACCGACAAGCTCTTCGTTGCCAAGCTCAAGCGTTACGACATTGAGTGTTATCTTTGCACCGTCAAGCTCGACCTCCTCGGTGCTGTCAACAAACTTATCGTCTGCAAGAGAGGTCTTGACATATGAAAGAAGCTTCTGCGAGAGTGCTTCAACAGACGTTGCGATCGCCTTTGTGTCGATGCTCGGTATATCCTCCGAAACGTCGTTGAGCTTTACGTACTTGCTTAAAAGCGTGCCGCCGCCGATATACATATTCGTGCCGTTTGCTATGATATCGAGCTTGCCTTCCTCAGCACCGAACTTAACGCCTGCGGTAGCGGCGGTGTTATTCTTGTCCGTTGCCCATGCAATGTCGAATGATGCTTTCTGACCGAGAAGCTTCTCGTCATCAAGTATAAACGACATATTGTATTTAACGTTCTTGTCCTTTACGAGCTGACCCTGTGCCGCAAGTGCGGAAAGGGTGCTGTTTGTCGTAAAGAATGCTTCCTTGCCCTTAAGTGTCTCGGGCGGTGTAACGGTGTTGCCCTCGTCTGTGGTCACCTCACCGCTCTCGTTTACAGTCGTATCGCCTGTCGTATCGTCGCCCTTTTTGTCACCGCAGGATGCGAGACCGAGAGCGGAGAAGAGCAGACAGAGAGCTAAAAACAGTGATAGAAATTTCTTCATTTTTTATTTTTTTCTCCTTGGAACATTGGGGACTGACTCCCCGTATTATAACTCGGACTCAGCCCGAATTATTCGATTATCTCGTACAGAGTGCCGGAATCGGCTTTTTGTACGTTGTCCTTTACGGACAGGACTCTGATATTCAGCACGCGTTCGCCGAATGATACGGAAATAACATCGCCGACCTTAACGTCATAAGAAGCCTTTGCGGCACGTCCGTTTACCGTGACGTGAGAGGTATCGCAAGCTTCGTTTGCGACGGTGCGGCGTTTTATTATTCTGCTGACCTTCAGAAACTTGTCAAGTCGCATTATTTGTTTACTGCGTCCTTAAGGCTCTTGCCTGCGGAAAATGCGGGACGCTTTGAAGCCTTTATCTCAATGCTTGCGCCCGTTCTGGGATCTCTGCCGGTATGAGCCGCCATTTCCTTTACCTCAAATGTGCCGAAGCCCATGAGCTGAACCTTCTCGCCCTCGGTGAGCTTTTCGGTAATTGTGGTAATTGCCGTGTTTACCGCAACGGCAGCGGTCTTTTTGTCAATGCCGCCCTTTTCGGCAACTGCATTGATAAGCTCTTGCTTGTTCATAAATTAAAATCTCCTTATGATTTTGTTCTGTGATAGATTATACCATTATTTGCGAAAAATATCAATAGGTAAAACCGAATTATTTTATAAAATTCCGAATATATTTCAAGTTTTTTAATCAATTATCGTATTTATAACGTCGTTGCAGGTGTCATAAAGCGCTTTTTCGCAATCGATACCGTTTTTTTCCGCAAGCGAGCATATTGAAAAAAGCAATTTTCCGATATTTTTTTCGCTTATATCTGCGGCGGAGAACGATGCGGGAAGCTCTTTCGTATAATCATTTATATTATCGCAGTGCCCCGCCTTGCGAATTTTCTTTGCTATCTTTTCCGCACGCATGAGAGAGGGCAGGGACGCGGAAACGGAGGCGAGCGTTTGGTTAAGCGTGCGCTGACCCTTTGTCTGTTTTTTTATCTCGTTCCAATTTTCAAGCACCTGCTCGGCACTGTCGGCAACGACATCGGCGAAAATATGGGGGTGGCGTATTATCAGCTTTTTGCAAACGTCATTTACGACATCGTCGATATCAAACGCCCCGTTCTCTTGGGAAATGCGTGAGTGAAAAACGACTTGAAGCAATACGTCGCCCAGCTCCTCACGCAAGATCTCTTCGTCGTCCTTGTCGATTCCCTCAATAGCCTCGTAGACCTCCTCGATAAAATTGCTTCGTATGGATCTGTGGGTTTGCTCTCTGTCCCACGCACAGCCGTTTTCGGATCTCAAAATACGCATTATCTCGCACAAATCCGAAAAATCATAATTGCCCTTTTCGGCAAGCTCTTTTACATTCATTTTCTTTTCTCCTTACTTTTTTTAATAATCTATCGGATATTATAAGTGAAATTTCGTTTTTATCAATACATTTGAATACTATTATAAAAGTCGCATAGACCATTGCCGCAACGCACACGGAAAGCAGTGTATATGAGGTGAGGATATATATCCTCCTTGCACACAATACGCAGAGCAGGGAAGCAAGCAGCGGCAGAAGAGCCGTCTTTTTGAGATTCGGCACACAGCGAGTCGCTTTGATAACAAACACGGTGCTTATTACGGAACAGGTGAAATAGCACAGACAGCTCGATAGCGGTATTCCGTATTTACCTATGGATGGGTGAGCTGTAAGGGCGTGGGACGATATCAATTTTATTGCACAGCCTATTGACATGGATATTATCGGAAGTCTTTGCTTGCCCATGCCTTGAAGAATGCATGAGTTGACGGAGCAGAGTGCGAGAAAGAATACCGACGGGGACAGACAGGCAAGCATCGGTGCGCATAGGTGAGATGAGGCACGGTCGAATATCAGTCCCAAAACAGGCTCCGGAAGTGCGGCAAGACCGAGTGAACAAGGTAGCGAGAAAACAAAGGTCAGCTTCAGACAGGAGCATATTATATTGCGACAGGCTTTTTCGTTGCCTTGTGCGGAGCTGCTTGAGAGCGACGGGGTGAGCGATGAGAGAATTGGGTAATAAAGCACCGAGGGCAGATTAAACATTGATACGGCAAGTGTCGAATAATTCCCGAATACGGCTGTAGCCTCGGAGGTGCCGTAGCCTATTGAGATGAGGCGGCGAATGCTCGTTGACGAGTCTATAAGTGAGGTAAGTGACATTATAGACGATGAAAGTGTCAGTGGGAGCGATACGGAAAGAAGCTTCTTAAAAAGCACACTTGATGAAATATCCTCACTCTTGCAGTGGGAATAACTCGGCTTGAAGCGGCGATAGGCAAAAATACAATAAAAGAGAGATGCCAGAGATCCGAGGGTTACACCGAGCGTTGCATATGCGGCACAGACTTTGGCATCAAGCCCGAATGCGTTTGCACGGTAAGCGAAAAGCGTACCGGCAAGTGCCTTGCAGGCGGCTTCGATAAGCTGAGATACGGCGGTAACGGTCATTATGCCATGCCCTTGAAAATAGCCCCGTATGCAGGAGGTAACACAGAGCACGGCAAGGGATGGCGACATCAAGACTATACAGCGGTATGCCTCACCCACTCCGAGCAGTACTGCCAAGGGACGAGCAAAAAAGGCGCAGATAAGTGAAAGTGCGCTGCCGAGGACAAGAAAAGCTCGCAGTGTAACGAAAAACAGCTTTTTGTCAAGTCGTCCCAGCCCTCTGCCGTACAGCTCCGAGATGACTATACCGAGGGCGGCGGGAAGCGATGAGGTCGATAGCAGAAATAAATAAGAATAAATATTATAAGATATATTAAAATACCCCATGCCCTCGTTTCCGATGAGATATTGCAGAGGTATTTTAAATATCATACCGAATATTTTGACAAAGATACTTGAAATAAGAAGAACGATAACGCCCGTCGGGCAGTCGTTTTTCTTTACACTCACATAAGCTCCTTTACATGGCTTATTATTCTTTGCACATCAAGCGTTGTAAACTCACCGTTCTCATACAGTATCTCCCCGTCGCACATCGTCAGGCAAACGTCATTGCCGCTTGCCGAATATATAAGACCGTAGGGTATTTCATAGCAAGGCACGTTTGATACCTTATTCATATCGATGAGTATCATATCGGCTCTGTATCCCGACTTTATTTGACCGCAATCCTGCCGACCCTGAGATATCGCACCGTTTACGGTTGCTATGGGAATGAGCGAGGCGGCGGGAGGATATGTCGGGTCTTGTGTCTTATAGCGTGCGAGCAGTGCGCAAAGGTTAAGCTCCTTTAAGATATCTAAATTATTGTTTGAACCCGCACCGTCTGTGCCGAGGGTCACATTTATTCCGCTGTTTTGCCACGTGCGCAAATTGCCGATTCCCGAACAGAGCTTGAGGTTGCTTGTCGGGTTGTGCGCTATGCTTGCGTGATTTGATGAAAGTATCTGCCTGTCGCACTGTGTAAGATGCACGCAATGTGCGGCGTTTACACGGCTTTCGAATACGCCGCACTCCTTAAAGAAGCGTGTCGGGGTCATACCGCGGCGGGCAATGCAATCTTCATGTTCCTTGCCGGTCTCCGAGAGATGGATCTGTATACCTGCACCGAGCTTTTTGGCAAGCTCGGCAACATAGCGGGTCATTTTTTCCGTTGTTGTGTATTCCGCATGAAGTCCCATATCAATTTTTATGCGGCAGTTTTCGGCATTATGATAATTTTCGTAAGCCGATATCGCCTCACGTACCCTTGTATTATTCTCGCAATCCTCGTTTTCGTCAAATGATACGATGCTTCGGCAGAAATTTGCCTTCATTCCCGACTCGATAAGCCCTTTCACGACACCGTCGGAGAAAAAGTACATATCCGATACGGAAACGATACCGTTTTTTATCATCTCGGCACACGAAAGAAGCGTGCCGTAATATGCCTTCTCGTCATTAAGCCGCTCCTCTGCGGGATATATCTTTTGCTCAAGCCAATCCTCAAGCGGCAGGTCCTCGCCTATTCCTCTGAAAAGCGACATCGGTGTATGGCAATGGCAGTTGTAAAGTCCGGGCATGAGCAGCTTGCCTGAGCCGTCTATAACTCTGTCGAACTGCCCCTGCGGCACATTTCTGCCGACATATGATATCTCAGCCCCGTCAGTTGCGACGCAAATGCACTTCTGCCATGTGCCGTTTTCAAATAAAACATCTACATTCTTAAAAAGTATTTTCATAGCTTCACCGAATAAAACCTTTCATAGCTTTCTTTGAGACTTTCGTATATCTCATCTCTGTTTTGCTGCAGATATTCATAAGGATATTTCGGATTGAATATTCTCTCTATCCTTGCACCGCCCTCGTCGACGAGCTTTGTGACCGCACCCGCACCGGAGGCGAATATCGTATGCACCTCCTCCATCATGAGAATGTTGTATATACCCTCCGCACCCTTTTTGCAGAAGCCGACGTTCTCAAAGTTGCCCAGAGCATTCTTTTGACGGTACATATAGTAGGGAATATATCCGTTCTTTTTTGCAAGTATCTGCGTGTAATCAACGCACTTTGCCACATCGAAGCTGTCACGGGCGTATATCGGCACGCCCTCGTGTACTATGTCGGCACTGCGCTTAACGCAAAATGTATGTGCGGTGATATTTGACGGCTCAAGTGATATGATTTTTTCTATCGTTTCCCCGTATGAGGCGAAATCATCCGTGGGAAGTCCTATAATAAGATCGGTGTTTATGTTCGGTATTCCCGATCTTACGGCAAGCTCATATGCACGGAAGAACATATCGGCTGTATGCGGACGACCGACCTCGGCAAGCACGTAATCGTTGAGTGTTTGCGGATTTACGCTTACACGTGTCACGTTGTGCCGACGTGCTATTTCAAGCTTTTTTTCGTTCAGTGTGTCGGGTCTGCCGCCCTCAAGCGTGAACTCGTCAAGCGTTGTCGTATCGACTTTAGAGGATATAAACGACAAAAGGTCCTCAAGCTGCTCCTCATCGAGCGTTGTCGGAGTGCCGCCGCCTATATAAATAGTTTTGAGCTTCATTCCGGATATTTCTATCAGCTTCAGCTGAAGCTCTATCTCACGCTTCAGTGCTTGCAGATAAGCGGGAATGAGCGCAAGCAGTTTTTTTGTCGTGTAGCTTACGAAGGAGCAATACGAACAGCGTGTGGGACAAAACGGTATGGAAATATAAAGACTGCACGTGTCGGAGGGGTATTTTTTGATTATCTTCCATTCGTTTCTGGCTATATCCGTGGCAAGCATTGCTTTTTTCGGATAGAGAAAATAATCGTTTCTCAATGCCTTTACGGTCGCTTCTCGGTTGAGTCCTTTTTTAAGATAATCAAACGCTATTTTAGTGGGACGAACGCCGGTGAGCATACCCCACGACGGCGTATAGCCGAGAAGCTGAGAGGCGGCATCGAAGAACGCCTTGCTTGCGGCAAGATCCTTGGTTTTTTTCAAGGTCTTTTCCGGCACGATAGGCTCCGTATGCTCTCGGCTGACCGTTTTTTCGCCTATGGTAAGCGTTACGAGTGAGGTAACGGACTGCTCGTCACGCCGAACATCAACCGTCACAACGGGTGTGTTTTCGGTCACTACCTCCGACTCGGAAAATTTCGCTCCCGGAAAAAAGAGCAGGCAAAGCGATTGCATATAGTATGTGCTGACTCCGCCGTTAATTACAAGCTTCATTCGCTCCTCCTTTTTTTCAGCTCATCGCTGTCAAGTATTATCGTAAAAGGTCCGTCATTCAAAAGCTCAACTTGCATATAAGCACCGAAAATGCCTCTTTGCAGGCTCGGAAAATGCTCAGCCAGCTTTTGAGAAAAATATTCGTAAAGCTCGTTTGCAAGCGTCGGCGGAGCGGATGCCAAAAAATCGGGTCTGTTTCCGTGACGGCAGCTTGCGTATAGCGTAAATTGCGATATGAGCAGAATATTGCCCCCCACATCCTTGATACCGAGGTTTATTTTACCGCCCTCATCCTCGAAAATTCGCATTGAGGTCAGCTTTTTGACGAGCATATCGGCATCATCTCGGCTGTCGGACGAGCCGACACCGAGCAGTACGAGAAAGCCCTGATCTATCTTACCCACGCATTCGCCGTCAACGGTAACGGCGGCGTGCTTGACTCTTTGTATAACACATCTCATATAAGCAGTCTCCTTACCTCCTCAACATCCTTAACGCCTCGCAGCTTTGCCATTATCGAATTCAAATGCTCCGTATTCTTACAGCCGAGTGACATTGTTATAACTGCGCGCATACCCTCGTTTTGCATATTTACCGAGGTGGGCAGCACGTGAAGCTCACCGAGTGCTGAGGAAACATTTGCCATAATGCCAAGCCCCGCTATGCCCTTGATGCAGAGCGTTGCCTCGTACAGCTCGTTATCCTTTTCATGCTCCTCGTCCCAATGAGCGGTGACGAAGCGTCCGTCGTAGTTAGGGTCATTTATTTGAGAACGGATATTCGGGCAATCGACCTTATGCACGGAGATACCGAAGCCCTTTGTGATAAATCCGATTATATCATCACCCGGTATCGGGCAACAGCACTTTGAAAATTTGACAGCACAGCCGTCAACGCCGTCAACTATTACACCGCCGACGGATTTCTTATGCTTTTCCTTACCTCGCTCGGCAAGAGATCTGAGTGAATTATCCTCGACAACATCCGTTTTTACCACTCTGTCAAACTCATCTCTCAGCTTGCCCGATATTTTCGATATTGTCAAGCCGCCGTAGCCGATTATGTTGTAAGCATCCTCGACATCCTGAATGCCTATGCGGCGTGCGACATTGAGAACTATCTCGTTCTTTTGTGCCTCGGTGTAGGTCTTGCCGAACTTCTTGAATTCCCGCTCGACATCCGCTTTTCCGACTGCGATATTTTCCGTGCGCATCTCACGCTTGAACCATTGACGTATCTTGTTGCGTGCCTCGCCCGTGCGAACCGTTTTCAGCCAATCTCTGCTCGGTCCCTTTGATGAGGATGAGGTGATTATCTCGACTATCTCACCGTTTTGCAAAACGTGGTCTATCGGCATTATCATTCCGTTGACCTTTGCGCCTATCATCTTGTTGCCTATCTCGGTGTGTATGAGATACGCAAAATCTATAATGGTCGAGCCGTGGGGCAGGGGGTGAACGTCGCCCTTGGGAGTGAATACGTAGACCTCATCATCTCGGAAGATATCTATCTTCAAGGCGTTCAAAAATTCCTCGGGGTCCTTCGTGTTGTTCTCGGCTTCGACAAATTCGGCTATCCAACGGAGCTTTGTGTCGATCTCCTCATTTGAGGTCGCGCCCGACTTGTATTTCCAATGTGCGGCAACACCGTACTCGGCGACTCTGTGCATCTCCGTCGTTCTTATTTGAACCTCAAAGGGTATGCCGTCACGTCCTATTACCGTCGTATGCAAAGAGCGGTAATTGTTGGGCTTGGGCGTTGATATGTAATCCTTGAATCTGCCGGGTATGGAATTGAACGCATCGTGTATTATACCGAGTGCGGTATAGCATTCAAGCTCCGTATCGACGATTATTCTTATTGCGTAAAAGTCGTATATCTCATCGAAGGATTTGTTCTGCTTATACATCTTGCGGTATATGCTGTATACGCTCTTTACACGTCCCTCAAGCGTGAAACGGATATTGTTTTCCTCAAGTCGCCTTGATACAAGCTCCTTTGTCCGTGCCAAAAAGCCTTGGTTCTGACCGAATTTCTTTTCTATATCGTCCTCTACCTCTTTATAGCCTATCGGGTCAAGATACGAAAGTGAGAGCCGCTCAAGCTCCTGCTTTATCTTCTGAATACCGAGGCGGTGAGCCAAGGGGGCGTACACATACATCGTTTCAAGTGCGATGACACGGCGGCGTTCCTCCGGCTTTGCCATAAGTGTACGCATATTGTGAAGCCTGTCACACAGCTTTATGAATATCACTCGTATGTCCTTGCTCATTGCCAAGAACATACGGCGAAGGTTCTCTATATGAGCCTCTTCCTTGTCCTCAAAGGGAAATTGCACGAGCTTTGTAAGACCGTCGACCAAAATGGCAACGTCAACACCGAAGAGCTTGCGGATAATATCTATATTTGTTTTGTCAGAGCAATCCTCAACGGTATCGTGCAGAAGTGCGGCACATATCGAATCCGTATCAAGTCCGAGTCCGGATACGATATATGCCACCGCAAGAGGGTGGGAAATGTAGGGCTCGCCGCTGAGCCTGAATTGACCCTCGTGCAGCTGTGAGGCGTAATCGTAAGCGCGTTTTATTTTTTCAAGATCGTAGTTCTTACCGCTACCGCGCAGTGTATCGATAAGCTCGGTTATACTTTCATTCATTACAGCTCCTTAAATATACAAACAGCTCCGAGCGCTCAAGCTCCTTTTTTTCCTTGACCTCACGCATTGAGATCCCCGCCTTAAGCGGCGTGTGCTTTGTCATGCCGATAAGCTCAAGCTGTGAGAGTATATCACAGCACAAAAGCGTTTTCACGAGTCCGAGGGAGGACAATGACGATATACGCAGGGCATTTAGCACGCATTCACTATCACCGCAGCAGTTTTTCAATGCATTGAATACACGTGCGATATCGGCTCTTATAGGTATATCCTCCGCCCTCGGCTTGAGCCTGCGGGCTGTTATATTGTCGTATATTTCAAGCTCTCGTGCGGTATGCTCATGCTCATCCTGCACTTGGCGAATATCCTTTATCATAAGCTGCAGCTGTTGTTGTCCTCGAAACTCTGATAATGACAGCTCGAATATGACATCGCACATATCGCCATCCGAAACGGGCAGGGCAAGCGGTGTTTGACCGAAATAAAGTCCCTGAATGCAAGCTTCGTTGTCAAGTCGGAATGTAAGCTTCAAATGCTTGCCGCCGCCTATCGGCACGGTGCGTATCAGCCTTAAGCTTCTTGCGACAAAAAGCGGTGTCGGATTTCCCTCGCCGCACGGCTCAAGCAAAGAAAGCTGTTCTGCCAAAGCATATGTGATCTCCCCATGCTCCAGCTGTGTGTCGGTATTTATTTTGACCGAGGTGTCAAGTGTAACGGCATCGGCGTATTTTATTATAGACTCGGCAAATTCGTCAAAATGCTCCTCATCGACGGTGAGCCCCGCCGCCGATTTATGACCGCCGTATTTTATCAAATATTGACTTGACGAGCAAAGCGCCTTGTGCATATCGAAGCCACCCGTGCTTCGTCCCGAGCCGTGTCCCACGCCGTCCTCAAACGATACGAGTATTATCGGCAGACCGAAGCACTCCGTCATGCGAGAGCAAACGATACCGACTATACCTCTGTGCCAGCCGCATTTGCCGAGAACTATCATGTTATGCTCAAGCAACTGCGGTCTGCTTGCTATCATTGACATTACATCTCCGTATATTTGAGCTTCCTCCTCACGTCTCTCGGTATTGCGATCGCAAAGCTGTTGAGCAAGCCCGTATGCCTCCGAGCTGCCATCGCATAAAAACAGACGAAGGGCAACACCGACATCTCCCATACGCCCTGCGGCGTTTATCTTCGGTGCGAGGTTGAAGGCAACAGACTCGGAGGAGATATTGCCGCCGAGTCGGCACATTTCAAGCAGTGCGGCAAGCCCCGTGTTTTTCGTGATTTTCATTATATGCAAGCCTACCGTTACAATGAGCCTGTTTTCATCGAGCAGAGGTACGACATCGGCAACAGTGCCGAGTGCGACAATATCGGCAAGCATTGCGCTTATGCGAGAGGTGACCGAGATAAGCGTATCGGAATCGCCCTGCGCAATGTATGTACGTGAGGTGGCTCTGTAGATCGCGTGTGCCTGTACGAGCTTAAAGGCAACACCTACACCGGCAAGAGCTTTGAACGGGTATTTGTCCCCCTGCCTTCTCGGATCGACGACGGCGGAGCATTGAGGGAGCGAATCGGAGCATTCATGGTGGTCGGTAACGATAACGTCAACGCCATGCTCACATACATACGCTATTTCCGAAAGTGCCGTAATGCCCGTATCTACCGTTATCATAAGCCGTGTCGTGTCGGAGCATATCTTCTTTACGCCCGCCTCGGATAATCCGTAGCCCTCCTTCAGTCTGTCGGGAATGTATGTAAATATATTGTCGGTGTATTGCTTAAGATATGTGTAAAGCACCGTTGTGCTTGTTATACCGTCAACATCGTAATCGCCGTATATCGTAATTCGTTCGCCGCTTTTCAAGGCTTGCTCAAGCCTTACCACAGCCCTGTCCATATCCGTGAGCAAAAACGGGTCGTGAAAACGCTCGTTGCTTTTGCTTAAAAACGCCTTTATGCCCACTGCATCGGTGTAGCCTCTGTTGTAAAGCACACGTGCCACAGCCGGTAAAATATCGCAGGTGCGAGAAAGCTCGTTTACAATATCATCGGGAACGGACGGTATTATCCATTCGTTATTCTTCATTCTTTTTTACTATTTCCGTTATCGTAATGTCGGTTTGCTTTACCCTCAGCTTGGAATATATAAACACCGCGGTGTATGAGAGGGCAAGGCAGAGCAAAAAGCAGACGGCGCACAGCTTATCGGAATGCGTTATGAAATAAGTCACAGTCGAGCCGATACAGCAGACGAGCAGAGGAAAGAGAAAAACGACAAATGCGTTGAAAATAACTCCCTTGCTCTCAGAGGCTATAATGACCTCATCGCCGACGGATGCGCCAAGCTCGTTTCTTACCTTGCATTTTATTCTGTCATCGCCGAGTATCAGCTCGCAATGCTCACATTTTTTTCCGTGGGAGGAGCTGCATCCCGAACAAGCGGATTTCCGTTTGACCTCGATAAGAGCGTGTGTCGGGTCGGTAATGGAGGTGACCGTTGCACGTGTTTTCATATCGGTTTGAACCTTTCCATTATTTTTATCGCCGTTTTTATACCGTCAACGGCGGCACTTGTAATGCCTCCGGCATAGCCCGCTCCCTCACCGCACGGATAAACAAGCGGAATACCGATGCATTCGCCTGCCTCACCTCGCATTATGCGAACGGGTGAGGACGTTCTCGTCTCCGGAGCGGTCAGCGGCGTTTTGGGTGAGTCAAAGCCCTTTATCTTTTTGCCGAACACCTTAAAGCCCAGCTTTAACATATCGCATACGTATCGAGGCAGTATCTTGTTTATATCTCCCTCGGCTACGTTGCCGTTCATGTATGTGGGTCTGACCGTCGTGAACGAGATGTCGGCACGGTCATTCATAAAGCCGTCAAGCGTTTGACAGGGTGCTTTATAGCTGTGCGATACGTTATATGCCGCACGCTCTATGCTTCTTTGAAATTCAACGCCCGACAACGGGTGTGTCGACTCGCAGTCGGATGGCAAAATGCTTACCGCAACGGCGGCGTTTGCGTTTTTGCCGTCTCTGCGGCTGTTGCTCATGCCGTTTGTCACAACACCGCCCGCCTCGCTTGCCGAGGCGACCACACGCCCTCCGGGGCACATACAAAAGGTGTAAACACCTCGCTGTCCGAGTCGGTGAGAAAGAGCGTATTCGCCCTTGGGCAGTCGCTCGGCGTATTTGTCGCATAGAGAGCCGTAAAGCCCTCTGTCTATAACACTTTGCAAATGCTCACAGCGCAAGCCGACGGAAAAAGGCTTTTGCTCAATAGCCGCACCTCTATCCAAAAGCATTTGATATGTATCTCTTGCCGAGTGACCGAGTGCCAAGACAAGACAACAACAGGCGTAAGAGCCGTGGGGCGTGACTATTTCAAGTCCGTCGGGACGGTTTATTATATCCTCGACCCGACAATTATAATGAATAATTCCGCCGAGGGAGGTTATTTTTTTATCTATATTATCGACTATTCCGAGCAGCTTGTCCGTGCCGATGTGCGGCTTTGCGTCGTAAAGAATGCTCTCGCTTGCACCGCACGAATGAAGCTTTTCAAGCACGTATCTGCAATATTTATCGTTTATCCTCGTCACAAGCTTGCCGTCGGAAAAGGTTCCCGCACCGCCTGCGCCGAACTGTACGTTTGACTCCGTGTCAAGCGTGCCCGTCAAATCAAAGCCCTCAACGCTCTTTTGACGCTCGTACACCTCACCCCCACGCTCAAACACGACAACGGGGTAGCCGTTTTCGGCGAGCGTGAGTGCGGCAAACATACCGCACGGTCCGAAGCCGAGTACGCCGACGGGATGCTTACATTTCTCCGCACCGCACTTAAATTCTATTTTTTCCTCATCGTATTTGGTATAACCGAGCTGCTCAAGCACTCCGCCGTCATCGACTGTGACAAGAACCGAGCAAACGAAAGAGGCTCGCTCACGGTGTCGCATATCGACCGATTTTTTGTAGATAATACCGTCCGTCGCAACAACATTGTGGGAGAGTATCCGCTCTTTGGCGATATCAACGGCGTATTCGTCACTATCGTCTATCGGAATGCGTATATCACGCACAAGATATCGACTCATGTAAGCTCGCCCTCCGACTCACGCGGTGTTACCGTTACGGTGACATTTTTATCGGTGCCCGAAAGCAGATATGCGTTTTTGTTCTCATTCTTAAGTACTACTGTCGCAACGAGTGCGGCACTGCCTTGTGTGAGGTCGGAAACGTCTATTACCACGGAAATATCGGATGCGGATACGTAATTTGCCGCATTCTTGCGTATTCTGTACGATATATTAACATCCCCTGCAAAGGCGTAATCGTAGCCGAGTGTCGCACCTCGCATCTCTATCAGCTCCGAGGGAAAGGTGAGCGTTTTATCCAATGTGTCAAGCAGCTCTACTTTTATCGTGATCTCGCTTATCTGCTCAAGTGCCTTAACTCCGTCGGGCAGATCCAATTGAACCTTTATTTCCGAGCCGTCGCTTACGCTCTTTTCGTCGATGGTATATACATTGAGCGAATCCATCGTTGACAATATCTCATAATCTCCCCCGACCTTTATGCTTGACGGTGTCAGGGTGAGCTTTGCCGTGGAATCGTTGAAATAGCCGTGTTTCGTGTCTGCGGTCAGTGCAAGCTCCTTTGTCATTATAAGATCGACCTTGACTATCGCATCGTTTGCCGAGGTGGTAACGTACGCACTCGTATATTCCTCATGGTCTGCCGTGAAAAGCGTTATACTGCCGGAGCAGGTAAGGGAGGAGGTAACATTGCCGGGGTAGATAACAACGGATGCATAGCTTATCTTATCAAGCTCATCCGCAGGGCCGGAAACGGTAACGGTAGGCTCGGAGGTAACGGAGGTCTTAAGCGTGCATGAGGGCGGTATGGTATAATTTACCGCCTTTACCGTTATCGGCATATCCTTTGACGATGCGGCTGAAATGTGTACGAAAACGGTGTCCTTGGAAAGTGCCTTTAGCGATATTCCGTCCTTCAGCTCCGAATGTATGTCAAGGTCATACCGTCCGGGTGAGGATATGGAGGAGCAATCGACATAAACGCCGATATCATCCTTTGATAAGGAATTGACCTCCGAGCGTTTTCCCACGACGGTAACGTCAACGACATTGTTGGTGCCGGAAAAAGCACTCATTCCCTTGGGTATGTTTTTAAGCGTTACGGGGATATTCGTAAATGTATATTCCGAATCGGTGTTTTCACCGCTTGCGGCGAAAAACCAAATTATCACGGCGCATAAAAGCGTTATCACCTTCGCTATGGTGTTACCGAGCTTCGATTGCTTTACCTGAAGCTCGCCGTATGCCTCTTCGCCCTCTGCTTCTTGCTTTTTGTTTTTCAAGCCTTATTCCCCCTTTTGCGTGTTTGATGAGCCGAATATTTTGTTTGCCATATTTCTTTTCGGCTGTGTGATAAGTAAAGATATGAGCTGGTTCTTAAGCGAGGAGTAATCGAAGTTGCGTTTCAGCTCGCCGTTGAGCGCAAGCGATATGGTGCCGTTTTCCTCACTGACGACTATCACCGCCGCATCCGAATTTTCACTCATTCCTATAGCGGAGCGGTGGCGTGTGCCGAGGTCCTTGACTATCTCGTTATTTACCGAAAGCGGCAGAAAGCACCCTGCGGCATACAGCCTTGTGCCGGATATCACCGCCGCACCGTCGTGAAGCGGCGATTTGTTGAAAAATATGTTTTTTATCAGAGGCGAGGAAACGTCGGCATTTATTATCGTACCCGTTTTTGCGATATCGCCGAGCTTAACATCTCTCTCGATGACTATCAAAGCCCCCGTTTTGTCCTTGCTCATATCGCATACCGCCTCGCAAAGGCTGTCTATCATACTGCCGTATTCAACACTCGGCTTTGCCTCACCTATGTTCTTTATACCCTTGAGCGCATTCGCTCCGCCGACCTTTTCAAGAGCGGAACGAAGCTCGGGCTGAAAGAGGATTATCACCGAGATTATTCCGACTTGAAAGAGGTTTGAGAAAATGAACTTCAAGGCGTGCATTTCAAAAACTACGCTTATGAGAAAGACGAGTGCCAATATTACGATACCCAAAAGCAGCTTTGCCGCCCGCCTGTTTCGTATGAATTTATAGGCTTGATAAAACAGAAACCAAACGGCGAGAATGTCGAGCAGATCGAACACACCGAAATCAAGCGATGCAATATTATCAAATGCATCAGTCATCATATTTATTTTATATGCCGTGAGCATAATATCATCCTTCCGAGATACCTTAAATATTTACGTATATACAACAGTATAACATATCTATCCGATAAAATCAATAAGTATTTATAAAATATATTAAATTTACAAATTTTTTAATCTAATTTAACACTATCCTCTCCCTTTACAGCGGCAAATATGATATTATAAAGTGAATAATAACGCACAGTGGGAGGTGTGAGTATTGGAGCTTGGTTTTTTGTCCTCAAGGCTTATAATAGTTTGCGGTCATTACGGCTCGGGTAAGACCAATGTCGCTGTCAATTTATCGCTTGAGCTTAAAAAACGCAATGACGGCGAGGTCTGTATAGTCGATATGGATACGGTAAATCCGTATTTCCGATGTGCCGATTCCGCAAAACGGCTCGATGAGTGCGGTATTACGCTCATTGCCCCCGCCTTTGCAAATACAAACGTCGATATTCCGTCCCTACCGGCTGAGATATATTCGATATTTTCACGGCTTGAGTGCGGTTCGTATGTAATTCTCGATGTCGGCGGCGACCCCGAAGGCTCGGCTTGTCTCGGCTTCTTGGGCGATCGCATTGAAAAAGCGGGCTACGAAATGCTCTGTGTCGTAAACAAGTACCGTCCTCTGACAGCTACGGCAGAGGATGCCGCACAAGTGCTTGCCGATATAGAACGGGCAAGCGGACTTAAATGTACATATATAGTAAATAATTCTAATCTCGGCGAT
The DNA here is from genome assembly GCA_964562175.1 of uncultured Lachnospiraceae bacterium. Lineage (GTDB taxonomy): Bacteria > Bacillota > Clostridia > Oscillospirales > CAG-272 > CAZCJU01. Next base: position 38,482 of record CAZLRV010000014.1, read on the forward strand.
GAAACGACGGCGGACGATGTCATATCCTCGCTTGATTACGCCAAGGAAATATGCAAGCTCACCTCATATCCGCTTGCATTTACCTCATCGACCGTCAAGCTTGACTCGGTTGGAGACGTCTTTTATATGGAAAACGTAACAAAAAAGATATTCACTCGGTAAATCATATTGCCGATTGTAAATATAACAAACGAACGGAGAAAAATGTTATGAATAAAATAACTATAAGAACCGAACGCTGTAAGGGCTGCGGTCTTTGCGTTTCCTCATGCCCCAAGGGCTTGCTTCGTTTGGCTCATGAAAAGCTGAACGGCAAGGGCTATCACCCCGCGGAAATGACGGACGAGGAAAAATGCATTGCCTGCGCAATGTGTGCGACCATGTGTCCCGATGCGGTCATAAAAGTAGAAAAAGAGTAAGGAGAAAAAAATGTCCGATAAGGTTTTAATGAAAGGCAACGAGGCTATAGCCGAGGCGGCAATAAAAGCCGGTTGTCTGTATTACTTCGGCTATCCGATAACACCTCAAACGGAAATAGCCGAATATATGGCACGCCGTATGCCGAAGGTCGGCGGTCTGTGCCTGCAAGCGGAAAGCGAAATAGCGGCAATAAATATGGTTTACGGCGCATCCGCATCCGGTGTGCGCTGTATGACCTCCTCATCCTCGCCCGGAATAAGCTTAAAGAGCGAGGGAGTTTCCTACATAGTCGGCTGTGACTTGCCGTGCGTTATACTCAACGTACAGAGAGGCGGCCCCGGTCTGGGCGGCATTCAGCCCTCCCAGTCCGATTATTATCAGGCAACGAAAGCGCTCGGTCACGGAGATATGCACCTTTTCGTGCTTGCCCCCTCCAGCGTACAGGAGATGGCACAGCTCACCTCCGAAGCATTTGATATAGCCGATACTTACCGCACACCCGTGCTTATACTTGCCGACGGCGCACTCGGTCAGATGATGGAGCCGGTCGACTTTGACAAGATTCCCAAGCGTCAGGTGCCCGAAAAGACGTGGGCGGCAAACGGTCACGGCGGCAAGAGAAAGAAAAACATACACACCTCGCTTTTCTTGAACCCCGATGAGCTTGAGGCAAGCGTACTTAAAAGACAAGAAAAATACGATCTTATCGAGAAAAACGAGGTAAGATACGAAAGCTATATGACCGATGATGCCGACATTGTTGTCGTTGCATACGGTATAACGGCGAGAATATGCAAGAGCGCTATAGCGGCGGTACGTGCCGAGGGTATAAAAGTCGGTATGCTCCGTCCCATAACCTTGAGCCCCTATCCCAAAAAGCAGCTTGCCGCACTTGCTCAAGGTGCGAAGAGATTTCTCGTTGTCGAGCTTAATATGGGTCAGATGACGGATGACGTTAAGGTTGCGATAAATTGCAGTCGCCCCGTGGATTTCTACGGCAGAACGGGCGGTATAATGCCCACGCCCGAGGATGTTGCGGACAAGCTCCGCGAGCTTGCAAAGGAGATATAAAAAATGGTAGTATTTGATAGACCGAAGGCTTTATCCGACGTACCCATGCATTACTGCCCCGGCTGTACTCACGGTATAGTACACCGTCTTGTTGCCGAGGCTATTGACGAGCTGGGTATCGAGGGCGAAACGATAGGCGTTGCCCCCGTCGGCTGTGCCGTATTCGCTTATAATTATTTTGAATGTGATTTTATAGAAGCGGCTCACGGCAGAGCGCCCGCCGTTGCAACAGGCGTTAAGAGAACGCACCCCGATAAGATAGTATTTACCTATCAGGGTGACGGCGACCTTGCCGCAATAGGAACCGCCGAAACGGTACATGCTTGCGCAAGAGGCGAGAATATAACGATAATATTTATAAACAATACAAACTACGGTATGACTGGCGGTCAGATGGCGCCCACCACCATGCCCGGACAGGTCACGACCACCTCGCCCTACGGACGAGATAAGAACATACAGGGCAACCCCATTCACGTATGTGAAATGCTCTCGACTCTTGACGGAGTTGCATATTGTGAGCGTGTTGCGGTAAACAACGTGAAAAATGTTCGCTCCGCAAAGAAGTCGATACTTAAGGCATTCAAGACCCAGCAGGAGAAGAAAGGACTTTCCATAATCGAGGTGCTTTCGACCTGCCCGACAAACTGGGGTATGACACCGCAGGACGCACTTAAATTCGTCGATGAAAAAATGATACCGTTCTATCCGCTCGGCGTATTCAAGAACACAACGGGGGAGGATAAATAATGACACAGAAGATAATTTTTGCCGGCTTCGGCGGTCAGGGAATACTGTTTTCCGGCAAGCAATGCGCAAAGACCGCAATGCAGCTTGAAAAGAACGTAACGTGGCTCCCCTCCTACGGTCCGGAGCAGAGAGGCGGCACGTGCAACTGCTCGGTAATAATATCCGATGAGGAGATAGGCTCGCCCATAATCTCCATACCGGATATCGTCGTTGCCTTCAATGTTCAGTCCTTTGATAAGTTCGAGCCGAAAATAGCCGCAGGCGGCAAGCTTTTTGCCGACAGCACGCTTATCGACAAAAGATCTCAAAGAGATGACATAGAGGCGTATTATATCCCCGCTACCGCAATGGCAAACGAGATGAACGCCCCCAAGCTGGCAAACGTGATAATGCTCGGCTATATGATAAAGGTTACCGGAATATTCGATACGGAATATTTCGCTCAAAAGCTCGCATCGAGCGTACCCGCCTCAAAGGCAGAACTTATCGAGCTTAACAAAAAAGCCCTGCAAGCCGGCTACGACTTCGCTAAATGAATAAGCTCAAATTCACGTTCAACAAGCTGCTCTATACGCTGACACGTATCGAGATGAAGAATTATTTCAACAGTGCCGTAATAGTTGCGGCGGGACTCGGCTCACGTATGAACTCGGATACGACAAAGCAGCTTATGACGGTGGGAGGCGAGCCTGTCATCGTTCGCACTATAAAGCGGTTTGAGGAATGCGACGACATAAACGAGATAATTCTGGTCGTTCGCAAAGAAGAATTCGAGCAGATAAAAGCGTTTATAAAGCAATATAAATTCAAAAAAATAACTCACGTCGTATCGGGTGGGGAGAGCAGACAGCAATCTGTGTTGAACGGACTGACTAAAATAGATAAAAAAGCCGAGTTCGTTTCAATACACGACGGCGTGCGCTGCTTGATAACACCCGATATGATAAGTGAGGTATCTTCCTTCGCATACCGCTTCGGCTGTGCCACGGCGTGCAGTGCGTCAAAGGATTCGGTAAAAATGTCCGACGGCAAGGGCTTTATAAAAGAGAGCGTTGACAGAGACCTCGTTTATATGGCTCAAACACCGCAGATATTCCGTGCTGATATTTACCGTGCGGCGGCAATAAAGGCTCGTCGCGACGGCTTTACGGCAACCGATGACAATTCGCTTGTACAGCGGCTCGGCTTTAAGATATTTTTGTGCGATACGGGCTATGAGAATATCAAGATAACCACACCCGAGGATATAGACTTTGCCGAGGCAATACTCAAAAAGAGGGCAGGGAATGAATGATATAAGAGTCGGTCACGGCTACGATGTTCACCGCCTCATTGAGGGACGAGAGCTTGTACTCGGAGGAGTGCATATACCGTATGAGCTGGGTCTGCTCGGTCATTCCGATGCCGATGTTCTGCTCCATGCAATATGCGACAGCCTGCTCGGTGCGGCAGCTCTCGGCGATATCGGAGTACATTTCCCCGACAGCGATGACAGATATAAAGGTATTGACAGTATGTTGCTTCTCGGTGAGGTATATAAAAAAATATCCGATATGGGCTATACCGTCGGCAATGTCGATTGTACCGTAATAGCGCAAAGACCGAAGCTTTCACCGTATATATCGCAAATGCGTGAGAATATAGCTTCGGTGCTTAAGACGGACATAGGCAGAGTAAACGTAAAGGCGACTACCGAGGAAAAGCTCGGCTTTACCGGCAGAGGTGAGGGGATATCCGCTCACGCCGTGTGCCTGTTGTACGGTAAAACGCCGTAATATTTGACCCGCTTTTACATATACATATATAAAGGCGGTGATATATTGCATACAATACAGATAAAAGACAGGCAAACGCTTGAAATATCGGGCGTAAATAACGTGATATCGTTCGATGAGCATGGCGTAGTGCTCGACAGCGAGGACGGTATACTGTGTATCGAGGGATCGGAGCTTAATATAAAAAGCCTCGATCTGCAAGGCTCAAGCATATATATCGAGGGGAAGCTCACCTCGCTATACTATCACGACGGTGAGCGGAAGCAAAAAAGCTTCTTATCAAGGATATTCGGATGAGTGTGTACGAGAGCAATGCACACCAGCTGGTAACTATAGCATATTCGCTTTTTCTCGGCATTTGCATAGCCTTGCTTTACACACTGTTTGAAGTCGTGTACGGGCTGTTTACTCAAAAGAAACGGTGCATAATATTGAGGGTCTGCCTTGATATCGTGTTTTCGACTGTTTGTACATTGCTTCTGCCCGTGTTTCTGTTCGTGTCAAACAGCGGTAAGCCGAGGGTGTATATCTTGCTGACACTTGCAGCATCCGCATTCGTCATCTACAAGACGGTATGTCGGCAGATCAAAAATTTTCTTATACGGTGCATTGTAATATTATGCATTCCGTTAAAGCTGCTAATGGGGTTCATATACAAAAACTACAAATTGCACTCAAGGCATCACGCTGTTGAAAAATATATAAGCGGAGGGATAAGATGAAACAAAAAGAAAAATATATAAAGCTCGTTTTGTGCGTTTTTGCCTCCGTTTGCCTCTCAATATTCGTAAAAAAGCTCTATGACAGCAAAATGCTCGATGAAAGACTCGATGAAACCGAGCGGCTGATAGAGCAAAGAGAAAACGAACTTGAGAGCCTGAGAAAGAAATACGAAATGCCCGTCGATGACGAATACATTTTGAACGAAGCCAGACAACGCTTCGAATATAGCTTCCCCGATGAAATAATATACGAAAACGATGTAAATAAATGAAATGATAGGAGCATAAAAATGAAGGTAAGATTACCGCAGGGTATGGGCGGCGGACCGTCGAATATGAATTCGATGATACGTCAAGCTCAAAAGATTCAAGAGCAAATGGAAGAGCTGCAAACCGAGCTTGACGCAAGAGAGCATGAGATAAGCGCAGGCGGCGGCGTTGTTAAAATTAAAATAATGGGTACGCTTGAGGTAAGGAGCATCGAGCTTCAGCCCGAAATAGTTGACCCCGAGGACATCGAAACACTTTCCGACACGCTTGTTGCGGCTGTAAACGAAGCAATTAAGAAAGTAAACGATATCAATAACGCTGAGAAAGAGAAGATAACCGGAGCGTTTAATCTTCCGGGTGTATTTTAATGAGTGAATACGTCACACCTCTTGCCGAGCTTATAGAATGCTTTCGACGCTTGCCCGGAGTCGGAGCAAAAAGTGCGGTGAGAATGGCGTTCGGCGTTCTCGAAATGTCAGGCGAGGATGCGGAGGAATTTTGCCGCTGTATACGCTCTGTGAAAAACGATGTGAAGTACTGCTCGTGCTGTTGTAACTATTCGCAGGACGAGCTGTGCGAAATTTGCTCCGACCCAAAACGTGACAGAACTACGATATGTGTTGTCGAGGACGCTCGTGCAGTTACGGCTTTTGAAAAAACACACGGCTATAACGGTCTATACCATGTTCTCGGCGGCGTTATCTCGCCTGTTGACGGCATTGGTCCGGAACAGCTGAAGATAAAAGAGCTTATGTCACGCCTGACAGATGAGGGAATAGAAGAAATTATTATAGCCACAAACCCCAACATCGAGGGCGAAACAACGGCTATATACTTAAGTAGACTCATAAAACCGCTTTCAATAAAAGTCAGCCGCCTTGCCTACGGAGTTCCCGTCGGTGCAGATCTTGAATTTGCCGACGGCGAAACACTTACACGTGCCATCCAAGGCAGACGGGAATTATAAAACGGTAGGTTTTCCCACCGTTTTTTTATTTTCATATTATCCTATATAACCAATTGAACCGCCGTTTCTGTTGACAGCGAAAAGCAGAAAATGATTGGAATTTTACCCAAACCGCCCTTGTCGGGCAACAGGATCACAATGCAGGGCGAAAAAATATAAAAAAAGTAAAAATATTTTTCGAAAAGCTATTGACAAGACAAGTGATATATGCTAAACTGTTATTAAGATATTGAAGTACACCGCAGGTGCGGTAAAAATAAATTTTGCGGAGGCAAAAAAATGAGAAAACGGATAATAAGCGTTATTCTTGCGCTATGCACTACGTTATCGCTCATACCCTTTACGGTATCGCAGGCTGTATCGCCGACGGTATCGTCCTCGGGCAGTGCGCAGGTCAGGAACATCACGCTCGGCACATCGGCACTTAAGGGCGGGCAGGCGACAAATGTCTATTTCGGAAAATATCAGCAAGCAAATCTCGGAAACGATAAGCCCGCAGACGGTGTAGACTACATCGAAAGCACGACTGCCACACAAAATAGTATGGGTAAGTACTATTTGAGAGAGGCTGTCAAATGGCGTGTTCTCGATGTGTCGACCAACGGAGCATTGCTCTTATCCGACAAAAACCTCGATGCCATGCGGTATAATACCGTACGAACG
>CAZLRV010000015.1:0-44825 GCA_964562175.1 uncultured Lachnospiraceae bacterium
GCAACCGCAGATGTTGCGATAATCGCAGTTGTTGCGGTTCTTGCAATTGCCGTTGTAGGCTTCGTAATTACGAAAAAAATAAAGGCATAAGCAAACAGCACTCATTGTGCCTAAGGCTGAATAAAATACCGCCCGAGTAATCGGGCGGTATTTTGTTTATGAAACTGTCAGAATTCCGTTTTGAGCGTCTACCGTGAGCGTTTGACCGGCAGACACGGAAAGGGAAAGTATTCTTCTCGCTATCAGCGTTTCCACCTCGCTTTGCAGATATCTCTTCAAGGGTCTTGCACCGAAGCAGGGGTCAAAGCCGTTGTCGGCTATATAATCCATTGCCTTGTCGGTTATCTTGAGCTTGAGCGACTTTTCCGCAAGCCTTTGCTCAAGCGAATGCGTGAGAAGCTTTATTATCTCGTTTACGTTTTGCCGTGACAGAGGCTTGTAGAATACAGTTTCGTCAAGCCTGTTCAAAAATTCGGGACGGAAAGTGCTGTGGAGCAGCTCGGTCACTTTTTGACGTGCCGAGGGTGATATCTCACCGTTTTCGTCTATGCCGTCGAGTATATATTGACTTCCGAGGTTTGAGGTGAGTATTATTATGGTATTCTTGAAATCAACGGTACGTCCCTGCGAATCTGTAATACGTCCGTCGTCAAGCACCTGTAAGAGGATATTGAACACATCGGGATGTGCTTTTTCTATTTCATCGAACAGCACGACCGAATACGGTTTACGCCTTACCGCCTCCGTCAACTGACCTCCCTCATCGTAGCCGACATATCCGGGAGGTGCGCCTATCAGACGGGAAACGCTGAACTTTTCCATATATTCGGTCATATCTATACGCACCATATTTTTCTCGTCATCGAATAATGCTTCGGCAAGCGATTTGGCAAGCTCCGTCTTACCTACGCCCGTGGGACCCAAAAAGAGGAATGAGCCTATCGGACGGTTCGGGTCGGATATTCCCGCACGTGAACGGAGTATTGCGTTTACAACGCCCTGTACAGCCTCGTCTTGTCCGATGACTCTCTTATGAAGCAGTTTATCTAAATTGAGTATCTTTTCACGCTCGCCCTCCATAAGCTTGGTAACGGGAATACCCGTCCAGCGAGCGACGATCTGCGCTATTTCCTCCTCGGTGACCGTATCTCTGACAAGTGAGTTTTCGTCCTTGTGTCCGTCGTTTTTCTTTATCGCCTCCTCAAGCTTTTTTTCAAGCTCGGGCAGAGTGGAATAACGCAGACGTGAGGCTTTCTCATATTCGTAGCTGCGCTGTGCCGCCTCGATCTCACCGTTGCATTTTTCGATTTGAGATTTTATGCTTTTTATATCCTCTACCGAGGTCTTTTCGTTTTCCCAACGCAATTTCATTTCGTTGAAGCGGTCTCGTTCTTCGGCAAGCTCGTTCTTGAGCTTGCCGAGCCGCTCAAGCGAAAGCTCGTCGCTCTCCTTTGAAAGTGCGACTTCTTCTATCTCAAGCTGCATGATGTGCCGCCTCAGGTCGTCAAGCTCGGTGGGCATGGAATCTATCTCCGTTCTTATCGAAGCACACGCCTCGTCTACAAGGTCTATCGCCTTGTCGGGCAAAAAACGGTCTGTTATATATCTGTGCGAGAGCGTTGCGGCACTTACCAAAGCCCTGTCCTGTATGGAAACGCCGTGGAATATCTCATAGCGATCCTTCAAGCCGCGCAAAATTGATATCGTGTCCTCAACGCTCGGCTCGTCAACCATGACGGGCTGAAAACGTCTTTCAAGTGCGGCATCTTTTTCAATGTATTTTCTGTATTCGTCGAGTGTTGTCGCACCGATACAGTGAAGCTCACCTCGTGCGAGCATTGGCTTGAGCAGGTTTCCGGCATCCATTGAGCCGTCCGTCTTGCCCGCACCGACTATCGTGTGAAGCTCGTCTATGAACAGTATTATTCGCCCGTCGCTCTTCTTTATTTCGTTTAATACCGCTTTCAGACGCTCCTCAAATTCGCCTCTGAATTTCGCACCGGCTATCAATGCGCCCATATCAAGCGAAAATATCGTTTTGTTTTTCAGTCCGTCGGGAACATCGCCGCGCATTATACGCTGTGCGAGTCCCTCCGCAACCGCTGTTTTACCTACGCCCGGCTCGCCTATCAGCACGGGATTGTTTTTCGTTTTTCTGGATAGAATACGAATTGTGTTACGTATCTCCGCATCACGTCCTATTACCGGATCGAGTTTTTGTTCCTTCGCACGCCGAACGAGGTCATAGCCGTATTTGTTTAACACATCATATGTTTGCTCCGGATCGTCCGATTCGACCCTGCCGCTTTTGACGGTAGCAAGTGCCTGTAAAAAGCCTTCGCCGGTGATACCGTTTTGTCTGAACAGCTTTGAAAGCTTTGAAGTCGGCACCTCTATCAGTGCGAGCATGATATGCTCGACGGAAACATAGTCGTCCTTCATTCGCTCGGCTGTCTTTTCGGCATGTGCAAGCACCTTGTCGCACTCAGGCGAAATATAGATCTTGTCCGGTTCACGTCCGGAACCGGTGACGGCGGGCATTGCATTGATTATCTCATCTATTTGAGCTGAAAAAGAATCGCAGTCAACCCCCATTTTGTTCAGTAATGAACCGATCAAGCCGCCGTTTTGATTGACGAGAGCATATAAAAGATGTTCGGGGGTAAGCTGCATATTTGAGTTTTCAATGGCAATATTCTGAGCATCCTTTATCGCTTGCAATGATTTTTGAGTGAATTTTTGTGCATCCATAAAAGATACGCTCCTTTCATATCAAGCACATACCGTTTTTGAGGTATGTAACGTATTTTTCATTCAGTGCGGCGTAGCTGTATTCGCCGCTTATATAGTCCTTCATCATCCTGTCAAGCACGGAAACGTAGTCGGATATCGCACGGGCAAGCGTTTCGGGCGCAAAGCTCTTATCGGTGCGGACGGGAATACTTCTTACGAATTTGTCGCCGTAAAGCTCGTATCGTATCGGTACTGCCGTGTTGTGAGCTAAATATGTGTCCTCAAGCGATTTGTAAAAGATGAAAAACTTCTGAACACTGTCAAGCAGCTCCGCACTTCTCGTCCTGAATATCACGCTCAGCTCACCTATCTCCTCCGAGGAGGAACGGAACAGAGAAAGCTCATATCTGACGGTGGGGCGATATCTGTACTGCAGTGAGCTTTTGATCGACATTATTCGACTGTTCGGTGTAAACGACGGCACAAGCTCACTGTCGTCCGAAAATGCCGACTCGATCTGCCGAAATATTCCGGCAATGCGCATTTCGGGCGTGGTAACGCAAACGTGTTGCGCAAGTATGCGGTTTATCATGTTGCTTCTGCTCGTGTTTTCTCTAAGTGCAAGCTTGTCTATCTGCTCGACTACGCTGTCGGAGAGCATGAGGCTGTAAAGACTTTTGTTCATTTCGATTTTCCTCCCTCGTCTGTAAATGAATTATATCACACAATATAGAATTTGTCAAGCGAGTTATATAAAAAATAACACAAATTTCAAAAATTTTCTAAACTACTTGACTTTGAGCCAATGTTGTGATAACATAATAATGAAAATAACTGAAAGGTAACGGTATTTATATATGTCACTTAATTTAAACGACAAATTTTGCTCGGTTTTTTTGAATGAAAACGAGCTTTGCGGCATTAAGCCCGCAGTTGAAGCGGCTAAAAAAACGCTTCTTGAAGGCACGGGAGCCGGCTCCGACTTTACGGGCTGGGTCGATCTGCCCTTAAATTACGATAAAGAGGAATATGTGCGTATCAAGGCGGCGGCGGAGAGGATCAAAAAGTCGTGCGATATTCTTATAGTCATCGGTATAGGCGGCTCGTATCTCGGCGCAAGAGCGGCGATAGAGTTTTTGAAAAGCCCTCTGTACAATTCTCTTAAAAAAGATACTCCCGATATATATTTTGCGGGCAACAGCATAAGCTCCTCGGCTCTGTCCGAGCTGCTTGAACTGTGCGAGGGACGTGATATCTGCCTCAATGTTATAAGCAAGTCGGGTACCACGACGGAGCCTGCCGTGGCTTTCCGTATATTCCGTGAGCTTATGGAGAAAAAATACGGTGCGGACGAGGCGGCAAAGAGAATATTCGTTACGACCGATAAATGCCGCGGCACGCTTAAGAAATTTTCCGATGAGGCGGGATATGAGACATTTGTCGTACCCGATAACGTGGGCGGAAGATATTCGGTACTGACGGCGGTAGGTCTGCTTCCCATTGCCGTATGCGGTGCCGACCTTGATGCTATAATGAGAGGTGCGGCTTGCCAAAGAGAGGAATTTTTGTCCGCTCCCTTTGAGGAAAACTCGGTAATGAGATATGCCGCAATAAGAAACTGCCTGTACAGAAAGGGTAAGTCGATAGAGATACTTGCTTGCTACGAGCCTGCGTTTGCGATGATGTGCGAATGGTGGAAACAGCTGTACGGTGAGAGCGAGGGCAAGGACGGAAAGGGAATATTCCCCGCATCGGTAATATTCTCCACGGATCTGCACTCTATGGGTCAGTATATACAAATGGGAATGAGAAGCATTTTCGAAACCGTTGTAAGATTTGAAAACGACCCGTACAAGCTTGAAATACCGAACGACGAGGCAAATGTCGACGGCTTGAACTTCTTGACGGGCAGAACGCTTGCATACGTAAACGGCAAAGCAGAGGACGGAACGATACTCGCTCATAATGACGGTGGCGTGCCGAATCTCGTGCTTGAGCTGTCCGGCAGAGATGAGGAGACCTTCGGCAGACTCGTATATTTCTTTGAGGCTGCCTGCGGAGTATCCGGCTACACGCTCGGCGTAAATCCGTTTGACCAGCCCGGAGTTGAGGCGTACAAAAAGAATATGTTCGCACTTTTGGGCAAGCCCGGCTACGAGGATATGCGTGCGGAGCTTGAAAAAAGGATATCAAAATAAAAAAGTTTTAAAATATTAAAAGAATTTTACTTTTAGGTATTGAAAAAACCTTTTGAGTATAGTATTATATTAGTGAAATAAACGATTCGAATATAATTTTGTTGTGAAAGGAAATAAACCAATGTTGACACTTATTGTCGGAGTAAAAGGAACAGGAAAAACAAAGCACCTCATCGAGCTGACGAACAAGGCTCTGCTTGACTCGCACGGCAGTGTAGTTTGCCTTGAGCAGGGAACGAAGCTTATCTATGATATCAAGCATCAGGTAAGACTTATCGACACCGGCGAATACTACATAAGCGACGGTCAATCGCTGTTCGGCTTTGTTGCGGGCATTTACGCAAGCAACCACGATATCACGCATATCTTTATAGATTCCGCACTTAAGATATGTAAGAACGATGCGGATTCGTTCGATAAGTTCCTTGAGGAATGCCAAGCATTTTCCGCTAACACGGGCATAGAAATAGTTATGACGGCTTCAATTCCCGCAGATCAGATCAGCGAAACGATGAAGAAATTCATAGAAAAATAAGATCGAATCACGTTGTGAGATAATGTCAAGGGGGTGTTGTCAAAATGCACCCCCGATTTTATTGTATACGGAGTTATTATGAACGATATTGCAAAGCTTATTGAGTTTACACGCAACGAAGAAAAATATGATGTGGTTTTGAATAAAAGCACAGCCGAGCTTTGTTCGTTTAAAATCGGCGGTGAATGCAAGGCGGCAATATATCCCAAAAGCACCTCGGCACTTGTGGAGCTTGTGCGTTATTTATATAGGTACAGATATAAGTATAAGTTTACCATTCTCGGAAACGGTACCAATGTCGTATTCTGCGACAGCTTGTATAAGGGCATAGTGGTCTGCACCTCAAGGGTAAACAATATTGAAATATCCGATTGCAAGATAGAAGCGGGCTGTGGCTGTATGCTCGGTACCATATGCAACAAGGCACAGGGAGCAGCACTTTCGGGAATCGAATTCGCATACGGTATACCCGGTACGCTCGGCGGCGGTATTTTCATGAACGCGGGAGCGTACGACGGCGAGCTTGCCGATATTATAAAATGCGTTTCCGCATACGATGTTGAAAATGACAGGGTAGACGTGTTCACCAAAGAAGAATGCCGCTTCGGCTATCGTGACAGTGTTTTTCAGCACTCAAGTTATGTTATACTTAAGGCTCAGCTCACTCTTACACACGGCGATTCCGCAGAGATAAAAGAAAAGATGGACGACTTTATGAAAAGACGGCGAGACAAACAGCCTCTCGAACTGCCGTCTGCCGGCTCGGCTTTCAAGCGATACCCCGGACGTTATACGGCGGCGATGATAGACGAGGCGGGACTTAAGGGCAGATGTGTGGGAGGCGCCGGCGTTTCAACACGTCATGCGGGCTTTATTGTCAATAACGGCGGCGCAACGTGTCGTGATGTTAAGGAACTGACGGAAATAATCAAAACGGAGATTAGAAAGCGTGATGGCATCGATATAGAATGCGAGATCCGCTTTATTGAATAAAATGTCGTTTTCAAGTAAAACCAAATCATCCCTCAGCGCCGCACCCGCTCCCTTGTGTTGCAGACGTGCGGAGCTTGCGGGAATGCTTGTTTTTTCCAATGAATGCACAGAGGATAAAATAAAGCTCATAACCGAAAACAAGGACGTCGCGGAGCTGTATATGCATTACTTGAAGGAGCTTTGCTCGGTAAAGAGCAATCTCTATGTAACGCAGAGAAAATCGACTCGTTGTGACGGCGAGGATGCATATAAATACAAGATAACCGTTGTGGGAAAAAAAGAAATTGTGCATATGCGAACGCTTTTCGCACCCGGTTTCGGCTCACAGTATCACATAAATCATGCGCTTTTTAAATGCAATTCGTGCAAAAAGTATTTTTTGCGAGGTGCATTTTTGGCATCCGGCACTGTATCGAATCCCGAAAATTCATATCATTGCGAAATATCGACCTCGCATAAAGGACTGTGTGACGAAATGACACAGCTGCTTGAGAGTATGCAGGTGCCGCCGAAAATAGTCAATCGAGGTTCAAGCATGGTCATATATTACAAGGGCAGTGAAAAAATAGTGGATTTTCTTCAGCTCATCGGCGCATCGAATGCCGCTTTTGAGATGCTCAACAGTAAGATAAGAAAAGATATTATAAATAATACGAATAGGATAATAAACTGCGAAACGGCAAATATAAGCAAAAGTGTTTGTGCAACGAGAGAAGTGCTTGATGCCATAGAATATCTTGAAAAAACCGGAAAAATGGAGATGCTTCCTCTTCGATTACAGCAAGCCGCTTCGCTCAGAAAGGCAAATCCGGAGGCAACACTTGCGGAGCTGAGCGAGATGACCGAGCCGCCGCTTTCGAAATCGGGACTCAATCACCGACTCAAAAAAATAATAGAAATACGAAATAAATCAGATGGATAATTTTGTACACCTTCACAACCATTCGGAATACAGCCTGCTTGACGGTGCGTGCCGCATAAACGACCTCGTTCAAGCGGCAAAGGATGCGGGACAGAGTGCCGTGGCAATAACCGACCATGGCGTAATGTACGGAGCCGTTTCCTTTTTTAACGCCTGCAGGGCTAACGGTATAAAGCCGATAATCGGCTGTGAGGTCTACGTTTCACCCACCTCACGCTTTGAAAAAAGTCGGGTGGGTGACGATGCATATTACCATCTGATACTTCTTTGTAAGAACGATGTAGGATATAAAAATCTTATATATCTCGTTTCCTGCGGCTTTACCGAGGGCTTTTACGTAAAGCCGAGAATAGATACGGAGCTTTTGTCGGAGCATTCCGAGGGACTTATCTGTCTGTCGGGCTGTCTGTCGGGATATATTCCGAAAATGCTCTGCGGCGGCTTCGATGAGCGTGCAAGAGCATATGCGAAAAAACTGCGTGATATTTTCGGAAAGGAAAATTTTTATATCGAGCTTCAAGAGCATGGCATACCCGCAGAGGAGGAGGTATTGCCGCGTCTTGTTTCCTTGGCAAATGAACTTGGCATTGATATCGTTGCCACAAACGACGTACATTATATCAAAAAAAGCGATGCCGAAATTCAGCAGGTGCTGATGTGTATTCAGACAAATACGACCGTCGGCGAGGAAAACGCAATGTCCTTTCAAACGGACGAATTCTATTTTAAGTCCTCACAAGTCATGCGTTCGATATTTTCCGCATATCCCGCCTCGTGCGATAATACCGTGAAAATTGCCGATATGTGCGACTTTTCGTTTGATTTTTCGCATATCTATCTGCCTAAGTATCAAACCCCGAACGGTGCTTCCACCGCCGATCATCTCCGTGCAATGGCGTTTAAGGGCTTGGCAAAAAAAATAGCCCTGCGACAGATAAACGGAGGAGATGAATATACTCAAAGACTTGAGTACGAGCTTTCCGTAATCAATAAAATGGGCTTTGACGATTATTATCTTATCGTATGTGACTACGTAAATTACGCAAAGAGCGTCGGAATACACGTCGGGCCGGGCAGAGGCTCGGGCGCAGGCTCGCTCACCGCTTATCTTATCGGAATAACGGACATTGACCCGCTCAAATACGGGCTTATGTTCGAGCGTTTTTTGAATCCCGAACGAGTAAGTATGCCCGACTTTGATGTAGATTTTGCAGACGAACGACGGGGCGAGGTAATAAAATACGTTACCGACAAGTACGGGCGTGACAGGGTGAGCCAAATAGTGACCTTCAATACGCTTGCCGCACGTGCGGCGGTGCGTGATTGCGGACGTGCGTTGGGAATGAGCTATGCACGTGTCGATACGGCGGCAAAGCTGATACCGCAAAGACCGAGAATAACGATAAGGCAAGCACTTGACGGAGAGGACGGCGAGGGCTTGAGGGAGCTTTATGAGGCAGACGAGGAAATAAGAAGACTGATAGATACCGCATCGGCTATTGAGGGAATGCCGAGAAATATATCGACACACGCCGCCGGAGTCGTCATAACGGCGGACGATGTAAATAAGCTCGTG
Organism: uncultured Lachnospiraceae bacterium; assembly: GCA_964562175.1. Lineage (GTDB taxonomy): Bacteria > Bacillota > Clostridia > Oscillospirales > CAG-272 > CAZCJU01. The sequence goes on from CAZLRV010000015.1 coordinate 8,958, forward strand.
CCGCTTGCCGTGAGCGGAGATATGGTACTCACACAATACGATATGGACGATATATCCTCGCTCGGCTTGGTTAAATTCGACTTTTTGGGAATAAAATATTTGACGGTAATTGAAAACACGCAGAATATGATACGCCGCAACGAGCCTATGTTTGCCATAGAAAAAATACCGCTTGACGATGCGCAGACCTTTGAAATGCTGTCCCATGGCGGCGGTGAGGGCGTTTTTCAGCTTGAGAGCGAGGGAATGAGAAGACTTCTTACACGACTTTGCCCGAAGAATATAGAGGATATAATCGCCGCAATAGCATTGTATCGTCCCGGCCCGATGGATTCAATACCGAAATTCCTTCAAAACAGGGCAGACGAGTCGAAGATAGAATATATCTCGCCGAAGCTTAAGGATATTTTGGATGTGACCTACGGTGTTGTCGTATATCAAGAGCAGGTAATGGAGATATTCAGAGTGCTGGCAGGCTACTCCTACGGACGTGCCGATGTCGTTCGCCGCTTGATGTCAAAGAAAAAAAGCGAGCTTATGGCGCAGGAGCGTGAGATATTTCTGCACGGTCAGACAGATGATGCCGGCAATACGGTAATACCGGGTGCTGTGGCAAACGGACTTGACGAGAAAGACGCAAGTATGCTGTTTGACGAGCTTGAGGGCTTTGCAAAGTATGCATTTAATAAATCACACGCAGCTTGCTATGCATTTGTCACCTACAGAACGGCGTATTTGAAATGCCATTATTACGCCGAATATATGGCATCTCTGCTCACAAACGAGCTTGGAAATCTTGAGAAAAGCGCATTCTATATTTCACTGTGCAAGAAGCGGGGAATAGACGTTTTACCGCCGGATATAAATGAAAGCGATGTTAAATACGGTGTTGTATACGCAGAGGACGGCAAGAAGTACATTCGCTACGGTCTGGCGGCAATAAAAAATGTCGGTATTTCCTTTACCGAAAACATAATCAAGGAGCGTTCGGAAAAAAAGTTTACTGATCTGTACGATTTTATCTCGAGAATGATGAAATACGACGGAAACAAAAAGCAAATAGAAGCACTTATAAAGTGCGGCGCAATGGATTCGCTCGGCGTTTACCGCAGTAAAATGCTCGCCTGCTATGATACAATAATCGAAAAACAGGCAAGCGTTATGCGTTCGAATATAAGCGGTCAGCTCGATCTGTTCGGTGATGCGAGCGACGGAGAGCTTGACGGACAGGTCGATTATCCCGACATACCGGAATTTTCGCTCAAGGACAGACTGATGCTTGAAAAGGAAGCGGCGGGAATGTATTTTTCGGGGCACCTGCTTGACGATTACACAAATAATATAAAGGATATCGCCCCCACCGAAATATCGGCTCTTTGCCGAAAATATTCAAAGGACGGCGAAATACCCGATGACGGTGCGAAAGCTACGGTCTGCGGAATAATCACCTCGCGATCGGATAAAAATACAAAAAACGGCGGTATGATGTCGTTTATCACGCTTGAGGACAGATACGGAGAGCTTGAATGCCTGATATTTCCCAAAACGCTTGAGAAATTCGGAATGTACCTCACACTCGGCTCGGCTGTGGCAATGCACGGCACGCTTTCAAGACGTGAGGAGGAGGACGTAAAGCTTACACCGATTCAGGTCTTACCGCTGCAGGCAAACGAACGATACAAGCCCACTGTGCGTGCAAATGCGAAAAAACCTCCGGTGCTGTATATAAAAGTGCCGAGCCTTGACGGGGAGAAATGCATCAAGGCAAAGCAGTTTTTGGATGTTTATACCGATGAGGAAAGCCGCACTGCGGTAAAGATATATGATTCATCAAATGATAAGTATCTCAAACGCTCCTTGCCCGTTAGCGTGACGGACGGTCTGCTTTCACAGCTGAAAAGCCTGCTCGGAGAGGGATGCGTGGTACTGAAATGAATAAATTTACAATAAATTCAAAATAGCGGGTTGAACGGCGGCGTTGAGTGTTTTATGATAACTGTACGGTGTATTTTTTACGGTACGGAAAGGAGCGATGGAATATAAAGGATTTTTTTGCGAAAGCGTTTGATAAAGTCAAGGGCTTTTTCACGACCTTGTTCGGAAGAAAGAATAATACCTCAGAAGATAAGAGAGGTCTGAAGCACTTTTTCTCAAATTATAAATACGACGGCAAGAGCGTAAATTGGAAAAAAGCCGTTATGCACAGTCTGTCGATAGTATTGCACGTGCTTCTGAGAGCGGTGTCTTATATATTCAATATTTTGATGACGGTCTTGCTCGTGTGCATGATAGCCGGTGTTATAGTCGGTGTTGTCTTTATAATGTATCTCAAAACGAATATCGACCCAAGACTCGATATAGACGATCTGCGAACGGAGCAGGATGCGACGAGTAAATTTTTCTATTATAACGAAAACGGCGAGGCGGTGGAGCTTGAGGAGGAGCGTATACACGGCTCCGAAAACAGAATTTGGGCATCAAGCTCGGAAATACCGGACTACGTCAAGGACGCATTCGTCGCAATAGAGGACCACAGATTTTGGGACCATCAGGGCGTGGATTGGTACAGAACGCTCGGTGCGGTCAAGAACTTTTTCATTCCCTCCGGCTCAAGCTTCGGCGGCTCTACCATAACGCAACAGCTGGTGAAGAACCTGACGGGCGAGGACGACGTTACAATACAACGTAAGGTGCAGGAGATCTTCCGTGCGTTGTATGTCGAAAAGCAACACAGTAAGGATGAGATACTTGAGCTTTATTTGAATACGATATATCTGTCGCAGGGCTGTTCGGGCGTTAAAACGGCGGCGTTTACGTATTTCGGAAAGGATGTGTCGGAGCTGTCACTTGTTGAAGCGGCGGCACTTGCCTCCATAACGAAATATCCGACAAAATACGACCCCGTACAGCATCCGGAAAACAACCTTGACAGACGAAACACCGTACTGAAAACGATGTATCAATACGGCATGATAACCGAAGAGGAGTTTGACGAGGCGTACGACGCGGAGCTTGTTATCGACCTTCAAAAAGAACAGACGAACAACTCGACAAAGGTAAGCTCCTATTATGTCGATGCGGCGATAGAGGATATAATATCGGATCTTATGAGCGAAAAGGGCGTTACGAGGGAAATAGCCTCCAATATGCTCTATTCGGGCGGCTATAACGTATATCTTGCAGTCGATCCGGAGGTTCAGCGGATACTTGAGGAATGCTATGTCGATGAGGACACATTCCCGCCCGACGATTACGTCGTTAAGCCGCAATCCGCCATGGTGGTGTGCCACCCGACTACGGGCGATGTACTCGGTATAGTCGGCGGACGAGGCGAAAAGGTGCTGACGAGAGGACTCAACTATGCTACTCAAACAAGACGTTCCCCCGGTTCGTCGATAAAGCCTCTTGCCGTATATTCTCCCGCCGTTGAGCTTGGACTCATAACCTACGGCACGGTAATAGACGATATACCCGTTCAGATAGTAAACGGTGTGGATTGGCCGAAAAACAACTCAAGAACGTATCAGGGACTTGAAAACATCGCCTATGCGGTATTGACCTCATTGAATACGACCTCGATGCGAGTGCTGAGAATGGTAGGCGTGGAACGCTCGTGGGAGTTTACGCAAAAGCTCGGACTTACGGGACTTGTGGAGAGCTATACCAACTCGGCAGGCGTGCAAATGACGGACAAAAACGAAGCGCCTCTGGCACTCGGAGCGACCACGATAGGCGTTACGGTGCGTGAAATGGCAAGTGCGTACACGACGTTTACAAACGGCGGAATACACAACAAGGCACGCACGTATTATAAAGTAACGAATCAAAGCGGCGATATAATACTCGATAACAAGAGCGAGGGCGTTGCGGTGTTCAGCGAGGACACCATAGCCGTAATGACCAGACTTATGCAGAATGTCGCAGAGGGACGTGATGTTACTCTCAGCAAAAAAATAGACTGTGCGGGAAAGACGGGTACCTCCGAGTACGATTACGATAAGTGGTTCTGCGGCTTCACGCCATATTATGTTGCGGCGGTATGGTACGGCTTTGAACAGCCCAAAACACTGCCGGCACACAGGAAGTTCGCACCTATATATATTTTCGATATAGTTATGACCAAGCTTCACGAAACGATAATCGACGAGATAGAGAGCGGGGAGAGAGTCGCACAGCATTTCGATACGAGCAGACTTATGACCGTCGATATATGCGCAAGCTCCGGTATGCTCTATAACGAGGAAACGTGCGGAAAAGACCCAAGACACAACCAAAAGGAAACGGGCTATTACATTCGAGGCACCGAGCCTACGGAATTATGCACACGTCATATTCTCGTGGATTCTTGTACCGAATGCAAATGCGTGGCATCGCCGTACTGCCCGAACACGGAGCAGGTGGCACTTGTGCTTGAAACAAAGCGTGCCTTCCCCGTATTCGTGTACGTTACGGATGCACAGTATATCTACAGACCTTTGGGAGATGCACAGCCGTTCATCTCGGCAAGAGAACCGTTCTTCAAAAATACGGTAGCCGCCGGAGTTCATATCGGAATTACGAGAACGAGCGACGGATACGCCTTCAACCGTTATTGCTCGAAGCACAGCAGCGGTGCTTCCGGCGGTGATGATATCGAAAACGGAGCTTCGGATACGACCGAAAACGGCTCCGGTACGACGGTAAATGATGAAAATGCGGGATAAAACAATAAAATTCCGCAAAATTTACACTCTTCACTTGACAACTTCTCATTTATGTTGTATAATATGGGAAGTGAACTTAGAAAGGTTAATATGATGTTTATGAAAAGATTTACAGCCGCTTTGCTTTCATTGCTTACGGTAATATCAATGCTTGCGTTTTCCTCCTGTTCGAGTCAGACGGATGACCGAGAGGGCAATGCCTATGTTTCGGTCTATGTATACAACGACAACGGCAAGCAATTCGTCAAATGCGATGCGGTGAAGGTAACACCGAGCGACATTCACCAATACGAATGGGGCAAAAAGCTCACACCCTTCCTTGCACTTGAAACGGCTTGCACCTCAAAGAAAAAGGGCTGTGAGATCGCCACGGATACGCTCGGTCAGTTCAGCGTGACACGTGTCGATAAGTTCGTATCGGGCGATGACGAGTACGGAAATCCCTGGGTATGGGAGCTTTATATAAACGAAAAGAAGATCGACGATACGAAGGACGTTATCATAAACAATTACGATAAGATAGAGTTCAAGTATGTTGAAGAATCGTACCGTAGCATCGATATCAGCTTGTCGGCTGCCAGCGGAGCAAACAAGCTGATATCGGAGACCGATCTTATGATAATGGGCGAAAAGAACGAGCTTACCATCAAGTATATGCTTGAGCATGAGTATGTGGACAGCAATGACAAGCCCTTGATAAAGAACAAATTCGGCATAACTGTAGATAAGGACAGCGGTGTGGTAACGAAGATAGGCGATGTCGAAAACAACGACACACATAAATGGAAAGTGTTCGTAAACGATTTCGAAATAGCGGAGCCTATAGACAAGTACTTACTTATATCCGGCGACCAAGTGAAGTTTGAGTATGGCAAAATAGAAGAGGAGACCTCTGCAGAGACCGAGGCTGCCGAATAAATAAACATCATAATGCATGGGGTGCGGCATTTATTTGCCCCACCCCGTTAAATTTATATCTCAAAACGGAGAGAAAATGAAGAATAACGGTAACCTTAAAAGAGCGGATGCACGAAGATGGGCTATGAAGCTCATATTTCAATATTCATTTACGGGCGAGAGTCTTGATGAGCTTATCGAGGCGGCGCACTCGTTTGAGGAGTTTGAGCCTTATGCGGACGACGAGTATTTGAGGGATATAGTAAAAAAGACTATAGATAATGTACAGAGCATAGACGATGCCATAGCTGCCTGCTCTAAAAAATGGGCAAAAAACAGAATATCAAAGACCTCACTTGCGATAATGAGATTGTCGATAGCCGAAATGCGTTACAGAAAGGACACGCCGATGGCGATCTCCATAAACGAGGCTGTCGAAACGGCGAAGGAGTACGACACGGAAAATTCAACATCGTTTATCAACGGCGTGCTTAACGCCGTTGCGGAAAAAGAGGGGCTTAAATGACGACTCTCGGCGTGGATACGAGCAATTATACAACGTCCTGTTCGATATGCGAGGACGGGAGAATAACGGAAAATATCAAGCTCCCGTTGCCCGTTGAGTCGGGCAGGCTCGGTCTGAGGCAGAGCGATGCGGTGTTTCTGCATACGAAGGCACTGCCGCAGGCGTTTGAGAGAATAGGCGCAAAGCTCGATAAAATATCCGCCATCGGAGTCAGCACACGTCCGAGAAGCGTTGACGGATCGTATATGCCTTGCTTTCTTGTCGGACATTCGGCTGCACGTATAATCGCATCCTGCCTCGGTGTGCCGTTGCTTGAGACCTCGCATCAGGACGGACATATATTTGCCGCCGCATATTCGGCGGGCATTGAACTGAATGAGCCTATATACGCACTGCACCTGTCGGGCGGTACGCTTGAAATACTTGACGTTGTGCCGCACGACTTCACACTTGATATTGAGGTTGTCTCGCAAACGCTCGATCTTACCGCCGGACAGCTGATAGACCGAGTCGGCGGTCTTTTGTCTTTGCTGTTTCCCGCAGGGGCGGCTCTGAGTGAGCTGGCAAAAAGCAATACGGAAAGACTGCCCGCAATACACCCGTCGCTTAAGGGTGCGGATTGCAATTTATCCGGAGTGTATAACATAGCCGAAAAATACAAAAAACAAAACAAAAGCGATACATACATAGCCGCATTTGTGCTGAAATACATAGCCATTACGCTTGATGCCATGATAAGCGAGCTTTTCAAAAAAGAAAAACGCACATTGCTCTTTTGCGGTGGGGTCAGCGGAAGCGATGTAATACGCAAATACTTTAGTGAAAAATACGATGCCTGTTTTGCCACAGCCGAGTTTTCATCGGATAATGCGGCGGGCTGTGCATTGTATGCATACGGGAAAATGCCATGAGTGAAAAAAGACCTCTTTCCGTGACACAGCTCAACGACTTTGTGAAAATGATAGTCGACAATAACCCCGTGTTGTCAAATGTATGTGTGTGCGGCGAGATATCAAACCATACGAAATCGAAAACGGGACATATTTATTTCACGCTGAAGGACGAGCAAAGCTCGGTGCGTGCCGTAATGTTTGCAAGAGAAGCCTACAAGCTGAAATTCGAAACCGAAAACGGTATGCACGTCATAGTGACCGGTAGGCTTTCCGTGTATCAAAGGGACGGAAATTATCAAATATATTGCACGGGAATAGAGCCGGAGGGCTTAGGCTCGCTTTATTTGGCATTTGAACAGCTCAAGCTGAGACTTGATGCCGAGGGACTTTTCGAAGCATACAGAAAAAAGCCGTTGCCGCCGTATCCGAAAAAGGTCGGCGTGGTGACCTCACCTACGGGGGCGGCGATAAAAGATATACTTAATATATCCTCACGGCGTTATCCGTGTGCCGAAGTGTTGGTCTATCCCTCACTCGTTCAGGGAAGCGAAGCGGAGCAACAGCTTATCGAGGGTATTAAATACTTTGATTCGTCCGACGTTGACGTTGTTATCATAGGACGAGGCGGCGGAAGCACGGAAGATCTTTGGGTATTCAATTCCGAGAGACTGGCAAGAGTCATTGCCGTATGTGCCAAGCCCGTCGTGTCGGCAGTGGGGCATGAAAGAGATGTCACCATATGCGACCTTGTCGCAGACCTGCGTGCGCCGACTCCGTCGGCGGCGGCGGAGCTTGTTTTTCCCGATAAGGGCGAGATGCGGCATAAGCTGATAGTTTATTATAATCGACTTAAAGGACTTATGAACAATTGCATTGCATCGAGAAAAATGCAGCTTGACACTCTGAAACGGTCACGCCCGTTGGCGGCATTTTCAAATACAATTGATGATAAGCGTATATATGCCGATACTTTGGCAAGGCTGTTTGAGCAAAAGGCGGATTCGTATTTCAAAGGCAAGCGGCACGCCGTTCAGCTGCTTGCGGCAAGACTTGACGGAGCAAGCCCGCTCGCTCCGCTTGCCCGAGGCTACAGCGTGACGAAAAAGGACGGGGTCAACGTGACCGACGCAAAATGCTTGACGGTCGGTGACACTGTCGAAATAATATTCAAAAACGGAGCCGCCGAGGCTCGTATTACGGAGACTGAAAATGAAAGAAAAAATGAGCTTTGAAAGCGCCTGCGTAAGGCTTGAGGAGATAATCGGCACACTTGAGGACACAAAAACTCCTTTGGATGAAGCATTAAAGCTGTTCGAGGAGGGTGTGGGACTTATCAAAAACGCAAGTGCCGCACTTGAAGAAGCGGAGCAAAAGGTTACTGTGCTGACGGCAAAAAAGGAGCAATAGGTCGAAATGAATGCGGAATTTAAAAAGGATTGTGAAACGATAGACGGATTTATATCGTCTGCCCTGCCCGTTGTCGATGAAGATTATCCGATAATATTCGATTCGGTACGCTACAGTGCGGAAAACGGCGGTAAAAGGATACGCCCGTATCTTGCTCTGTCCGTATGCCGAATGCTCGGCGGCTCCGACGAGGATGCGCTCGTACTCGGTGCGGCAATAGAGTTTATACATACATACTCGCTTATACATGACGATCTGCCGTGTATGGACAATGACGACTTGAGAAGAGGCAAGCCGACCAATCACAAGGCTTTCGGTGAGGCTGTGGCAACGCTTGCGGGCGATGCTTTGCTCACATACGCATTTGAATATATTTCATCAAGCTCACTGAAGCCGCAGATCAAGCTGGATGCGATAAAACTGCTTTCGAAAAACGCCGGTATATACGGTATGATAGGCGGTCAGGTGCTTGATATGCTCGGCGAGGAGAAGCCGCTTGACAAAAACGAGCATTTGAAAATGAATGCGCTGAAAACGGGTTGCCTTATAAGATGTGCCGCCGCACTTGGAATCGTTGCGGCTGAAAATACCGTTTGCGTTGACGAGGGCATATGGGAAAACGTCGATCGCTACGCATCATGTATCGGTCTTGCGTTCCAGATAAAGGACGATCTGCTTGACGTTTACGGCGATGAAAAAATATTCGGAAAGCCCGTGGGAAGCGATGCGCAAAACGGAAAGACGACTTTCCTTACCGTGTACACACCCGAAGAAGCGGAGCAAAAGGCAAGGGAGCTTACGCAAGAGGCAATAGCGGCGGTGGAGGGCTACGAAAACTCGGCACCTCTCATTGAGCTTGCCAAAATGTTGCTTTGCCGCAATAAATAACGAATATAATTCGCTTTATTTGCAAATATTGAAAAAAATTTCAAAAATACTCTTGAATTATTTCTTGTTATATGATATTATATACGTGATATGACGGTGCAGTATCCTAGTTTTGGCGTTCCGTCCGAAAGCGGGCCTAAAAATCCGTTAAAGGGCATATCTGTGAAACTTCTTGTGCTTGCTTCCTACGCCCAGTGGGGGGTGAGTGCTGGGAGAACTCCACGCAGTCTCAATTGCGAGGGGTGCGGGGTGCGGGCGAACCGTAATGGCATACGGAGAACGACCCGCTGCCCGTGGAGGCCTTTGTCTTGTGATGCTGACCATACGGAAAATGCATTACGGTCAGAGGATTAAACCTATTTTGCGGCTTATAGCTGTGGGTAGTGTAGCCTGCCTTGAGTGGGTATGGCGGATAAGGGAAAAACACGTTGTATTCCTTGGCCGAGGAATGCACGTTATGGCCCTTTGAAACCATGTCTGCAAAAGAGGATAGGACGACAGACGCCTTATCGGGGAAAACTCCTAGGCTGTTAGTTAATAACTTCATTGTTATATAGATGGAACACGGATTGCAGTGCGGACTTTTAAGGCAATCAAGCCACGGTGTCGGCGACGCTCCGTACACTCTCATAAAGGGAAACCGCCGCTACGGCAACGGGCGGTGAGGGCGTGGGAAATCCTACTTGACCTCATGCCGCAAGGTTTACGTGTTCCATTACCGTCATGTCGAACAATATTTGAAAGGATTTATACATTGGATAACGGTCGAAGTAGTAAGCCGCCTGAAGAAGACGGAGAAAAAGCAATTAAAAAAAGCGAAAGAGCTAAAGATAAGAATAACAGGAAAAAATTCCGCATGGATTGGGCTTGGACGATAAAGGTCTTTTTGTCGAGCTTAAGTGTGTCCGCAGTCCTTACAGTTCTGTCCTCACAGGTCCTTGAGGAGCTGGCACTCGTGATTGCGTTTATTATTCTGTTTCTTTTTATTTTCATCAATATTTTTTTCGATGTCATAGGTCTTGCGGTAACGACTGCGGAGGAAGCAATGTTCCATTCTATGGCTGCCCGCAAGCTGAAGGTCGGAAATAAAGCTGTTTACCTTATAAGAAACGCCGAAAAGGTCTCAAATTTTTGCTCCGATGTCGTCGGAGATATTGCGGGTGTCGTTTCCGGCTCCACCGGTACGGCAATAGTGACAAAAATGTTTGCCTCATCTCACGACGGTGAATTTGTCGGAAATATAATCGTTACCGCACTTATCGCCGGTATAACGGTTGGCGGTAAGGCGATAGGCAAGGCACTCGGTATGTACTTCAATCAACAGATAGTTACGGCAACGGCTCGGTTCTTGTGCTTTTTTGACAGATTTAAGCGTGATAAAAACGGAAAGAAATAATGAGAGCGGATACGCTTATTTATAAAAAGGGACTTTGCAGAAGTCGAACTCAAGCAAGGTGCTGTATAGAAAACGGCACGGCTTTCGCAGACGGCAGACCGATAAAAAAGCCGTCGGAGGAGCTTTGCGAGAGCTGTGAGATAGTTATAACAGAAAAGGAAAAATTCGTGAGTCGGGGCGGTCTTAAGCTTGAAGGTGCGATAGAGCATTTTCAAGTCGATGTAAAAGGTAAGACCTGCCTCGATATCGGTGCGTCAACGGGTGGATTTACCGATTGCCTTCTTTTTTACGGGGCAAAAAAAGTCTATGCCGTCGATTGCGGTCATTCACAGCTTGACGACAGCTTGCTCGGCGACGAAAGAGTCGTTTCAATGGAGGGCGTGAATGCCAGATATGTACCCCCCTCGCTGATAGGTGCGGGGATAGAGCTTGCGGTAATGGACGTATCGTTTATATCCCAGACTCTGATCTTGCCGACTGCTGCCGAGCTGCTCGGCGAGGGCGGAATGCTCATATCACTGATAAAGCCACAGTTTGAAGCGGGGCGTGCCATGCTTAACAAAAAGGGAATTGTGACGGACGAGTCGGTCAGACTGGAATGCATAAAACGAATTGAACGATCCGCACGCACGCACGGACTTGTTATGAAAAAAACCATGCAATCGCCTATCAAGGGCGGTGACGGAAATGTGGAATATCTTGCGTTATTTGTAAAGGAAAAAGAAAATGAAATTTCTGATCATTCCGAATCCCACTAAAGAAAATACCGTAAAGTACGCAAGGGAAGCGTCGGAGTTTTTCTCCTCGCGCTCCTGTGATGCCGTTATTTGCGACAAAGCCTCCGAGGCTTATGAAAACGGAATGATGCAAGAGTGCGATGCCGTGATAGTTCTCGGCGGTGACGGCACGATATTGCGTGCCGCACAGTACGCATCGGAGCTTGACAAGCCGATGCTGGGCGTAAATTTCGGCAAGATAGGCTATATGGCAGATACGGAAATGTCACAGGTGAACGACCTCGGCAGACTTATAGACGGTAATTATACGGTTGACGAAAGAATGATGCTCGAATGTCGGGCAAACGGCGAGGACAAGACATATTACGCTTTGAACGATCTCGTTGTCGCACACGGCTCCGTTTCAAGAATGGTGCGGCTGACGCTTTCATGCCGTGAGGAGCTTTGCACATACGATTGCGACGGTATAATAGTAGCCACCCCGACAGGCTCGACCGCTTATTCAATGGCGGCGGGCGGGGCGGTGATAGACCCGGAGCTTGATTGCATACTCACCACACCGATCTGCCCCCATGCACTCGGTGCAAGACAGCTCGTGTTTTCACCCGAATGTCTGCTTGAGATAAAAAACGAAAACGATTCCTCCAAGCTTGTCTACCTGACGGTAGACGGCGGCGAAAATGTTCAGGTATTGCCCTCACACTCGGTGCTTATTCGCCGAAGCGAGAGAAAAACGAAGCTGATACGCTTCACGCTCGACAGCTTTACGACTACGCTTTCAAAAAAAATGAAACGGAGAAATCTGTGATGGCAGAAAATATTAAGCGTAAAAGACAGACACGTATTATCGAAATAATAGAAAAAGAAGAGATATCCACGCAGGAAGATCTGCTTCATATGCTTTCTTCCTCCGGCTTCGATGTCACTCAAGCGACCGTTTGTCGTGATATGAAAGAGCTGGGGCTTATAAAAATGCAAACTCCGACGGGCGGGGTGCGATACGCTCAGCCTCCGGCGGGAAATGCGGCAGTGCTTCAAAAATACAAAACGATACTTTCGGAAACCGTCGTTTCGTGCAAAGCGGCAGCCACGATAGTCGTATTGAAAACCTTTGCGGGCATGGCGCAGGCGGCGGCTGCCGCCATTGACCATATGGGCTGGGATGAGATAGTCGGCTGTATTGCCGGAGATGACACCATATTTTTGGCTACCTCGTCCGTTGCGGATGCGAATACGCTGTGCGAGAAGATGAACAAAACTCTCTAAACCAAACGTATAAGGAGGTAAGACCGTGCTATATCAATTGCATATTGAAAATGTAGCCGTCATCAAATCAATAGATGTGACGTTAAAAAACGGTTTTACCGTTTTTACGGGACAGACGGGTGCGGGAAAATCGGTCATAGTAAATTCTCTTAAGCTGTTGTCCGGAGAAAAGGCAAAAAGCGATATGATAAGAACGGGCGAGGACTCGGCGTTCGTATCTGCGATCTTCACCGATATCTCTTCGGCGGCAAAGGAGAAAATAAACGAGCTGGGCGTGGAAATACGCGACGGACAGCTTATGCTCAGTCGACAGATAAATTCCGACGGAAAAAGCATTTGCAGATGTGACGGAAGACCGATACCGGCGTATATGCTCAGAGAAATATCGTCGTATTTGATAAATGTACACGGTCAGCATTCAAGTCAGCAACTGCTCAGAGCGGAAAATCATTTGTCGTATCTTGACGCATTCAGCGAGTGCGACGAGGAAAAGCATCGATACCGTAGCTTGTACGACGAGCTTACGAAAAAAAGAAAAGAATTATCTAAAATAAATACAGACGAGGGCGAGAAACGCAGAAGAACGGAGTATCTTACCTCACAAATAAAAGAAATAGATGCGGCAAAGCTCAAAAAAAACGAGGAGACGGAGCTTGAGGAATATCTGCTGAAGCTCAAAAACGCCGATAAGCTTGCAAAGCACGTCAGAACGGCTTGCCGTGCCTTGTCTATGGGAGAAAAGAACATACCCGTGACAGCATTGCTTGAAATAGCGGTGCAGGCACTTGAGGGGATACACTCCTTGACCGGTGATGAGCAGGCGGCGGAAAACGCAAAACGCCTCTCGGAGCTTTCGTATGAAATAGATGATATATCACAGCAAACACGCTCTTGCATAGAGGACCTTGAAAAGGACCCGACAAGCTCGCTTGACAGAGTTCAGGGCAGGCTTGAGGAAATAGCAAGCCTCAAGAGAAAATACGGTGCAAGCGTTGAGGAAATATTGCTGTACAGAAAAAACGCCTCGGACGAGCTTGAGAGCATAGTGACCTCGGGACAGAGAGCCTCGGAGCTTAAACGGGAAATATCAAAGATTTCCCAAAGCCTCATTGAGGCGGCAAGTGAGCTGACGGAAAAAAGGAAGGGAGGCGGTGTGAGGCTGAGTCGTGCAATTGAGGAAAAGCTCAAATACCTTGATATGAAAAAGGTGAGATTTTCCGTCGGTATTGAGAAAAACGACTCATACACGCCCGACGGTGCGGATAAGGTCGAGTTTTTGATATCGGCAAACCTCGGTCAAGACCTTAAGCCGCTTTCCGCAATAGCCTCCGGCGGTGAGCTTTCGAGAACCATGCTTGCGATCAAAAGCGTCTTCGGCGACAGGGAATGCGTCGAAACGGTGCTTTATGATGAGATAGATACGGGTATTTCAGGCTCAACAAGCGAAAAAATAGGTCATATGTTGCGCTCCGGCGGTGATGATTGTCAGGTTATAGCGATAACACACTCGGCACAGATAGCTTCATGCGCCGATAATCACTGCTTGATATATAAAGGCGAGTTCGACGGTCGGGACGAAACGAGAATAGAGGTCCTTGATGAGGACGGACGCATAGAGGAGCTTTCCCGAATAATGGGCGGGGAGCGTATAAGCGATGCCACAAGAGCGGCGGCTAAGGAAATGATAAATAATAACAGGAGAATAACAAAATGAATTTACTTCAAGAATTTAAAGCACGCGGAATGCTTGCGCAGATGACCAACGAGGAGGAAATAGAAAAGCTGTTTGCCGGCGAGCCTTTTTCGTTCTATGTGGGCTTCGACCCAACGGCGGATTCGTTGCATATAGGTCATTTTATACAGATGAAGATAATGGCTCATATGCAAAAGGCAGGTCACAGACCGATAGTCATATTCGGCGGCGGCACGGCTACGATAGGCGACCCGTCCGGTAAAAACGATATGCGCAGAATGATGAGCCGTGAGGAGATAAACCATAACGTCGAAATGTTCAAAATACAGATGGCGAAGTTTATCGACATAAGCGACGGAAAGGCGATATTCTTGAATAACGCCGATTGGCTGCTTAACCTGAATTACGTCGAATTTATAAGAGATATAGGCAGACACTTCAACGTAAACAGAATGCTCGCCGCAGAGTGCTATAAGGCAAGACTTGAAAAGGGCGGTCTTACGTTCTTGGAATTTAACTATATGCTTATGCAGAGCTACGATTTCTATCTGCTCAACCGTGACTATAACTGCAAAATGGAGCTGGGCGGTGACGATCAGTGGTCGAATATCATAGGCGGTGTCGAGCTTATAAGAAAAATGAAGGGCGAGGAGGTCTACGGTATGACCTTCAATCTTCTTACCAACAGTGAGGGCAAGAAGATGGGTAAAACGGAAAAGGGTGCCGTATGGCTGAATGCGGAAAAAACTTCTCCCTATGAATTTTTCCAATATTGGAGAAATATAGGAGATCTGGATGTTATAAAATGCATGAAGATGCTGACGTTTATGCCGCTTGAGGAAATAGCGGAGTACGAAAAGCTTGAGGGTGCGGAGCTTAACGTCGCAAAGGAAAAGCTGGCTTACGAGCTGACAAAGCTCATACACGGACAGGAGCAAGCGGAGCTTGCTCTAAGCTCGGCAAAGAGCATATTCGCATCGGGCGGACTTGCCGAGAATATGCCGACCACGGAGCTTGGCGAAGATAATTTCATCGACGGCGCAATAGGCGTAAACGAAATGCTCACCCTCTCAAAGCTTGCTCCCTCAAAGAGAGAGGCTCGCACGCTTATACAGCAGGGCGGTGTATTCATCGGAGATGAAAAGGTCACAGACCCGACAATGAAGCTGAAAAAAGAGGACTTTGCACAGCCCGTTCTTATGCGCAAGGGCAAAAAATCGTACCATAAATTTATTCTCAAATAATAAAAATGCCAATCGCCTCATATGCTTACATGGGGTGATTTTTTTGTTTAATTGCACAACGCTTGATTCATTGAAAAACAAAGAGGTCATAAACATATGCGACGGCAAAAGGCTCGGCTTTGTTTGTGACGGACAGCTCGATCTGCAAACGGGCAGATTGATTTCGATAATAGTACCGGGAGAATGCAACTTTCTCGGTATAAGTCGAGGTGAAAATATACTTATTCCGTGGGAATGCATAGAGCGGATAGGCGACGATATCATAATAGTTAAGGTTGCCGATATGTATCAGCGATGCGAAAGGTCGAAAAAACCGAGAAAATAATTGTAAATTTTTTGGCAAAAGCATTGACATAACGAAAAATATATGATATTATGCTAAGGCGTGACTTGCATAGCCACGACATAAAAAATAAATCCGCACGCACCATAGACTCGCACGGTTGCCGTAAGGTTTGCGGGAGACACTATGTTGCGGAGGAAAAAACCGGAGGAAAAAATGTCAGTAGTTACAATTAAGCAACTGCTCGAAGCAGGTGTTCATTTCGGACACCAGACAAGAAGATGGAACCCTAAAATGGCTGAGTACATCTTCACCGAACGTAACGGTATTTACATTATCGACCTTGCAAAGACCGTTAAGAAATTCGACGAGGCGTATATGTACGTTCGTCAGCTCTCCGAAGAGGGCGGCACACTTCTTTTCGTAGGTACGAAGAAGCAGGCTGCCGACGCTATCAAGGAAGAAGCGGACAGAGCGGGAATGTACTATGTAAACGAGCGTTGGCCCGGCGGTATGCTCACAAACTTCCAAACGATAAAGAAGAGCATAAACCGTCTTATCAGCCTTGAAAAGATGCAGGCTGACGGCACGTTCGATCTGCTCCCCAAGAAAGAGGTTGCACAGCTTCTTAAGGAAATGAGCGATCTTGAAAGAAACTACGGCGGTATCAAGACCATGGAAAGACTTCCCGATGCCGTATTTATAGTTGACCCCAAGAAAGAGAAGAATGCGGTTGCCGAAGCAAAGAAGCTGGGTATACCCGTTGTCGCTATAGTTGATACCAACTGCGATCCCGATGATGCGGACTACATCATACCCGGTAACGACGACGCTATCCGTGCTATCAAGCTCATAAGCTCCGTTCTCGCAGATGCGGTTATCGAGGGCAGACAGGGCGAGGCTTTCGCACCCGAAGCACAGGATGAGGCTGCCGAAGAGGCAGAGGCTACGGAAGAATAATTACGGAGGAATACCGAAATGGCAAATTTTACGGCTAAGGATGTCGCAAATCTGAGAGCGAAAACCAACTGCGGAATGATGGACTGCAAGAAGGCACTCACCGCTTGCGACGGAGATATGGAAAAGGCAATAAAGTTCTTGAGAGAAAAGGGACTCAGCGTTGCCGATAAGAAGGCTGACAGAATCGCCGCAGAGGGTTTGGTTGATATAATGACCTCCGAGGACGGAAAAACGGCGGTAATGATCGAGGTAAACGCAGAGACCGACTTTGTTGCAAAGAACGCAACCTTTGTTGCATTTGTTAAGGATATCGAAAAAACGATACTCGCAAACAAGCCCGCAAATCTTGCGGAGCTTATGGCAATGCCCCTTTGCGGCTCCGAGTTCACGGTAGAAGCAAGCCTTAAGGATAAGATATTCACCATAGGCGAGAACATGAACATTCGTCGTTTCGTTATCGTTGAGGGTAATATGGCAACATATATCCACGGCGGCGGCGTGACCGGTGTTATAGTTAAGATGAATTGCTCCGAGGAGACGGCAAAGACCGAGGCGTTTGCCGAGTGTGCAAAGAACGTCGCACTTCAGATCGCCGCAATGTCTCCCACATACCTTGATAAGGCAGATGTTCCCGCATCCGTTATAGAGGAAGAAAAGGAAATACTCATCAACCAGATAAAGAACGACCCGAAGAATGCATCCAAGCCCGCAAATATCATCGAAAAGATGGTTACGGGCAGAGTAGAGAAGTTTTACGATAACAACTGTCTGCTCTGGCAGTCCTACGTAAAGGATGATTCCATGAACATCGGCAAGTATGTTGAGTCTGTTGCAAAAGAGCTTGGTGCAGAGCTTTCCGTTGCTTCTTTCGTTAAATTCGAAAAGGGCGAGGGTCTTACCAAGAGAGAAGACGATTTCGCAGCAGAGATCGCAAAGCTCACTAATCAGGGCTGATAAGTAAAAATGAATTGTCTTTTGTGGAAAACGTACAAAATTCCCAAAAGACAATTTTTTTACGAATCTCTATTTACAAATCCACAAATACGAGTTAAAATATATATATTAAAATATACGTTGGGAGATTGAAATGGGAAAGCCGATCTATAAAAGAGTCTTGATAAAGCTGTCGGGTGAGGCACTTTCCGCAGGTGCAACCGGTGAGATCTTAGATTTCGGCGCACTGCGTCAAATATGCACGATAGTAAAGCAACTGCACAACGAGGGCGTGCAAATAGCGCTTGTCATCGGCGGCGGCAATATTTGGCGCGGCGGTCGAAACGATTCGGGAATCGAGAGAACGAGAGCAGACGATATGGGTATGCTCGCGACTATGATAAATGCGGTGGCGGCAGAGGCTGTACTGCGTGGAATGGACGTAGATGCAAAGGTGCTGTCTGCGGTTGAGATGAATAAAATCGCAGAGCTGTTCACAGCAAGACGTGCCGACGAATGCTTGAATAACGGTCAGGTCGTAATACTCGGCGGCGGCACGGGCAATCCGCTCTTTACCACGGATACGGGTGCGGTCCTTCGTGCCATTGAGATAAAAGCGGACGTTGCACTGCTTGCCAAAAACGTCGGCGGCGTTTATGACGATGACCCCAATAAGAATAAAAAAGCGACAAAATTCGATGAAATATCATATTCCGAGCTGCTCAGCCGCGGACTTGGGGTAATAGATACCTCGGCGGCGTGTCTGGCACAGGACAGCGGACTCCCCGTATTGCTTTTCGCATTAAAGGACCCGAATAATATCACGCGTGCCGTGCATGGTGAAAAGGTCGGCACGGTCATCAAAAAAATATAAGGAGCGTTAAAATGAAACTCAATTGCAAAGAGTACGAAGAAAAAATGAAAAAGTCGGTATCCTCGTATACCTACGAGCTTACCACAATACGTGCGGGTAGAGCAAATCCCGCATTGCTTGACAAGGTGACCGTTGAATATTACGGCACGCCCACTCAGGTAAATCAAATGGCAGAGGTCAAGATAACAGATGCACGCACGATAACGATATCCCCTTGGGACGCATCGACGTGCAAGTCGATAGAAAAGGCAATACAGGTTGCCGACATCGGTATAAATCCGCAGAACGACGGAAAAACTATAAGACTCAGCTTCCCGCCGCTTACCGAGGAGATAAGAAAAAATCTCACAAAGCAGGTCGACAAGATGGGCGAGGACGCAAAGGTCGCTATACGTAACATTCGCCGTGATGCAAACGACAAGAGCAAGAGCATGAAGAAAAACGGTGAGATGACGGAGGATGAGCTTAAGCAATCCGATAAGAGCATACAGGACCTCACCGACAAATATATCAAAGAGATCGACGGAATAACCGCATCCAAAAAGAAAGAAATAATGGAAGTATAAAATGGCTGTTAATGAAGATCTCACCATCCCACGTCATATAGCCTTTATTATGGACGGTAACGGCAGATGGGCGAAAAAACGCCATATGCCCCGTGAATACGGTCATAAGGTGGGAGCGGAGGTATTTCAAAAAATAACCGAGTATTGCGGTGACATCGGTATACACGCTGTCACCGTGTATGCTTTTTCGACGGAGAATTGGAAAAGACCGAAAAACGAAGTCGATGCAATATTTAAGCTGTTCGATGACTACCTGACCAAAGCCGTTGCCAATATGATGGAAAAGGATCTGCGTATAGTTTTTCTCGGAGATAAGGGTATATTTTCCGAAAAATTACGCAAAAGGATGGAGGACATCGAGCAGGCAAGCAAAAACAACGGCAAAATATTGAATATTGCCATAAACTACGGCGGTCGTGATGAGATATGCCATGCGGTGAATAGATGCATTGAAAAGGGAATAGTAAATATAACCGAAAAGGATATATCGCAAAACCTTTATACCGCAGACAGCCCCGAACCGGATCTGATAGTCAGAACGGGCGGGGAGCTTCGCTTGTCGAATTTTTTGATGTGGCAGAGCGCATATTCGGAGCTGTATTTTACCGATACGCTGTGGCCGGATATGACGAGTGAGGATGTTGACGAGGCAGTGCGTGCGTTTTCGAGCCGTAATCGCCGCTACGGGGGTGTGTAAATGCTTACAAGAATAATAACTTCCGTCATAGGAATGGCAATAGTCGTTCCCGTGCTTATATTTTCCGATACCGTTGCCCTGCCGCTTTTTATGTGCTTGCTCTCGGTATTGGCGGTGTATGAGCTGCTGAAATGCATGGATAAGCTGAAAAACAAGGCACTGACCGTTTTTTCGTTTCTTTTCTCGGTATTCGTTCCGATATTCTGTCGCTTTGATGATGTTTTCAAGACCGACTATTTCAGCGACAGAGTGGTTCAGGGTATGCTTGCCGCGGCTTTGATATTCTTCTTTGTGTGCGTTGCCTGTTCGATATTTTCAAAGGGACGGTACGATATTTTCGAAACGCTTTCCGCTACGGCTCTGATAATATATATAGTCGGCGGTCTTTCCTCCGTAATTCTGCTTCGCGATCTGGAGCATGGGCAATATTTGTACATACTCGTTTTCCTGACAGCGTGGGGAAGTGATATATTTGCATATTTTGTCGGTGTGTTCTTCGGAAAGCATAAGCTGATTCCCGATGTTTCACCGAAAAAAACGATAGAGGGCAGCATCGGCGGCGTATTCGGCAATATTTTGTGCTTTGCGGTATATGCATTTGTGATAAGCCGATATACAGCTTCTGCGCCGAATTATCCGGCACTCGTTTTTGCCGCAATAATAACCTCGGTAATATCGCAGATAGGCGATCTGTTTATGTCGCTCATCAAACGCAGATACGGTATAAAGGATTTCGGAAAGCTTTTGCCCGGTCACGGCGGTGTGCTTGACAGATTCGACAGCTTTATCGCCGCAGCCCCCTTTCTGTTCTTGCTTTGCACCTCAAGCGAATTTTTTCAAATATTTTTGAGATGATGATAATATGAATAAAAGAGTTGTAATTCTCGGCTCGACGGGTTCGGTAGGTAAGCAGACGGTCGATGCCGTAAGATGCTGTGGCGATAAGATAACTGCGATAGCGGCACATTCGGATATAAAAACACTTGCCGAGCAGATAAGGGAGTTTTCCCCCGAGTATTGTGCGGTGACAGACCCCAAAAGTGCCGCAGAGCTGAAAACGGCGGTAGCCGATACGCAAACGAAAATAATATCCGGCTACGACGGGATGTGCGATATGGCAGGAGAATGCGAGTGTGATATCATATTCAACTCGGTGAGCGGAAAAAACGGACTCTTGCCGACACTTTCCGCACTTCGAGCCGGTAAAACGCTTGCGCTTGCAAATAAGGAAAGCATGGTATGTGCCGGACAGCTCGTAAATTCAACACTTGAGAAATACGGCGGACGCATTCTGCCTGTTGACAGTGAGCATTGTGCGATATTTCAATGCTTGCAAAACGGCAAAAAGAGCGAGGTCAAAAAGATATTGCTCACTGCATCGGGCGGCCCGTTTTTCGGATATACCAAGCAACAATTGCAAAAAGTGACGCTCGGCGATGCACTTAAGCATCCGACGTGGAATATGGGCAAAAAAATAACAATAGACTCGGCAACACTTGCGAATAAAGGACTTGAGATAATAGAGGCTATGTACCTCTTTGGCGTGACCGCCGATATGATAGAGGTAATAGTACACAGAGAAAGCATAATACATTCGATGGTGGAATATAAGGATAACGGAATAATAGCACAGCTCGGCGTACCCGATATGCGTTATCCGGCGAAGTTCGCTCTAACCTATCCCGAAAAAACGGAGGGAACGGTTGGTGAGCTTGATTTGACAAGGCTCGCTGCACTCTCGTTTTATAAGCCCGATACGGAGGCTTTTCCGCATCTTGCGCTTGCAAAAAAAGCGGCAGGCGACGGAGGCGTTATGCCGTGCGTGTTCAATGCGGCAAACGAGGCGGCAGTCGATTTGTTTTTGAAAGAGAAAATTACGTTTTGCGAAATATTCGATGCGACTCTGTACGGCTACGAAAGCGTATCGAATATATCACAGCCTTCACTTGACGATATATTATCGTCGGATAAAGCGGCACGCAATGCCGTTTATACATTTGATTGGAGGAAATAACTATTTTGACACCGTATTTACTGAGCGCCGATGCTTTCAAAAACGGCGTTACGAATGCTCTTTATATCATCGTCGCACTTTTGGTGTTCGGCCTGCTTATACTTGTGCATGAGTTCGGTCATTATATCACCGCAAGGCTTTTTAAGGTCACGATAAACGAGTTTGCCATAGGTATGGGACCGAAGCTGATATCCAAAAAAAGCAAAAAGACAGATATCGTTTATTCGCTCAGACTCTTTCCGATAGGCGGCTTTGTCAGCATGGCAGGTGAGGACGAGGAATCGGACGATGAAAATGCAGTGAGCAAAAAACCGGCATGGCAGAGGTTTATAATAATAATCTCCGGTGCCGGAATGAATATATTGACCGGTATAGTTGTTATGCTTGCGCTCGTGACCTTTTCTTCATCATGGGCAATAGGCGGCACGGAGGTCGGGCTGATACCCGACGAGTACAGCACATACGCCGCAGACAGCGGTCTTTTGGTGGGAGACAAGATAGTCAAGGTAGACGGAGACAAGGTTCGCTATACGACGGAGCTTGTATATACGGTGCTTGAAAAATGCGTTTCCCCCGTAGATGTTGAGGTCGAAAGAAACGGCGAGCGTGTTGTGCTTGAAAACGTGACGTTCCCGACATTTGAAGAAAACGGAGTGACCTACGGCGAGTGCTTCTTTAAGCTGAACAGACTCAAAAAAACACCGTATAATGTCGTTGCATATTCGCTTAATACCTCATTTGCCACAATAAAGACGATATGGAATTCACTTATCGGCTTGGTAAGCGGCAAATACGGCTTCGACGCCGTATCGGGACCTGTCGGCACTACGACGGCGGTAGCGGAAAGTGCAAAGGCGGGCATCGATAATCTTGTTTATATCAGCGTTTTTATTGCCATGAATCTCGGCGTGTTCAATCTTTTGCCGCTTCCCGCACTTGACGGCGGCAGACTCGTGTTTATATTGATAGAGATGATACGCCGTAAGCCCATAGACCCGAAATACGAGGGCTATGTGCATTTTGCGGGAATAGTATTGCTTATGCTGCTTATGATAATGATAACCTTTAAGGATGTAATTTCACTGTTTTGATTATGAAAAGAAGAATTTGCAGAACCGTCACGGCGGGAAATATTAAAATAGGCTCGGGTGAGCCGATAAGCGTGCAATCAATGACGAATACACGCACGGACGACGAGGCGGCAACACTTGAGCAGATAGGCAGACTTGCCGAGGCAGGATGTGAAATAGTTCGTCTTACAGTGCCTACGGAAGCCGATGCACGCCACTTGGCTGTTTATAAAAACGCATATCCGACTCTCCCTCTTGTTGCGGATATTCATTTTGATTACAGAGCCGCACTTGCCGCAATAGAGTACGGAGCGGATAAGATAAGAATAAATCCCGGCAATATCGGCTCTGCCGAACGTGTGAGGGCGGTTGCGACTGCGGCAAAAGCAAAGGGCGTGCCGATAAGAATAGGCGTAAACGGAGGCTCCTTGCAAAAAGAGCTTCTTGAAAAATACGGCACGGTAACACCGGAGGCACTTTGCGAAAGCGCATTGATGCACGCACGCTTGCTTGAAGAAAACGATTTTTACGATATAGTGATATCCGTAAAATCGTCGGATGTCATGACGAATATCGAGGCGGTACGTTTGCTTGCCGAGCGTTGCGATTATCCCTTGCACCTCGGTGTTACGGAGGCAGGCACGCTGAGACTCGGCACGATAAAAAGCGCAATAGGCATAGGCACTCTGCTTGCGGAGGGTATAGGCGATACGATACGGGTGTCACTGACGGACGACCCGATAAAGGAGGTCTATGCCGGAGTTGATATACTGAATGCACTCGGGCTTAAAAAGTCGCTTATTACGACGGTATCGTGTCCGACGTGCGGAAGAACGAGGATAGACCTTTGTTCACTTGCCGCACGCTTTGAGCAGATAGCGGATACACTTCACCCCTCGCACCCGATAAAGGTCGCGATAATGGGCTGTGCGGTCAACGGACCCGGTGAGGCACGAGAGGCGGATATCGGAATTGCCGGCGGTGACGGTGAGGCTTTACTGTTCAAAAACGGTGTCGTAATGTATAAAGTATCGGAAGATAAGATAATACAAACATTGTGCGAAGAGATAAATTTGATGTAAAATGAGCGAAAAAACCTTAGGACTGCTTTTCGGCAGATACGAACCGAAGAATAAAAAACAGCACGATATTTTATCGTGCTATTTGTCGTGTAAGACGAGAGTCGACAAAGAGAAAAGATATGTTGAGGCTGAATTTTCCTCATCATCGATAATTCCGAAGGAAGAGCTTTGGGAGCTTACAGAGGATCTGCGTGTCGTATATGAATTGAATTCGCTCAGGCTTATACCGCATTATCCGAGCGAGCTGTTAAGCAAAAAGTATATGGACGATATATTGCTTGACGCAGCCGTTCGCGGTGCGGTTACCAGAGGCTTCTTCAATGAGTACACCTTAGATATTACCGATGATAAAATATGTATAACGGTAGGCACGACTAATGGCGGAATAGACCTTATATATACCGGCTCCGCACCGGATATAGTGTCGGATATAATATTTGAGGAATTCGGTGTAAGATATAAGGTCGAAATAGTAAGAAACGAGAACTACACGGATGACGGCTGGTACGAGGACATGATGGCACAGGAGAGCGAAAAATTCAGAAAAATAGCCGAGACGGCGCATTTGCGAGGCGAAAACGCCCCGCCCGATACGCCGAGAGGCGACAACGGGCACTACGATAAGCAGCTTGATAAAACGCAAATGCTTGAAAAAGCAAAAAGCCGACTTACTACATTGTATGACGGGGAGCCGTATAATGAGGCAATAGGTGACGGTGTGTATCGTGTGGGAAGATGTACGTTCGATACAGACGGTGCGGAGCTGATATACGGTGAGGATTTTGACCCGGAGCCGACGCTTATGCGTGACATCAAGGAGGAAATGCGCGGCGTATGCTTGTTCGGCGAGGTCTTTGGCATGGACAGCAGGCAGACGAGAAACAAAGAAAAAACGATAATATCGTTCTATATGACCGACGAGGACTCGGCTTTCACAGTGAAAGCGGTTTTGCCGAGCGAGGAAGCGGGCGTTATAACGCAGAATATAAAGGACGGTGCCGTGCTTGCCGTTTGCGGTGCGGTAAAGCTTGACAAGTTTGACGGTGAGCTTGCACTTACGCCGAAATGCATCAAGCGTATAAAGAAGATAAATAAAAAAGACAAAGCGGAAAACAAACGTGTAGAGCTTCACGTGCAT
Source organism: uncultured Lachnospiraceae bacterium (assembly GCA_964562175.1). Taxonomy (GTDB): domain Bacteria; phylum Bacillota; class Clostridia; order Oscillospirales; family CAG-272; genus CAZCJU01. Next base: position 34,225 of record CAZLRV010000015.1, read on the forward strand.
ACTCAAATGTCGATGCTCGATGCGACTATTCCGCCCGACAAGCTCGTGAATATTGCACATTCATGGGGACATAAAGCGGTGGCACTGACCGACCACGGAAATGTACAGGGCTTTCCGCTTGCAATGATGGCGTGCGAAAAAATCAACAAAAAGCTCGGCGAGGGACAGACACCGTTTAAGGTCATATACGGTATGGAGGCTTATTTTGTAGACGATACTTCATCTGTACTGTACGGTAATACCGAAGAAAGGCTTGACGGCGAATTTGTGGTATTCGATATAGAAACCACGGGTAAAAATCCGATAAGCTGCGGAATAACCGAAATAGGTGCGGTGCGTATCAAAAACGGCGAAATAGTTGACAGCTTCAACACGTTTGTCGATCCGCAGATGCCGATACCCGAAAATATCGTAAAGCTTACGGGCATCACCGATGAAATGGTAAAGGGTGCGCCGAAGCAGGACGAAGCGGTAAAAATGTTCTTGGAGTATGCAAACGGCAATGTTCTCATAGCACATAATGCGTCGTTTGATACGGGCTTCATAAAGCGTGTTTGTACGGTAAATTCCATACCGTTTACAAATGCGTATCTCGACACACTGCCGCTTTCAAGATATGTAAATACCGATCTGCATAAGCATACGCTTGATCGAATAGCGAAGTACTATTCGCTTGAGGATTTCAATCATCACAGAGCTTGCGACGATGCCCAAATGCTGGCAAAGATATATTTGAAAATGGCGGAAAAACTCGAAAAAGAGGGAATTTCCACCCTGCTTGAGCTTCAAGAGTCTGCCGCCTCATCATCAACTGCGTACAAGCAAAGACCGTATCACATGGTAATACTCGTCAAGAACAAGGTCGGACTCAAAAATCTGTATAAGCTCATATCGTACTCGTACTTGAAATATTTTTACAGATATCCGCTTATACCGAAAACGGTGTTGAACGAACACAGGGAGGGACTGATAATATCCTCCGCTTGCTGTTCGGGCGAGCTTTATAAAGCCATACTTGAAGGCAAGGGAGATGACGAGCTACGGGAAATAGCCGATTATTATGACTATTTTGAGATACAGCCTTTGATGAACAACTCGTTTTTACTTACCTCCGACAGCGGTGTAAAGGATATTGACGGACTTATAGAAATAAATAAAAGGATAATCGATATCGCCAAGAGCAGCGGCAAGCTCGTTTGTGCCACGACGGATGCACACGTGCTTAATCCGGAGGATGAGATAGGCAGAAAGATAATACTCGCCGGCAAAAAAATGAAGGACGGAGACTCGGATATCGGTCTTTATTTCAGAACGACAGACGAGATGCTTGACGAATATTACTATCTTGACGAGGAAACAAAAAAAGAGGTCGTTATAGACAACCCGAACAGAATAGCCGATATGATAGAGGTCGTCCGCCCTATACCGAAGGGTAACTACCCGCCGAAGATAGACGGTGCGGACGAGGAGCTTACACAAATGTGTTATGACACCATGCACGATTGGTACGGAGAAAACCCTCCGGAAATTGTGACGAAAAGACTTGAAAGAGAGCTTACCTCGATAATCAAAAACGGCTTCGGCGTATTGTATATCATAGCGCAAAAGCTCGTTAAAAACTCAAACGACAAGGGCTATCTTGTCGGTTCACGTGGCTCTGTCGGTTCATCCTTTGTCGCAACCATGGCAAATATCACCGAGGTAAACCCTTTGCCGCCGCATTACAGATGCACGCATTGCAAATACAGTGATTTCAATGTGGGCGAGGATGTGGGCTCGGGCTTTGACCTGCCCGATAAATACTGTCCGGTATGCGGCAAAAAAATGATGGGTGACGGTCATGATATACCGTTTGAGACCTTCCTCGGCTTTGACGGTGACAAATCGCCCGATATCGACCTCAACTTCTCCGGAGATGTACAAGCGGACGCACATAAGTATACGGAAGTCTTGTTCGGTGCGGAAAACGTGTTCCGTGCGGGAACATTGGGAACTCTTGCATCGAAAACGGCTTACGGTCTGTACGTGATGAAATATCTTGAGGAAAAGGGCCTTGAGGTAACAAAGGCGCAAATACAGCATTTAGTCAATAAGTGTATCGGCGTAAAGCGAACGACGGGACAGCATCCGGGCGGCATAATCGTTGTACCGAGAGAAAACGAGGTGTATGACTTCACACCGGTCCAGCACCCCGCAGATGACCCGAAATCCGATATAGTAACGACGCACTTCGCCTTTGAATATCTGCACGATACCATACTTAAGCTCGATATACTCGGACACGATGTGCCGACGAAGTATAAAAAGCTTGAGGAATATACGAATACAAGCGTCATGGATGCACCTATGAACGACAGACGTGTGTACGATCTGTTGCTTTCCACAGAGCCGCTCGGAATAAGTCCCGAGGAGATAAACAGCCCCGTCGGTACGTTCGGCTTGCCCGAATTGGGTACGAAATTCGTTCGGCAGATGCTTGTCGATACAAAACCGAAAAACTTTTCCGACCTGCTTCAGGTGTCGGGACTCTCTCACGGCACGGATGTTTGGCTCGGAAACGCTCAAAATCTGATAAAGGACGGAGTTTGTACGATATCCGAGGTAATAGGAACAAGAGACAATATAATGGTATATCTGCTCCATAAGGGTCTTGAACCGAAAATGGCGTTTACCATTATGGAATACGTAAGAAAAGGCAATAAGCCTCCGAAAAATTTGAAGGAGGAGCATTTTGCCGCAATGCGTGAGCATGGCGTGCCGGAGTGGTATATAGAGTCGTGTCTTAAGATAAAATATATGTTCCCGAAAGCCCATGCGGCGGCATATATCATCTCGGCGATACGTCTCGGCTGGTATAAAATATATTATCCCATGGAGTTTTATGCGGCTTATTTCACCGCCGCTCCCGACGGACTCGACGCGACTGTCGTGCTTAAGGGAAAACAGGCTCTGCGTGAGCTTATCGACGAGATAGAAAAAAAGCCCGATTCGAGCCAAAAGGATGCGGAACAGCATACCGCGTCACAGCTTGCACTTGAAGCACTTTGTCGAGGTGTCGAGTTTTTGCCGGTGGACCTGAAAAAATCGGATGCACACGCATTTTTGCCCGAGAACGGAAAAATACGGCTGCCGTTTGCCTCCCTGCCCAACCTCGGAGAGACTGCGGCGGAGAATATAGCCAATGCTTGCAAGCAGAACGAAATATATTCGATAGAGGAGCTTGTGCGTTTTGCCAAGCTGTCAAAGACCGTTATCGAAATATTACGTCAAAACGGCGTTCTCGATTCGTTGTCGGAAACAAACCAAATGTCGATGTTTTAATATGAATACGGAAGAACAGAATCAAAGATTTATAACTCTGATGTCGTATTATCTGAATCTCTCCCCGACCTTTATAGACGAACAGCTCATTGACGAGCTGACCTTCGGACTTGAGGGAGGGGAGGAAACGGCATACAGGGCGGCACTTGCCAACGCACTCGGACTTGATATAACAAAAAACGGTGCGGACAGAGAATTTTACCGAAAATATTTTATCCCATCGGTGAAAATGCTTGACCCTGCCGAATTTGAGTGCGACCTGTATTACCGCAATATCAAGCCGAAAGGTGTAAAATTCGGCAGTTGGGAGATAAAAAAGCTCAGCTATAAGCCGTATGAGCTTTTCGTCTGCGGCGATTTCGAATATCTGCCCGACGGTACGGTGCTTCCCAAGCTCGGATTTTTCAAAAAAGAATTTGAGTATACGGCAATACTCGAAAACGGTGTTGAATGGATGACGATAACGCCCAACGAAATAACGACAATGCGTGAACCATGCTCCGCCGCATACGGCAGAGTGCTGACATATGGGCTTGGGTGCGGTTATTTTGCGTATCTCGCTTCACTTAAGGATGAAGTCGAATGCGTAAACGTCGTTGAAAAAAGTCGCTCGGCAATTGAGCTTTTCAAAAATACGATATTGCCGCTTATGCATACGAAAAACAAGATAAATATTATCGAGTGCGATGCGTTGGATTACGCAAGAGAGCATATCAAAAACGAAAAATACGATTTCGTATTCGTCGATCTGTGGCACGACGTGTCAGACGGAGCGGAGCTGTATATAGAAATGAAACGGTACGAGAAAAATTGCCCCGAGGCAAAATATTCGTATTGGATAGAGAAAACAATGAGGTATTATTTATGAAAGAATTGTATGATGCCATAACCAAAAGAAGATCGTTCAGAACCACATCGACACTGAAGCTGACAGAGAACGAAATAAACGATATTGAAAGAAAGCTCAAGGAGCTTATACCGCTTAACGATGATATTAAGACCTCGTTTAAGCTCGTTCCCTCAGGTTCGACAACGGCAGGCAGAGGCGAGGTATGTGTTGAAATGTTCAGCGAGAAAAAAACGGGATATCTTGAAAATGCGGGATATATGCTCCAGCAGCTTGAGCTGTATCTCGTGACAAAAAATATCGGCTCGTGCTGGATGGGAATTGCAAGGCCCGATGAGCCTAAGTATGAAGGACTTGATTACGTTATTATGCTTGCCTCCTCAAAGGTCACGCCCGATATGTTCAGACAAAGCACTGCGGAGTTTGACAGACGTGATGCGGCACAACTCTGTCGGGGTGAGCTTGATGCGGATGTTATCGAGGCGGTAAGACTTGCACCGAGTGCGTGCAATACGCAATGCACGAATATTGTTTCATCAAATAATAAGGTGGAATTTTTCAGACGTAAATGCTCGGTGTCGTTCGTTGGTGACGATAAGCTTGAATATTTCAATAAGATAGACAGCGGAATTGCGCTTTGCCATGCCGAGGTCGCGTTTGAATACAAAAATATAAAATTCAAAAGAACATTGCTTGACGGACAGAACAAAACAGTCGAGTATATCTTGCTTTAATAATTGCCGCGGCAAATAAGAATAACAAATTTTGTTTGAAAATATGTTATACTGTTTTCAACAAAATATATTCTGAGGAGCCGAAGCAATGAACGGAATGCAAGGAAAAAAATTCTGCACGAAATGCGGTGCCGAAAACGATGTCAATTCAAGATTCTGCAATAAATGCGGAGAGAATATCGAAAATGTTTTCTCAGCGGGGAATTATACGCAGAACGATTTTAACGGTAATCCCATGCCGACAAATGCAGGCTACGGAACAAGCACGGTAAGCGGAGGTGCGGTAGGCATAAACAAAAACGTGCTTATCATCGGCGGCGTTGTACTCGTCGTTGTGGTCCTGCTTATTGCCATGGTAGCATCGCTTTTTTCGTCAAAGGTCGATAGCCGTATCGTGGGAAAGTGGAGGTGTGATGACGGAGCTGTATTTGTTTGCAAAAGAAACGGCACTTTTATCGGAAATCCGGGCGAAAGTGACGAGGAAACGGGCAAATGTAAGACAGAGGACGGCGTTATATATGTAACTATACGAGGTGAAACGGTTGAAAGAAGATATCGTGTGGTCAGCTCAAATTGCATTGAAGTGGAAAATGATTACTTGACTTCGTCATGGCAATGGAAGACAAAATGGGTCGAGTATTGGAAAATCGGTTAAATATAAAGAACACCCTCGGGTGTTTTTTATTTGTAATAAAATAATTAAAGATATATGACAAATAATCAAAAATAACGAAAAATAATTGAAAATTCGACTTTACACTATTGACTTTTAACCTGAAATGTGTTATTATTGTCGTATGTCATAATAGCGGACATAGTATATTAAAATCTCATTCTAAAATAATACGGAAAGAGGGCGATATAAAGTTATAAATACGCTTAACACGCAAAATAAGAATAATTATTTAGGAGAAAAGAAATGAAGAAAATATCAACATTACTCTTGGCACTTTCGTTAGTGCTTTGCACGCTCTTTGCTCTGACGCTCAATGCGTCTGCGGCAAGTACCGAGGTGCAGAACGGTCTTGAGGTGACCATAACAACGGACAAGACCGATTATAACGTGAACGAGGATATTACGGTAACGGTAAGCGTAAAGAACAACAACCAAACCAACGCCGAAAACCTCTCGATACAAACCCTGCTTCCCGAAGGACTCGTGCTGAAAAGCGGCAACCTCGTCGTAAATAATATCGATGTACAAGCCCAAAGCACTTATACCACAACGGTCGTTGCGGTGTTGCCCGGTCAAACGGAGCCTGAGGTAAAGCCCGATGACGATAAAACAGATTCCCCTCAAACGGGTGAGCATGATATCGTTATTATTGCCGCCGTTGCGGCATTCTCCGCAGCAGGCATCGTTTTGATGCTCAAGTCCAAAAAGTCGGCTAAGGTAATGAGTATGTTCCTTTGCCTTGTTATGATAGCCGCCGTATTACCTGCAAATACATTTGCGGCAGAGGACGATACGGTCATAACCGTTGATACCGCCGTAAAGGTAAACGGAACATCGTATACCATTACAGCCAAGGTTGCAAATGACAGTAGCACTGCAATTCAATTGCGTTGCACGGAATCGGAAATATTTACTAACATAAAAACAACAGTTTATTTTTATGCGCAGACATCTGTTGAAGTAGAATCAATATCATTGTACAATGCAAATACAAATGAATTGATTTGCCAAATGTTTGATGATGGAAAATATTCTCTTCATGGCGACGATTTGCAAGGAGATGGTGTTTATTCCTGCAAAATCGAAATGTGCGAAAATACTGCGAACACCAATTTATATGTCGCTTTGTCAAATACCGGAATAAGTTCAAATCGAGTAGAATTATCTATTGTTATACCGCTTACTGATGAAGAAATAAGCGAAATTGAAAATGTAAATAACACATTATCAGAGGAAATAGGAAATAATAACAATTTATCGGGAAATGACATAAAAAACATTCTTGATAAATTATCGAATTCAGAATTGAATGGCGGTAAATCGCAAATAAAAAGTGATTCAATACATTACGATACAGAAAACGGTCTCGTATCCTTTGAGTATTCCAGCGGAGTTACAGGTTTTGTAAAGTTGGAAGATTTTCCATCAGGAGAGAATGCTATTGCAGGTATCAATACATTAAGCGAAAAAACTGAACAATTGTTGAAAACAGACAAATATGGTAAAAGTACAGTTGAAAACAAAAGTATTGTTAAAACTGTCGGCGATGCGGTTATTATGTACAGCTTCGATGACCCCAAAAATAGCCTTTGGTTAAAAGAGTATGAAGCTTGCAGAGATACTTGGACAGAAAAGGGACTCATAACCAAAATTTATACCGAACCTACCGTAAAGGACTATAGAACTGCTTTTTTGGAAAAAGATTTGATTGTAATCGCTGAATATGGCGGATATTTATCTGCACCCTATAAAACGAGCATCATTATCACAAAGGAAGAAGCAAGCACTGCAAAGAACTATTTGTATTCAAGCGATTTAAAATCGCAAAGAATATTTATTGCAACATTGGGTGATGGTTCAAATGTTTATTGCTTGACACCTGATTTTTTTGAGTTTTATTATGGTGCTGATAAGCTTGATGGTTCTATCGTATATATGGATAACGGATTCGGATTTGGACGAGGAGATAATTTAGACAACGGATTTGCAGAAGCGTTTGTAAAAGGCGCAAGTGCCGAAACCGTATACGGATACCATGAAGCGGAATACATTAAATATGGACTTTCAATGATGGATTGTATCGTTTCCGAACTGTTGGACGGAAAGAAAACCGGAGAGGCGCTTGCTGACGCCAAAGATGTTATTGGTAATACAGACGACGAATACGCTCAAAAAAATCAGCCTCACTGGGACAATTCGAATCATACGACAGCTACTCCCGTTATTTTCGGATCGACGGAAATGATTCTTTCAAGAACCGACTTTATAAACGGAAGTTTTGAATTGGGACTTGACGGCTGGAATACAACGGGAGATGTTAGAGTTATAAACAAACTTGCTGAATTTGTGCCAATGCATGGCAAAAAAATGGCGATTTTGACCACAGGTATCGGTTCTTCCGAAAACGAGTATCTTGAAGGAACCGAGGGCAGTATTATGTTGCAATCATTTGAAGTTGAAAATGGTTCTACAAAAATAAGTCTATCGTATAATGTTATATCTGAGGAGCCATTAGAATATGTTAATAGTGGATATAATGATAAAGTAATTATTGAACTTCTCGATAAGAATGGAAAAACGATCAGTCAATTAGGGTATGAAAGTGTCAATACTTCAAAATGGTATTTGGTGAAGAATATTGATTTTGAAGGTGGAGACCATACTACATATAGCACTCTATGGAAAGAAGTCGTATACGAGGACTTGAATAAATATGTCGGAGAAAAGGTAACTTTGCGTATCAGAATATGGGATGTCGGTGATTCCAGATATGATACAGCGGTGCTTATTGATAACATAAGAGTTCAGTAATAAGCAACCGTAATACGACGATAAGACAGAAAAGTACGACCATGAAGACAAAAACTGAATAACATGATAAAATTCGGGGAGCGACTGCAAGTCACTCCCTGCTTTTATACCATGGGGCAGTGGGTCACAGCGGTGCGGTAAATTTGCGTTCTTCTCCGTCGGATATGGCTTCAAGCACTTTTGCGTGTTCCAAGCTTTTATTCAGCGATACAAATGCATCATCGTGATATCCGCATTCCCACTGAACACGTGAAAGATAGAGATACGGGCTGATAAGATGCCGTGGCAGCATCCCATATTGCCGTCATCGCAGAGCAGATAAAAGAGTGAGATCGCCCCGTTTGCCTCCCATCGGGAAACCGCTTGCGAGGTTACTCCGAGAGCCTCGGCGAGCGATTCTTGTGTGCGCCCGTTTCGGCAGTTGAAAAAGAACCCCATGTTGTTTGTGTGTATGGCACTGATGAAAACCATAATATTCTGTGTGCTATACCTCTCTGTCATCCGAAATATTTGAAGGGTATAGAATATGTAGTAGAATTTGAGGAAAATGAGCGCGCCAAGGTCTGTGTCGGAGAGCTGCAAATCGTTATTGTTTTGCCAAGAAAAAGTGCGCAAATAATAAATCTCTCACATGCTACGGCTCCGATGCTTGGGGGGATGTCCGAATCGAATGGAACGAAATTAAAGACTAACCGATTTCAATTTATCGAGGCGAACCGAATACACAAAGGGCTGACGGAAAACAACCGTCAGCCCTCAATTATTGCTTTGCGGTAAGCAAAGAAAAAGGCTTCGGAAATTGCTTTCCAAAGCCCTTTTGGTCGGAGTGACAGGATTCGAACCTGCGGCATCTCGCTCCCAAAGAGCAAAATTACTTTATTTTGCTTGGTAAACGCTCTTTTTAGCCCGATTTTTACGCTTTTGAGGCTGTTTTTCCTCCGATAATTCCGATAATTCTGTGCGTTACATCGCTGGAACTGGTCAAAATTGTGGTCAAAACTGGTCTGCCTCATCAGCGTAAGTAAACCAAAATAAAACTGGTCAAATTGTGGTCAACTCGAATACATAGCCCTTTTGTTGGTGGAAACATCTTCGAAAGGGCTTTTTTATTGCTCTCATTATACCATAAAAAATCGAAAATTTCAAGTATGTGAGAGCGAAATACGAAAGAAAGGAAAAGGCAATGTTTACAGCAGTTATTGAAAACGAAGGCAACACCTTAGTCATGGAGTTCCCGTGCAAGCGTTACCTTATGGCCGACCATCTCAGCTCCATCGGTATCCGAAAGCCGGCGCATGAAATCAAGTGTATGGATGAAGAGGATGAGCCAATCAAAGTGAAGCTCTTTGGAAATAACGAATTCGAAAAGAGGCTCACTTTGTTAGTTTCTCCTTCCGACACACTATCCCTTGTAAACACCATGTGTGAGTTTTATCAGAACCTGCCCTACCAAAACAGGTTGGACGTTATGGAAGCGGTGATGACCGGAAAGGTCTCATCCATCGCTGAGTTTGATAAGTTCATGCTGGAGAGTCGGATGCAAGACACTACCGAATACTTCTACTGCCCTTTGGTTGCAAACGTGTACAGCCGTGACGAGTACGGCAACATGGAAGACTATCCCGACGAGTACGACGGCAGCTACCTCGCTCCTTACGAAGAACGAATCCGTGATCTGATCCGCTTGGAAGACGCTCGTGATGAAGATAACCTCGCAGCTTACTTCGACGGAAGCAACGGTGCTGTCGGAAAACTTAAGGAGGTTCACTTCAGCACACAGAATGTGGACGGTGTTCTTTACGGATGCATTCGAGCCGAGCTTACTGCTCCCTTCACTGCTGAAGAGGAAGCGGAATTCAAGGATTGGCTCGAAGGTCAGTGCTCGGATGGATATGGCGAAGGTTTGGAGCAAAGATCGATCCGTGTGGAAGACGGCGATATGTACGTCAGCTTCTGGCACGGCGGTGATGATTGGTTCATGTTGAACGGCGACGAGTTCGATGAGTATCTCAGCGATCAGAAGATGGGAGGTATCGAGTAATGGCAATTCTGTTCTCCAAGGTCACCATGCGTGATGACTACAACGAATCGGAGTTCCTTGTCGGAGGGTTTCCCCAAGAAGCCGATGATCTCGACGGCTGGACCGCATACCATGAGTTCCTCGATGAGATCACAGAAGACACCGTCGTGAACGTCAGAGCGCAAGCCTTCC
>CAZLRV010000016.1:0-36926 GCA_964562175.1 uncultured Lachnospiraceae bacterium
CGCCGGAACGAACGGAAACGAGAAGAGGATTCTCAAGATCGCCGAACTTCTTGCCGGTGATCGTTTCCATTTTCTCGATATACTCCATGATCTGTGCCTGGATCTCGGGATTGATCTGCTTGCCGTCCTCATAATACTGAGTACAAGCCTCCGTTGTGATGGTGAATCCCTGAGGAACGGGAAGACCGATATTGGTCATTTCCGCAAGGTTTGCACCCTTACCGCCGAGAAGCTCTCTCATGGATGCATTGCCCTCTGTAAAGAGGTAAACGTATTTCTTTGCCATTGCTTGCGTCCTTTCGTTTATATAAGTTGTTTTTTTCTTTTTCAGTGCCGTAATCGGCACGCCGCTCTTTACTATACCATAAAAATATGTCAATATCTATACTTATAGTAAAAATGTTATAAATAATTTACCGTTGAGATATAATTTCGGCGTCCAAACTCAAAGTAAAACGGCGTTTATCTTTTCTCTGAGCTTTAGTATATACTCCTCATCCATCGGATAATTTTCAAAGGTAAGCTCGCCGCAAACTCCCTCTTGTATCAGGTGCAGAGTGAACTGTCGTCCGTGTATCTGCTCGCAGAGCTGTAGAGCGCGCATATCCTGCAAGCCGTCGTAGAACTGTCTTATTCTCATGCTTTCAAGTGCGACCCCGCCCTGTCCGGGGTATACCGAAAACGTATCTCCCGCAGGTACCCAACTGCCGCCGCAGGTGTCGATATACGGATTTATCGCATCGTGACTGCCGCAATTATTGTAGAAGTTATAGCCCCAATGCAAAAAGCCGTCTATGTTATACTTATACATAAGTACACCCATTATTCTCGTTCTCACACCGCTCATGGACATAAACCTGTTCGGTACATTTTTGTACTGTGCCGAGCAATAATAAGCCCAAAGAGGCTGAACGCCCTCTTGCACAAACGGCTCTATACGGTCTATCGACGGCACGGGCGTTGTTACGGCACCGGACTTGTAAAGCTCTATATCCGATACGGCATCAAGCACCGTAAAGCCCTCAAGCAGATCGGCTACCGCCTCACGTGCTTTTTTGTAATCCTCAAGGCATTCTCTCGGCGGCTCGTCCGATATGTGGAACATACATCTATCCTCAAGCCCTCTGCGTCTGAGATAGGTGAGAAGTCCCGTCAAAAACGACCGCAAGAAGCGTATATATTCATCGCCGAGCGCATCGGTCTGCTGACCGAAGCAGGGGCATTTCTCGCCCTTGCCGCGTCCGGTGGATACTATTATTTTCGGTGCGTGCTTTGCTCCCCATTGAGTAAACAGGTGAGAAAACTCAAAGTATTCCACGCCCGCCCTTTGGCACATATCCATATATTTGCCGAGCTGACGAAAATCAAATATATATCTCTCCGACGTTCTTTTTATCGGTACGAGCTGTACCGTCGTTCGCTCCGCTCCCGGAGCCGTATCGAGCGGCGGCGTAAAAAGCGGCACGTAAGCCGTGTTTATTCCGTTTTGTACGCCGACCTTGACGAATTTTTCTATTATTTTCCAATGCTCCGAGGAAAACGGCTCGACTCCGTAATAATTCGCCAGACAATCGCAGTGAAGCCATTGAGTCACCTTTACAGATTGCTTCGGTAAAAAGTGATAATTGAACGTCACCGACAGCTTGCAGACCGAGGTGACCTCGTCCTCGGAATACAGTGATACGGAAAGCTCCTGCGTTTGCCCTATGAATTTATCCTTTGCCATATCGGGATCAAACGATATCCACAGCGTTTTGAGTATTCCCGGCTCTGCCGTTATTCTCGTGCCGTTATAGCCGAGAGGCGAGAGCAGATCGGGGTAAAGCCCCGGAGTCTTTCTTAAATAGTTGTCGTCCGAGTCCTCGGGCGCGGCTATGGAAACGTAAACGCTTCCCACCTCGCGAACCGTCAGATATTTTGCGATATCTCCGTCCATTTGCAGTCGCATCGCCACCGGCTTGTCGGTGCTTGTATAAGCAAGCTGAAAAGCGAACGATTCCCCTCTGAGGACGGAAAGAGACTTAAGCTCCTTTTTGTCGGTTATTTGCTCGTCAATGAAGCATTTTTCCATTGACGAAACTATTTTCGTTTTTACCATATGACTTTTGCCTTGTTATTTTTATTTATATAACTTTTTTAATTCGTTTTTTACGCCCGCATCATTATTTGCGATAGACGAATAATTATAAAATATGCTTCCCTCATATTTCGAAAGCCTTGATGCGTTGTTCAGCTGCTTCGTTATCTCGCCCCTGTCCCACTCGCTTGCTCTGTACGTTGCAAGTGAGAAATAGAGCTTTACGTCCGAATCCTTCATCTTCTTGTTCCACCATGTGGCAAGCGGAAGGAACGGAGCCGCCGTACTGCTGTGAGCCCAATATATCTGCGGGGCTATGTAATCGACATAACCGCCCTCGACCCACGCCAGCGTGTCGCAGTAGATACCGCTGTACGATTCAAAGCCCTTTGTGGGTGAACCGCCGTTTGAGCCGTTATCGTTCTGCCAAATACCGCCGGGACCGACACCGAACAAAACCTTTTCGTTCTTGGATTTTACCGTATCGTATACAGCCTTTATCATCTTGTTTATGTTGTCACGGCGAAAATCCGCCACGTTATCGTAGCCCGAACCGTACTTCTTGTACGTTTCATCGTCGTTAAACGGCTGATTGTCTATCAAATACGGGTAGAAATAGTCGTCGAATATGATTCCGTCAACGTCGTAATTCTCGACTATCTCGGCAACTCCGTCGCATACGAGCTGTCTTACCTCGGGCAGACCCGCATCGTATACGAGATTTGCGTTTGCGTAATTTACCACCCATTCGGGGTGAAGTCTTGCCGGATTGTTCTCGGCAAGGTCCTCAAGGTTTACCTTTGGGGCGGCTTTGCTGCCGTTTGTGATGCGCAGGGGGTTCACCCATGCGTGCAGCTGTATTCCCTCGGCGTGCGACTTTTCGACCATATATTCAAGTATATCGAAATCGTCTGTCAAGGGCTTGCCCTGCTTGCCCGTCAAGCATTCGGAGGTGGGGTATATCTTGGATTTGTATAGCGCATCGGACATCGGTCTTACCTGGAAGAATATAGCGTTGAGTCCGACTTCCTTTACCGTGCTTATAACGGTATCCGCCTCACGCTTAAGCGAGTCGGGATCAAGCCCCGCCCGTGACGGAAAATCTATATTCCATACCGATGCGAGCCAAACACCTCTCATCTCGTCAACCTCCGCACTGCCCTTGTTATCATCCTCGGTAGCATCGGGCTGTGTTACCGCCTCTGTCTGCGCTTGCGTTGCCTCACCCGTTACATCGTCCGTGACGGTAGAGCCTGTCGGCGTACTGCAGGAGATGAGCGTAGTCAGACAAAGAATGCACGCAAGATAAAATATTATGCCTTTTTCGGTTCTTCTTGCCATTTTTTATTGCCTCATTTTTATCATTATTGCCGCAACGTCTTTTTCGTCGGTGACACCGTCGGCATTTATGTCGGAGAAATGACCCTCTACATCATAGCCCGCCAAAAACGCATCGAAGCTCATGATATCCTTTATCGAAATCACACCGTCAAGGTCGCAATCCTCCGCTACCGTAAAGCGAGCGTTTACGGAGTTCATAAGGTCGCTTAGGATCAAGTCGGGCGAGTGCGATATGCAATAGCCGCCGTCTGTATACCAGCCTTGGAATATAAGCTCGCCCGTCGGTGCGGCAGAAAGTGTTCTGTTTGAGTACGTGTTATTATAATTGCCGCTTACCGTACCGCCGTCCTCACAGCTCACCCTCACTTTGTATACCACATCGTCGCCGAGTGCGGATGAAAGATGAGGTGTGCCCTCCTTGCCTATAAGCTGACCGAAGTCGGAGCCGAGCATATAAGCGACATATCCGCTCTCAAGCTGAGCCTTTGTCACCTTTTCGACAACACCGTCAAAGTTTGAAAAAGCTTGTCCTCTGTGTGAGCCGACACCGCTCAAGCCCGGTGCCCTATAGTAATTGTTTTCCAATACCACCGCATCGGCACGTCCGACAAGACCGCCGACGGAGCCGTAATTCTCGTTATCGACATCGGTGGATATCGTGCCGAATGACACGCAATCGTCAATGCTCCACCTTAATATGCCGAAAATACCGCCCGTGGAGAAAAGTCCCGTGACCTTACCGGAGTTCAAACAGCTCCTTGCACCGTAGCCGTTGCCGCAGATACCGCCGGAGGATGAAAGATTCGAGGTGACATTGCCCGAATTTCGGCATCTTACAAGCAGATTTTCGGAATACGCCGAAATACCGCCGGCATATGCGCTCGAACCCGTTTTTGAGGTGGTAAACACGTTTGAGGAGTTGGAACAACCGTATACAATGCCCTCATCAAGTGCAACTATACCGCCCGCACCGAGTCGGGCATTCGTTGCGGTTATAAGATTGCCCTCGCTTGAGCAATTTATTATAGAGCCTCTGTTCTCGCCGGCAATACCGCCCGCCATATCGGGCGTTTCGATATAAGACGCTTTAACAGTGAGGTCTTTCACCGTGCCGTCCTCGCCTATGACACCGAAAAAGCCACAGCTCGTAACCTCGCCGGCTGATATGGCTATACCGGTAACGGTATGACCGCCGCCGTCAAACGTGCCGTTGTACGGCGTGCATTCGGTCTCCGAGAGCCTACAGCCTATCGGCACCCAGACCTCCGCACCGCAAGCGGGGTTGAGCGAGCCGGAGGAGGTCAAAACACCGGAATTGTATACGATATCGTCGAGCAGTACCGCATCGGCGTTTGGCTGTGCTTGTCCCTCGTAAGCTCCCATACCGTTTACAAGCTCACCGAACAGCTTAAGCTGCTCCCTTGTGGATATTTGATAAACGCCGTCAACGCACGGCAGCTCGTCCGCACCGTAGGTTATCACGGTGCAGGCAAGGAGCAGTGAAGCACACAATAATAAGGAAATAATTTTTTTCATATTACTATATTATCGTAATAACTCAAGCCCACGACATCGTGGAGGGCTTGGGTGAGGTCATTATAGCCTCCTTGAGGAAAGCCACCGCCTTTTCAAGTCCTTCGTCTACCGACATCAAGCTGTCCTCATGCTCGATAGACATTACTCTGTCATAGCCGCAGAGACGGAGCATGGAAACGATATCACGCCAATATTGCATATCGTGACCGTAGCCCACCGCACGGAATACCCATGCGCGGTTTATCTCGTCGCTGTAATGCTTCGTATCAAGCACACCTATTTTTGCCTTCGTGTACTCGTCTATTCTCGTGTCCTTTGCATGGAAATGGAATATTGCGCCCTTGAGCATGCGTATTGCCTCGCATATATCCATACCCTGCCAAATGAGATGCGACGGGTCGAAGTTTGCGCCTATTATATCGCCGACTGCACCACGGAGCTTCAGCAGTGTTTCCGTATTGTAAACGCAGAAGCCGGGGTGCATTTCAAATGCTATTTCGTTTACCGAATGCGCGCGGCAAAATTCAGCCGTCTTTTTCCAATACGGTATAAGCACCTCGTTCCACTGATAGTCAAGCACTGCAAGGTAATCCTCGGGCCAAGGGCAGGTCACCCAGTTGGGATATTTTGCGCCGTCATGGTCGCCGGGACAGCCGGAGAAGGTTATAACGGTGTTTATATGCATTTTCTCGGCAAGCAGAACGGTCTTTTTGAAAGCCTCGTCATATGCCTCGGCGGTCTTTTTGTCGGGATGCACAGGGTTTCCGTGGCAGGACAGTGCAGATACGGTCATACCGTATTTTTCGATAAGGGCTATGAAGTCATTATAAGCGCCCTCGTCATTTAACAGCTTATCCGGGTCGCAATGAGCAGTGCCGGGATAGCCGCCGCAGCCAAGCTCTATTGCCTCAACTCCGAGCGAGGCAAGATAGGGCAATACCTCCTCAAGCGGCTTGTTGCCGTAAAGATTTGTCAATACTCCGAGTTTCATTTCATATACCTCTTTATAAATAATTTATTTTTTGACTTTTTTCAGCGGTAATATACGTAATATACCGTTACGGTGCGATATGCGCCATGCTCCTTGTCGTAGCCCTCAAGCACCGCACCCTCAAGCGACATCAGCTCATATGCCTTAAGTGCGTCAATGTCGGCTCTGTAGACCACTTCCTTTGACGAGGTCACTATAAGCTCGCCGTTTCTTATATTACAGCCGCCCTCTTTTCCGATAACGACATCGCCGTTTTCGGTCTGCTCGGTCACATATCTCAGTCTGTGGCGGCTTATCTTTTCCGCCATCTCACGTCTGAATTGCACCGAGTCCTCTTTTTTTCCTCCGAAAAGCTTAAACATCATTCACCCTTATATTTCATCAAGGCAAGCCAACCCTCTATATACTTTACGCACTCGTAATCGTCATCGTTCTCGTACTGTGCGGCATACAGCCGTCTGTTCTTTGCGTAACGCAGATCGAGGACAACGTAATCGGTCGTGACCGTATTCTGGTCTTTCTTGTCATAATGGTCGAGGTCGTATATATATTCTCTTTGAGAGCAGGTGGTAACATAGAACGTGCTTGATGCAACGCTTGCATCCTCGGGAATATCGAGTAGCGTCTGTCTTACCTCGACGTGCTTGTCGTAATTGTTAATGTAATTTACGATATAATTGCCTCTGTAGCATATATATTGCACGAATATAAGAAGAGCGGAGCAGGCGGCAAAGCTCAATCCGATACGCTTCATCTTGGGCGTAAAGTCTTTATAATTGAGTATTGCCAAATAAACGAGCATTGCACCGGTCGCATATGTATATTGGAAATTTATCGAATGCTGATATAAATAATCGGGCATGAGATTTACGAGAATGAACGGACAAAGCAGTATATATCTTGCGTATTTTTTCGTTATAACGGGCAAAAAGCCGAGCGGGGCGAGCATTTGCAGAATAAACTCGGTCTTTGATGCGTAATCGCCCTCCGGTGCGGTCGTCTCAAAGCACTCCTTTATCACATTTGCGGGAGATATTATAATAGATTTGATAACGGTAAGAAGTCCGCCGTCTTTCTCATAGATAAAATTATCGTATCTGTTCGACATTACACCCGAATAGCCGTAGTTTTCAAGATAAGCTATAACGCCGCCGAAATACGCAAAGCCGAGGACAAGCAGGCTCAAGCCCTTTTTAATGCCCTTGCCCGAAAGCAGAACGTACAACGCTATGAATATGACGTATACCGCTGCATCCTCCTTTACCATGCAGACGGCAAGAGAGAAGATCAGCGTGCCTATCAATTTGTCTTTCTCGATAAAGTAGAGAAGCCACATGATAAGCGGTGCCAAAAACTTGTTTTCATGCAGGTCGTAATAACAGCCGCCAGTGAAAGCCGGGAAAAGCACATACAAGAACGAAAAGGCGGCAGTGGCTTTGTTCGAAAGTCCGACCTTTTTGCATATGAGATAGGTCGGTATAACGCCGGAGGCTATGGTGACGGCTTGACATATCTCAAGCGTTATAGGGTCGGGGAATATGGCATATATAGGTAAAAATAAATAATAAATGGGCGAAACGTGTATCTTGAAGTGCGAGAGCAGAATGTCCCTCTCCGTCGTGGTCAGCGGTTGAAGCGTCTTTTTCATATAATAGAACATCTGCGAGAATATACCGAAGTCGAAGTTGGGCGTGGATTGCGTAAGCACACGGAAAACGCCCTGAATGCTTACGAATACCGCAAAAAACAAGCCGCAGACTATAACGAATAGCTTAAGCATCCTGCCCGATATATCGAAATCGAGCCGTGCCTGCCCGAGGACGTAAACGACTATCGCAAGCAGACACAAAAGCATACCGAGGTTAAACCATTCATCTCTGTATTGAGCCATGCATATCAAGGCGTATATCAAATACGAAAGCAGCAGATACACCCTTTGCATACTTTCCGCAACCTCGTCGTGCCTCGTCAGCCTCAAGGAAAAATCGATAAGCGTAAAGAGCAAAAACGTAAGGAGGATCTGACACACGAGCATGAAAAAATTATTTTCGGCAAAGAAAGCCGTTGAATGAAACAGCCTCTCCTCACTTCCGTGCAGAAGCAGGGATAAAATATTCATCGTAAACAAGCTGCTCAGCGCACGCCTTACCACCGAGTCAAGCTTGATACTCTTAATATAATCGATAATACTCATAACAAATTTATTCGAATTCCTTTATTTTTCACTTCAGCCCACTCTTTTAACGTCGTAGCCCTCGTTTATGAGAAGCTGTATTACACCGTTCTCGCCGCACATATGTGCCGCACCGACTACATAGAAAACGCTGTAGCCCTCATTTAGGTATTCTTCGGCACGCTGTGCCATGCCCTTGTTTCTGTCCGTGAGCATGACTCTGTCATATGTTTCGTAATCGGGATCGGGCGAACCGAAGGAGAGCAGTGCGGTAAGCTCGTTTTGCGTAGCCATCAGGTCGTCACGTCCTCTTTTATATATGTCAAGCATATATTCGTATTGAAGCACCTGCGCATCCGTTTCGGCGGTGAGCATGGACAATATCGTGTCATCGTATACGGAGTCGGGTATATCAAACGAAAGAGAGGTCTGAAATTCGACGGATTCTATCTCAAGTATCCGCTTGCCGCTCTGCTTTGCCGAGTTGAGGAAATGGCGGTCGATGCCGTATTCGGTATCGTAGCCGGAGGCATCTATTATCCGCTGTGAAAGTATTTGCTGCCAGAGCGATATATGGAGCTTATCCATATCCGCCATGCTCATGCCGTTGGCGGCAAGAAAGCCGCTGTCGGTGAAATATTCAACGCACGCATCGTACGTCTCTTTGCTCAAATGGTCGGCGGCACTCGTTCCGTCCTTATACATATACGTAAGCAGCTCGGCGGCGGCAAATTCTTCCCCGCCCGCCTCGGCGGCACGCTCGTACTCTATAATGTCGCATTCGACTGCGAGATATTGACATTGCTCATACGCCGACTCTATATAATCGGGCAACGGGTACATACTCTCATCGCCTATGTGTATCGAGCCTAAAAAGTATATTTTCGCTCCGCCCTCACCCTCAAGCAACCACATTGCCGGGGCATATTCATTCGTCGAGCAGGCGGTAAACAGAGAAAGCGTGCTTATCAAGAGCGCAAGAACGAGAAGCAGAGAGGTTATTTTTTTATTCATATCGGGTCTCCTTCCTCGGCTCAGCCGAGTGTGACAGAGTAATCTCATCCTACTATACCACATTATTTTTGCTTTTTCAATAACTATTGTAATAATTTTTATCGGCTTTGCATTTATTTATAAAAAGTTTACATTATTTAACCCCCTTTCTTTTCTCAAACTATTGAAAAAAAACCGCCGTGGCTGTATAATAGTATATAACCCTAAACAGAAAAGGAATGCAAAATGGCAGATCTCATTCAAAACACTCTGCTCGAAGCCCCCGCAGGCGATACGAGCGGCAGTATGATATCGATGATAATAATGATCGTCGGTGTCGTTGTAATATTTTACTTTTTGATGTACCGTCCTCAAAAGAAGCAGGAAAAAGAGCTTGCGCAAATGTACGATTCTCTGGCAGTCGGCGATATAGTGACGACCGTCGGCGGCATAATCGGCGAGATAGTAAGCATTAAGGACGATACCGTGCTTCTCGAAACGAGCAGAGATCGCACACGTCTGCGTATGCTCAAATCGGCGATAAAGTGCATCAACTCCGAAAAACAGCCCGCAAAAGAGAACAAGGGCAAGGACGATAAGGACAACGATAAATAATACGAAGCGTCGGCGATAACGTGCGGAAGGAATATTTTTTCATCTTCGAGAATATATAAATATTGCAAATGCGATATTGCATATTGCGTATTCGAAGAAAACGGAGATGGAACAAATATGGGAACGAATACGAAAGAAAAAGCCGCCTTAAACGGACGCGGGCTTGTCATGTGCTGTATCCGAGGCGTGCTCACGGCTCTGCCTGTCGGTGCGGCGCTGCTGCTCACCCTCGCCCTGCTTCTGCTCTACTCGCCCGACCCGCTTTCGTTGTCGTATCTCGGGTATGTCGCACTTTCGGCAACCTGTATGCTCTGCGGTCTTATATCGTGCAGACGATACGGCAAAAAGCCGCTTTTATGCGGTCTTATATCGGGCAGTGTGCTTGTTGCGCTCGTGCTGTGCGCATCTGTCCTGTCGGATAAAAGAATAGTGAGCTTCATGCCCCTTTTGTGCATACTCTGCTCCGTTATCGGGGCGTTTGTCGGGGGTGCGATACCGCTCTCATTCCGTCCGACGAAAGCAAAACGGTCAAATCCAAAATTGTATTTGAAATATAAAAAATGATACCGAAAGGAAATTTCAAAATGAAAAACGTAAAAACTCTTAACAAGACCACCTATGCAAAGACCTCCGTCGGCGCAGGCTGCGGCGAGTGCCAGGCTTCCTGCCAATCCGCTTGCAAGACCTCTTGCACCGTTGCAAACCAGAAGTGTGAGAACAAAAAGAACAAATAATGGTTCACATTTTCACTCAATGCGGCTATAAATTGGCGTTGGACAGTGCCTCCGGCTCTGTCCACCTTTTGAATGGTGTATCATACGATATCCTCTCTATCCTCACCCAAAACGGTGAGGATAGGGAGGATATGCCCGAGAGCATCGGGGAGGATATCCTCGCCGCTCTGTCCGAAAAATACGATGGGGAAAAGCTGAG
Source organism: uncultured Lachnospiraceae bacterium (assembly GCA_964562175.1). GTDB lineage: Bacteria > Bacillota > Clostridia > Oscillospirales > CAG-272 > CAZCJU01. The sequence goes on from CAZLRV010000016.1 coordinate 10,660, forward strand.
GGAAGCATACTCGGAGCTGTACGAGCTGTACGAGGCGGGTATGCTGTTTTCTTCGGATGTCGTTATACCGCCGCCCGTTTACAGAGCGGAGAACCCGATAAAATCGATGTGTCTGCATATTTCGCACGATTGCAATATGCGATGCAAGTATTGCTTTGCCGGCAAGGGCGATTACGGACGCAAGCGCGAACTTATGTCATACGAATGCGGCTGTGCGGCGATAGACTTTTTGCTTAAGCGCTCGGGCGGTATAAAAAATCTTGAGCTTGACTTTTTCGGCGGCGAGCCGCTTATGAATTTCGATGTCGTTAAGCGACTTGTCAAGTACGGACGGGAAAAGGAAGCTCCGCTCGGCAAGCATATCCGTTTCACAATGACGACAAACGGCACACTGCTTGACGATGAAAGCATTGATTTTCTCAATGAAAATATGTCGAATATCGTGCTTTCCGTTGACGGACGGCGCGAGGTGAACGACCTCATGCGTCCGGCTGAAAACGGCGACGGCACGTACGATGTCATAATTCCGGCGTATAAGAAGCTCGTGTCGAAGCGCAAGGGCGATTGGTACGTGCGAGGCACCTTTACGGCGAAAAATCTCGATTTCGTAAACGATGTAATGGCACTTGCCGACGAGGGCTTTGAAAATATCTCCGTTGAGCCGGTCGTGCTTGACGAGAGGGACGAGCTTGCGATAAAGCACGAGCATTTGCCGCAAATATTTGCCGAATATGACAAGCTGTCGGATATCATGATACGCTTAAGGCGAGAGGGAAGAGGCTTTACCTTCTTCCACTTCATGATAGACCTCGATGCCGGTCCCTGCGTGTACAAGCGCACTAAGGGCTGCGGGTCGGGCTGTGAGTACATTGCGGTAACGCCCGACGGAAGTGTTTATCCCTGCCACCAGTTTGCCGAAACGGAGCCGTTCAGAATGGGCAGTGTCTACGGCGGTGAGCTGAGGGGCGACATAGCAAAGGAATTTTGCGAAAACAATATAATAACAAATAAAGAATGCTCAAAATGCTTTGCCAAATATTTCTGCGGCGGCGGCTGTGCGGCAAATAACCATAAGTATTGCGGCGATATTCGAAAGCCGTACGAAATAGGCTGTATTTTGGAGCGTAAGAGAGTCGAGTGTGCCATTGCGGTGGAAACGGCACGCATTCTTGACGAGCAGAGCGAAGCGGTAGAGTAATATGGCAAAAAAACCGAGCGACAGACAAAAGGCTCAAAAAGAATTGCGACGTGAGGCAAGACGAAAACAGCATAAGAAAGCACTCATTTTATCGGAAATAAAAAAGCTGATAATATGGATAACGGCAATACTGCTTGTCACGGCATTGCTTGTCGGCATAAACACGGGGATAAACAATTATCATTCCTCACGTAAGTATCTGGCAAAGCAAACGGCGTATGAAACGGAGCATTTTAAGATAACGAACGCACAGCTTGCATACTTCTATTACGAGGGCTACTACGGCTTTCTCGATTTGTATAAGGACAAGCTGAGCGAGTATGGGCTTGACCCCGACAAAAAGCTGAGTGAGCAGCCGTTTAACATGAACGACTCCTATGCCACATGGCACGATTATTTCTTGGACAGTGCGAAAAATCAGATAGAACAGCTTTTACCCACCGCCGAGTACGCCGTCTCACACGGCTACGAGCTGAGCGAGGGTATGAAGAATGCGGTGAAAATTCGTGCCGAGCGGCTTGAGCTGTCAAAATTCCCCGGTGTAGACGTGCAGGATGCTCAGCTCTGCTTTGAGCTTATGGCAACGGCTCTTGATTATCAGTACGAAAAGCAACAGAGCTTTGCATTATCCGATGCGGAGGCACTTGCTTTGTATGAGGAAAACAGCATATATTATTCGTATGTGGATCTGCGTTCGATATCCATTGCTTATGCCGAACAGCCGTCTGACGGCGAGCTGAGCCGAGAGCAGGCGCAAAAATATGCGGACGAGTTCAAGAGCTGTACGAACAGCGAGGAATTTACGGATAAAATATACGCATATCTCGATGCCGCAGGGAAATTCCTTGACGGCGAGCCGAATGCGCAGAGCAATCGGGCAACGGTAATAGCGAATTCTTATACGAACAAATACGCATATACGGAGGGCGGAGATCTCGTTACCGAATGGCTCTTCGATTCCTCACGCAAAACAGGCGATGTCAAGGTATACGACAACGAGGGCTCAAACGAGATATCGGCATATATGATAGTTTCCCCCGCATATCCGCTAAAAGATGATACATGCACGGTGCGCCATATACTCTTCCGTACAGATACCTACGGCTCAAAGGAGAACGCAAAGGCAGAGGCGGAGCGAGTGCTGGCACAATTCCAAACGACCGATAAGACCGAGGCAAGCTTTTTCCCGTTGGCACTTGCCTACTCGGAGGACGCAAACACCTGTTATATCGGCGGTAAATATTATGAATTTGCCGCAAGCGATATGTCCTCGGGCGAGAATACGCCGATGAGCGGCTTTGTCAATTGGTGCTTTGACGAAAAACGTGTTGCGGGCGATTGTGAAATAGTCGAAAGCGATTACGGATACCATATCATACTGTACGTTTCGCCCGGCTCACAAAAGTATATTGCCGAGGTTCGTTTGGATATGATGAGCGAGGAATATTCGAGCATAAGCGAGGCTATCGAGAAGATCACGCTCACCGACACCGGCAAGGCGGACAGCTTCAGGAGTAAGCTATGAGAGGAAAGTTCGAAAAAGCGGCGGCGGCGATGCCCGTCGGGCTTGACGGCATACTTCTTTCCTCACAGGTAAACACGTTCTATACAACGGGCTTTGCATTCGAGGACGGCTACGTGCTTGTAACACGAGATGTGACGTATCTTTTATGCGACCCGCGCTATTTTGAAGCCTCTGCGAGAGCGGAGGGCGTTGAGCGTGTAGAGCTGACGGGCGATGCACTGCCCTCTCTCGTTGCCGATATCGGCATAAAAACGCTCGGCTTTGAGGACAGGGAGCTTACCGTTGCCGCACATAAGCGGCTGTCGGACAGACTTGTCGGCGTTGAGCTTGTGCCGGTAGGCAGCTTGCTTGATTCCCTGCGTGCAAAAAAGGATGCGGACGAGCTTTCGCTTATAGAGCAGGCTCAAGAGCTTACGGACGCGGCGTTTGAGCATATCATAAGCTATATCCGCAGGGGCGTAACGGAGCGGCAGGTCGCACTTGAGCTTGAATGGTTCATGCGTAAAAACGGCTCCGACGGCACGGCGTTTCAGACGATCGCCGTAAGCGGTAAGGCATCGTCCGTGCCGCACGGCACGCCGAGCGATGTTTCGTTGCGTGACGGCTTTCTCACGATGGATTTCGGTGCAAAATTCGGCGGCTATTGCTCGGATATGACACGTACCGTAGTCATCGGACGTGCGGACGACAGACTGCGTGATATTTACGATACGGTGCTCAAAGCACAGCTTCACGCACTTGAGAGTATAGCCCCCGGCAAGCGCACATCGGATATCGACCGTGTGGCACGTGATATAATAGATGAGCGTTATCCGCATACCTTCACTCATTCGCTCGGTCACGGCGTGGGCGTGTATATACACGAGTCGCCGAGCCTTTCCCCGTCTCGTGACGGTGTGCTTGAAGTGGGCAATGTCGTAACAGTCGAGCCGGGCATATATATTTTGGGTGAGTGCGGCTGTCGTATCGAGGATATGGTGGCCGTTACGGAGAGCGGAATGCGAAATTTCACGAAAAGCCCCAAGGCACTGATAGAAATTTATTAACTATTATTGAATATTATTAAAATTATTTTCTCGTCGAACAAAAATATTCGCCGTTCCTATTGCAAAATTTCGGATATTGTTGTAAAATACGAGAGTAAGAAAGTTAGATTCGGAGGATTATTTATATGCTAACAGCAGGCGATTTCAGAAACGGAAAGACATTTGAGCTTGACGGCGCGGTAATGCAGGTAATCGAGTTCCAGCACGTTAAGCCCGGTAAAGGTGCGGCTTTCGTAAGAACAAAGATGAAGAATGTCATAACCGGTGCGGTTATCGAGCGTTCCTTCTCCCCGACAGATAAGTTCGAGGAGGCTGTGGTAGAGCGTAAGGAGATGCAATACTCCTACAAGGACGGCGAGCTGTACTACTTTATGGACCTTGAAACGTACGATATGCTTCCGCTTGATGCGGATAAGCTCGGCGACAGCTTCAGGTTTGTAAAGGAAGAAATGATATGCAAGATAGTATCGTACAAGGGCAACGTGTTCAGTGTTGAGCCTCCCATGTTCGTTGAGCTTAAGGTCATCGAGACCGAGCCCGGCTTCAAGGGCGATACGGCAACCGGCACGACAAAGCCCGCAACGCTTGAAACAGGCGTTATAATCAAGGTTCCGCTCTTTATCGACGAGGGCGATGTGCTTAAGATAGATACGAGAACGGGCGAATATTTAGAGCGTGCGAAGCAATAACGGAGGATTATAATGACACTCAGTGAAAAAACGGCTTACCTCAAGGGTCTGTGCGAGGGCATGGAGCTTGACGGAGCAAAAAACGAAACAAAGCTTATAAAGAAGCTCATTGAAGTGCTTGACGAGGCGGCTCTTACGATAGCCGACCTTGAGGACAGAGTAGACGAGCTTGAGGAATACGTTGACGAGCTTGACGAGGATCTGGGCGAGGTAGAGGAGATAGTATATAACGATGAGTGCCTCCCTCCGCCGGAGCATATGCATCACTGCGAGTGCGGCTGTGATGAGTGCGAGGACGATTTCGATGATGAGGATTACGACGATTGCGATGATATAATCGAAGTCGAGTGTCCGAGCTGTGAGGAGACGATATGCCTCCCCACCTCGATAGATCTCGCTCACGTTATTTGCCCCGCCTGCGGCGAGGAATTCTCTTGCATCTGCGATTGTGACGATTGCGATTGCGAGGAATGCGACTGCGAAGACTGTGATTGCGAGGACGAGGGCAAGTAATAGCCCCCGCCGAATGCGAAATTCCCCGATGGACCTTACGGCTCCTCGGGGAATTGTTTGCTTTTTTCACCGTATATGCGAAAAATATAAAACAATTTACGTTATTCTATTGCATTTTGCGAAAAAATCGTGTATAATGGCACTATTGAAGCTACGGAGGCGAAAAAAATGGAGCTTTTGGAAAAGCGTATACTGCAAGAGGGTAAATTTTTGCCGGGCGGCGTTATTAAGGTGGATTCTTTTTTGAATCATCAAATGGATATTCGCCTGATAGACAAGCTCGGACAGGAATTTTTTGAGATATTTTCGGGAAACGAGATAACAAAAATACTGACCGTCGAGGCATCCGGCATCGGCATTGCTTGCATTGCCGCCGGTTATTTCGATGTTCCCGTCGTCTTTGCGAAGAAATCCGAAGCGAAGAATATGAGCGACGGCGTTTATTCCTCAATCGTGACCTCGTTTACACGAGGACGGGACTTTTTGATAAGAGTTGATAAGAATTACATACTGCCGAGCGATAAAATATTGATAATAGACGACTTTCTGGCTCAGGGTAACGCCGTGCTTGGCCTTATCGATATAATAGATCAAGCCGGTGCCGAGCTTGCCGGAGTCGGAATATGCATAGAAAAAGCGTTTCAGCCCGGCGGAGCGAAGCTGCGTGAAATGGGCGTTGAGCTTCATTCGCTTGCAATTGTCGATATAGACGAGTCGGGCAATTACGTGTTTAAGCACACACCGTAAGGAGTCGCCGCCCGTTATGTGGAAAAAACAATTTTTACACGGTCTGAGATCGGGGGTATCCATTGGGCTTGGATACCTCTCCGTTTCTTTTACGTTCGGAATAATGGCTGTTTCCCTCGGCCTTTACCCTTGGCAAGCCGTTTTGATATCAATGACCACACTCACCTCCGCAGGTCAGCTGGCGGGGATAAATGTTATGTCCTCGCTCGGCTCTTACGTCGAGCTGCTCGTTTCTCAGCTGACGATAAATTTGCGGTATTCGTTTATGTCCCTCTCGCTCTCTCAAAAAACGAGTGAGAGCTTTCGCGGAGTAAAGCGTGCTTTGCTCGGTTTTTTTATGACCGATGAGATATTTGCCGTCGCAAGCGCCGAGGGCGAGGTCACGAGTGCTTTTTTTGCGGGACTTTCTGTGTTTCCGTATGTCGGTTGGGCAGGCGGCACGCTCGTTGGCGCATATATAGGCAATGTTTTGCCCGATGATATTATGAGCGCATTGTGCTTGGCAATATACGGTATGTTTATCGCAATAGTAACACCCGTTGCGAAAAAAGAAAGACCGATACTCACCGTGGTGATAATATCGGCTCTTTTGTCCTGCGCATTTGAGTATATACCCGTTATATCGTCCGTACCCGACGGGCTTACCGTCAGCATTTGTGCGATAATCGCCGCCTTGGCAGGCTCGTTTATTTTTCCCGTGGGAGATGAATGCGATGGATAATTCGAAATTTTTCTTATATCTGCTTATTCTCGCCGGCTCAACGTATCTTATAAGAGTCGTGCCGTTCGTGCTTGTCGGCAAAAAGACGGAGAATAGATTTATTCGTTCGTTTCTGCACTATATACCGTATACCGTGCTTGCCGCAATGACGATACCCGGTGCATTTTATGCCACCGACAGCATGATATGCTCCGGCGCAGGAGTGCTTGCGGCGGTCCTGCTCTCACTTAAAAGTAAGAGCCTCACCGCCGTAGCACTCACCGCCTGTGCCGTAGCATATATAACAAGTCTGCTTATATAAAAATCACGCACACTTATCAAAAGGTGTGCGTGATTTTTGTTTGAATATTTTATTTTTCGGGTGCATATATTATCGTAGTGCTTCAAAGGTCTCCGTGGCTCAGGTATATGCCGTTTTTTGCCGTTTCGAGTATTCCGTATGACGCATGAGGGTATGCCGAGTAGGATGCGGAGCCGGGGTTGAAAAGATATATGCCGTCATGGTACTCACAACAGCGTGTATGCGTATGTCCAAAAAGCGCAATATCACAATGAAGCTCCGAGGCGTGCGTATACAGAGGCGCAAGCGAGGATTTTACGAAATATTTATGACCGTGGCACAGCAATATGCGGTAGCCGTCGATATCAAGCACCGTTTCGTACGGTACATCGTTTTCAAAAATATCGTTATTTCCTCTTACGGTGACGAGTGCTTTTGATTCGAGTCCGTCAATGCGCATTAAGTCGCTTATCCCGTCACCGAGGTGTACGACCACATCGGCGTTTGGATGATAAGATAAAGCCGAGCGTGCTTTTTCCACGCAATAGTGTGTATCCGATAAAATTAAAATTTTACTCATATTCCACCACTGACAAAAAATATTTTCAAGCATAATATAATACCAAAACCATGAAAGGTGTGGTATTACAATGAATATTGATAAAAGCTCACTGCAGAAGCTTGCGGAAATGGACGATGCGGAGCTGAAAAAGAGCATTCTTTCCGTTGCCGCCGCTTGCGGAGCGGATATAAAAAAGCTTGAGCGGCATTTGGGCGATATCCCGTCGCTGAAAAAGAGCATTTCGTCGCTCTCACAGAAGGATATCGACCGAGCGATGAAGCACATGGGCGAAAAAAGGGCCGATATAATATCCCAAAGTATCAAAAATATGAAGTGAGGTGTTACGTATGGACGGCGATATTTCAGCCAAACTGAACGATATACTGTCGGATAAGCAGAAAATGTCTGCGGTAATGAGCGTTGTTTCCTCCGTTATGGGAAAGCAAGCGGAGGAGGGGGAAAAGCAAGCGGATATTCAAATGCCGAGAGTAAACGACGATAAGATAAATCTGCTTGTTGCCCTTAAGCCGTTTTTAAGTGCCGACGGCAGAGAAAAGGCGGATAAGCTGATAAAACTGCTCAGCCTTTACAGCATTGCCGGGCAACTGAAGCTCTGATCGGAGGGGGAAATATGTACAGCCGTGCATACGATGAGGCAATACCGAACGACGGTGTGCCGCAAAATTACAGCGGTTACGCCGTAAAGACGGAGGGAGTGGAGCATATCGAGCCGATACAAGAGGATGAAAGGCATGAGAGTGGACGTATAAACGACCGACTCTTGCCCCTGCTTGTTCTCATGCTCACCGAATCTGAGAGCGAGCAGAACACCCTTCTGCTTGCCGCTCTTATGATGGGCGGTATCCTCTGAAAAAAACGAAAATACGGGAAGTGCGATAAACAGACCGAGCGTATCGGTCACGCCTCCCGTATTTTTCGTTCGATGAAAGACTCTGTGTCTTTAGTCCTCAACCTTGATTATTTCCTTGCCGTTGTACGTTCCGCAAGCCTTGCACACTCTGTGCGTAAGGTTATACTCGCCGCACTTGGGGCATTTTGCCATACCGGGCATTTCGAGCTTCCATACGTTTGAACGTCTTTTATCACGTCTTGCTTTACTTACTTTTCTCTTCGGTACTGCCATTTCCGTGTATCTCCTCTATGTTTAATAATATAATTTACTCTTTATCATCGTCCGAAAGTAACGACATAAGCGGTGCAAGTCTGGGATCGACTTGCTTTTTACATGAGCAATCGCCCTCGTTGAGATCCTTGCCGCAGTTGGGACATAATCCGCGGCACGAGTCGGAACAAACAAGCTTCTGCGGAAAACAAAGAATCGCTTCCTCATACAATTCCTCGTCCGCATCAATATGCGAGTTCACGAGCTTCAAAGAATCCTCGTCATCGCCGCCCACGGTGCGTTCAAGCTCGGCGCAAAGAACGCCTTGCACGGTCTTTAAGCACCTATCGCACGGGGCTTTGTACGGGACGGAGACAGACGCATTGAAGAACATACAGCCCCCAATGCTTTTTACGCAACCTACAACGGTAAGCTCGGACACTTCGACTCCGAAGCCCAGGTCGCCCAAGCCCTCGCCCGGTAACGTAAAATCAAATTTGATCTCGGTCTTCTCGCCCGATAAAAGCGATGATATATCGATTAGCATATGTTTCCTTTCGCACTTGCGTTACTTAAGCGTATAATACCGGCGTTTCGGTTGCCACACCGTATTACGCTAAAATACGCAAAGCTTATTATACATCATTTTTTTTATTTTGTCAACTGCCGAAAAAAGATTTTTTTTAACTTTTTGTAAATTATCGGCATATTGACGCATTTTTGTGCTTAAGAAAGCGTTTGAAGCTCCGAAAATTCGGTGCCGTTGGGGTAGCAGGTAATGTCAAGAAGTCTTTGATTGTCGCTTCCTCTGAACAGCAGATTCAAATTTCTTTTCGCAAGCACGAACGGACCGTCAACGAGATAATTCGTTTGAGTGAGCAGCTCACGCACGCCCCCGTCCGTTTCGGCACGCTTAAGCAGCTGCTCACACGTGTAGCCGGAGTAGGTCATGACATCAAGCCCCGCACTTCTTGCCGCACGTCCAAGCTCGGCAAGCTCTGCCGCCTGACAAAACGGCTCGCCGCCCGAAAACGTAACGCCGCGGAGAAGCTTCGCTTGCCGTATTCTTTTCCACACCTCCGTCGTCGTTGTCATAAAGCCGCCGTTGAAATCGTGCGTTTCGGGATTGTGACAGCCCTCGCAGTGATGCGGACAGCCCTGCACGAAAACGACGAACCGCAGTCCCGGACCGTCAACTATGCTTTCTCTTATTATTCCCGCCAGCCTTATCGGCATTTCCTTCGGCGAATATCCCAAATCTATTCTCAACATATTATGATCCTCCGAATATACTTCCCTATTGTACCACCCTTTGCAAAATAATTCAAGTGTATTTTGAGAAAATAATTTTTTTTACTCTTGTAACATGAATTTAACGTTTGTTTTCATAAATCATATTGATTTTTTCGGACATATATGGTAAAATAAAAATATGTACCGTTTTTGCGTTTGAATCGGGGAACGATGAATATTCGTTTTTTGTATATCATCTCTTTCTCCGATATTTTATTCGGCAAATGCACACTTATGTGAAAGGAAGTATCATTTATGGCGTTTACCTTTATGGGCGGAATACACCCAACGGAAAACAAAAACACCGCAAATAAAGCTATTCGTGCCTTGCCCGAGCCGAGCCTCGTTTCAATACCGCTCAGCCAACATATCGGCACACCGTGTCGCCCTCTTGTTCAAAAGGGTCAATATGTAAAAAAGGGCGAGAAGATAGGCGATGTGTCCGAAAACGAGCTTGGCGTACCTGTCCACAGCAGTGTTTCGGGTACGGTGTGCGATATTATTGCCTGCCCCACTCCGGAGGGGCGCAGTGTAGATCATATCATCATAGAAAACGATTTCAAAAACGAGTGCGTGTATATGCCGCCGTATGAAGGCGGTATAAAAGACCTGAGCGCCGATATTATAATAGAACGTGTGCGTGAGGCGGGGATATGCGGCATGGGCGGAGCAGGCTTTCCGACGTATGCGAAGATACGCTCCGCTGTGGGCAAGGCAAAATGCATTATAATAAACTGCTGTGAGTGCGAGCCTTATATATGCGCAAACCACCGACTTTTGCTTGAATATCCCGAATCGGTGATAGGCGGTGCGAAGATACTGATGCGCGCTCTGGGGCTTAGGCGGTGCGATATTGCGCTTGAGGATAATAAGCTGAATTGCATCCGAGCCTTGAAAAAGGTCATATCCGACGGCGATATGTTCGATATAAGAATAATGAAAACGAAATATCCGCAGGGTGACGAGCGACAGCTCGTCTACGCCCTGACGGGTGAGGAAATACCGACGGGGGGCTTGCCCGCCGATGTCGGATGTGTTATATTCAATGCGGAAACGTGCAGTGCCGTTTTCTCGGCTGTGGTTTACGGCAAGCCCTTGACGGAGCGTATCGTTACCGTTGACGGCGAGCTTGTCAAGCACCCGAAAAATATATACGCCCCGATAGGCGCAAAAATAAGCGAGCTTATCGAATTTTGCGATACAAATGTCGAGCGTGCGGAAAAAATAATCATCGGCGGTCCGATGATGGGCAAGGCTCAATGGAATGCCGACGGTGTAGTCACAAAGGGCTGCAGTGCCGTTTTACTCATGCACGGCAACGAGGATAAGGGCGGTGTCTGTATACGCTGCGGCAGATGTGTCCGTGCTTGCCCCATGCACCTTCAACCGCTTTATCTTGCTTCGTTTTCAAGAAGCGGACAGTACGAGGCGTGTGAAAAATATGATATTATGAGCTGTGTGGAATGCGGAAGCTGTGCATATTCCTGCCCCGGCGGCGTTGAGATAGTTCAGCTTATCCGTTCCGCAAAGTCAATATTGCGTAAAGGAGGAAAAAAATGAAAAGAACACCGATAGTTTCTGCCTCGCCGCATATTCGCGCAGACGATACGGTAACCTCGATAATGCTTAATGTCATCGTTGCGCTTGTACCTGCGACGATATGGGGAGCATATGTGTTCGGTCTGCGAGCTTTGTGCGTTGTCGTTCTGTGCTGTGCCTGCTGTGTCGGTGCGGAAGCACTTTACGAGATATTGCTGAAAAAGCCCGTCACCGTTAAGGATTGCTCCGCACTCGTTACCGGACTTCTGCTCGGGCTGAATATGCCGCCCTCCATACCGTTTTGGATACCTGTTATCGGCAGTCTTTTTGCGATAATCGTCGTAAAACAGCTTTTCGGCGGCTTGGGTAAGAATTTTTTGAATCCGGCACTTACAGCCCGTGCGTTTCTCTTCTCTTGGCCGACGGAGATGACTGCATTTACCGAACCGCTTCGCCGCTTGCCCTTCTTTTCATCCGTCGATGCTTACGCAACGGCAACGCCGCTTGCAAGCCTTAAGGCGGGCGAACCTCCTGTCTATACCGTCGCCGATATGCTCATCGGAAATATTCCCGGCTGTATCGGCGAGATATCGGCTCTGCTTCTTTGTATCGGCGGCATTTATCTTATCGCAAAGCGTGTTATAAGCTGGCATATTCCCGTGTCGTTCATCGGCACGGTGGCAATACTTTCGTATGTTTTTCCCTGCAGTGAGCAATTGGGTCCCAACGGCAGTATGGTATATTCCGTGCTGTCCGGCGGTCTTATACTCGGTGCATTCTTCATGGCAACGGATTATGTTACCTCACCCGTAAACGCATCGGGAAAGCTTATCTACGGTGTGGGATGCGGTATCATCACGGTATTTATACGCTCTTTCGGCGGCTATACTGAGGGCGTTTCGTTTGCGATTTTGATAATGAACCTGCTCGTTTGGTATATAGACAAGCTCACCCGTCCCCGTGCATTCGGAAAGACGGGAAATAAAGCGGCAAAGGAGGATAAAAAATGAAAAAAACCTCTTTTGTACGCATTGTCATATCGCTTACCGCTATATGTACAGCCGTGGCACTGCTCGTGTCGGGTGTTTACGCACTTACCGAATCGACTATTGAGGCGGCGGCAAGCCGCAAGGAGCGTGAGGCACTGAAAAAGATATATCCCACCGTCGCAGATGAGGATATCACGGTGTGTGACGGCGATTTCGGCGGCGGTGTTTCACAGGCGTACAAGATAAACACGCCCGGCGGCACGGCGTATGCGATAGACCTCACCGTAACGGGCTTCGGCGGCGATATTGAAATGGTTGTCGGAATTGTCGGTGGAGGCGGTGTGTCCGGAATAGAAATACTTTCGCACAGCGAAACGCCGGGACTCGGCGCAAGAATAACGGAGACCGACTTCTTAAAACGCTTTTTTGGTATAGCCGAGCAGGTGGTGATCGGTGAAAACGTCGATGCGATATCCGGTGCCACCATATCGTCTAAGGCTGTCGGCGAGGGCGTGAACCGTGCAATGGGAGTCGTAGTGCAGATAGAGGGCGAGGCGGTTGAGCAATGAGAAAAAAATACGACTACAAAAAAATATTTACGGATGCGGCAATTACAAATAATCCCACATTTGTACAACTTCTGGGAATGTGTCCGACTCTTGCCACAACAACAAGTGCAAAAAACGCCCTCGGTATGGGTCTTGCGGCAAGTGCGGTGCTTATATTGTCAAACGTAATAATATCGCTTCTGAAAAGATTTATTCCAAAGCAGGTACGTATAGCCTCGTATATCGTGATAATATCCGGTGCGGTGACTGTGATAGAGCTGCTGATGAAGGCTTATATCCCTCAGCTGTATTCCGCACTCGGAATATATATACCGCTTATTGTCGTAAACTGTATAATTTTGGCACGTGCGGAGGCGTTTGCTTCAAAAAATTCGGTCTTGGCATCGCTTGTTGACGGTATCGGCACAGGTCTGGGCTTTACCGCCGCACTGACCTTGATAGGTGCGGTGCGTGAGCTGCTCGGTGCCGGCACACTGTTCGGATTTAAGGTCACACCGCCGTTTTATTCTCCCGTTATAATGTTTATTCTGCCCTCGGGCGCATTCTTGACACTCGGCGTGCTTATAGCGATAATTCAGGCGATAAAGCTTGCACGGACAAGACATAAATACGATACGGCACAGGAGGATGAGGAATGAGAGAGCTTTTTATAATAATGCTTACGGCCATTTTAGCCGAAAACTTCATATTTATAAAATTCTACGGCATTTGTCCGTTTCTCGGCGTTTCGGATGACAGTGAAAAAGCACTTGGTATGGGCTTTGCCGTGACATTCGTCATGACCGTTTCCGGAGCCGTTACGTGGGCGTTGTATGAGCTTGTGCTTGCTCCGCTCGGCCTGCAGTATCTGCAGACGATAGCGTTTATACTCGTTATTGCCTCTCTTGTGCAGTTTATCGAAATGTTTTTGAAAAAATTCGTGCCCGCACTTTATTCCTCACTCGGCATATTCTTGCCGCTGATAACGACTAACTGTGCGGTTCTCGGCTCGTCACTGCTTGCGGTGCAGAGAAATTACACGTTTATTCAGACAGTTGTTTATTGCTTTTCCTCCGCTGTCGGCTTTACACTTGCAATGCTGATATTTGCCGGCGTGCGTGAGCGTATGAGAGTGGCGGATGTGCCGAAGCCGTTTAGGGGAATACCTATCGTGCTTATAGCCGCCGGACTTATTGCAATGATATTTTCGGGCTTTTCCGGAATAAGCTTTACCTAAGGAGGGCGAAGAGATGAATATTTTATACGCCCTGCTCTGCTTTGCGGTAATGGGTATAATATTCGGCGTTATGCTTGCCGTTGCCTCCCGTGCCTTTGCCGTAAAGGAGGATGCGAGAATTGAAAAAGTAAGAAGCTGTCTGCCGGGTGCAAATTGCGGCTGCTGCGGTCAAAAGGGTTGCTCGGCACTTGCCGAGGCTATAGTACACGGACAAGCTGAATGTAATGCGTGTACCGTCGGAGGTAAGCAGAGTGCGGAAAAGATTGCCGCCATAATGGGAGTTGAAGTCGATTCGGCAAGGAAAATGCACGCCGTCGTTTTATGCTCGGGCTACGAGGATGAAACGGTGAAAAAATATGAATATGACGGAGAGCATAGCTGTCTTGCGGTCATGCAGCTCGGCGGCGGCGAAAAAGCCTGCTCTTACGCCTGTGTCGGCTACGGCACGTGCATGACGGTCTGCCCTGCCGATGCGATATCCGTAAGTGACGGAGTGGCATATGTTGACGAGCGACGTTGTATAGGTTGCGGTGCCTGTGTCAAGGCTTGCCCGAAGAATATAATAAAGCTCGTGCCGGAGGGTACGACACATATCGTTAAATGCTCAAGCCGTGACCGTGGAATAGATACGAAAAAATATTGCGAGAGCGGTTGTATCGGCTGTCGTATGTGTGAAAAAATATGTGAGTCGGGTGCAATCTCTGTCAAGAACAATATTGCGACGATAGATTACGAAAAATGCACGCATTGCGGTGCCTGTGCGGAGAAATGCCCGCGCGGTATAATCGCAAATTGCGTATCGGAGTAAGGTATTATGGGAAAGATTATAGCCTTTGCAAACCAAAAGGGCGGTGTCGGGAAATCGACAAGTGCCATAAACGTAGCCGCCGCACTCGGAATGAGGGGTAAAAAAACGCTTTTATGCGACCTTGACCCGCAGGGAAATACGACAAGCGGCGTGGGAATAAACAAAAGACAGATAAAAATATCCGCATACGACGTGCTTATCGGACGAGGCGAGGCGAAGGGTGCGGTAATACAGACAAAATTCAAGGGGCTTGACGTACTGCCGTCCAATATCTCACTTGCCGGAGCGGAATTTGAGCTTGTGGAGAGCGAGGAAAGAGAATATAGGCTGAAAATCGCCCTGAAAAAGATAGCAGATGCATATGACTACATAATCATAGATTGCCCGCCCTCGCTCGGAATACTCACGATAAATGCCTTAGTCGCAAGTGATGGCTTCATCGTACCGATGCTTTGCGAATACTTTTCGCTTGAGGGGCTTTCACAGCTCATGATGACCGTCGATAAGATAAAACGAAAATATAATCCCGAACTTGAACACGTCGGAATACTGATAACGATGTTCAACGGACGGTTGAACCTTTCTCAAGAGGTTCTTGACGAGTTGAAAAAGTACTACTTTGAAAAGCTCTTCAAAACGATGATCCCACGCAGCGTGCGTCTATCGGAAGCACCCTCGTTCGGTGAACCGATACAGTATTACGAGAAATACGGAAAATGCTCCGACGCTTACAATAACGTCGCAGAAGAAATAATAAACAGAATATAATGCTCGCTCCCCGAATGTTCCACGTGGAACATTCGGGTAACGTGCTGAAAGGAATAAAAAAATATGGCTAAAAAATCAGCTATGGGACGTGGGCTCGACGCAATATTCGAGTCAAATACCACCGAACCGTCCTCACTCGTTTCGGTAATACGCATATCGGATATAGAACCGAACAAATCACAACCGAGAAAGACCTTTGACGATGCTTCGCTTATGGATCTGTCGCAATCAATAGCGACACACGGCGTTATACAGCCCATTGTCGTAAGAAGCTCGGGCGACGGCTTTTATAACATAATTGCAGGCGAACGCCGCTACCGTGCCGCAAAAATGGCAGGACTCTCGGAAATACCCGCTATAGTTCGTGAGCTTGACGACAAATCGGCGGCAGAAGTCGCAATAATTGAGAATATCCAACGTCAAGACCTTGACCCCGTTGAGGAAGCAACGGCGTATCAAACGCTTATGGACATATACGGGCTTACGCAAGAGGAGCTTTCAAACAGAATAGGAAAATCAAGACCGGCTATTGCGAATATGCTTCGACTTTTGGATCTGCCCGACGAGCTTTTGGTAAAGCTCAAAAACGGTGATATCACAACGGGACACGCCAAGGCATTGCTCGGCGTGCGTTATAAGGAGGATATGATAGAGCTTGCCGACAAGGTAGTTAAGCTCGGTCTCTCCGTCCGTCAGACCGAGGCGGCTGTAAAAGCGGCAAACGCCGCACATGAGGAGCAGCCCCCTGCCCTGCCCACCGACAAGGACGCATATGCAAAGGCACTCGATAAAAGGCTTCTTGAGAGAATGGGCAGGCGTGTAAAGGTATCCTACGGCAAGAAAAAGACGGTTGAGATAACATATACCGACAATGACGACCTCGAAGCATTGCTAAAAGCCATTGCCGGAGACGATATTTTCGATTTTTGATGCTGTTTTCATCGGCGCGAGGCAAAATTTAAGATTCATTCACATTATTACCGCTTAATATATATAAAATTATATTATAATGAAGTCTTACAATGGATAGGTATTATCTTGCGTAATTGATAATTTTCCTATATCTTGAGTGAGATACAGGCGAAAGGAAAAATAAATTTAAATGTTAGATATCAGATTTGTCAGAGAAAATCCCGATATAGTTCGGGAGAATATGAAAAAGAAATTCCAAGACCATAAGCTTCACCTTGTTGATGAGGCTCTTGAGCTTGATGCAAAGGGACGTGCGGCACAAATCGAAGCCGATTCCCTGCGTGCAGACCGTAACCGCTATTCTAAGCAGATAGGCGGTCTTATGAAGGCGGGCGACCGTGAGGGTGCGGAGGAGCTGAAAAAGAAGGTAAACGATGCCGCAGACAGACTCGCACAGCTTGAGCGTGATGAGGAAGAAATTTCCGCAAAGCTTCGACAGGTCATGCTGAAAATACCGAATATCATAGATGACAGCGTACCGATAGGCAAGGACGACAGCGAAAATGTCGAGGTCAAAAGATACGGCGAGCCTTCGGTGCCCGATTTTGATATTCCCTACCATACCGATATTATGGAAGCACTTGACGGCATAGACCTTGACAGTGCAAGACGTGTTGCCGGAAACGGTTTTTACTACCTGACGGGAGATATTGCAAGACTTCATTCGGCAGTTATATCATATGCACGTGATTTTATGGTAAATAAGGGCTTTACTTATTGTATTCCGCCCTTTATGATACGTTCCGAGGTCGTAACGGGCGTTATGAGCTTTGACGAAATGAGTGCCATGATGTATAAGATCGAGGGCGAGGACCTCTATCTTATCGGCACGAGTGAGCATTCCATGATAGGCAGATTCATAGACACGATAATTCCCGAAGAAAAGCTTCCCTATACGCTTACCAGCTATTCTCCCTGCTTCCGTAAGGAAAAAGGCGCTCACGGAATAGAGGAAAGAGGCGTATATCGTATACACCAATTCGAGAAGCAGGAAATGATAGTTATCTGCAAGCCCGAGGAAAGCATGGAATGGTTTGAGAAGATGTATTCCTACACCGTTGAGCTGTTCCGCTCGCTTGATGTACCCGTAAGAACGCTTGAATGCTGTTCGGGAGACCTTGCAGACCTTAAGGTCAAGAGCATCGACGTTGAGGCATGGAGTCCCAGACAGAAGAAATATTTTGAGGTCGGCTCTTGCTCCAACCTCGGCGACGCACAGGCACGCCGCCTCAAGATAAGAGTTTCATCACAAAACGGAAAATACCTCGCTCATACGCTCAACAATACGGTGGTTGCTCCTCCGAGAATGCTCATCGCATTTTTGGAGAACAATCTCAACGCCGACGGCAGTATCAGAATACCCGAAGCGTTGAGACCCTATATGGGCGGTCAAGAGCTTATAGAAAAGAAAAAATAAAATATAAAAAATGAATTTCACTTTATCCTTTTCCCTCCCCGAGTATGCGACAAATATACAACTCATCGTCATCGCAATGGCGGTAGGTATCGTCATAGCGGGTGCGATGTCGATATATTATCGTTCGCTCTTGGGTAGGTTTGTGAGATATCTGCTTAAAAACAAGATACATTCCCCCGATGCGGCGTTGTCAATTGACGACTCGCCGTACAAAAAGAACCCGTTCATTCGTTCCGCGCTTCGCTCCGGCGGCGTATACGGCAAGGTGGTTCACTTCACCGACGGCGAGGCGAGCGGTTCGGTGTTCGCCTCGGGCAAAAGACCGAGCAAAAAGGTCGTCGCCGCACGGAAGTATTATATTCCCGAAGAATTGAGATACAGAGCCGAATTTATGTTCGAGAGCAAGGGAACGAATATCCCGACACTTATAATATCTATCATAATTCTTGCCGCATTCGTGCTTTTGTGCCTGTACTTTTTACCGCAGCTGCTTGCCTTGCTTGAGGTAGCATACGGAAAAACGGAAACGAGAGGCGGTGTATAATGACTTTTGCTGAAATAAAAAAAGCCGTTCCGCGCCCGATACTTATGCTGATATATCTGCTTATCGGCGCGATATGCGTTTGCTTGGCACTTTATCTTGTGGTCTATCTTGCAGGTTATCGCTCGATAGAATATTCAAATGAAGAAATAGTCATCAAATTTTTCGGCAAGGTGGACAAGGACGGCTTGCCATACGACGGCACCGTATATTACCCCGACGACGGCAAGGCAAAGCTCACCGGTGCGGAAAATAAGCTTGAATATTCAAACGGCGATGTTTATATCGGGCAGATAAGCCAGCTTATGAAGCACGGCAGAGGTAAGCTGACATACGCCTCAGGCGAGACCTATGAGGGCGAATTTGCTTTCGATAAGCAAAACGGCTACGGCATTTATACTTATTCCGAGAGCTTGGGCGACGTATACGAGGGCTATTTCAAGGACGGCAAACGCTCCGGCATGGGTAAATACACTTGGGCAGACGGCAGTGTATATGAGGGCGAATATGAAAACGACAAAAAGAACGGCGAGGGTACTTTCAAATTCGGCGACGGCAGCAGCTACACAGGTCATTATGAAAACGATTTGAAAAGCGGCTACGGAGTCTATTTATACGCAAACGGCGATAAATACGAGGGTAGCTTCGTTCTCGATGTCCGACAGGGTCAGGGTAAATACACCTGGGCAAACGGCGAGACGTACACGGGCGAGTTCAAGCTGAATATGATGGACGGCTACGGCGTTTATACATGGCCGAGCGGTCGCACATACGAGGGTACATTCGCCCAAAACAAAATAGCAAGATGACAAAAATGTCCTCCGAGCAATGCTCGGAGGACACGATGAACAGTATTACGATTGAATATATCAGTTGAATTTGGGTAAATAATCTCCGTGTGCCTCGATAAGCTCGTCGCACATACGGATTATATCGTCTATCGACAGCTCCGCAGCCGTGTGAGGCTCAAGCATTGCCGCACGGTAAACATCTTCTCTCTTTTTGCTTACAGCCGCTTCTATCGTCAACAGCTGAGCGTTTACGTTAGTCACGTTCATTGCCGCAAGCACGGTGGGGAGCTTGCCTATCTTGCAGGGCTGTATCCCGGCACTGCTTACCATACAAGGAACCTCGACGCACGCCTCGGCGGGCAGGTTTTCGATAAGTCCGTTGTTTATGACATTACCGCCTATCTTGTACGGCTTGTCCGTTACCATGGCTTCCATTATATACGATGCGTATTCATGCGATCTTTCGTGGCTTACGTTGCCGTTTACGTAATCGTCTCTTCTCTTTTCCCACTCCGCAATTTGATTTACACAGCGTCTGGGGTACTCGTCAAGCGGAATATTGTATCTCTTGATAAGCTCGGGATAACGGTTTTTGATAAACAGACAGTTGTATTCGGAATTATGCTCGCTTGACTCGGTACAATAGTAGCCGAAGCGGCGTATGTACTCAAGTCTTACAAGGTCAAGCTGAGCATCGGGGTACTTCTCCGGCTCCTGAAGTGCTATTGCGGCACGCTTGCGTATTTCGGGATAAAGATCCACACCGTCGGCATCTCTCAGCTCAAGCAACCATCCCATGTGGTTTATACCGGCTATCTTCTGCTGTACGGGCTGCTTTGCCTCGATACCAAGCTCTCTCAATATAGTGGGAGCGCACGTTTGCACGCTGTGGCACAGACCGACGGTCTTAACGCCCGTAAATCTTTGCATATAGCCCGAAAGCATTGCCATGGGGTTTGAATAGTTCAAGAAGTACGCATCGGGGCATACCTCCTCCATATCGTCCGCAAAGCCCTGAAGCACGGGTATCGTTCTCAAAGCACGGAAGATACCGCCTATACCGAGCGTATCGGCAATAGTTTGTCTCAAGCCGTATTTTTTCGGTATTTCAAAGTCGGTTATCGTACAAGGGTCGTAGCCGCCGACTTGAATTGCGTTTACCACAAATTTTGCGCCCGCTAAAGCCGCCTTGCGGTTCTCCACACCGAGATATTTTTCAACCTTGGCACGTCCGGCGTTGATATTATCGTTCAACGCACATATCATAAAGTACGATTCCTCAAGCCTTTTCGCATCGATATCGTACAACGCAAGAGTGTATTCTCTCAGCGACTCGGTGAGCATACAGTCACCGAGCACGTTTTTGGCAAATACGGTACTGCCCGCACCCATAAACGTAATTTTATCCATAATATGTATCTCCTTTAAGTTAGCGTGTATCCGCTTTATGTTCAATATATCATATATCGAAAGCTTTGTCAACCCAAAAATCGAAAATAATTATATATTTTTACTTCGGGTTGAATATATATATAATACTCCGAGGAAAAGACGGCTTTGCAAATATGAAAGGAATTTATTATGCAACGAATATTATTATCCGTAATATGCATTATTCTCGCCCTGACGGTGATATTCCCGTTTGCCGGTGCGGTAATGCTGCACAGAACGCAAAAAACGACACCGCCCGCGCCGATACAGAGCGAGGCAGAGGACGAGAACGAAGAAAACAACAACGAGGGCGAGGACAAAGAAAACTCCGCCCCGGAGCCTGCGCCCGATGAGGACGGGGACGAGGACGAAATATACGTCGAGACCGAGGACGAGGAAACATATATGTTTCCTTACATAGACCCGGCGTATACACAGACCAACGCCCCCGAGACCACAGAGGCGGCAACGGAGGAGCCTGTGACGGAAACGCAGATACCCGAAACAGAGGAGATAACAGACAGCTATGACGAGGCAAAGCCTCAGACGGGTGCGGATTCAATGAGCGTAAGGGTGTATTTGCACAGTGAGGGCAAATATGAGACAATGAAGCTGTCCGACTATATAATCGGCGTTATACTTGCCGAGATGCCGACGTATTTCGAGCTTGAAGCATTCAAGGCTCAAGCGGTCGCAAGCAGAACCTACACCGTGTATAAAATGCTTAAAGACACTAACTATCATTCGTCCTACCACGGCTCGACCGGTGCGGATATCTGCACGAACAGCGGTCACTGCCAAGCGTATACGACATATCAAAGAATAAGATCGAAATGGGGCAAGAAAACGGCGGATGAGGCTTATTCGCTGGCAAAGCGTGCCGTTGAAGAAACCTCGGGGCTTGTTATGACATACAAGGGCGAGGTCATATTCTCACCCTATCACGCTTGTTCTTATAGGTTCACGGAAACGGGTAAAAATGCTTGGGGCTTAAAGGATACGCCGTATTTGAAAACGGTATCCTCGCCCGAGAGAGAGCTTGATATAGTTTATTCAACCGTTAAAATATCGGCGACAAAATTCAAGAAAAGCATTCTTTCGCAATCCTCGAAGGCGGAGCTTTCCTCCTCCCCGGACTCTTGGATAGGCAGTGCAAAATATAACGAGGGCGGCAGAGTGGAAACGATAAAGATAGGCGGTGTAAGCTTCGGAGGACGTGATATACAATCGTGCTTTAGTCTGCGAGGCAGTAATTTCACTATAAAATACGATAAAGCCTCCGATACGTTTATATTCGATGTTAAGGGCTGGGGTCACGGTGTCGGAATGAGTCAGTACGGCGCAAACGTGATGGCACTTGACGGAGCAAGCTATGCAGAGATATTGCCCCATTATTACAGCGGAGTGAAGATCGAGGCCTGTGACAGCTTATGATAGTTAAAATATTGGCGTTAGGCGATGTCGTAGGCCCCGGTGCGGTAGGGGTGATAAGGAAGCACCTGTGGAGCATACGCCGTGAAAACGGCATACATTTTACGGTAATAAACGGCGAAAACTCGGCAGACTCAAACGGAATAGATATAAAAAGCGCCGAGTCGCTGATACGCTCCGGTGCGGACGTGATAACGACGGGCAATCACGTTTTCAAGCGCAGAGAGATACGCGAGTATCTTGACGATGTTAAAAATATCGTCCGTCCGGCAAATTTTCCGTCAGAGGTGAACGGACGGGGATATGTTATAATAAACACGCCCGAGGCAAGATTTTTGGTAATAAATATGCTCGGCACCGTCTATATGGAGGCTATGTCCTGCCCTTTTCATATGGTAGATGCGATACTTAAAGAACAGGCGGGCAAATACGATGTTTCCCTGCTCGACTTTCATGCCGAATCCACGAGCGAAAAAATTGCACTGTCGCATTATGTCGACGGCAGAATGAGCGTGATGTTCGGCACGCATACACACGTGCAGACCGCAGACGAGCGAGTCATGCCGAAGGGCACGGGCTATATCACCGACCTCGGAATGTGCGGTGCGGATAATTCGGTGCTGGGTATAAACAAAGAAAAAATAATAGAAAAATTTGTCACACACTTCCCCGTTAAGTTCGATATCGAAACGGAGGATATAACGCTCCACGGCTGTATATTTTCGGTCGATACGGAGAGCGGCAGCTGTGTCGGCACGGAAAGATTTATTTTTAAGGAATAATTTTTATAAAGCACTTGACACTATGCAATGCGAGTGTTATAATTGATTTCGGCTACAATAAGCAAACGGAGAAAATAAAGAAATATGTATTATATAGGTGTTGACCTCGGCGGCACGAAAATAGCCGTGGGTCTTGTAAACGAAGAAAACGAAATAGTGGTCAAGGATACTTGCCCGACAGGTGCGGAGCGTGAAAACGATGCGGTTACCGCAGATATTGCCATGCTCATACGCTCGGTAATGCAAAAGGGCAAGGTCGATGCGGAAAATATCGCATATGTCGGAATAGCCTGCCCCGGTGCGTTGAATATGGATACGGGCGTGGTAGAGCGTGCTTGCAATCTCAATATGGAAATGTACCCCCTTGCCGAGCGACTCGGTGAGCAGATAGGTATGAAGATATATATCGAAAACGACGCAAACGCCGCCGCACTCGGTGAGGCGGCAGCGGGTGCGGCAAAGGGTGCGAAGCACTCCGTTATGGTAACGCTCGGAACGGGCGTAGGCGGCGGCATAATAATCGACGGAAAGATATATTCCGGCTTCAATTTTGCCGGCGGTGAGCTTGGTCATATGGTCATAGAGCATAACGGCAGACAATGCAATTGCGGCAGAAAGGGCTGCTGGGAGGCTTATTCCTCGGCAACGGCGCTTATAGCACGTACCGCCGAGGCTATGGAGGCAGACCCCAAATCGGATATGCATGAGGTAACTCGCACACTCGGCAAGGTCAGCGGCAAAACGGCGTTTATTTCTCAAAGAAACGGCGATGCGACGGCAGATGCCGTTGTAAAAGAGTATATAGCATATCTTGCGACGGGTATAGCTAACGTAATAAATCTTTTCCAACCGCAGATACTTTGCATAGGCGGCGGCGTTTCAAACGAGGGCGCGGGACTTATCGATCCCCTGCTTGAGGCGATAAAAGAAGAGGTATTCACCAAAAACAGCGAAAGGCAGACCGAGATCCGAATAGCCAAGCTCGGAAACGATGCGGGAATTATCGGAGCGGCAAATATAGGACGATGCAGAGTGTAAGGCTACAACGTATTTTGGGCGTATTCGCCGTTATATTGCTTGTCGCGGGCGTATTCATCGGCACGTTTTACGACCTCGATATATCAAAGGGCTTTGCGAATGTAGACGATACATTCGGAAACTTTCTTGAAATATGGGCAGAGCCGCCTTCCCTGCTTCTCGTATCTTTTACTTTTTGCCTGATGTGCGTATACCTGTTTGCACAGGGCGGTAAAAAGAATAAGTATCTGTCCGTGCTGTGCGGTATTTCGGGTGTGATAGCCGCTTATTCAACGGTATTCAGAACCCTCAGATATTACAGTGAAACGGTGGCGGCGACCTTTGTCGCAAAGGCGGCAGTCGGCGTTGTGTCGGTGCTTGTGTGCGTTTTGTTTATATTTATCTCCGCAAGGATAAGGCACGAAACAGTACGCAAAATGCGTTACTCGATGGTGCTTTTGATAGCCTCGGCACTTGCGACGCTGGTTATAATATCCGCACTGAAAAGCGTGTGGGGACGTGTGAGATTTCGTCAACTGCTTTCCGAGGGCGAGCTTGATAAATTTATGATATGGTTCAAGCCGCACGGTCACGCATCTGCCGACGGTTATAAGTCGTTCCCCTCCGGGCACACCTCAAATGCCACGCTGATGATTGCCGCTACATATATGATAGAGAACTTAAAGGGCAAAAAAGCGGCGTTTTGGGCAAGAATATGTGCTGTGCTGTGGATAGCGGTCGTAATGGTATCGCGTGTGCGATGCGGAGCCCACTTTTTGACGGATGTCTGTATGGGGGCTTTGATAACAACGGCTATAATATTCGTATGTAAAAAAATATTTTACAAAACGGCGGAATAATACGGTAGAATAATAAGGAACAAATAAAATGAGTATTTTTGATGAGGTGGAATCCGAGGTAAGGTCGTATTGCAGAGCCTTTCCCGTGGTATTCGATAAGGCTGAGGGCAGTTACCTCTACGACGAGGACGGTAACGAGTATCTCGACTTCTTCGCCGGTGCCGGCACACTGAATTACGGACATAATAATCCGTACATAATGGAAAGAGTCATAGAGTATCTCAAGAACAAGGGCATAACCCATGCGCTTGATATGAGTACTCACGCAAAAAAAGAGTTTTTGCTTACATTCGACTCAAAGCTTCTCAAGCCCAAGGGCTATAACTATAAGGTCATGTTTTGCGGCTCAACGGGTACAAATGCCGTTGAGGCGGCACTGAAGCTCGCACGCAAGGTTACGGGACGGGAAACGGTGTTCGCATTCTCGGGCTCCTTTCACGGTATGACGGCGGGCAGTCTTTCCGTTTCGAGTAATACGTTCTACAGAAAGGACTTGACGGGCGTACACGGCTCTACCGTGTTTATGCCCTTCCCCTATGGCTTTAACAAGAGCTTCGATACTATCGGTTATATAAGAAATGTTTTGTCCGACGATCATTCAGGCATTGCCCTGCCTGCGGCAATTATAGTTGAAACGATCCAATCCGAGGGCGGTATTGTGGTTGCCGAGGCAGAATGGCTCAAACAGCTCAGACAGCTGTGCGATGAGTACGGTATTCTGCTTATATGCGACGATATACAGATAGGCTGCGGCAGAACAGGCTCGTTCTTCTCGTTCGAACGTGCCGACATACAGCCCGATATGGTTACACTGTCAAAATCCGTCAGCGGTGCGGGCTTCCCCATGTCACTGCTGCTGATAAAGCCGCAGTACGACAAATTTGCCCCCGGTGAGCATAACGGCACGTTCAGAGGCAATCAGGTGGCTTTCGTCGCAGGTGCGGCGGCACTTGAATATGCTCTGCAGACGGGACTCTATGAGCAAGCACGCACAAAGGGTGCGTTTATAGAGCAACAGCTTAAAGCACGTATATTGCCCATAGACGAAAGAATATCGTACCGAGGTCTGGGCATGATATACGGCATAGATTTTTCGGCATTCCCACAGGGCTTTTCAAAAAAAGTGTCGGATAATTGCTTTGCCTCAAAGCTCGTTATCGAGCGTTGTGGCCGCTTCGGCTCCGTCCTTAAGCTTTTGCCACCGCTTACGACGAGTGAGGAGCAGCTTGAATGCGGTATTAAGGTGATCGAAAACGCCGTGATCAAGGCTCTGGACGACCTAAAATAAAAAAATGCAAAAAAAATAAAAAAATTTCAAAAAACCCCTTGACAAATCGCTCTTGTTGTGCTATAATAACACACGTCGCAACGAGAGCGGCATGCGTGGGAGCATAGCTCAGCTGGGAGAGCATCTGCCTTACAAGCAGAGGGTCATAGGT
>CAZLRV010000017.1:0-34845 GCA_964562175.1 uncultured Lachnospiraceae bacterium
AACTCTTTCTTTAACTTTTTTTCTCTCAACTTGTTGTGCCGGGTGTTTCATATTTGACTTTGTTTTGACGATTGCCTTTCTCGGTCGTATTGCGTGTTAAAAAAATCAAAGTAATCTTACTCTGATACGGCACTTTTTTTAATATTTATTCCTTTTATGCAATCCCCTCTCCTCTTTTTCTTATCGCATCGAGCATAAATATGCTGTATAGAACAACCGATTGAAGGCTTCTGTCCACCCAATTAAAATTTGCATTTGCGCCGTTTTTTAGGTTTACAAGTCACTTTTTTATTAAGTACTTTGAATTCACCGGTGCGGCAACGGATATTTGTCAGTGTCAATGAGATATACCGAGAAAGCTGTCCACTTCCGTTGCGACATTTTTATACATACCGTTTGTATGATGAACAAGTATGTAGCTTGCCGACTTGATTCTTTTGTTTGCCTGTGTTAAAAAGCTCCGCACTAGAGCGGCTAAGGCAAAGACCCAAATCGCAGAACAGATCGTCACATACTCATATTTTGCAAGATCAGCATCATTGGTTCAATCGGCATATCCCACCTATGCATACATTTTCTGCCACGCCACCAAAAACCAAGCGTCCCATCGGTTCTTTCGATTGCCTTTATTTTATACATCGGCGCCGGACTTATCGGCATATTCGTATGCGATTTTCTTAACATACCCCATTCGAGAAAAGAATACCGTAAGCTTTGATTTATCCGTGCCGATATTTTTATATTTTTCAGCATCGACTGAAAAGCTCTCCTGTCTACGCAAAATATATATCACATAGCCCGTCAGTGCTTGGCAAAGCCCGAAAACGAAATATGCCGTTGATAAGAAGTTCATCGAAAAAATATAAAACTGAATGCATATTCAAAGCATAAGCGTCACGCCAAACACGCCGCCCAAAATCACGCCGAGTTTTTTGTTTCTAACAAGCATTAGTGCCGAGGTAAATTATTTATTCCGTTTACCACAAGCAGTGCTTTACCCAAAATGTATAATCTCTAAATAATATATCGGCAAACGGTAGCTTTTAAAGTATGGAGCGTCGCATCCGTCTGCAAAATCTTGCCCGTGGGGTCAATCAGCATGCAGAACGAACCCCATACCGCACCGATACCCACAAACAGTGTCCGGAACATCAGCCATTTTCGGGCTGTATCGTATCTTGATTTTTTTATAGTTTTTCAATCATTTTTAATATTTCAAATATCAACGGTGTGGGAAAGTGATTATCGGCTCATATTTACAAATCACCATCACGGAATATCTTCGCTTATGAGACATTTTGTATTGACTTTTTCATCGTTCCCTTCGGCACGGCGTAATTACATTACAAATACCTACGTTTGAAAATATTTACTTAATACTACTCGATAGCTCATTTATGTCAAGAATCGGCAAGATAGCTCTTTTTTGTTGACGCTTGAGATTTATGTCCACAACGATGTTATAAACGTTGGAGAAGCGTCTTTGCCTTTTTAAAAGCCATGCGCCACGTAAATGTGCATTTCATCGTCGTATGCAATAACGAAGTAGGCCCCATTACGTTGTAGGTGATTTTATTACTTATAGCCTGTTGTGGCAGACGACTATTCGCATATATTGCTTATGTTTTTTCTATTGATAAGAGTTCTTCCCATCGTTTTTCATAATAATCCGAATCGATTCGAGTTTTTTTAAAAAAATCAAAATATTTTTCAAAAACCCCTTGATTATTTTGAAAAAGTGTGATATAATACACCTCGTTGATTGCATTATTCGCAATCGGCAAACAATACGATTCAAATTGAATAGCAGTTACGCTCCAAATGGAGTTTAACATATACGGAGAGATATCGAAGCGGTCATAACGGGGCTGACTCGAAATCAGTTTGTGGGAAACCACACGAGGGTTCGAATCCCTCTCTCTCCGCCATAACCAACACATACGAACTCAAAGTAATTTGGTTTAAGTGTGTGTTCTCAGTAAAAGCAGAACTACCGCATAAGGATTAACGCCTTGTGCGGTAGTTCTGCTTTGCAAACCGTCAATGATCACCGTGCGGCGTGTAGCGATTGCAGAAAAAAAAGCAAAAAAAATAAATCCCGTAATTGCCGCTGTAACAATTACGGGATTTCGCGCGTATATTATCGCATATATGGACGCTATGGCGTTTTTACACCCATAGGTTTGCCCAAAGGCTTCGTTACACAGTCATTCAGCAGCTCTTCAAACTTAGGCTTGCCGAGCAGTTTTTCAACGCCGGTGAGCGTGATAGGCTTACGCTCATAAAGCAGAGCTTCGTCATATCCTGCGGCAATCACCTTGCCGAAAGCGGTATCAATGTCGGTGAAGGCTCTATTGCTCTTACCTGCGACCACCTTCCAACCGTCAATGGTCTTTCCGTCAAGCAGGGCTTGCGTTGCATAGTCGCAGAGGTCTTTGTATGGTTTAGTCATTGAAAGCTTTTAAATTTCATGTTATAGTATTTAACGACACTACAAAAATAATAGTGCAACTATTATAGGAGTCTGTAAATGCTATGTGGTCATTCTTCATAAAAATGATATAATAGAATCGCAGAAACGTTTCTGAAATAATAATCGGAGGAACCAATTATGTCCATTGGAGCAACAATAAAAAGACCGCGCAGAGAGCGCAGTATCACACAAGAACAGCTTGCGGAGTATTTAGGTATCGGCACCGGAGCAGTATCTCAATGGGAATGCGACCGAACTGCACCCGATACTACGCAGTTACCGCTTCTTGCGAGCATTTTTGATGTCAGCGCAAATGGAGCTTCTTGAGATTGTCGGCAAAAAGAAAGAAGATGTCATACAGGCTTTTTTACGCAAATACGATGAACTTCCAATAAAGACGACCTTATATCGAAATTCGATTTGACAAAAGAAACGTATATAAAATATCCAAACGATTATCGTGTTATTGAAAAGTATATTTTAGAATTGTTCAATGACCCGAATTATCCCAACGAGCCATTTGGCGAAGAAGTTCACAAGGATGAGCTTTTTAGGCTTTGCAAAAATGTTCTTGAGTATTGCACAACTCAAAAAATTCGTTATACTGCGATGGATATTCTTTCGACACTCTATGTTAATGATGGTCGCACTGATAAAGCAAAAGAAATATATGAGCAGTTTCCCGAAAGCGTATACGATACTGTTTCCGAGCTTCATGAGCAAATGTATCGCAGATGTGACAGCGAAAAATATACCGAATTCATCAAAAAGAATCTGCGCTATACTGCTGAACATCTTATAAATAAGATCGGGAATTTCGGAACCTTTGCGGCAACTACCGTCGAAGATAAGATTCGAGCATGCCAAAAATGCATCTCCCTTATCGAACTTATTTATGATGACGGCGACTATGGTTTCGCATACTATCATCTCGGACATATTCACTGCTTAATTGTGAAACTTTATTACAGGGTAAAGGATAACGAAATGCAGCTTTGTATCTTGAAAAAGGACTGCGTTTCAGCAAAGTATACGATGAGTTGCCTGCAAAAGTGACTCACACATCACTCTTATTGCAAAATAATACAGAAGATTTATCCGAGGTTTACAACGGTACACAAATGAACCGTGTTGCATACGAAATCGAAGAATTCAAAAAAATACCAAGTACCACAAGCTTGGAGACCGTACTTCTCAATTTCATAAGCAAGTACGCTAAATTCGCAAAGACAGAATAACAGCAAAAGAAGAAGATCCATTCGCATTTGATATGTTTAGAAGTATTTTCCTTCGACGATATAGTCTTCTACCGGTCGTCATCTATCTCGGTCGGAGTATCGTTCTCGAACGGATTCGGCTGCCCGCCGATCTGCGATTTGCATTCCGTGGTTTCTTCTTCCGTTTCTCGGCTTTTTTCTCTGTCGCAATTTTTTGCTACTATATCCGAATAATAAAATCAAAGACTATTCAATATGTTTTGTTTGGCTGTTGCATATTCTTCGGCTGTAATATTGCCGTTTTCATACTCCGTTTTAAGTCTATGTAATTCGCTTTCAAGGGTGATCTTGTTTTTGTTTTCGGCTATACGGAAATAGTAAATTAAAAATACAGCAATAAATAAAAATCCATAGCTTGAAACAATAGCATACAGTACATTATAATTAACAAAATTATTTATTACGGCAAACAAGCTCAAAGTGGCAATCACAGATATAACAATACGGGACACTTTCAAGAATTTGTGCTTTTTCAGTACATCTATAAGCAAGAATGCGAACGCCGCAAGATAAGCCGTTGAAAACAATACATTTGTTGTGTATTGGCTGATTATTGGCTTTACCCATTCCATATCAGCATTGTAATTGCTGTATGTAACGATCAATTTTATTATGCTTATTATCGAATAAACACGGGAAACAATATCAACAAGCAACGCCACGGCAAAGAACTTTGATATAACCTTGTTATTGGCAAAAAACATATATGCAGCAATCAAAAATGCTTCTATCACAAAAAAGAAAAAGGAAAATGTGAATACCTGCATAGATCTTTGTGTTTCTTGTCCGGTTAAAACCAAGTAATTAAACACCGGCTTTTGCAGAATGTCAAAGACAACAGAAACAACAAGCAAAATTATAGTGATGATTTTATATTTCGTCAATGCTTTCTCACTCATATTACCGCTCCTTACTTTGCGCTGTTTATCTTTGATCGATATTCTTCTTCGGTTATCAATCCGTCATTACGCCATTTTTCAAGTGTTTTATCCTTTGCGCTCGTTTTGGGAACATCTGTATTTTTCTTATTGGCTATAATATTGCTGTTTTCAATCAATTCACCAAAGCCATAAAGAACAAGTGCGGAAATCCAAGAAACCAATGATCCAACTGTCATTATCAGCAGACCGATCAATGCCATATTTTCCATAGAAACAAGCATAACAAATCCATATATCAAGCAAACGGCAATGCCTATCCAAGCGGCTACTTTTGCTATTGCTTTAATTTTAGCACCAACATTATTAAACATATCTTTGACCTCTTTTCTCAATATTTGAATTTTTACGATTATATCACAAATTTATGAATAATGCAACGGGCAGAAACGATTATACCTACAATCAGCAACTTTTTTCGACTTTTGCCGAAGAGCAACGAAATAAATCGCAGATGTTTCCGTGAGAAAGGCTCCTCTTGGCAAAATTATTAAGAGGTGATATTTATGATTATATGCTTGTCCGTGCGGTTAAAAGAATTACGCACAGATCGAAATCTTACACAAGCATATTTTGCTGAATTTATAGGGATGTGCGTTCCGTTACTTTCGCATATGAGATGCACATCTGTAACATTCTGGCATGTGTTCGATTTTATATGTGATCACAGCCGACTATTTGCTATATACTTATACGAATACACCGACAAAACAAAGATACCCGAAAACTCTGTATTTTCAAAGTTTTCGGGCATTATTTATTCCCACTCCACCGTGGCGGGGGGTTTTGAGGTAATATCGTAGACTACTCGGCAGACGGAGTCGATCTCGCCGGTTATTCTGCTTGATGTTTTTTCAAGCACCTCATAGGGGAGCTTAGTCCACTCGGCTGTCATAAAATCATCGGTGGTTACGGCACGCAGTGCAACCGTTGCGCCGTAGACTCTCGCATCTCCTTTAACGCCGACGCTTGACATATCGGTAAGTACGGCAAAGTATTGGTCGGCACCGACTGTGTCGGCGTTTTCAAGCTCTTGTCTGAATATGGCATCTGCTCGACGCAGAATTTCAAGCTTTTGTTCCGTGACCTCGCCTATGATACGCACGGCAAGACCGGGTCCGGGGAACGGCTGTCTGAAAACAAGCTTTTCCGGTACACCGAGGCGCAGACCTATCTGTCTTACCTCGTCCTTGAACAGCTCCGCCAGTGGCTCGGCTATGCTTTCAAAGTCCATTACCTCGGGCAAGCCTCCGACATTATGATGACTTTTTATAACGTCCGCATCACCCCGTCCGCTCTCGACGACATCGGGGTAAATAGTACCCTGAGCCAGCACGTTTATCTTGCCTAACTTCTTTGAGGTATCCTCAAAGACCCGTATAAATTCCGTGCCTATTATCTTTCTCTTTGCTTCGGGTTCTCGCACACCCTTAAGTCTTTCGAGAAATCTTTCCTTTGCATTTACTCGGATAAAATTATCTCCGAGCAGGGACGAAAAGGTTTTTTCGACCTCATCCGCTTCGTTTTCTCTCAACAGACCGTGATCGACGAACACGCATATCAAGCCATCGCCTATTGCACGATGAAGCAGATACGCCGCAACCGACGAATCTACCCCGCCGGACAATGCGAGCAGTATACGTTTTCCCTCAAGCTGTTTTGAATACTTTTTCACCGCACTTTCAATAAAGCTCTCCGATGTCCAATCGCCCTTACAGTTGCATATCGAATAGAGGAAATTCTCAATTATTTTCCGTCCGTATTCGCTGTGTGTAACCTCGGGATGAAGCTGTACACCGTACAGACCTCTCTTCTCATCGCATATTGCCGCCGTCGGGCATTTATCCGTATGTGCGATCACCGTAAAGCCTTGCGGAAGAGCCGACACATAGTCGGTATGACTCATCCATACAATGCTTTTTTCGGGAATATTTTCAAACAAACGGCACTTTTCGGTATAAACTACGGTGCGACCGTATTCGGACGAATGCTCCGAGGCATCTATTTTGCCGCCCGACACATATGCGATAAGCTGGTGACCGTAGCAAATTCCGAGTATCGGAATACCGATATCAAGCATATCGGGTGAGCAGTGTGGAGAATCTGGCAGATATACACTGTTAGGCCCTCCGGTGAAGATAACGCCTTTATAGCCGCCGTCCTTTATCTGTTGAGGTGTAATTTTATTGTAAGGCTTTATCTCGGCGTAAACTCGGCACTCCCTGACTCGCCGTGCGATAAGCATATCGTATTGACCGCCGAAATCAACAACGAGTATTTTTTCCGTATTTTGGTTCACAGCTCTATATCATCCTCGCATTTTTCGTAATTATCGAGCAGGGGCTTGAGCTTGTCCAAGAACCTTTCGACCTGCTCTTTACATCTGCCGGTGTATGCGCTCGGCTCAAGCACAGACTCGATCTGCTCACGGCTGAGACCTATCTCGCTTTCGTTTGCCAAGCGTGATATCAGATCACAGCCTTCTCCGTTTTTCATCGCCCTTGTCGCTTCCATTGAGCATTTGCGTATTATTTCGTGTATCCTCTGCCTGTCACCGCCGTGCTTGACAGCCTCCATCATGATATTTTCCGTTGCCGCAAACGGCAGATACTCACGCAGGCAGGCATCGGTTATTTTTTCGTTTACAACAAGTCCGGATGCGACGTTTTGGCAAAGTCTTAATATCGAATCGGCACAAAGGAAGCCCTCCGGCATAGATATTCTTCTGTTTGCCGAATCGTCAAGCGTTCGCTCAAGCCATTGCGTTGATGCGGTAAGATGAGCATTCAGGGCATCGGTCATAAGATATCTTGAAAGCGAGCATATACGTTCGCATCTCATGGGATTACGTTTATACGCCATGGCGGATGAGCCTATCTGCTCATCTTCAAACGGTTCCTCTAACTGTCTGTCGTGCTGGAGCAGGCGAATATCCTCTGCCATTCTGTAAGCACTTTGAGCAATGGAGGAAAGAGCGTTCAATATTCGCGAATCGACCTTGCGGGGATAGGTCTGTCCCGTTACGTCATAGCATGAATCAAAGCCGAAATCACGACATATAAGCTCGTTCATTTCGTCCGTCTTTTTTCCGTCCCCCTCAAAAAGCTCGTCAAAGCTTGCTTCGGTGCCGGTAGTGCCTCGACATCCGAGAAGCTTTATGTTGTCAAGTGCGAAATCTATTTCGCCGATATCGGACAAAAGGTCTTGCATCCAAAGCGTTACACGCTTTCCTACAGTCACCGGCTGTGCGGGTTGATAATGTGTATAACCGAGCGTGGGCGTGTTTTTGTATTTATCCGCAACTGTGTAGAGAGACGATAAAACGCCCAAAAGACGGCGGCGTATATATTTCAGAGCGTCACGGTATATTATAAGATCGGCGTTATCGGTGACAAAGCAGCTTGTCGCACCGAGATGTATTATTCCCGCCGCACTCGGCGCAGCTATGCCATATGCGTAAACGTGTGCCATTACGTCGTGTCGCACCTCTTTTTCTCGTTTGCGCACGCATTCGTAATCTATATCGTATATATGCTCGCGAAGCTGTTTTACCTGCTCCGATGTTATCGGCAGACCGAGGCGGCGTTGTGCCTCGGCAAGGCTGACCCAGAGCTTACGCCAAGTCGTATAGCGAGTATCGTTTGAAAAGAGCTTGAGCATATATTTCGATGCGTAACGAGTTGACAGAGGCGATTGGTATGTATCGTTCATTTTTTCACCCTCTTATTATAATACTGTCACGCTCCGCTCCGACGGATACGTATTTGATGTGACATCCTATTGAATCCTCGATATACTCGACATATTTTCGGCAAGCCGAGGGAAGCTTTTCCCAACTGCGTATTTGAGATATATCCTCACCCCAGCCGTCAAAGTATTCTATGACGGGTCGTGCGTCCTCAAGGCGTGACGGGAACGGAAATTCCGTTGTCGGCTTGCCGTCAAGCATATATTTCGTGCATACGGGTATTTTTTCCGCATATGACAGCACATCGAGCTTTGTCAAGGCTATTTGCGTAGCCGCCTGCACCGCAACACCGTATTTCGTTGCAACGATATCAAATGCACCGACACGGCGCGGTCTGCCTGTCTTTGCTCCGTATTCGTTGCCGAGGCGGCGAAGCACCTCCGCTTCCTCTCCGAACATTTCACATACAAAGGGACCCTCTCCCACACAGGTCGAATATGCCTTTACAACACCTATCGTTTCATCGATTCTCAGTGAGGGAAGACCGGAACCGACCGGAGCATATGCCGCCGTTGTGTTTGACGAGGTAGTATATGGGCAAATACCGTAATCGAGGTCACGCAGTGAACCGAGCTGAGCCTCAAAAAGCATTTTTTTGCCCATGATACGGGCGTTGTGAAGATATTTTCGAGTATCGCATATAAACGGCTTTATCCTCTCGCAATACTCGTCGAGCCAAGTGATGATATCTTCTTTTTTATATCCCTCATCACCGTATACGTTTTTGAGAATAAGATTTTCGTATTCGATTATATCATTTATGTGAGACATAAGCTTTTCGGGATAAAGAAGCTCACCGGCGAGTAATGTTTTTTTGCGGTATTTATCGGCATAAAAGGGTGCTATTCCCTGCTTTGTCGAGCCGTATTTTTTATCGGCAAGCCGTGCTTCCTCCAGCTCATCGAGTTTTCTGTGCCACGGCATAAGAAGTGACGCACGGTCGCTTATCTTCAAGTTCTCTGCGCTTATGTCCACGCCCTTTTTCGTGACCTCGCATATCTCCTCCCACAGGCTTTGGGGATCGAGTGCAACGCCGCAGCCCAAGACATTCACGGTGTTTTTGCCGAATATTCCCGAGGGCAACAGATGAAGCGCAAAGCTTCCGTACTCGTTTATGACCGTATGACCTGCGTTTCCGCCTCCCTGAAAACGAACGACGATATCATTATCGCCCGCAAGCAGATCGACCATTCTGCCCTTTCCCTCATCTCCCCAATTTATTCCGACAACAGCGGTATTTGACATAACATCCTCCATATACTTACGCCTTGCGGCAATTTTAAGCTTTATTTTATTTCAAGCAGTTCTTTGACGATTTTTTCCGTAAGTGTCGGGTCGGCACCTCCGCCGGTCGCTTTCATGACTCTGCCTACGAAAAATCCCATTGCCTTTCCCTTGCCGCCGACAAGCTCCGCCGCCGCCTTGGGATTTTCTTCAATAAGCTGTTTTATTATGGGCTTCAGTGTTTCCCCGTCGCTTATCTGCATCAAGCCGTTTTCTCGGGCTATATCAAGCGGCTCCTTTTCTGTATCGAAAAGCATTTCGACGATACGCTTAAGCGATGCGGAGCTTATACGTCCGCTGTCGTACATGGCTATCGCCTTTGCCAAATATTCGGGTGAAAACGGTATATCGTCAAGCCGTCTTTTATGCATTATCGCCGATATATCGCATATCAAAAGATTTGCCGCACATTTTGCGTTGTCCGTATACGGCAGAACGCTTTCAAAATAATCGGATATTTTCTTTGACGAGGTAAGCAGGCTTGCATCGTACTCGGAAAGTCCGAGCTGTGTAACGTATTTTTTTCTTCTTTGCTCGGGCAGGATCGGCAGGGAGCTTTTTATGCGAGCTATCTCCTCCTCGGAGGTGACTATCAACGGCAGATCCGGTTCGGGAAAATATCTGTAGTCCTGCGCTTCCTCTTTTGAGCGAAGCTCAAAGCTTTGAGCGACATTATCATCCCAGCGGCGTGTCGATTGAATGACACTACCGCCGTCCTCTATCAGCTCTGTCTGCCGTCTGCTCTCGTTTTCCATTGCACGGTATGCGGCGGCAAAGGAGTTGATGTTCTTCATTTCCGTTCGAGTGCCGAGGCGTGTATCGCCCATGCGGCGCACGGACAGGTTCACGTCGCATCTGAGTGAACCCTCCTGCATTTTACAATCGCATACTCCGATATACTCAAGTATCTCCTTGACCCGTTCCAAAAAAGCCTTTGCCTCTGCGGGCGAGTTCATATCCGGCTCGGTCACTATTTCGATAAGCGGCACACCGCATCTGTTGTAATCTATCAGCGTTGCGCCCGCTACTCTGTCGTGTATAAGCTTTCCCGCATCCTCCTCTATATGGATACGTGTTATTCCCACACGCTTGCTCACACCGTCAACGACTATATCCAAATATCCGTTTTTGCACAACGGCAGATCGTACTGTGATGTCTGATATGCCTTTGGCAGGTCGGGGTAAAAATAGTTTTTTCTGTCCTGCTTTGAATATCCGTTTATTTCGCAATTCATCGCAAGTCCGGCACTTATCGCATATTCAACGACTTTTTTATTCAATACGGGAAGCGTACCGGGCATACCGGTGCATATGGGGCAGGTCTGCGTATTTTCTTCACCGCCGAAGCTTGTTCGGCATGAGCAATATATTTTCGTTTTCGTCGCCAGCTCGGCGTGTATTTCAAGTCCTATTACCGTTTGATATTTCATATTCACACCTCATCCGTTTTCGGGCGCAACTTATCATAGCCGCAAACACGCTCATATGCATATGCGCCGCCGAGCAAGCGTCCCTCGTCAAATGCCTTTGCGATAAGCTGTATTCCGATAGGTCTGCCGCGCTTATCGAGTCCGGCGGGAATACTTATTGCCGGAAGCTTGGCGATATTTACCGCAACGGTACAAATATCGCCCATATACATAGATACGGGGTCGGCTTTTTCGCCGAAATCGTATGCGCTTGTCGGAGCGGTCGGGGTCAACAACAGATCGTAGTCCTCAAAGCATCTGTCAAAATCGGCTCTGACGATCTCTTTCACACCCAGTGCCTTTTTGTAGTATGCATCGTAATAGCCGGAGCTTAATGCATAAGTTCCGAGCATTATTCGGCGTTTCACCTCATCGCCGAAGCCCTCGGACCTTGTGTTTTCGTACAGCTGTGTGATATTTGCGGCGTTGGACGTTCTGTATCCGTATTTGATGCCGTCGAATCTTGCGAGGTTTGAGCTTGCCTCCGCTGACGATATGATATAATAGGCGGGCAAGGCATATTCGGAATGAGGCAGTGAGCATATTTCGCACACGGCACCGAGCGATTCGTAAACCTTTATCGCTTCTTCAACGGCACACCTTACCTCGTCGGATATTCCCGCACCGATATATTCGCGCGGTATACCTATACGCATACCCGCAACACCGTTTTCGAGAGCTTTCGTATAGTCGTGTACCTCTATGCTTGATGAGGTCGAATCAAGTGCATCGTGACCAGATATTATATTCATTACCGCCGCACTGTCCGCCACGTCCTTTGTAAGACAACCTATTTGGTCAAGCGAGGATGCAAAGGCTATAAGCCCGTATCTCGATACTCTGCCGTAGGTCGGCTTAAGACCGACACACGAGCAAAACGCCGCCGGCTGTCTGATAGAGCCGCCCGTGTCCGAGCCGAGCGTATACACGGCAAGGTCGGCGCTCACACACGCCGCAGAGCCGCCGGAGGAGCCGCCGGGAACAGCCGTCGGGTCGTAAGGATTTTTCGTTTTTTTGAAATATGAGCTTTCGGTCGAAGAACCCATTGCAAACTCGTCCATATTGAGTTTACCGAGTATTACCGCTCCGCTTGCCTTTAGTTTCTTTATTACCGTGGCATCGTAGGGCGGTATGAAATCGCTCAGCATTTTCGATGCACAGGTCGTTCTTATTCCCTCGGTGCAGATATTGTCTTTGATTCCGACGGGTATTCCCGTCAGCAAATCGCCCTCACCGTTGCCGAGCATTTCATCCGCCCTCTTTGCACAGGCAAGCGCCTCATCGGCACACACCGTTATATAACAGCCGTATTTATCATCAAGCTTTTCGATTCTTTCAAGATATTTCTTTGTCAGCTCCGCAGACGAAAGCTTCTTTTCCCTGAGCAGTCTTGCGTATTCAAGCAGAGTACCCATTTACTCACCTCATTCCACTACTCTCGGTACGACATAGCAGCCGTCCGTTTGCACCGGAGCATTTGACAGTATTTTTTCCCTTTCCGTTGAGTCGGCGACCTCGTCCTCTCTGAAAACATTTATCGTTTCACAGCCGCATCGGTACGATAAGGTGTCTGCTGTATTTATCTCATTCAGTTTATCGGCAAATTCTATGACCTCCCCAAGCTGCTTGCCCCATTGCTCAAGCTCATCCTCGGCTATCTTGAGCCGTGCGAGAGCGGCTACGTATTTTACTTCATCTCCGCTTATAATCATCCTCATACCTCGTAAAAAAAAACAAAAAAGCAAAGGCAAGACGTCAAACATAAAGACGCCTTTGCCTTTGCTTTTCCAATCATATTATAGAAAGAGGGTATACGCCACGCAAGCGTTATAAATGTTATCTTATGAAGACCCCATTGCCCTCGGTATATAATTATACACCGTATTTTCGATTTTGTCAATAGAAAAACGGAAATTTTTGTTTTTTTACTCTATTATTTTGTTTGACGGAGTGGGGAAAAGTGAGGAAAAACAAAGGTTTAAGTAAATTTACAAATATGTGATTGATAATATAAATACTTATATGCTATTATATAATGATTAAAATCGTATCGATAAAGGTAAAGGAGTGCGTTCAATGAGGATATTGGGTATAGACCCCGGGCTTGCCATTGTCGGTTACGGCGTTATCGATTATTCGTATGGCTCTTTCCGCACTCTTGCCTACGGAGCAATAGAAACAAAAGCGGGGATCGATGTCGAATACAGATTGCGAACCGTTTACGACGGTGTGACGGAGATAATCAAAAAATATTCTCCTACCGATATAGCCGTTGAGGAGCTGTTTTTCAACACCAACCAAAAAACGGCAATTGCCGTTGCGGAGGCAAGAGGTGTCATCCTGCTATCTGCGGTGAAAAACAACGTGCCTCTGTATGAATACACCCCGCTTCAGGTAAAGCAAGCGGTCGTAGGCTACGGCAGAGCCGAAAAAAAGCAGGTAATGTCAATGACATCGATGCTTCTCGGACTTAAAAAAATGCCGCGGCTCGACGATACCGCCGATGCACTGGCAATAGCGATATGTCACGCACACACGGGCGGTTCTGTGATGAAGGGCTACTACAACGAAAAAAAGAAAAAACTTTTATAGGGGAACAAAATGTTTTATTATATATGCGGTGATGCGAGCGTCATAGACTCGAATACCGTCGTCATAGATTGCTCCGGCGTGGGCTACTGTTTGACCGTCAGCGGAAATACACTCGGCAAGGTCTCCTCGTCATCGGGCAAGGTCAAGCTGTTCACTTATCTTTCCGTCAAGGAGGACGGCGTGGAGCTTTTCGGCTTTCACGATACGGAGGAGCTTGCGCTTTTCAAATTATTGATATCCGTATCCGGTGTCGGCCCCAAGGCGGCTATGAGCATATTGACCTCATTTACACCCGCATCGTTCGCATTGACGGTGAGCGAGGAGAATGCGAAAAAGCTCTCCGTTGCTAACGGAGTGGGCGTTAAAACGGCGCAAAGAATAATTTTAGAGCTTAAGGATAAGGTGGCAAAACGGATATCCGTGGAGCATGGCGTTGATGTCGGTCAGATCGATACGTCGGACTCGTCCGTATCCGATGCAAAAAAAGCCCTGCTCGTGCTTGGCTATACCACCTCGGAAATATCCTCCGTCTTTTCAAAGCTCAACACCGTCGGTATGGGTACGGAGGATATTATCAAGGAAGCACTTAAGCGTTTAATGAGATAACGGAGTAGACGATGTCTAATTTTTATGAATTTGAAGCCGATGAATTCGGCGACGACGGCAGAATATTAAGCTCGGAATACGAGAGTGAGGACACAGACGGCGATCTTACACTAAGACCGCAAACGCTTGCCGAATACACCGGACAAACAAAGGTAAAGGAAAATCTCAAGGTCTGCATGGATGCGGCAAAGCTCAGGGGGTCGGTGCTTGACCATGTTCTCCTGTATGGTCCTCCCGGCTTGGGAAAAACGACTCTTTCACAGATAATCGCCTCGGAAATGGGGGCTAATATCCGAATAACCTCCGGACCGGCTATAGAAAAACCGGGAGATCTTGCGGCGCTTTTGACAAACCTCGGTCAGGGCGATGTATTGTTTATCGACGAGATACACCGCTTGCCGCGCACGGTAGAGGAGATACTCTATCCGGCAATGGAGGATTTTTCGCTTGATATCATCATAGGCAAGGGACCTGCGGCAAGAAGCATACGTATGCCGCTCAAGCATTTCACCCTCATAGGCGCAACCACCCGTGCCGGACAGCTTACCACACCTTTGCGTGACAGATTCGGTGTTATTGCCCGCCTTGAGCTTTACACACCCACAGAGCTATGCACGATAATAAAACGAAGTGCATCGATACTGAATATTGAAATAGACGAGGACGGGGCATATGAGATAGCCCTGCGTTCAAGAGGAACGCCGAGAATAGCGAACAGACTTTTGAAGCGTGTATGCGACTATGCGCTTGTTGTCGGTAACGGGGTCATAACAAAGGCTATTGCGGACTATTCGCTTGAAAAGCTTGAGATCGACGAGCTGGGACTCGATGATATAGACCGAAAGATGCTCACGGCTATAATCAAGAATTACAACGGAGGCCCCGTCGGACTTGAAACGCTTGCCGCAACGGTAGGCGAGGAAGCGATAACCATAGAAGACGTTTACGAGCCTTATCTTATGCAAATAGGGTATTTGTCACGCACACCGAGAGGACGTATGGTTACCTCACTTGCATATGAGCATCTCGGTATACCGTACAGACCCGTGCCTGCTCAGGGCGGTATGTTCGGCGATGGGGAGGATGAATAAAAATGTATGTAGCCGATAAATGGCATGATTACGAGCTTATAGACTGCTCCGACGGCGAGCGGCTTGAGCGTTGGGGTAAATATATTCTCGTCCGTCCCGACCCGCAGGTCATATGGCGCGGAAGAAAAAACAGCCCTCTTTGGAACAAAGCGGACGGTGTTTACCGTCGTTCTTCCTCCGGCGGCGGCTCGTGGACGAGGAAAAACACACCCGAGCAATGGAGCATAGGCTATTCACAGCTGAATTTTCTTATTCGTCCCACCGGCTTCAAGCACACGGGGCTTTTTCCCGAGCAGGCGGCAAATTGGGATTGGTTCTCCTCTCTTATAAAAAACGCACGGCGTGATATAAAGGTCTTGAATCTTTTCGCGTACACAGGCGGTGCGACGATAGCCGCGGCGGCGGCGGGCGCATCGGTCTGCCACGTCGATGCATCAAAGGGAATGACACAGCAGGCAAAGGAGAATGCACGTCTGTCGGGGCTTGAGAATGCGAGGATCAGATATATAGTTGACGATTGCATGAAATTCATCGAGCGTGAACACAGGCGCGGCAATAAATACGATGCCATAATAATGGATCCTCCGTCATACGGCAGAGGTCCGTCGGGTGAGATATGGAAGCTTGAGGAAAACATAACCGGTCTGCTTCAAGCCGCCGCAAGACTGCTCTCCGACAAGCCGCTGTTCTTTCTGCTCAATTCGTACACAACGGGGCTTTCCGCATCCACCATGGGCTATATGCTTTCGCTTGAGCTGTCACCGCTTGGCGGCACGGTAGAAGCGGATGAGGTCGGCTTGCCCGTATCCTCCACGGGAGGAGTAATGCCCTGCGGCTCTGCCGCAAGGTGTGTATTTACACGATAAAAGATAACATGGAAAACATAATCGAAGTTAATTCGTTGAGCTTCTCCTATTTCGGAGATGAGGGACGCACGGTAGAGGTACTGAAGGACGTTTCTTTCGGTATTCCAAAGGGCAGCTTTACCGCCGTTTTGGGCCATAACGGAAGCGGAAAATCAACTCTTGCCAAGCTGCTCAATCTTGTTATAACCTCCGAGGACGGCGTAATAGGCGGCAGTATAAAGATATGCGGCACGGAGCTGAATGCGGAGCTTGACGAGGATAAAATATACGAAATAAGAAAACGTGTCGGTATGGTTCACCAAAACCCCGACAATCAAATAGTGGCAACGACCGTTGAAGAGGATGTCGCCTTCGGACCGGAAAATCTCGGTATACCGAGCAAGGAGATACGCAAAAGAGTTGACGATGCATTGGCTCGTGTGGGCATGAGCGAGTACGCAAAGCACGCGCCGCACCGTTTGTCCGGCGGTCAAAAACAGCGTGTCGCAATAGCGGGGATCATAGCGATGGAGCCGGATATCATAATATTCGACGAGTCAAGTGCAATGCTCGATCCGCACGGGCGTGACGAGGTAATGGAAACGATACACAAGCTGAGAGATGAAAAGAACATTACCGTGCTTCTCATAACTCACTATATGAACGAGGCGGCAGAGGCGGATAACATTATCGTATTGAACGACGGACGTATCTTTCTTCAAGGCACGCCCACGCAGGTGTTTTCTCAGGTGAAAAAACTGCGTTCCGTTTCTTTGGACGTTCCGCAGGTGAGTGAGCTTATGTATCGTCTGTTGGGGCAGGCTGACGGAGTACATTTGCCGATACATACGGACGAATGTGCCGATATTCTTTATAAAATGATCAAGGGGGAGTGAATATGGCACTTGAATTAAAGGGCGTATCTTACATTTACGGTGCAAAGACTCCCTTTGAAAAAAAGGCACTCGATAATATCGACCTTACTGTGAAGGACGGTCTTGTCACGGGCTTGATAGGTCATACAGGCTCCGGCAAATCCACCGTTGCCCAACTGCTCAACGGGCTTTACACGCCGAGCGAGGGCAAGGTATTACTTGACGGCGAGGACATAAACGCCACAAAAAAAACGTCCTACGATGCTAAATTTAAGGTAGGTATAGTATTTCAATATCCCGAATATCAGCTTTTTGAGGAAACCGTGGCAAAGGACATCGCCTATGGTCCGAAGAATATGGGCTGTGACAATGAGGAGATAAAGCGTCGTGTTATCGAAGCGGCAAAATTTGTCGGACTTTCGGCAGAGCTTTTGCGTGCCTCGCCGTTTGAGCTGTCGGGCGGTCAAAAAAGACGTGCGGCGATAGCCGGTGTAATTGCAATGCATCCCTCACTGCTCGTGCTTGATGAGCCTGCGGCGGGTCTGGATCCCATGGGACGTGACGATATACTCTCAAAGCTGGTTTCTTTCAGAAAAAAAAGCGGCTCGTCGGTGCTTATAATAAGTCACAGCATGGAGGATATGGCAAAGTATTGCGATGAAATAATCGTCATGAACAAAGGCAAGGTATACATGACGGGTACGCCGGAGCAAATATTTTCCGAGCCGTTGAAGCTTCGCCGGGTCGGACTTAACGTGCCTCAAATAACAAAGCTGATATTTAAGCTTCGTGAACGCGGCATTGAGCTGCCGAATGCAATATACACCGTCGAGGATGCGTATAAAGCACTGAAGCCGTTACTCGGAGGCGGAAAATGATAAAGGATATAACCTTAGGTCAATATTTTCCCGGAAGCTCACCCGTGCATAAAATGGATGCGCGGGTCAAGATAAGTGCTTCTCTGTTGCTGATCGCGGCAATATTTTTCTCAAACGGTCTTATCGCAACGGCTTTGGTCATTTGCGCCGTTTTTACACTCATTTTGCTTTCGAAGATATCGCTCGGTGTGATATTCAAGGGCTTGAAGCCGCTGATATTCATCATGCTCTTTACCGTAGTCATTCA
The DNA here is from genome assembly GCA_964562175.1 of uncultured Lachnospiraceae bacterium. Classification (GTDB taxonomy): domain Bacteria; phylum Bacillota; class Clostridia; order Oscillospirales; family CAG-272; genus CAZCJU01. The sequence goes on from CAZLRV010000017.1 coordinate 18,324, forward strand.
AATACTGCTCACAAGAACGGGCGAGCTTTGGCTTGAGTGGTATTTTATAAAGATCTATTCCGACGGTGTATATAATTCCGTTAAGATGATAATACGCATTACGCTTTTGATAAGCGCCACAAGTGTTCTTCTCTCGTATACCACCTCGCCGATAATGCTGACGGACGGTATAGAGGGACTTTTGAAGCCTCTGTCGAAGCTGGGGGTAAAAAAGGTACATGATTTTGCGATGATGATGTCGATCGCACTGCGTTTCATTCCGACACTGATAGAGGAAAGCGAGAAGATAATGGCATCGCAAAAGGCACGCGGAACGGATTTTTCGCAAGGCTCTCTCTTAAAGCGTGCAAAAGCCCTGTTGCCTATCTTCATCCCCCTGCTCTTTTCGTCGATACGCCGTGCGGAGGAGCTTTCCGTTGCCATGATCTGCCGTTGCTACAGAGGCGGCGAGGGCAGGACAAAGCTCAACGAGCCTAAGATGCGTGCCTGTGATTGGGTATGGCTTGCTTTCTTCATACTTTTCACCGCACTTATCGTCGCCTTAAATTTCGTCAAGCTGCCGGAGCTTGCCTACGGTATATCGTTATGAAAATATTTCTTCGTTTGTGCTATATCGGCGTGGATTTTCACGGCTTTCAGATACAGAATAATTGTCGAACCGTTGCAGGCGAGCTTAAAGCCGTAAGCGATAAGATATTCGGCGTTCCCTGCCGCATAAGCGGCTGCAGTCGCACGGATGCCGGCGTTCACGCACTCGATTTTTACGCAAGCGTCGAGCCGCTGGAGCAGACATTCAACAGAATACCGTGCGAGCGATTGCGTACAATATACAATTTTCTTTTACCGGAGGATATATCCGTAATCGAAGCGTACCCCACACCGAGCTTCAATCCGAGAAAAAGTGCGGTAAAGAAAAAATACGAATACCGTATACTCGACGGCGGGCAAAAGGATCCGTTTGAATACAAACGGGTTTACAGGCACAAGCTCAAGCTCGACGTGCCGCTGATGAACAGAGCCGCAAAGCAGCTCATAGGCGAGCATGATTTCAAGGCGTTTTCGTCGACCGGCTCCGAGCGTGCGACGACGGTGAGAACGATATATTCCGCATATGTAACTCGGTGCGATAAGTATGTCACATTCTTTATTGAGGGCAACGGCTTTTTGTACAATATGGTGCGGATAATCGTCGGAACACTGCTCTATATCTCCGACGGTAAGCTCGACGAGAGTGTGATATCGAACGCTTTCACCGAATGTGACCGCACCTTGCTCGGCATAACCGCTCCGCCCGACGGACTGTATTTATCGCAGGTTACCTTAGATAAGGAATACCCAAAGCTAAACGGATATGATTAAGAAACGACATGCGGAGCATATACAAAATGCTCGTTATCTCAAAATATCGAAGCGTCTTGCCGCACTTAAATATGCGCTTGTCTCGTTGCTCATCATCGTATCGGTGCTTTCTCTGCTTTTTTTCGGCAACGAGTTTAATGCAAAAAATCTGCATACATTATTTAACACACCTCGCATTGAGCTGAAAACGGATGCATCAGAATACGACAGTCTCGGCTACGACAAGGCACTTTCATTCGGTCTGCTTTATTGCCGATGTGCCGTGCTTGACGAGTACGAGCTGAAAATGTACGGCAAAAACGGACGGCTTTGCTTTGACGACCTGCACGCCTTTTCCTCACCCCGTCTTGCCGTCTCGGACACACGTGCCGTCGTTTACGACACACACGGCACCGGCTTCCGAATTTACGACAAAAATTCTCTTTTGCATTTTGAAAAGTCGAATCACCCCATTTCGCTCGTTGCAATATGCGAAAACGGTTACATTGCCACCGTATCAAGCGGGGATGCGTTTCGCTCGATAATAAAAGTCTACAACGGAAATTTCGAATGCATCTACACACGTCGCTCATCCGATAAGGATGTAGCCGCAATGAAGCTCTGCGAGGACGGCACGTTGTACGCCGTATATCGAAAGCATTCCGACGGTGTATCCACTGTTGTGGCACGGCATGATATATTTACCGATAAGACAACGGAATCGGCGGTGTACGATGCCGAATGCACCGATGTTGCGGGTGATTTGGACGGCAGCTTCTGTCTGATTTTTGACAAAAGGCTTGCATTTTTTCGATACGGTGACGAAAAAAGCGTTCTCGAATACACTGCGTCGCTTTACAGTGTATCGAAGGAGTATTATTATTTTCTTGTACACGACGAGCTTATCCTTACCGATACGGCCGGCTGTATTCTGAGTATTGCAAAGGCTCCGGAGAATGTATACGGCATTTACGTATCCGAACGATACGCATATGCAATCTCGTCGGAGAAAATTTCAAGATGCACACTTGACACGGGCGATATATCGGAGTATCATATAAACGAGAATATCAAGCACACAGTCGAATGCGACAACGGCGATCTGCTGATATTCACCGAAACGGGTACGGCTCTGATAAAAAACAAAGAATTTAATTAAGGAGAATTCGATTTATGAACATATTATTCGACATTATACTGATAATAATATTTGCGTTCTTTATTTTCCGAGGTTATAAAAAGGGCTTTGTCAAAACGGTACTTAAGCTGTCTGCGGGAATAATCGCACTGATAGTCGCACTTGCATTATCCTCTCCGCTCTCCGATCTGCTTTACGATAAGGTCATATACTCCTCGGTAAGAGAGCCTGTCTATACTTCGATATCCTCTGCGGTCGAAGAGCATGGTACCTCCGCACTTTACTCAGCCGACGGAAGTGTGGGAAAATTCGATGCATTGCTTGAAAAATTCGATACAAGCAGAGATGATATACTCGGCTCAAGCTTACCCGATGCCGAGCAAAAGGCTGATGAGCTGTGTGAGAAGCTCTCCGACGGTATATCCTCCGTTGTGGCGGGCTGTATATCTCATATGCTGGCATTTGCGGTCATCTTCGTTGTCGTGTTTATCGCCGTTCGACTGCTCTCGCACTTTTCCGGTGCGATTCGCAAAATACCGTTTGTCGGCACAGCCGACGGCATACTCGGCGGTGTACTCGGAGCTTGTATCGGCTTTATCGCATTGTTGCTTATTACCGTTATATTCAATGCGGCATTTTCACTTGCGGCGGCAAAGGATCCCACACTGTCCGTGTATTGGCTCGATAAGAGCATTATAGTAATAATAATGAAGAAAATAGATTTCCTTAATATAATACTTTAAGAAGTTATACTTGCCGCACTGCGGCGGAAATGGTGATTTATATGAAATTATGTTCACGATGTCATAAAAGAGTTGCCGTTGTATTTATGACAAAAATGGAAAACGGCGTATCGACCTCGGAGGGCTTTTGCCTAAAATGTGCCAAGGAGATGGGAATAAAGCCCGTTGACGACATTTTGAAAAATATGGGTATGAGCAGTGAAGACCTCGACCGCATGGACGAGGATATGCAAAGTATGCTGTCGGAGGGCATTGGCGACGAAGACGGACTTGTACCGGAGGAGGACGGAGGCGAGGGAACGGCTCCGGCTATTGATATTTTCAAGCTTTTTTCCGAGCGCGGAGGACATGCGGAGCAACAGGGTACAGGCAAAGAAAAGAAGAAAAAAGTCAAGGACGACTCAAAGAGCTATCTAAAAAATTATTGTCTCGATCTTACCCAAAAAGCGCGTGACGGCAAGGTTGACCGAGTTATTGGCAGGCAAAGAGAGCTTGCACGCCTCATGCAGATATTAAACAGACGGCAAAAGAACAATCCTTGCTTGATAGGTGAGCCGGGCGTGGGTAAGACCGCAATAGCCGAGGCTCTGGCACTCAAAATAGCAGAGGGCGACGTACCGTACAAAATGCGTGACAAGGAGGTCTTCCTTCTCGACCTTACCGCCATGGTTGCCGGTACTCAGTTCAGGGGACAATTTGAGGGCAGAATGAAAGCCCTCATATCCGAGGTCAAGGAAAGAGGCAATGTAATTCTCGTTATCGACGAGGTACACAATCTCGTCGGCGCAGGCGATGCCGAGGGCAGTATGAACGCCGCAAATATATTAAAGCCCGCACTTTCAAGAGGTGAAATTCAGGTAATAGGTGCGACAACGCTTGCGGAATACAGAAAATACATTGAAAAGGATGCCGCACTTGAACGTCGTTTTCAGCCCATCATCATCAAAGAGCCGAGCGTCGAAGATACCGTTGAGATACTTTCGGGAATAAAAGAGTATTACGAGAAATTTCACGGCATATCCATATCGGATGCGACCGTGCGTCAAGCCGTAATGCTTTCGGAGAGATATATAACGGACAGATTTCTGCCCGATAAGGCGATAGATCTGCTCGATGAAGCGGCATCGCACCTTGCGATAAATTCACCCATTATAGGCGATATAGATTACAGACGAGATGTGCTTTCCCGTTCGGTCAAGGAACGTGAAGCACTTGAGGGAACAGAGGCGCAGAGCGAGGAAGAACAGAATAAGAAATACGAGCGTATAGCCACGCTGAAAAGCGAGGAATACAAGCTCAACGAGGAGCTTGAGGATCTTGAGAAAAAGCGTAAGCTCATTACACTGACCTCTGCCGAGCTTGCCGAGGTTATAGAAATATGGACGGGTATTCCCGCAGGCACGATAACGGAGGAGGAGTTTGAGAAGGTAAACAAGCTTTCCGAGCGACTTAAGGAGCATATTATAGGTCAGGATAAAGCAGTCGATTCCGTCTGCCGTGCGATAAAGCGTAACCGTGCCGGAGTAGCCTATAAGCGCAAGCCCGTTTCGTTCATTTTCGCAGGTCCCACGGGCGTGGGCAAGACAGAGCTTGTAAAACAGCTTGCTCTCGATTTGTTCGATTCGCCCGATTCTCTGATACGGCTCGATATGTCCGAATATATGGAGAAGCACGCCGTATCGCGTATTATCGGAAGCCCTCCCGGATATGTCGGCTACGATGAGGCGGGACAGCTCACCGAAAAGATACGCCGCAAGCCGTATTCCGTAATACTTTTTGACGAGATAGAAAAGGCTCACCCCGATGTTTTGAATATTCTCTTGCAAATATTGGACGACGGCGAGATAACCGACTCGCATGGAAAGCAAGTGAATTTTGAAAATACGATAATCGTTTTGACGACTAATGCAGGCTCTGATCATGTTACCTCCTCCGCAGGCTTCGGAAAGAGCGAGGAGCAAAGCGGCGAAGAAAAAACGATGAAAGCACTGAGTGAGCTGTTGCGTCCCGAATTTTTGAACAGGATAGACGAGATAATTACGTTTAATTCGCTCACCGAGGATAATTTTGTATCAATATCCGAAATTATGCTTTCACAGCTTGCCACTACACTTGCCGAGCGTAACATAACGCTCAAATATGACGATGCCGTAGTACGTCACATTGCCAAGAACTCGTTCAGCAGAAAATTCGGCGCAAGAAATATGCGACGCTATATCGAGCAAAATGTCGAAGATAAGCTGGCAAACGTTATAATCGGCAACTGTGGCAAAAAGCTCGATACGCTTGCCCTCTTTGTTGACAACAACGAGATATGCGTAAAATAAGACGATGAAAAATATCGAGACGGAATACTACAGATACACCGTATCACAGCTTGAGCGTGCATTCGGGACGAATGTGCAAAGCGGACTTGGAAAAACGGAGTATGAAAACAAAATACGCAGGTATTCCGCCTCCGATATTGATATGCACAAGAAAGGCGTGTATAGCGGTGTGTGCGAGATACTTGCATCCGCTCCGGCATCATGCCTTTTTGTCATCCTCTCATTTTTATATTATTATTTCACCGAAAACGGTATGTACATTCTCCCCTCACTGCTCTGTATGCTCACTGCTTTTTCAATATCCGTTTTATATATGAAAACGAAAAAAGACATGGAGATATGTGTACGTGAGCATTACCCCACGCATTTGGTAAAGCGCGACGGGGTAATATCGCGTATTCGATGCGACAGAATAGTACGCGGAGATATTATATATCTTTCCGTCGGCGATATGCTGACGTGCGATGTAAGACTCGTTTACACGGACTCGTTCAGAGTGCTTGAAAAAAAGATAAACGGCGGCGACGGTATCAAAAATGCCGATTTTATCTGCTTTGAGCCTTATCTTGAAGAAAAATATCAAAGAAATATGGCATTTTCAAACTCGGTGGTATCCGGTGGTCATGCGATAGCCATAGTTTGCGACACGGGCAAGGATACATTCGTTCGCAGAAAAAGACTTACCAAACGAAATGCATGGGAAAACGGAATACCGTTTGAGAGAAGATCGCACAGGCTCGGACGATCGCTCACCGCACTCGGCATGACATTCGTCTTTTTAACAGCCCTTCTCTGTATTATAAGCCGCCGCACCTCCCCCGGAACGGCATTCATGATGCTCCTCTGCCTGTTTTGCTCCACCCTTCTCGAATCGGCATATCCTTTGCTTTATATTTTCTTCGCACGGTATACCGTTATCGGGGACGGCGGCAAAAGCGGAGCATATCTCAGACGGCTTTCTTCCGCCTCTCGGATAAAGGACATAACGACACTTGCCGTACCGAAGATCTCGGGGCTTTGCCCCTCCCCGTCGGTGTGCAAAATATATATCGGCACTAAAGAATACAATGCCGCCGACACCGAGGATGTGAGCTTATGCCGCCGTCTTTTATGTATTGCCGCATCTGTCATGGATCCCACGTTGCGTTTTTCAAAGGACGAGGTGGCAATAATCAATACGCTTGAGCTGATACATTTAAATAAGCAGATAGTTGACGGATTTTATGTACCGATAAAATACTTCAAAGAAGCATTTATAAACGCCTCACTCGTCTCCGACGGCAAAAAGATAATGATGTGCTGTTTATCAAGTGCATCTCAGCTTCTCAAGCACTGTACTCACAAAAACGAAAACGGCATTATTTTGCCGCTTACAGACGATGATATAACGCATTTGAACGATGTTATACATAAATACGAAAGCTGTGGCTTTCGTGTAAACGGCTACGGCACAAAGTATGTGAAAAGTGATAACGTCGGATGCGACAGGCTCTGCTTTGAGGGCTTTATAATAATGAACGAAGCCATGACGGAGGAGGATATAAAAGCCGTCGGCGAGCTTGAGAATCATAATGTTAAAGTACTCATTTTCTGCGATGACATATCGGATGCGAATTATGAGCTGGGAAAAAGGCTCGGTATAGCACCGAGCAGACAAAATATATTGACCTCATATGAGCTTAACCATTCCAATCTCGGCATAATTAAGCTGAAAATGGAAAATTACAGAATGTTTTTGGGATTGAGCGCAAAAGAAAAGCAATACGTGCTTGATCATTTGCAACGCACAAGAGGCGAGAAAATAGGAATAGCCGTCTCCGAATACTCGGATATTTCACTTATTACCTCAAGCGAGGTCACATCATTCGATATATGCTCAAGCGACGAATGCGACCCACTTAAGCTGTTGTCCTGCTCCGTCGTTCGTTCGGGAACGCATACGGGGGCGATAACTCACATAGTATCGCTTATCGAAAAAATGAAGCAATTTGACTCCTGCAAGCAAAAGGTCAAAAGGCATTTCGTGTTTTCGGGTGTCCTCAAGAGCTTGGCTGTGATATGCTCCCTGCTTTCTCCGTTTTTCAATATTTCGCCGCTCTGCCTTGTTTTTTCCATGCTTTTCGATATATGTGCCTTGATGCACTTTTTCCTCTTTTCAAAGAGCAATAACATAGGTAAAAGAAAAAGCCTTTTGCAAGGTGTGATAAGCTTTGCTCTTATGTTCGTCACCTCCGCACTGCTCCGTGCATCCGGTGCGGATGCAAATGCGTTGACCTCCGTTGTGTCCGCCTCGCTGATATTATGCACGCTGACCTCCTTTTTGATATGCACATATACCGAGTGTGAGGGCAAAAAATCCCGCCTCTTAATCGCCGTTATAATGCTTCTTTGCGCATTGATATTTGCACAAAAGCTTGAGTATTTGCTTTATTCAACCGCGCCCTGCCTCGTTTTCATACTCACCGAGCTGCTCACGACATTGCACCGTCAAAATAAATAAAACCGCCGAGCCTTTCCGCTTTACGGGAAGGCTTTTGCGGCTTGAATTATTAAATTTTCCCCCTGCAAAAATAATTATGATATAATCTTTGAAAAAGTACTTGACAAAACGGAAGAAATGTGGTAAAATACATTAGTATTAACACAGTAATATTTCGAGGTGTAGCGCAGTTGGTAGCGCGCTTGGTTCGGGACCAAGAGGCCGTGGGTTCAAATCCCGCCACTTCGACCAAATAAAAAAGAACTTTTGTCTACCAGATAAAAGTTCTTTTTTTCGTGCTCGGGGCGTTTTTGAGGCAAAATCGCGCTAAATCAAGGAAATTTGCATAAAAATCGGAGTCGGAGTGGCATAAATTGCTGCTCCGGCTCTGTTTTTATACTTAAAAACAGCAAAAACGCTGGTGTACTTTTGTTCGTTTTATGCTGCTGCAAAAAGCGAAGAAAAGGTGCGGACGGAGAGATTTGAACCTTCTGCAACGATCAATACAGAGGTAAGATTTTGTGAAAAAAAGCAAAAACATGCGTTTCACGCGCATAAACAGGGTAGAAATCAAAATGTTATTGCTTAACAATAAAATAATTTGCAATAATCCTATTGACAAACTTTTCTTGATGTGCTATACTTATGGCAGAAGGAGGGATGCAAGTATGCTTTCCGAAGAAAAAAGACTTGGAGATATAGCAGAAATCATCGCCGGTTGTACCGGATTTGCTGAAAAAGGTGAATATGCCTATCGGGTTGTGCAACCGAACAGCTTTAATGACACCGGTATCATGTGCGATGTTGATGTTCAATATCGAAGCGACGAAATTGCGTCCAAACTGCTACTCTCTTCAGGCGATATATTGATAAAAAGGTTGAATCCGTCATTTGTTCACGTTGTAAGTGACGAATCAATCGGTATGGCGGTTTCACAAAATCTTTTGGTTGTTCGTCCGAACAACGATGTAGATCCCTATTATCTCGGCTATTTGCTGGAGCAAAAAGAGATTATTGGTCAGGTTGAGCACGTAACCGGCAGTGCAGCCGCAATTAAAGCGGTGTCCGTGAAGAAACTGGCTGATATCAAAATTCCTGTCATTCCCCTTGCCGATCAACGCAAAGTGGGCGAGATATGGAAGTTATCACGCAGACGCAAGCAGCTATTAAATGAATATATAGAAGAAAACAATCGGCTGGTATCTATGCTGGCTACAAAAATCATCAATGGTGGAGGAAACACAAAATGAGCAAAACAACTTCTCAGGATATAAAGGCAACGCTTTGGAAGGCGGCAGGCACCTTCCGCGGCACGATTGATGCCGCAAACTACAAGGATTTCGTTCTTTCCATGCTTTTCTTGAAATATCTCGATGACACTTATACTGAATTTTTAAGAGAACTTGAGGAGCGCTACAAGGGCAATCCTGTACGCATCGAGCGTGCAAGAAAAAATCTTCCTTTTGTGCTTGAAGATAACCAGCGCTTCGATTATCTTTACACCAATCGCTACGATCCCAAGATTGGCGAGATGATCAACACCGCCCTTCAAGGCATTCAGGATAATAACGCAGAACTTCGCGGCGTGTTCCGTAGTATCAACTTCAACAGTGAGTCGATGCTCGGAAATCCTCAACAGAAAGTCACCAAGCTCCGTACTCTTCTCGAGGACTTCAAGCCGCTTTGTCTTGAGCCCTCGCAGATTGAAGTTGGTCCCGGAGAGGACCCTGCATACGTAATCGGAGATGCCTACGAATACATGGTGGGCGAATTTGCGGCAGAGGCGGGCAAGAAGGCAGGATCGTTCTTCACGCCGAGCATGGTATCCGAGCTCATGGGTATGCTGACCGCCCCCAAGGCAGGAAACTCGATATACGACCCAACCTGCGGATCGGGATCGCTACTTATCCGTACCGCTCGTCAGGCAGGCTCGCTTGACGGTGTAGCTATCTACGGTCAGGAAATGAACGGCTCCTCCTGGTCGATGGCGAGAATGAATCTGTTTATTCACGGCATTCACGATAGTAATATCGCTTGGGGCGATACACTTTCCAACCCTCAGCATCTCGATTCTGATGGCAACCTCAAGCAGTTTGATGTAATCGTCGCGAATATGCCTTTCAGTTTGGATAAGTGGGCGGAAGGTTTCAATAGTCGTCAGGAGGACGGTAGCAGCGAGGATGACAAGAAGTTCAAGATGACTGCAAACCTTGACCGCTTCCACCGCTTCGACTGGGGTGTTCCCCCTGCAAGCAAGGGAGACTGGGCATTCTTGCTCCACATGTTGCACTCCCTGCGTAGCAACGGACGTATGGCGGCAGTTGTTCCGCACGGTGTTCTCTTCAGAGGCTCTGCCGAAGGTAGAATTCGCCAGATCGTAATTGAAAAAAACTTGCTGGACGCGGTTATCGGCCTTCCCGCAAACCTCTTCTACGGAACGTCCATCCCTGCTTGTATCCTTATATTCAAGAAGAACAGAGCAACCGACGATGTACTCTTCATTGATGCATCTGGCAAGGATGAAAACGGCAACCTCAGATACCGCAAGGACAAGAACCAGAATAAGTTGGAACAGTGCCATATTGATGCAATCTTTAAGGCATACACCGATCGAGTGGACGTTGAGAAATTTGCACACGTGGCAAGCTTTGAAGAAATTAAGGCAAACGACTTCAACCTCAATATTCCTCGTTACGTGGACACCTTTGAGGAAGAAGAACTGATTGACATTGAGGAAGTACAGGGCAATATCGAGCGCATCAAGGCTGAGATTGCAGTCGTCGAAGCGCAGATGGCGCAGTATCTCAAAGAGCTTGGCTTGTAAAGCGTGGTGAAAATTATGAGAGAAGATATAAAATTACGGATTGAAACAGTCCGACGCGGCGAAGTGCCAACGGGATATGCAACAGAACGCGCGATGTTATTCCCGCTTGACTGGGGAGAGCCAACAGCGCTAAACACTGTATTAACTGAGAATAAAGATAGGAACGAAGATTTAGAATATGGCGTCGAAGATGTTCTTTCTGTTTCAGGAGAGCAAGGCGTCGTGAACCAAATCGAACTCTTGGGTAGGTCATACGCAGGAGAGTCGATTGCACCGTACCACATAGTAGAAACAGGTGACGTTGTTTATACCAAGAGCCCTCTGAAAAATAATCCGTATGGCATTGTAAAACAGAATCGTGGAAAGCCCGGGGTTGTTTCTACATTGTACGCGGTGTACCATTGTGACTCACCGATAACTGGACAGTATCTTGAAAACTATTTCTGCATTGACACCTTCTTGAATAATTATTTGAAGCCGCTTGTCAAGCGCGGTGCAAAGAACGACATGAAGGTTAACAACGAAGAAGTTTTATTAGGAAGGATTCCTCTTCCGCCGCTTGAGGAACGCGAAAAGATAAACGGCATCATTGCCCAATTCGACCGCGTAATCGAATTGAAGCAACAGCTCCTTGACGAAAAGCGCAAGCAAAAGCAGTGGTTGATGCAGAAATTGATGGATCCTAACAGTGGTGTGCGACTGCCAGGATTCAAAGGAAACTGGAAATTCATTCAATTTGATGAAATAGCATTGTTGCGCAGAACTATGGTAAGCGCCAAGAAATGCGAGACAGGAACAAAATGTATAGAGTTAGAGCATATAGAGAGTTCAACTGGTAGATTAATGGGGTGGTGTTTGGCCGAAGAGCAAGAGAGTAGCAAGTGCACATTTGGCGTAGGAGATGTTCTGTTCGGTAAACTACGGCCATACTTGCGAAAGGTCGTTCTTGCACCATTTGATGGAGTATGTTCCAGCGAGATATGGGTGCTTCAGCCCCGCTCGGGAGTTATCCACAATAAATATCTCTTTTATATTATGCAGAGCGAACGTTTTATCGCAATTGCCAATACTTCCTCAGGGACTAAGATGCCTCGGTCGGAATGGTCATTAGTTCAAAATTATGTTGCTGATATACCCGACCTTCCTGAACAGGAGGCAATTGTCGGTGTCCTTTTGAATGCAGACCGCGAGGCAGAATTGCTTAAGGATGAATTGGATGCATTACAACAAAAGAAAAAAGCCCTGATGCAGCTTTTGCTAACAGGACTTGTGCGTGTGAACGCTTAACGGGAATGCCGGTGTAGCGGCAACTGCACCGGCTCCCTATAAATAAAAGCGAATAGTCAGAAAGGAGGAGCTCGCCTATGAGGACACAAAAAATGAGTGATTACATTGCGGCAACAATCTAATCACTCGAAAATCGTATAAGCAGACAGAAAAAAATCAACCCATACGTGCTAATTATAGCACACGAGCTTGACTTTGTCAAGAGAAAGGACCCAAATGGCATCATTAGACATGCAAGGCTCTTACGAGCTTACCAGGGCAAAGGTTGACGCAGTCGTCACCAGAACATCCGCAGGAAACTACGCGTTAGGATATGAAAACGACGAAAATGTATTCATTGTACAGTACGTAGGTCGAGCCGATAGCGATGTAGCTTCAAGAATAAAACAGCACGTAGGCGAACGATACAAGCGATTTAAGTTCAGCTATGCTTCATCGCCTAAGGCAGCATTCGAAAAGGAGTGCAAAAATTATCACGACTTCGGTGAAAATCGCAAGTTAGATAACAAAATACATCCCGATAGACCCGCAGGCACATCTTGGAAGTGCCCGTATTGTGACATCTATGATTGAGGTGGCACCATGGCAAGAAAAGAACATCATGTTGTACACAACCCAAATGGCGGATGGGATGTAAAACGAGAGAACGCCAAGCGTATCAGCGGTCATTATGACACGAAGCAAGAAGCAATGGAAGCCGGACGCAGAATGAGCATCAACGGCGGAACCGAGCTTATTCCGCATCGTATGGATGGCACCATTCAGAATCCCAGCAGTCACGGCAACGACCCGTGTCCGCCAAAGGATAAAAATTAAACTATCAGGCTGGCAGGGCATTGTGCCCTGCTGCGCCACTATATCAGTCGGAGGTAGATTATGCCGAATCATCAAATTTTCAATGAGCGTCCGGAGTCCCAGGACAGAGCCTTGAAGGAGCTTCAAGCAATGGGATATCAATACATACCGAGAGCAGAGGCCGAGCAAAAGCGCGGTCACCTTTCGCATGTTTTGTTTCCGGATGTTATGAGAGAGTTTCTCGCCTCTCAATCTTATATTTATCGTGGCAAGCAGATGCCCTTCCCGGAGGATGCTATCGCTGAAGCAATTCGGGAGCTGGATGCACCGCTTGAGAGAGGTTTGATGTTTTCGAGCAAGGTAATCTATGACCGTTTAATTTATGGCAAGAGCTGCGATGTGAACCTTTATGACGGAAACACACAGTCTTTTGACATTTCTTATATTGACTGGGAGCATCCCGAAAACAATATTTGGCAAGCAACCGATGAGTTTTCAGTAGAGCGCACAAACGGAAAATATGCTCGCCCCGACATTGTTATTCTCGTCAATGGTATTCCACTGGTTGTTATCGAATGTAAAAAATCCAGCGTGGACGTTGAAGAAGGTGTCAAGCAGAACGTTCGCAACTGGCAGCCGGACTATATTCCTCAGTTGTTCAAGTTTGCGCAGCTCGTTATGGCGATGAACCCGGAATCGGTTAAATACGGTACTGCCGGAACAAAAGCAGACTTCTACTGCAAGTGGCACGAGGAAGATGTGCAGTGGCAGGAAGATGCCGCAAAACGATACGTCGATGACGGACATATTACCGAGCAGGATAAGATTATTGTTTCTATGCTCTCCAAGCAGCGACTGCTTAATTTAATACGATTCTTTATTCTGTATGATAGCGGCATTAAGAAAATTGCCCGTTATCAGCAGTTTTTTGGCGTTGAAAATACCATGCGCCGTATTCGCGGTGAGGATGATTGTCCCACACGAGGCGGTGTCATTTGGCATACACAGGGTAGTGGAAAATCCCTGACGATGGTTATGCTGGTTAAGCGCATTATCGCTGATCGTGCTGTCACAAATCCGCGATTTGTACTTGTTTGCGACCGTTTGAATCTAATCAAGCAGCTTCGCGACAACTTCGTTCATACCGGTATGGATCCCGTCGAGGCTACAACGGGTAGAGGTCTTGTTACATTGCTTACCGATTCTGCGAATACGCTTATTGCGACGACGATCAATAAGTTCGAGGCGGCAGCAAAATCGCGCGCGAAGGTGACGGATGATAACATTTTTCTTTTGATCGACGAAAGCCATCGTTCACATACAGGTGAGTTCCATAACATGATGAACGAGGTTCTACCGAACGCGTTCAAAATTGGATTCACGGGAACACCACTCCTTCGCAAAGATCAAACAAATACTTATGCAAAGTTTGGTAAGCAGATAGGCCATTCTTACCGTTTTGAAGACGGTATTCGTGACGGGGTCATCGTCCCTCTCGTATATGACGGAAGAATTGTTCCGCAAAATCTTACAAGCGATAAGATCAACAATTATTTTCAGAGTATTCTTGCGCCTCTCACCGAGCCGCAGAAAGAAGATATGCGCAAAAAGTGGAGCTCATTTGTTCGACTTGCTCCTACCGATCAGCGTATATCTATGATAGCATTTGATATACACGAGCATTTTCTTACCTATTGTAAGCCTCGCGGATATAAGGCTATGGCGGCGGTTTCCACTCGTGCGGCAGCAGTTCAACTTGAGCGCGCAATCAACGGCATCGGCGGTGTTCGTGCAGCGGCATTGATTTGCGATGATTCGGTATCCGCCGAAGGCGATGAAGGTGCTGTTGGCAAAACAGATAAAGCAATTATCCGTGATTTTTTTAAGACTGAGGTTGAGCCTCGCTTTGGCACCAAGTACGATGAGTACGAAGAATATGTGAAAAACAATATTATCGGAGGCGAGGATATTGATATCGTCATCGTGCAGAGCATGCTTCTGACCGGCTTTGATGCCCCCTCTCTCGGTGTGCTTTATATTGACAAGCCCATGAAGGAGCATACACTTCTCCAGGCGATCGCGCGTGTCAACCGTATTTATGCCGGTAAGGATTTCGGTCTCATAGTTGACTATTGGGGGCTCTTCGGAAACCTCAACAGCGCAATGGAGATGTATAGCGATTCTCAGTCCGGATTCTCAGGATATGATCCTGCAGATCTTGCAGACTCAATCGCAACCGCGAATGAGGGCAAAGATAAGCTGGATCAGTCGCACAAAAACTTGTGGGATTTCTTTGGCGATGCCTCTTTTGAGCAGAATAATCCTCGTGCATGGGTTGCATTCTTTGACAGAGATGACAGCGAACTGGGTGAATCTCTCAGAAAGGAGTTTTACGAGCGACTTTCCGAATTTTCAAAGATGATGAATCTTGCAGTAGGCAGTTATTCACTTTACCAAAGTGTCGGATTTGAGCAGATGCAGAAATACAAGTCGGATTTGCTCTTCTTCCAAAAGCTGCGTTCTGCCTTGATGATGGTATATCAGGAGAAGGTTGACTTCAGTAAGTACGAGGATGGAATCCGTAGCCTCCTAAACACATTCGTAACTTCAGAGCCGGTTGAAATTGTTGTTGAGCCTGTGGCTATCCACGATAAGGCAGCTATGGATAAACAGCTCGAAGAAGTCGAAGGTCAGAAAGCAAAGGCGGCATATATTCATACCCGTATCGTATCTGAGCTTGAATCCAGACGTTATGAGGATCCGATGCTCTTTAAGAAGTTCTCCGAAAGAATCAGAGATACCATTGCTGAATATAGAAAATCCCGTGACGAAAACGTTTATCTTGCCAGCATGCAAAGAATGGCTGAAGATCTTCGCCAGGGCTTTACAGGACATAGCTATCCTTCCGCCATTATGAATGACAGCGACGCTAAGGCATTCTATGGCGCGGTAGCAGATGTGCTGAAACAGCATGGCGAGGACACTGTAGAGTTCGACGATGCACTCGGCAAACTTGCGCTCAACATTAAACAAGCAATTCAATCTCTCGCGCGAGTAGACTGGAGAACCAGCACGCCGATTCACAAGAAGATGAATCAGGCGGTAGAGGATCTTATTTGGGATTTCTGTGACGAATTTGGAATTGACTTGCCGATGGATAAGATGGATCTACTCATCGAGAGCACGATCAAGACAGCAATGAGTAGGTACTAATATGGAATTTTCAGTAACTATTAAAGGGGCAGTCCTGCCTGTTGCGGTTTCGCTTAAAAAAATGAAACAGGTGCGCCTCAAGGTGTTCCCGAACAACGAAATAAAGCTATCTGCTCCGATCGGCACCCTTGAAGAATGGATTGCAGAATATCTTGCAAGTAAAACACCGTGGATCGAAGAAAAGCTCGATTTATTTGTTCAGACTCGTGCGATCGAAAAAGAGGAGCATTTCATCTCGGGAAGTTCTACGCGCATCATGGGACAGCAGCTTACTATACTGGTGCATAAAGCTGCCAAAAAGCAGATTGTCCGAGAAGATAAATTACTGCACGTTTATACACCCGAAACAGAACAGCAGAACATCGACAAGCAGGTAAA
>CAZLRV010000018.1:0-33858 GCA_964562175.1 uncultured Lachnospiraceae bacterium
TTAACCGATAAGTGTGAATATTTTTAGGCTTGAGCGGCGGATAGGGGTTACAGTGGGTAGCTTACGAAAGAGTGCCACAAGGCATAATTCGATGTTAAAGCGACTATATGTTCCATTCGTGTATCTAATCACTGAATGTTGTTCACTAAAATAGTAGCGCGGTGAGATAGTTTAGTGTATAATGAAGTTGTGCAGACTTTCTCTCATAGGGAGGATCGACGAGTGGTAAATTTATGACTGTGGAGCGGTCAAAGGATGACTTGATGAGTGGTAAAAATATGTTGGGTGAAAAAATTGAAAATGGGGTTGACAAACGAATGTTCTTGTGGTATAATATATATGGGAACAAAAGTTCTTTTTTGTCGCAGAAAGGACGAACAAACGTTTTATATTATATAAGGAGCAGAAAATGATAATTGAGCTTGAGGTCAAAAACAAGCGTATCCGTTCGGTCGGCGAGCGTGTCGACATTGTGGCGGACAACGGCGATTATCTTTTGAAATTTCATTTTGACGGCGAGTGGGACGGGCATATCAAGACGGCGAGACTGCTTGGCGGCAAGCGTTATATTGATGTTGTGCTTGACGGGGATGACAGCATATGCATACCGCAGGATATCGTTTCACCGCCGTGCTTGACTGTCGGTGTTTACGGCGGGGGCATAAGAACCACTTCGCCATACGTTATAAAGTGTGACGTGAGTATTTTAAGCAGAGAGGGAGTGCCTGCCGCACCGAGTGAGGATGTATATTCTCAGCTGTGTGAGATATGCGAGAAAGCTCTTGCGACGGCAGAGGCGAACGACGAGAGGTGTGACGGGCTTGAGGGGAACGTAACTGAGCTTGACGGGCGTGTTTCGGTGCTTGAGCGATCGGAGTCGGAGCGATGCGAGGCAGAGCGAGAGCGTTGTCTTGCGGAGCGTGAGCGATGTGAGCAATATGAAAAAAGCGTGGAGGCGTATTCGGCTTTAGTCAGCGAGGGCGGCAGTTATTCAAATGCATATTTAACGAGAGTCATCGGCGAATCGGTGAGTGCGAGCAGCTGTGTAGCTCCGTGTGACGTGACGAGCTTTAAGATATACGGCAAGAGCGTTGAGACGGGGCAGGAGACGAAAACACTTCTTACGCCGTCAAGCATTGTCGATTCCGTTATCGGCTGTGTCAAGATCGGGGATGTGACATATGCCGCACCGAGGCTTGTGCAGCTGAAATCACTTCATTCAAATCACGATGTGTACGATATCGTGTCGGGCTTAGCCAAATACAATATTGCGCGAATGGTCATGGAGAATGTAAACGGTCAGCTGTATGCAAACGATGAGCATTACGGCAGGACGAGCAGGGCTGTAAGCTTTTCGCCATACAGGTCATCGGAGTATGTAAACACGAGCTGTGCGAGGGTAAACAAGCGATCTCTTGTCAAATATTCGACTGCAAGCAAATGCTTATGCACTCACTTTGTTTTCTCACCTGATGCGATCGACCCGCAAAAGGCAAGAGCGGGACTTATGTATTCGGGTGATGACGATTACGTATATTTTACCTACGGTCAGGCAGGAGAAAGCGCCGATACGGCGTTGCCGGAGTATTTCAAGGAGCAGTATGACAACGGCACGCCCGTTATTTTATATGCCGATTATTCGCTTTCGTATATTGAGCAATATGAGCCTGTAAAATGTGTTATAGCCTCGGAGTACGATGTGTTGAGCTGTAAGGAAAACACGGTGGAGGTCACATACAGGGGCGATGTAAACACGCTCGATCCGCTTTACGGCAAGTCACTGCTCTCCGTCTCACCGTATCCCGTATCTTGGGCAAGCCTTATCGCAGGTGAGAGCATGGCGGATATCACGGAGTGCGGAGAGGAGGGGGGATGCTTTGCCGGCGGCGGACTTGGTTCGCAGCTGTCGAAAAGCCTTGCGGAGATAGACTACATTATCTTCCAAGGCGGTATTTACGACAAGCAAAGCAATGCTCCGTTCGGTGTGATAAGCGAGGACTACGGCGGTGTGTACGATACGACGAGCTTTATCGGAGGACTTGAGGCGCTTTGCCATACTCTCGTGAAATCGAATACCGAGCGAAAATACGGATATATATTTTATCCTTACACAAGCGACGGGGAATTTGACGATGTATGGTGTCGGGCTATCAAGGAAGTGCTTCAAAAGTGGTGCATACCGTATCTCGATCTGCGTGAGTGTGTGGCACCTATTGGGCGTATTGATACGCTTAAGCAAAAATACACGCTCGACGGCGACGGTATAACGCCGAACGAGACGTGTATTCAAAGGCTTTGCAAGGATAAGATCACGGCTTGGTTACGACAGCTGTGATGTAAACTCGCTTATTCTTTCAAGTGCTTTTGTAATGTGCTTTACGCTGTAGGCGTACGATATTCTCGCATAGCCCTCGCCGCTTTCGCCGAACGCCGTGCCGGGGACTATGGCAACGCCCTTTTCGGTGAGCAGTCTTTGACAAAATTCCTCACTGCTCATACCGTATGAGCCGACGTAGGGAAAGGCGTAGAAAGCACCCTGCGGTTCAAGACACGGCAAGCCGGCTTTATTCAGCCCGTCAACTATGAAGCGACGGCGGCGGTCGTACTCGCCCTTCATCATTTCAATATCTCCGTCGCCGTTTTTCATTGCCGATATTGCGGCAAGCTGGCTCGTTGTGGGGGCGCACATTATAGCGAATTGGTGTATTTTCAGCATCTGCTTCGTTATTTCCGCAGGGGCGGCTGTATAACCGAGCCGCCAGCCCGTCATGGAATACGCCTTCGAAAAGCCGCTTGCAACTATTGTCCGCTCGCGCATTCCGTCGATATTTGCCGGCGAAACGTGCTTCTTGCCGTAGGTCAGCTCTGCGTATATCTCATCGGAGAGCACGGCTATGTCCGTGCCGTCGAGCAGCTCGGCTATTTTTTCAAGCTCTTGTCTTGTCATGACGGCACCGGTGGGGTTATTCGGAAACGGTAGTATCACCATTTTCGTTTTGGGACTCAGATTTTCCTTTATCTGCTCGGCGGTGAGCATAAAGCCGTCCTCGCGTCTTGTTTTTATCGGCACCGGTACGCCGTAGGCGAGGCGAACGAGCGGCTCATAGCAGACAAAGCAGGGCTCGGGTATCATTACCTCGTCCCCCGGCTCTGTTACGGCACGTATTGCCAGGTCTATCGCCTCACTGCCGCCGACGGTCACTACTATTTCCGAGGCAGGGTCGTAGCTCATATTGAAACGGCGTGACAGGTAATTGCTTATTTCACGTCTCAGCTCAAGCGTTCCGGCGTTTGACGTATAATACGTATAGCCCTTTTCGAGGCTTATCATGCCCGCCTCGCGAACGTGCCAGGGTGTGGGGAAATCGGGCTGACCGACGGTGAGCGATATAACGTTCTTCATGGATTCGAGCATATCGAAAAAGCGGCGTATGCCGGAGGGCTTAAGCTCCACAGCCGTTTTCGAGAGCATTTTTGAATAGTCCGTCAAATGCAGTTACCTCTCAGATCTACCTCGCCTCTGCCGTATACAAGTCCCTTGTCCTTGTATTTGCGCAGAACGAAGTGCGTTGCGGTCGATACGACGGATTCCATCGGGGCAAGCTTTTCGGCAACGAAATACGCTACCTCCTTCATTGTTCTGCCCTCGATGAATACGGCGAGATCGAAGCCGCCGGACATAAGATACAGGCTCTTGACCTCCGGATAATTATATATCTTTTCGGCTACACGGTCGAAGCCGAGGTCTCTTTGAGGTGTTATTTTAAGCTCGATGAGTGCGGTGACGTATTCGCGGTCGGTCTTATCCCAATCTATTATGGCTTGGTAGCCCACTATCGTTCCGTCCTGCTCAAGTGCGTCTATTTCGTTTTTTATGTCTCCGACCTCTTTTGCGAGCATTATTGATATCGTTTCGGGGCTGAGTCTGCCGTCCTTTTCAAGTAATTCAAGCAGTTTATTCATAAAAACTTCCTCCAATCGCATATTTGCAGTTTATATTTTTGTACAAGTGCCTCCGCCTTGTCTATATCGCATCCGACATTGCCCGCCGTGTGTGCATCCGAGCCTGTCGTGACGAGTCTGCCGCCGAGGCTTGCGTACAGACTTATGATATATTCGTCGGGCAAGGTTGAGCCGATGCCCTGCCTGTAGCCCGATGAATTTATTTCAAGGGCTTTGCCCGAGGCTATTGCCGAGAGCAGTATCCTCGTTATTTTATCCTCATAGCGTTTCAAATCAAGCTCAAAGCCGACTTTTTTGAAGTAACGCAGTGGGTAGGTGAGATGTGCGAGGGAGTCTATGCCGTCGAATTTTGTCAGAGCGAGGTATTCATCGAGATATTTTTCCCACAGTGATATATAATCGTCCTCGGAAAAGCCCGTGTAATCTATCAGGGCGAAATCGGGTGTGTCTTTTATATTATGTATCGAGCCGAGAACGATTTCGAAATGCTCCGAGGCGAGAAATTTTTCGGCAAGCGACGGGTAATGCGTGGGCTGACCAAGCTCAATGCCGACGAGTATGGGGACAGACGAGCTTTCCTTTGCCGCAAGGCAAGCACGACGACGTGCGGCGAAATCGAACGGTGCGTAAATGCCTTCGTATTCGCTGTTTACCTCAAGGTGGTCGGTGAGTGCCAGCGCCTGAAGTCCGATATTCGTTGCGGCTTGAGCCATGCTTTCGGGAGCTGCGGGCGTGTTCAAAATATCGAACGAAAAATTTGTGTGGGTGTGAAGGTCAACCGTTTTTGTCATCCCCTTTTTTTATTTTTATGCTTTT
The DNA here is from genome assembly GCA_964562175.1 of uncultured Lachnospiraceae bacterium. GTDB lineage: Bacteria > Bacillota > Clostridia > Oscillospirales > CAG-272 > CAZCJU01. The sequence goes on from CAZLRV010000018.1 coordinate 4,780, forward strand.
TGAGCCGAAGCCCGACTTTTTTATGGGCAATGCAAAAACTATTACTATGCCGAGGACTATCGCAAAGGCAAGCTTTACGGTAAGAAAGCCCTTTTCGGCAAAAAGTGCGACATCGCCGGTAAAGCAGTAATATGCCGTTTGGTATATCGCCGTACCGGGTACGAGCGGAATCATGCCCGGTATGAGGAGTATCGTTACCGGTGTCTTGCGGAATATGGCAAGCACACGCGATATAAGCACTATCGCCACGGTAGCCAGAAAGGTCGCGACGAATACGCCGAGGGTCTCATCGAAAAGACAATATATCAGCCAGCTTACGCCGCCTATGGCACCGCATACGGCGTACTGCTTATGCGGTACGTTGAACAATATGCAAAATGCGACCGTTGCGAAAAATGCGGCTACGCCTTGTATGAGATATTCGAGATATATGTTCATATTTTTGCCGCCTCCTCAAAGAATATGCAAAAGCTCAAGCAAGCCGAGCGTGCCGCCGACACCGACGGCTATTCCCACGGCGACTATGAGCGCATCCGTCATTCGGACTATGCCGGATATGTAATCGCCCGAGGCGAGATCTCGCACGGCGTTTGTGAACGATACGCCCGGTACCAGCGGCATTATTGAGCCGATTATTACCATTTCGGCGTTTGCGGGCACTCCGAGTCGACAAGCGGCGTGAGTGAGAAGTGTTATTGTTGCGGCACATATGATATTCGTCAAAAGGCGTGACAGCTTCGTTTCGTCAAGGCATACGGCGAGGATATAATACAGAAAGCCGACGGCGAAGGAGGTGAGCGAATCCGTGAGCGTGCCGCCGAACATATAGCATATCGTACCCGATGCGAGTGCGGCGGCAAGCATACGCAAAAGCGGTGAATGCTGAGGCGTTGACTCGATCTTCTTTAGCTGCTCCATTGCCGCCTCGGGGGTTATGCCGCCTCGCTCTATATTGCGCGAGAGCGTGTTTATCTTATCTACTCTTCCCAAGTCGGTGGAATACAGGTGGACATTATGTATACGCAGCTTGTCCCTTGGACGCTCGCTTGTCACGCCGTCGGGCGAAATGATACGCTCCGTGCCGGAGCAATGCAAAAAAATACCGTTGGTCAGGGTGAATATCTCAAATTCACGCATTCCGTATGAGGTCATGATATGGCGTACCGTGTCCTCGACACGCACTATATCCGCACCGGAGGCAAGCAACAGCTTGCCCGCATATGCGGCAAGGTCGGTTATTTGGCAAACGTCGTAATTTTCCATGGGTCTGCTCCGTTTCGACAAAAAATAGGTGAGGTGCGGAAGAAAACGAACAAATATTCGTCTTTTTTCGGAAAACCCCTTGACAAATTCGGAAAAATGTGGTATAATATATATAGCATACGGGGTATGCCGTAGTGCAAAGGCTTGCAGGTCAATAATATCATAAAATTATTAACTTGTCAAGGGGACTATTATAGAACAAATGTTTTGTCTTATTCCACAGGCGGCTGTTTAATGGGAAAAAGGCAATGGAACAAATGTTCTCGACTTCGTTGTGCTTGCGTGTGACGGATGAGAAAAGGCAGGAGAACAAATGTTTTAGTATTCGATGGCACATTTTAATATGCGGCTTATCGGGAAAGGAGACGAAGGAATGAAGAACAAATGTTTGATTTGCACCTGTGATATGTCGGAGCAAGACGGCTTTGAGACGGAGGACGGGGTAGTATGCCGCAGCTGTATCAACGAAACGTGTGTGGGCGACCTTTACGAGCTTGCCGGAGATGAAAGCATTGAGAGCTTCACCGAGCGTGTGCTTGATTTTATCGGCAACGGGTGGGAGTAATGGCAAGAAGAGCTTTGATAAAAATGAACGGTGAGGAGCTTCTGGGCAGTATCGAGGATTATGTAAGGCACTGTGCGGAGAGCGAGCGAATACCGAACAGAGCGGGTTATCTGCGGTTTATGCATTTGACACGCGACGATTATTTTCGGTTGTGCCGAAAATACGAAAAGGAGGCTCAGCTTGCCGACAGCATTTTCGAGGATGAGGCGTTAAATGCGAATACGAAACGCATTTCATCCTCGGTGTTGAACCTTTACATGAAGGAGCGGTTCGGCTACGGCTCGGGTGAACAAGAGCGTGAGGGTGAGGACGGCGGTGTAAGGGTCATCTGCTCGCATGAGGATTACGAATAAGGAGAGAGTATGCGAAAGCTTATTTTGGAGGGTGTTCCCAACGAAAAGCAAAAGCTGTTTTTCGCCTCGAAAAAGAAGTATACCGCATACGGCGGAAGCAGAGGCGGCGGTAAAAGCTGGGCATTGCGACGCAAGCTTATATTGCTGTGCTTCCGATATTCGGGTATTCGATGTCTTATAATCCGCAGGAGCTTTCCGGAGCTGAGATACAATCATATAATGCCACTGCGTGCGGAGCTGGGCGAATGCGTTGAGTATTCGGAAACGGGAAAATGCTTTAATTTCCCCAACGGCTCTCTGCTTAAGCTCGGTTATATGAGCGATGACGGCGACACGCTTCAATATCAGGGGCAGGAATACGACATAATTGCCCTTGACGAGGCTACTCAGCTGAGCGAATACCAATTCAGCACACTCAAGGCGTGCTTGCGAGGCACGAACGATCATCCGAAGCGAATGTATCTGACCTGCAATCCCGGCGGTATAGGTCATGCATGGGTCAAGCGGCTGTTTATCGACCGCAATTATCGTGAGGGCGAGGACGGGGACGATTACGCATTCATTCAGGCAAGTGCTTACGATAATGAGGTCTTGATGAAAAAGGATCCGGAATACGTTCGTCAGCTGCAGAGTCTGCCGCACGATCTGCGGCAGGCGTGGTTGTACGGTAAATGGGATGTATTTCAAGGGCAGTACTTTACCGAGCTTGCCGAATGTGAGACGGTCTCAAACGACGCTGTACCGACCGGACGAATATTTGCCGGACTTGATTACGGCTTCGATATGCTGGCACTCGTTGTCGGTCTGTGCGACAGCGAGGGAAATTTGTGGCTGATACACGAATATCACTCCCCCGGATTGACGCTGGGCGAGGGAGCGGCGGCAATAGAGCGTGAGCTTGCCGGATACAAATGCGAATATATAGCCGCATCTCCCGATCTGTGGAACAGGCGGCAGGACACGGGGCATTCGGGCTTTGAGATAATGACAACGCAAGCATCATTGCCGCCGCTTTTGAGAGCCGATGACAGGCGAGTGGCGGGCTGGAGATGTGTGAGGGAATACATTCACGGCTCGGGTACTCACGGAAGGCTGTTTTTCACGCATCGTTGTGCGGAGGTGCTTCGCTGTATGTCTCTTTTGACCTATGACGACAACAGGCCGGAGGATTGTTCGGACAGACCTCACGAAATAACGCATCTGCCGGAGGCATTGAGATATCTTATAATGTCACGAGTTGAGGCGAGTGAAACGCCCGAGAAGCTGTATGAGGCGAGAAGAAAGCGGGCGGAGCGGCGTAATACTATTGCATATTATTGAGCAAAGGAGTGAAAAGAGATAAAGAAGAACGACGAAGCTTTCACCGAGGCGTGGGAGCAGTATGAGGCGGGGGTCGAATACAAGCGACGGCTCGGACTGTATTCCACGGTAAGACAGAATGAAAGATTTTACAGAGGCGAGCAATGGACGGGCATAAGCTCCGGACAGCTGCCCAAGCCCGTGTTCAACGTCATAAAGCGTATCATCAACTATATGGTATCCTCCGTTACCTCTCAGCCGATACGGATATGCTACAGCGATGACGCATTATTCTGTAAAGAGGAAAACGGATACGGGGAAAGACTTAAGGAGGGCATTGACCTGCTGAACAAAAACGCCGAATATCGGTTTGACCGTTCGAAAATGGATGTACTTATACGGCAGGCTCTGCTTGATGCGGCAATATCGGGCAACGGCGTATTCTATACGTATTGGGATGCGGATATTGCGACGGGTCAGCCGTTTACGGGCGATATCAAGACGGTTTTGTGCGACAACGTGGATCTGTTCGTGGCAAACGTAAACCGTGACGATATACAGTCACAGCCTTATGTTATGCTATGCGGCAGAGATACCGTAGAACATTTGTGCGAGGAGGCTGAGAAAAACGGCTTATCGCCGCTTGAGATATCGAAGATAACGCCCGACGAGCCGCAGGGCAGAGGTGCGGGAGACATGAGCGACATAGAGGGTGAGGGTGAGCGAAATTGCACGTATCTCATAAAGTTCTACCGTGACGGGAACGGCTTTGTGAATTGGCAAAAAAGTACAAGAAGCGTTGTTATCGCACAGCGTGCGACACGTCTTAAGCGTTACCCGATAGCCTCATTCGCATGGGAGAGGACGAAGGGCAGTTATATAGGCACCTCGCCGGTAACGTCTATGATAGAAAATCAAAAGTACATCAACAAGGCTTACGCCATGGTGATGAAGCACATGACGGACACGGCTTTTTCAAAGGTCGTATACGACAAAACGCTCATACCGGAGTGGAGCAACGAGGTCGGCGAGGCGATAGGCGTGAGAGGCGGCGACGTTCGCTCGGCGGCATCGATAATCGGCACGGGCGAGCTTCAAAGCGGCTTTCTTGAGGTAATATCAATGACTCTTGCCGATACCAAGGAGCTTTTGGGAGCGACGGATGCGGCACTGGGCGAGGTGGAGCCGGATAACACGAGTGCCATTATAGCCTTGCAGGAGTCGAGTGAGATACCTCTGGAAACACTGAGGCAGGGTCTTTATTCCGCTATAGAGGATATCGCCCTGAGCTGGTCGGAGATGCTTATAGAGTATTGTCCGTCGCAAAGACTTTTGCCGTACATCGAAAACGGTGTACAGACGGGCGGTCGGTTGCCCGATAAAAGAGCATTTTGCGATTCGCTTATAAATGCGAGAGTGGATATAGGTGCCGGCACGAGATATTCGCAGGTAGCCTCACTCAACACGCTGGACAAGCTCTTGAGCGGCGGGCATATAACGGCGTATCAATACCTCAAGCGGCTTCCCGACGGAATAATACCCGACAGGGACGAGCTGCTTGACGAATTAAAGCAAACGAAAGGAAACGAGAATGAAGGAGAAAACACAGAAAACGGACAACGAGCGATTTGAGCGTGAGATGACCGAATTTTTCGAGGCGTATCCGGAGTGCGATCTTGACAGCATACCGCTGACGGTATGGGAGAACGTCACGCAGGGCATGAGCCTCAAGGAGGCTTACGACAAATACACATCGGAGCGAGGTGAGATGAACGAGCTTGCTCAAAAGGTCAACGAAAGCAACAGAAGTGTAAGCTCGGGAGGCATCGGAGGCGGCGGCAGAACACAGTGCTTCACCGCAAGGCAGGTTGCCGCAATGACGGATGCACAGGTAAGAGAAAACTATACCGCCATTATGGAGAGTATGGGACAAGAGGGATTTTTCGAATAATATCCCACAAAGCAAGTAAAATAAATTTTTAATATAAAGGAGAAAAAATAATATGGCACTTTCTTATTTTATACCCAAGATATGGAGCGAAACGCTCTACCGTGAGCTTGAAAAGGAATACATCGGCGTAAAGAACTGCAGTCGAGAGTTTGAGGGCGATATAAAGAGCATCGGCGACACGGTCAAGATAGTGGGAATCAATCCCATATCCGTTTTCGACTATGTAAAGAACACCGATATGACGGCACCGGAGGAGCTGACGGACTCGGAGCGTTCTCTTGTGATAGACAGAGCAAAGGGCTTCAACTTTCTTATCGACGATATCGACAAGGCACAATCGACGCCCAAGCTCATGCAGGAGGCAATGAGCATTGCCGCATCGGCATTGAGCGATGAGGCGGATAAATATATCTACTCTTTGCACTCCAAGGTGACATCGGAGAACACGATGGCGTGTACGTCGTTCAATTCCGGCTCGGTCATCGATTTTCTGCTCGGTGTTCGTCAAGCTATGCTTGAGGCGAATGTAGCCGGAAACGAGGAGATCATACTTGAGGTACCGCCCGCCGTTGCGGCAAAGATAGTAAAGGCGAAGATAATGCAGGGTACGAGCAATGAGGCTGAGCTTGACAAGGGTTGTATCGGCTCGTTCCTCGGCTTCAAGGTCTATGTATCAAACAATATCGTAAAGGTCGGCGATGCATACAAGTGCTTTGCCAGAACAAAGAGAGCGATAGCGTTTGCGGAGCAGATAAACGAGGTCGAGGCATACCGTCCCGAAAAGCGTTTTGCCGATGCGGTAAAGGGCTTGCATCTGTACGGTGCGAAGATAGTTTATCCCGCAGAGCTTAAGCTGCTTGAGATAACACCTGCGGCGGAGGCGTAAGCATATGCTGCTGTCCGATATATTCGATACGGCGTGTGCGTTGATATCCGAGGACAGCACGACGGCAAACGCACGTGAGCTGAGGGAGCGCGCTCCCTCACTGCTCCGTGCGGTGAGCAGTGAGCTTATTTGCGTGCAAAGAATGATAAACGACGGCGAGGTGAATGTTTCGCCCGAATCCTATTCTTCTCTTGACAATATTTTTCCGCTTGATGAGCCGCTCGGTTATCTTTGCGCTTTGAAGCTCGGTTCACTGCTGTGTGCGGACGAAAACGCCGCCCTTTCAAAAAGATTGCTTGCCGAATACGAAACGGGACGTGAGAGATTTATCGCTTCACTGCCCGCAGTCATATCCGGAATAAAAGACGTTTATTCGTAAAACGGAGGAATAATATGTCGCTTTTCAGAAAAAAACCGTCCGTCAACATGAAGATAGAAAGCTTTGACGGAATAATCTGCAACGAAAGAATATCCGAGGATGTCAAGAGTGCGGTATATATGCGAAATTGGCGTATAACCGACGACGGAAAGCTTCAAAAGCGGTGCGGTTGCGAGTGCGTGCTTCGGATCGCCGACGCCGAGCCGATATATTGCGGCAGAGTCGGCACGGGAAGATACTACGTATACAAGCGTTTGGGCGGGATTTGGACATATTGTCTTGACGATGAGAGCATGAGTGTTTACGCAACGTCGGACACCTCGCGTTTTACCGCATTTCTTTTCGGAGGTCTGCTTTATATCATGGGGAGAGATACGCTTTTGACCTTTGACGGGCATATCACTCGCAAATGCGAGCCGTATATACCGAAGCTCGCCGTTTCCGCACCCAATACGGGCGGCGGCGTGATCCTTGAGGACTTAAACAGGATATCGCCCTACGCGCGAATATCATATTCGCCCGACGGGGTAAGTCCCGATTTCGTTTTGCCAAAGGAGGCCTTGGCGGTGGTAAGGGTCACGGACTGCGGTGTGGCGGTGGATGAGGATAAATATACCTACGACAGAGGCACGCACACGCTTACCATGTCTTATGTACCGAGTGCGGATGTACCCGACGGGCTTGAGGTCACGTTCGTTATTGATGACGACGATTTTCCCGACAGCTCGCTTTTGTACGGAAAAAGCTATTGTCTGTTCGGCTCGGGCAACGATTCGAGAGTATTCGTTTACGGCGGTGACAATACGATATATTATTCCGACGTCACCGACAGGGGAGCGGACTGCACGTATTTTCCGGTAAACAATTTCATCAGAGTCGGCGACAGAGGTGAGGTCACGGCTTTGGTACGCCATTACTCAACGCTTGCGGTATTTACCGAAAACGATGCGTGGTATATATCGCCCTCAAGCATCGAGGACGGCGACTATTCAAGGCTTTCGTTCCCCGTTTTTCCGCTCAACGGCAAGGTCGGTTGCGTGAGAGAGGGGGCTGTGCTTGTAAACAATTCGCCGCTTTCGGTGCGAGGTGACGGTGTTTACATATGGGCATCGAGCAATATCAGAGATGAGCGAAACGCAAGGCTAATATCAGCACCTGTCGCACCGCTTTTATCAAGAGAATTTCTCACATCATGCCGAGTGCTTGACCACGAGGGCGAGGGTGAGGTCTGGATATGGAGCGGCGATCTGATATGCGTATACAATTACAGACGCACTGCGTGGTATTTCTATGACGGAATAAGAGCCGAGCGTGCATATGAGCTTGACGGTGTTGTGTATTTTGTAAACGATACGGGGCTTTACCGCTTCGACAAGAACGTATATACCGATGACGGGCGTGCGTACAGTGCGATATGGGAAAGCGCCTACGCCGATTTCGGAATATCGTGGAGAAAAAACATTGCCCGAATGTTCGTTTCTCTTATACCGGAAACACATTCGGATGTGCGTATAACGGTATCGCCGAACAAGAGCGGAGGCTGTCGTCTCGGTGAGGACGGATGCTACGGAAGCGAGGTATTTGACTTTTCCGCACTTGATTTTTCCAAGCTGTCGTTTGAGTGCGAGGGCAGACCGTCTCTTGTGAGAAGCAGGTTGAACATAAGAGGCGTTGACAGTATAAAGCTGAGGATAGAAAACTCGTTTGCCGACAGCAGATGCACGGTAAACGGCATACTTCTTGCCGGATGTGCGGTAAAGTAACGCATGGCATGAGAAAACGGGGTGCATATAATGAAAGAGGTGAATAAAATAACAGAGGAGGATATCTCCGTTGCGTTAAGCTGTCATTCACAGAGCATACGCTCCCTACAGCATCAGATAAACGAGATAAAGGAGCTGACAAAGGAGCTTCGAGTGATGAACACGGCACTTACCGCACTTACAACGGAGCTTAAGCATACAAGCGAGACGATAGACGACCATACCGAGCGTATTGCCGTTTTGGAGAACATACCGTCAAGGCGATGGGAAAAGGCAACAAACGCAGTTATCACCGCATTATCCTCCGGTATTGTCGGATTTATTCTCGCACAGCTTTTAGAACTATGAAAGGAATGGTAACGCATATATGAATATAACCGATTTTTTAGATTGGAACATACTTTTGACCTTTTCCGGGGCGTGTGTTTCCGTGACACTGCTCACACAGCTGTTTAAGGGCTTCGGGGACAGATTGCCGTTTCACGTACCGACACGGCTCTTGTCATACGTTATTTCGGTACTGTTGCTCCTGCTTGCGACGTTTTTCGTCGGCTCAAGGACGCTCGGCGATTACGTCATATGCTTCGTAAACGGCGCACTTGTATCGCTTTCTTCAAACGGCTCGTTTGACCTTGTTCGCTCGTTTGGGTGCGATGACACACAGGAGGACGGAAATGACGATAACACTTGACCCCGGACACGGAAGACTTGCAAACAAGGGCATAATAAACGGCTATTACGAGGGTACTGTCGTATTTAAGCTTGCTTATCTGCTCAAGGCGGAGCTTGAGAAATATCAAAATATAAAGGTGTTCGTCACACGTGCAAAGCTTGATGACGATCCGTCGCTTGAGCGGCGCGGCAGTATGGCTGTAAGCAACGGCTCGGAGCTGTTTATTTCACTTCACTCGAATGCGGCGGACAATGCAAAGGCACACGGCGTATCGGTGTTCAGAAGCATAAACAACCCGCAGAGCGCTATCTTGGGCAAGCGGCTCGGCGACGCCGTTGTCAAGCTGATGAGCGAGCAGACACGTGACACTTATCTGCGAGGTGTATTCACCAGAACGTATGTTGACGGCGGCGGCGAGGTGAAGGACTATTACGGCGTAATACGCTCAAGCGTCAAAAAGGGCTTGAAGCACTCATATATAATAGAGCATGGCTTTCATACCAATTACGCCGAATGCGCCTTTATGTCAAAGTCGGAAAATCTCAAGAGGCTGGCTGTTGCCGAGGCAAAAGTAATAGCCGAATATTTCAATTGTCCTCCCATCTCGGAGGGCGGCGAGGAGGAGGTCGTATATATCGTAAAGCGAGGCGACACTCTCTCGGCTATCGCGAGAAAATACGGCGTGGATCACAAAGAGCTTGCAAAATACAATGCGATATCGGACCCGAATTTGATATACGTCGGTCAAAAAATACGCATAATGCCGTCTGCGCCGCAGCTTGAGGAGGGCGATCTTGTGCGTATAAAGCCGTATAAAACGACATACGCTCCGGGTGGCAAGAGCTTTCCCGCTTGGGTGCTTGACTACGACTATACAGTGGCGCAAACGAGGGACGGGCGAGGTAAGAGGGTATACAAAAACGGTGCGGAATGCGTGCTTTTGGGCAAAAAAACAAAACGCTCCGACGGCACCGTATCTTCACCTCTCAATACCTGGTGCGCAAGGGAGCATTTGATAAAGCTCAATTAAATCAATAAAAAGAAAGGAACGGAAAAATGGCTATAGAAAGGCTGAAGGAAAGCGTTGATATAATAGCCTCACTGCCCGATGTGCCGAGCAGTCCGGAGTATACCGCCGAGAGCTTGAAAAGAAAGTTCGACGAGGGTGGCAACGTGATAAAAAGCTATATCAACGAAAGTCTAATACCGTCCGTTGAGGATGAAATAGTGGCTACGGCACTCGGCGAGGGTGCTTATAAATACATTCCGACAAGGACACTTCTTGTCTCGTATACTCTCGGCGGTCAATATATATTCGACACCTCGGAGCATGAGAGCTATAACGGCATATACGATGTCGTGCTTGTCGGCGGCGGTGGCGGCGGTCATGTCGGCGATATTTCGACCGGCGGCGGCGGTGCGGATGCTTGCATTGCCGAGGGGCTGAGGCTTGAGGGACAGTATAATATTACCGTAGGCTGCGGCGGTGTTGCCGACACAGACGGCAGCGGTACGTATTTTTCGGGCAATGGCGTATTCAAGGCGGCACTCGGCGGTCAGGCATCGAACGAGAGCCGGAAAATAGGCAAGGGCACGGGCATATACGGTCTTGACAGCACATACGGTGACGGCAGTATGAGCTACGGTTGCGGCGGCAGCTGTTGTACCTTCGGGAAGGGTGCAGTGGGCGGTGCGATACGTGACGATATGAAAAACCCGATAGGCTACGGCGGTGGCGGCTGGGGCGAGATAGCCGGCGGTAGCGGCGCCGTATTCATATACGGTTATGTAAGATATGAAAATTAAGGAGATGATGCGATGGCAAGTAAGGCTTATGAAACGTACAGAGAGCTTGCACGGCTGATAAACAGCGACAAAAAAGAAAATATCGACCGTGCCTACGATGCTTTGGCATCCATAACGGACGAAAAATACGAAAACGGCATAAAAGCACGTGAGGCGAGCTATACGGAGCAAAGAAACGCCCTTGCCGCAAATCGGGCAAAGGCGGAGAGATATCTGAATTATTTTCTTGTCGACAACGGCTATGCGAACACGGGCGTGGAGACCGATATGAAGCTGAAGTCGTCCCTTGCATACGACTCACAACGCTCGGAGCTTGAAAAGCGGCACGGCTCGGAGATAGCGGAGCTGGAATCGGAGAAGAACAAGGAGCATTCCGAAAACGAGGCCAAGCGTGCCGCGGCGCAGAGCGAGGCTGACACGGAGCTTAACGAGCAGCTCTACCGTTCGCAAAAGGACGAGGCGGACAATGCGCTGAAAAGCGAGGAGCTGAACAAAAAATACGGATATTACTCCAATTCGTCCTCCTCGGGCTGGTCCGGCTCCGGCACAAGCTCCTCCTCCTCGGCAGTCGAAGCGTACAGAACGACCTTTTACAACAGCATGATGACGCAGTTCGATCACGCCGAGACGAGCGAGGATATGCAAAGGATATACGACAGCGTGACAGGTGTACACGCCGAGCAGGCGCAGGCGGTATTCGGAACGTCAAGATATAAATCGCTTATTTCGTATTTCAGAAAAAAGCTGGATACGAGAAAGCTGAGGGACGAATACACGGAGGAGATAAACGAGCTGCTCTATACGTTCAGAAACGCCGAGGATCTCGGCGAGGAAATGAGCAAGATATACCGTGAGATCCGTCTTGACAAAAATCCGAGATATACCATAGATCAATTCAACAAGGCTGTCAAGTACTATAAAGAGGGCTTGTCGCACTGATCTGTCATATGTGGGGCTTGAGGGCTTTTTCGTCCTCAAGCTCTTTCATATATTGCTCAATGCACATATACAGCCGGCGGGCGGCCGGAGAGAGTGATTTTTTGTCGAGTGCGGAAAGCCCGATAACACGGCATTCCTCCGGCTCAAGACGCAGTATCTTAAGTCCGCCCACAAGACCCTTTGCCGTCAGTGACGCCATAACGGAGATACCGCGTCCGCAGGCTATCATCGTCATGATGGACGTATCGTCGAGCAGATGACAGCTTGAATGAAACTTAAGCCCGTGCTTTTTGAAAAGCGCCTGCACGTCGGCATCACTGCCCTGCCGCTGTATGACAAATTGCCTGTCTCGCATTTCCTCAACGGTTATGAAGCCCTCACGCTTGCTTTTGAAGCTCTCCGGCACTATGCATATGAGCGGATCTCTGTATATACCGTCCACCTCAAGCTCGGTGGTGCAGGAGGTTGAGAGAAAGCCGAAATCGACAGAACCGTTTTTTATCCATTCTATTACATCGTCATAGCTTCCCTCGTAAAGGTCTATGCTTATACCCGGATAGAGGCTGTCGAAGCGGCGAAAGATCTCCGGCATCCAATTCGTGCAAACGCTGTTGAATATTCCGACCTTGACACTACCGGATCTCAGCCCGTTTATTTGGTCTACGCTTTGCATCAAAGCCTCCTCGGAGGCAAGAAGCCGAAGCACGGAGGGATATATCGCCGCACCGCTCTCGGTGAGCGTTATTCCGTTTTTCGTTCGGTTAAAAAGGCGAAAGCCGGCTTGCCTTTCGGCATCCGCAACGGCGTGACTCACCGCAGAGGGGGTCATGTGCAGCTGCTCCGAGGCTTTCAGAAAGCTGCCGTGCTTAACGACGGAATTGAATATGCGACAAAAGGTTAATGTCATTTATACCTCCCGTAAAGTGAAAAAAATTCATCTTAAATATGAAAAAAATGACCTTGACTTCACTCGATAATTATAGTATAATATAAAGAAAAAGTCAAGAGAATGGGCGAAAAATAATTCGCAAAAAGAAAAATGGAGCTTTTGGAAAGATATTTGCCGAGATACGAGTTCTTCTCGTACGAGGATTTCAAGAAAAATTTTAAGATAAAAATACCCGATAATTTCGATTTTGCACGCGATATCGTTGACGAATGGGCAAGGCTTGAGCCGTCAAAGCGTGCGTTGGTATACTGTACCGACGACGGCGGGGAGAGAGTATTCTCCTTTTCGGAGATATCGATGCTGTCAAAGCGTGCGGCTACGTATCTTACGCAGTGCGGCATAGGCAAGGGCGACAGAGTAGTGACGCTTCTTCGCCGCAGATGGGAATATTGGATAATTGCCGTGGCTTGCGCAAGGATAGGTGCGGTAGTCGCTCCGTCCTCGATACAGATGACGACTAAGGATATAGTGTACCGTATAAAAGCCGCCGAGGCGAAGATGCTCATAGCACTTGATGACGATTTCGTCATGGAGCAGATAAACGGTGTGGAAGAGCTTTGCCCCACGCTTAAAAAAATAGCGGTGGTATGCAAGAGGGGCGAGGGAGAGTATGACGACTTCGACGAGCAAATAGAACACTGTGAGCCTTATGAGGGCGAGCGTACAGCCGAGAACGGTGACGAGATGGTAATATATTTCACCTCCGGTACATCGGGCTACCCCAAAATGGCAATACACAACAGGCTTTATCCGCTCGGTCACATAGTTACGGCAAAATTCATGCAAAGAGTGCAGAACAACGGTCTGCATCTTACACAGACCGATTCGGGCTGGGCAAAATTCGGTTGGGGCAACATATACGGTCAATGGATATGCGGCAGTGCGATACTCGCTTACGACCCCATACGCTTCAACACCGTGCATATGATGGCGATAACCGAAAAATACAGACCCACCTCCATATGCATTCCCCCGACAATGTACAGGTTTTTGCTGCGTGACGGGCTGGAGCGCAAGCATATAGAATCGGTAAAATGGTTCTCGACGGCGGGTGAGCCGCTCTCTGGCGAGGTAAACGACAGATTCAAGGCGTTGTCCGGTCATTATATACACGAGGGCTACGGTCAGAGCGAGGGTACGCCGATAACGTGTACGTTCTCATGGCTTGAGGTTCGCCCCGCATCGATGGGCAAGCCCTCGCCGCTTTACGATACGGTGCTTATCCATCCCGACGGCACGCTCTGCAAGACGGGTGAAACGGGCGAGATAGTTATGCGGATACATGACAGAAGGAATCAGCTCGGCTTGCTCGATTGCTACTGCTTGAACGGCGAGCGGACAGACCCCGCCGCAGACGGTCTGTATCATACGGGTGACACGGCTTACATGGACGAGGACGGTTATTTCTGGTATGTCGGACGTGTTGACGATATGATAAAATGCTCCGGCTACAGAATAGGGCCGTTTGAGATAGAGAGCATACTCAATGCCCACCCCGCTGTAAAGGAAAGTGCGATAGTCGGCGCACCCGACCCGGTAAGAGGACAGATAGTATGCGCCGTTATAGCCTTGAACAAGGGCTATGAGTCATCAGACGAGCTGACAAAGGAGCTTCAGAGCTACGTAAAGAAAAGCACAGCCCCGTATAAATACCCAAGACGTATAGTATACGTTGACTCTTTGCCGAAAACGACCTCGGGCAAGATAATAAGAAATCAGGCTAAGGAGTACGTAAAATAAATCGAAAAATTGCAAGACGGACGATCCTCCGTCTTGCTTTTTTGCTCGTTTTATTATTAAATATTTGTAAAAAATGCAAGATTACTATTGAAAAATTGCAAATAATGGGTATAATAGATTAAATGTACACTAAAGGAGTTTATTATGGATAACGAAAAAACGAGCCTTGAGGAGCGGAACAGTGCGAGGACGATAACGTATTCGCCCGTGACAAATCTGCTTGAGCAGGCTGCATATAAATATCAGCTTCAGGAGAGGGAAAGTCCCAATCTTTACAGAAATCTTTTTGACTATGACAGTATACCGAAGGTAGCCTTCAACCACAGAAACGTGCCGCTGAATATGCCCGAAAAAATATGGATAACGGATACGACCTTCCGTGACGGTCAGCAATCGACCTCGCCGTTTACAGTCGAGCAGATAGTAACGCTTTTCAAGCTTTTGCATAAGCTCGGCGGTGAGTCGGGTATCGTGCGACAGAGCGAGTTCTTTGTCTACTCGGATAAGGACAGGGAGGCGGTAAAGGAATGTATGTCCCTCGGCTTTGAGTTTCCGCAGGTAACGAGCTGGATAAGAGCAAACGAAAAGGATTTCGCACTCGTGCGGGATCTGGGACTTAAGGAAACGGGAATACTCGTCAGCTGCTCGGACTATCATATATACAAGAAAATGGGACTTACGAGGAAAAAGGCGCTTGAAAAATATCTGTATATCGTCGAGTCGGTAATAAACCACGGCATACGCCCGCGTTGCCACTTTGAGGATATAACCAGAGCCGACTTTTACGGCTTTGTGATACCGCTTGCCGAGGCGCTTACACAGCTCGGCGAAAAATACGGCGTTGAGGTCAAGATACGTGCCTGCGACACCATGGGCTACGGCGTATCGTACCCCGGCGTTGCTCTGCCCAGAAGTGTGCCGGGAATAATATACGGTCTTATGCACTTTTCGGGTGTTAAGAGCGAGAATATGGAGTGGCACGGTCATAACGATTTTTACAAGGTCGTTTCAAACTCGGCTACCGCTTGGCTCTACGGCTGTTCCGGCGTAAACTGCTCGCTTTTGGGAATAGGCGAGAGGACGGGCAACTGTCCGCTTGAGGCAATGGCGATAGAATACGCTTCACTGCGAGGCACGACGGACGGAATGGATCTCGGTGCGATAACGGAGATAGCCGAGTATTTCGAGCAGGAAATAGGCTACGAGATACCGGAGCGCACGCCGTTTGTCGGACGAAGCTTCAACACGACACGTGCGGGAATACACGCCGACGGTCTGCTTAAGGACGAGGAAATATATAATATATTCAATACCGAAAAGATACTTAACCGTCCCGTTACGGTTGCCGTCGATTCGCACAGCGGAGCGGCGGGCATAGCGCATTGGATAAACGGTTATTACGGACTTGAGGGCGAGGAGAAGATAGACAAGAGAGCCGATATAGTTTCGGCAATGAAGGACGGAGTCGATAAGGAATACGCCTCGGGACGTAACACGGTAATGGGTGACGGAGAGCTTGAGGAAATGCTTAAGAACATCGACTTTGAGTTGTACGAAAAGCTGTCGCACATACACATTCACAGAAAAAAACAATGAATATTTCCTCAATTTTCAATTAAATTTGACAAAGACCTTGACAAAACGGGAAAAGAGTGCTATTATATATTATTGAAGATAAGTCGTGCGGACTTAACCTTACAGAGAGTCGTTTCACGGGCTGAAAGAACGGCAGGGGAACACGCAACGGTACCGCTTCGTTTTATACCGCAGGAAATGGCGGTACGGGTACTCCCGTTACAGAGTGTGAGAGAGGATAAAGTTGAGTGGAACCGCACATAAAGTGCCTCAACGGCGTAGCCGTTGAGGCTTTTGCGTTTCCCGTTTTCTCAAAGAAAGGAGCTTTGGGGTTGCATACGAAAAAAATACTGTTCTCGGTTGCGGCGCTTTTTGCAGTGCTTGTCTCGGCATTTGTCATATATCAGATAAAAAATCCGCCACTGCCGGAGGTCGAGAGCAAATACACGGAGGATAAGGTCGCCTTGCTTCTGCATGAGTACGCCTCGGACGAGGAGGGCGAGGAGCTTATATTGTACGGCGTGCTTGTCGAAGAGAGATATTTGACGGACGATACCGTCAGCCGCTTTCGCTATATCGACAAAAACGGCAGCTGTGTCACCGCTTACTCGGACGGTCGGAGAGAGGACGGCGAATGCGAGTCCTCACTTGCACATGAGTATATGACCGATGCGGAGACCTACGGCACGAATGGCTTTGTCATACCGACAAAATACGATTTCGACATACCGGATGCGGGGGAGATAAAAATTTATCTCAACACCTCGGACGGTGTAAAAATGAAGCTGCTCGGCGAGGACGAGTATAAAAACAGCGTATTTTATAAATATTTTAATAAATAATAGAATGAGGTAAATAAAATGAAGGTCAATTTCGGTGAAAAAATTATCGAGGTAAGCTCGCCCTGCACCGTATACGATGCGGCAAAGCAAGCGGAGCTTATAAATAAAAATGTAATATGCGCAAGCGTTGACGGCACAGTCGTTGAGCTGACACATCCCATTGAGGGCGACTGTGAGGTAAAGCTGCTTACGTTTGCCGACAACGAGGGCAAGCTTGTTTTTCGTCATACGGCATCCCATATTCTGGCTCAGGCGGTAATGCGTCTTTATCCCGATGCCAAGCTTGACAAGGGACCGTCTACCGAAAACGGATTTTTCTACGATATAGATTGCCCGACTCCCTTTACGGCGGAGGTGCTTAAGAGCATAGAGGGCGAGATGAACAAGATAATCAAGGAGAATTTAAGACTTGAGCGTTTTGTTTTGTCAAGGGATGAGGCTATCGAGCTGATGAAGGAAAAGGACCAGCCCTATAAGATAGAGAAGATAGAATCGCTTCCCGACTCCGCAGTGCTTTCGTTCTACAAGCAGGGCGAATTTACGGATATGTGTACGGGTCCGCACCTCTTTTCAACGGGTGCGGTAAAGGCGGTAAAGCTTACGCAATGCACGGGCGCATACCACAACAACGACAGCAGTCAAAAAATGCTTCAGCGTATAAACGGCGTTGCCTTCCCCTCAAAGCAGGAGCTTAACGAATATCTTGCGGCAGTTGAGGAGGCAAAGAAGCGTGACCATAACAAGATAGGCCGTGAGCTTAAATATTTCTGCACGAGCGAGTATATAGGTCAGGGTCTGCCCTGCTATATGCCCAAGGGCGCAAAGCTGTTCCAAATACTCAACCGTTACATTCAGGATAAAGAGGAATACGAATACGGCTACGTTATGACGCGTACACCTCTTATGGCAAAGTCGGATCTGTATAAAATATCGGGACACTGGGACCATTATCTTGACGGTATGTTCGTTTTGGGCGACCCCGAAAAGGATAAGGAGGTCTTTGCGCTCAGACCGATGACCTGCCCTTTCCAATACCAGGTATATCTTGCCGATAAGCATTCGTATAAGGATCTGCCGATAAGATACGGCGAGACCTCCACCGTTTTCCGTAACGAGGATTCGGGCGAGATGCACGGTCTTATAAGAGTACGTCAGTTTACGATAACGGAGGGACACCTCATTCTTCGTCCCGACCAGCTCGAGGAGGAATTTAAGAACTGCGTTAAGCTGCTTAAAGAGGTAATGACCGACGTGGGACTTGCCGACAGTCTGACATACCGTCTTTCGAAGTGGGATCCCAATGACAAGCAAAAATATATCGGTACGCCCGAGCAGTGGGACGAGGCCGAAACGCTTATGCGTAATATGCTGAATCATATGGGCATTGAGTTTACCGAGGCAGTCGGCGAGGCGGCATTCTACGGACCCAAGCTCGACGTGCAGATGAAGAACGTACACGGCAAGGAAGATACGCTCGTTACCGTACAGGTAGACCTTATGCTTGCAAGACAGTTTGAAATGAAGTATACCGACCGTGACGGTCAGGAAAAATATCCTTATATAATCCACCGCACCTCGCTCGGCTGCTACGACAGAACGATAGCGCTTTTGCTTGAGCG
This sequence comes from uncultured Lachnospiraceae bacterium, assembly GCA_964562175.1. GTDB lineage: Bacteria > Bacillota > Clostridia > Oscillospirales > CAG-272 > CAZCJU01. The sequence goes on from CAZLRV010000018.1 coordinate 23,382, forward strand.
TTTTGCCGGCGCCCTGCCCCTCTGGCTCTCACCGGAGCAGATACGTCTGCTTCCCATAGGCGATGAGCAGGTAGAATACGCCGAGGCGGCGGCGGCAAAAATGCGTAAGTACGGCTTGCGTATAACGGTGGATAAGCGTAACGAGAAGATAGGCTACAAGATAAGAGAGGCACAGCTTGAAAAGCTTCCCTATATGCTCATAATAGGCGAAAAAGAGGTAAATGACGGCACCGTTTCGGTAAGAGAAAGAGGTGCGGGAGATCTCGGTGCAATGAGCCTTGACGACTTCATAAGCCGTGCGGTAGATGAAAACGCAAACAAGGTAATAAAGAATTGATCCGCTTCGATCTGCATAATCATTCCTCAAACAGCAGAGATGCGAAGGACAGCATAGAGGACATAGTCGAAAATGCCGTGGAATGCTCACTTGATTGCGTGGGCATAAGCGATCATAACTATTGGATAACGGGGAGATTTGACAGGGAGCTGTATGAGATAGAGGCGGCGGCTGAAAAATATTCCAAAGAGATAAACGTGCTTCGGGGGATGGAGGTATCCTTCCTCCGTCCCGACGGTATCGAGCCGCATATGCTTGAGGGCTACGACTACGTATTGCTCGAATATTTTGAGCAGGCGGGGGTCGAATTTGAGAGAGTCTGCGAGTATGCACAGCGTTTTCCGTGCCGTGTGGGTATAGCGCATACCGATATTTTCGGCTACGGACTGCGCCACGGTATAGATGCTGCGGCAATGCTTGCACAGCATAATATCTTTTGGGAGCTTAACGTAAATTATGATACGATACACGGTCACAGGGAGCATAAGTATTGCCGTGACTTTGCCGAGAATGAGGAACAGCGGGCTTACGTGCGTGAGCTTGGGCTTCAGCTGTCCGTCGGCTTTGACACGCACGACCTGAGCGATTACGATGTGCGGCGAGTCGATAATATGTGCCGACTCATCGCCGACGGCGGCTTTGCCGTGCCGTCGTTTGTAAAAAAACATATTTGCGATAACGGAGAGTCATAATGAATGAACAACGTATAAAAAAGAAAAAAAACACAATAAGGATACCGAAGCGCACCGCAAGCGTATTCTGCATTTTGTTTGCCGCATTACTGCTTTTGTGCATACTCTTTGCCACGGCGTATTTTGTACGTCTTGACAAAAGCAACGAGCTTGAAAAAAATGTGCAGACACTGCGTGCCGACCTCGATTCACTGACCGGCAGATATAATGCGCTGAACGAGCAGGCACAGGCGATAAACGAGCTTGTGGGCAAGACCTCAGAGGGGGCGGACGCCTCGCTCGGACTTGAGGAGATAAGCAAAACTCTTGAGGAGCTTAAGGCGGCAAAAGCGACGCTTGAAACGACCCTCGGCGAGCTTAGAGCCGAAAAAACACGCCTTGAGTCGGAGCTTAAGCTCTCAAACGATGAGCGATACAATGAGCTTAACACGCAGTATACGGCACTCAGTGAGAGCTACGAGGAAATGGAAAAATCGTATACCGAGCTTCAAAAGTCGTATACGGAGCTTGAAAAAAAGCTCAAGGGTGCCAATATGATAGCCGACCCGTCGGGCTTCGATTCCCACAAAGACCTTGACAAGGTCTGCTACCTGACCTTTGACGACGGTCCCAGCACGAACAACACTCCGAAAATCCTCGATATACTCAAGCAGTACGACATAAAGGCTACCTTTTTCGTAAACAAAAAAGGTTCAAAGTACGATGAGCTGTATAAGAGAATAGTAAACGAGGGACACGCCATAGGAAACCACACGGCTACGCACGAGTACGACAGCGTATACACGACGCTTGAGGGCTTCCTTGACGAGTTCAACACGCTCCAAGAACACGTTTACAACGTGACCGGCGTTTATCCGCAGGTGTTCCGCTTCCCCGGCGGCTCGGGCAATACCGTTTACAAAAAACGCAATCCGGAAATAATGGATCTTGCGACCAAGGCTCTGTACGATATGGGCGTTACTTATTTCGATTGGAACGTAAACAGCACCGATGCGGACGTTAAGCTGCAAACGGTTGAAAACATAATCAAGAACGCAACCAATACAAGGGGCAAGGACAGAATAATCGTGCTTATGCACGACCTCGGCGGCAAAACGACAACGCCCGAGGCACTGCCCGCTGTTATCGAGGAGCTTCAAAAGCAGGGCTATGTTTTCCGCTCGCTTAACAACAACGTCGAGCCGGTGCAGACAAGAAAGCCGCCCGTTTGAGTATTATGAAGAAAATAGCTTTTGTCGGCGCTCCGACCTCGGGCAAGACCACGGTAATAGAGGGCTTGGAGAAGCTGTACAACAACGAGTGCGAATGTAAGCTGGATATCATACCGGAGCTGGGCAGTATCTTTTTCAGAGATATTTCGAGTCAGATGCTTGAGCGTGACGACGTGTGCTTAAGACAGATACGTATGTACCGTATTCAGCTCTTGCTTGAGGAAAGAGCTTCTGCGGCGAGGGCAGAGGTGCCGAGCGTTATGCTGTGCGACAGGGGTATAGCCGATCTGCTCGTGTATCTTACGGATGAGCAGGTCAAGGACTCGTTTACCGAGTCGGAGCTTGAGGTGCTTTATAAAAATTACGATTCGGTATACTATTTTGATGTCGGAGGAATTGAGGATATACGGTCTGCCATGTCCTCAAATCCCTCACGTATCGAGAGAGATGCCGAGCAAATATACGAAATGGCAAAAAAAACGTATGCGGCGTGGGCTCCCTCACCGTGCTTTCATGTTATACAGCGGTGCGAGAGCGTTGAGGAAAAGATCAAAAAAGTCGCACTCGCATTAAATAACGAGTGCGGCTGTGAGCTTTTCAAGCTTTAAAATATTCTATTGTGCTTATGACGTTTTTTCTTATCTCCTCCTTGAGTGCATCAAGCGAGGGGAATTTTTTTTCTTCTCTGAGATATTCGTAGAAGTCAACTTGTATCGGCCTGCCGTACAGATCGCCGTCGTAGCCGATGATATGCGTTTCGCAGTTCACCCCATCGCCTCCGACGGACGGACGAGTGCCGACATTTGCGCACGCCGGATAGCTTACTCCGTCTACCGTTGCACGGCAGATATACACGCCGTGGCGGGGTATTATGCACTCTTGGGGAAAGTTTTGATTTATCGTCGGGAAATCGAGCGTGCGTCCGAGCTTGTAGCCGTGTACGACGTTGAGCTTTATCGAAAACGGGCGTGTGAGCATTTGCCTCGCACCGCTCATATCTCCGTCGGCTATCAGACGGCGTATCAAGGTGGAGCTGACTGTCATACCGTCCTGCTTTACTTCATCGACAACGGACACGTCACAGCCGTATTTTTTGCCGAGGGCAACAAGCTCGCCGCTTTTCGATGCGGCGTTTTTGCCGAAGGTGAAATTGAAGCCACAGCAAAGCATTTGAGCGCAGCAGGTGCTTTTCAATATATCGCAAACAAATCCCTCGCCGCTCATATTTTTTATCTCATCGAAGCGGCTCAAGAAAAGACAGTCTATGCCGAACGATCCAAGCAGCTCGTTTCTTTGCTCGGACGATATTATATACGGTTGCCCTGACTTTGAGCCGTAGCCGTCGATGCTCCACACGGCACTGCATATGCCATGCTCGGCGGCGTAACGCTTTACCTCCTCTATCAACCGCATATGTCCGAGGTGAAGCCCGTCAAAGCTGCCGAGTGCGACGGCGCATGGCGGGCAGGCGCATATATCTTGACCGAGCCTTACCGTTATCATAGCAAGGGCTCCTTGACGATGGTCGCATATCGCCTCGGGTAGCGCGGCGGGGTGGAATGGAGCTTTTTGACTGTTGCCGCCTTGCGTGACAGCTCACCCTGCGGAGTGATAAGCGGCTTGTCCGATACCTTATCGAGCCTTGCACCGAGTGCGGTAAAGGCTTTTTTTGCCTCATCTATGCTTTCGTTACCCGAGCGCATGGCGATAAATATACCGCCTCTTTTCACAAACGGCAGGCACAGCTCGGAAAGCACCGGAAGTGCGGCAACGGCACGTGCCGTCACGGCATCGAAGCTCTCTCGCAAGGATGAGCCGACACAGGACAGCTCCTCGGCACGTCCGACGAGCGTTTTCAAATTTTCAAGTCCGAGCAGTGAGGCAACGCCCTCAACGAAGCGGACTTTTTTCTCCGTCGAGTCGAGTGCGGTGACGGTGACATCCTCCCTCAATATCGCAACGGGAACGGACGGGAAGCCGGCTCCACAGCCCACATCGAGAAGTGTCGAGCCTTGCGGAATAAGCTCGGCTATTGCCGCACAATCGACTATGTGCTTGTATATTACCCCGTCCGTGTCACGTATGGAGGTCAGATTGAACGACTCGTTCGTTTTCAGCAAATGCTCCGTAAAGAGTTGAAAAAGCTCACATTGCCGCTCGCTCGGCCGGGGCAATTCGTTCAGCTCAAAAGCGTTGAGCAATTCTTGCTTAAAGTTATCAACCATTTTATTTTTTTATCCTGATAATATTCGTTTCCGGTATTGCAACGCATATCTCGCCCTCACGCACGCCGCAGGTGAATATAATGCTCTGAAGTCGCTCCGGCGTGCCGACGGATGAGAGAAGCGCAAGTATTCTTTTCAGCCGCTCCGTGTCGATATGCGCAAAGCTGTCGTCGAACATAAGCGGCGGCGTGCTTTTACGGTAAAGCGTGTTTACCAACGCAAGACGCAGACTTATGTAAGCGCTGTCCCTCGTTCCCGTGCTGTAAGCCTCTGCCGAATGCGTCGAGCTTCCGTCGGTGACCGATACGGCATATTCGCCGTCAACACCCACACCGTTGTATTTTCCGTCGGTTATAAGCGACATATACGCCGCGCTTTCACGTGCAAGCTTGGGTGATATACTGCCCCTGAGAGAATCGGAGGCGGCTTTTAAGGCATCGTAAGCAAGAAGCAATGCATCGTGCCTTTTTTTCTTTTCGGCAAGCTTGTTTTTCATAAATTCGAGCGTATCGTAAAGCGTGACGCTGTCCTTTGCCGAAGCGGTAAGTGCGGAGAGCTTTTTCTCATCGTCAAGTATTCGTTCGTCGAGCGTTTGTATGGACGAGAGCAAAAAGGCCAATCGGTGCTTTTGCTCGTCCTCCTTAAATGCGGCAAGCTCATCTGTCTTAAGTATTCCTTTTATTCTGCTCTTTTGCTCGTCCGTGTTTATACCCGAGGTCTTTTCAAGCAGACTTTCATACAGTGCCTCGTCCTTTTTGTATTCACTCTCAAGCGTTGCGAGCAGCTTTAACAGCTGTCCGACACGCTCCGCTTCAAGTCCGAGCAGGTCGGCATTTGGCTCTGTTTTGCGATAGTGCGAGGTTATTTCCACGGCCTCCGCTTTCTTTTGCTCTATGCGCTCCCGCAATGCCTCACAGCGTGAGCCGGCATTTTCGATATCCTCACGCTTTTTGGTTATCGTTTCTTCCTCTTGCTTTACACGCTCTATCAGCTCCGTCAGCTCTCGGATGTCGGTACAGCCGAACGGCTCGGCAAGCTTGCGTATCTCGTCCCGAGCATTCCTTGACTTGTGTGAAAAGGAATAGGCAAACATATCGAGCAGAACGCCGAAGGCACTGCAACACGCACCGACTGCATTATAATGCATAAACGTCAAAATAACGCCCGCAAGTATTGATAATAATCCCGCGATCATAAGCCCAAGCCCGATCTTGCGGAAACGCTTCTGCTCTTGTTCATGGTGCTGCAGGCTCGATAAAACGGCTTCCTCGCCGCCGGACTCGTTCAAGAGGTCGAGCAGCTCCGCACTCTCACCGCTCACACGCAGACTCGATTCCGCACCGACAAGCGCTTGCTCCGATTCCGAAAGCTCCGCTTGAAGCTCGTTAAGCTCCGCTTGAAGCCTCTTAAGCTCCGATACGTATTCCTCACTCGGTGCTTGCCCGTTTTCGGTGCATTTTTCAAGGCTTTGCTCATAGGTGAGCCTTGATGCCTCTGCGGCTTTTTTCGCATCCGTGCATTTTTCTTTCATCGCTATCGCAAAATATGCGGAATACTCGTCAAGCCTTGCACGTATCTGCTCGGCGGCGGTGTTGTTTTCCTCACGCTTTGCACGGTCGGAGGCTATACGCTCCTCTGTCTTGAATATCTCGCTGTTTGTCTGCTGAGCCTCGCTCAGCTTTATTTCACATTCGGCAATGCTTTTTTCAAGCTCGTATATCTCCCCGCCCTTTTTGTTTTTGTAAAGCAGGGAGACACGCTCCTCGTCAATTTTTTTAAGTGCCTTTGCGGTGTTAAGCTCCTCATCTGCCGAAAACAGAAGATTTTCAACCGCATCGGTCAAACGTCTGCCCTCAACATATGTACCGGTAAGCTCCGAAACGTATGCGCTCGACACGAAAACACGTTCCGGAACACCCAAAAACACACGATCGGGCGTGCTGTCCTTGAATACGGGCGTATGCTCCTCGTCGGTAATGGAAACATTTTCCTTTGCTCCGCCCTTGACCAAAAGCAACTCACGCTCTATTTGATATTGTCGTCCCTCAAATACCACGGTCATGTTGCCGCCGCAGGATGTTTTCCCCCACGGTATGTATTTTTCACGCTCCGCACTGCTCAGACCGTAAAACATAAATTTTATAAATGCGGCTATGGTGCTTTTTCCCGTTTCGTTACAGCCCTCGATGATATTCAGACCGGGGCAAAGCTCCGTGCGAAGCGACGAGAGCATACCGAATTGCTCTATGTATAACGATTTTATGTACATTTATTCCTCACCTCATCACTTCTTTTTAAGCATCTGCAGACCGATACGCAAGGCACTCTCGGCACGCTCTCTTACCTCACGCTCGGGCGAATCGAGCATAGGCTTGAGCTTTTCGTAAAATGCGCCTCTTACAGTCGGGTCGTTTGCCAGCTCGTCGCTGTCAAGACGGGGGCTTGTTTCGTCTATTATCCGTATCGTGTTTACGCCCGTTATGTGTTGCTCTATAAGCTCTGCGGATATTGAAAGCTCCGAATCCACCTCACCTGTCAATGTCGCTCTTACCGAGGTATCCGAATCGAAACGCTCGTCCGCTATTCTTTGAGCTACCGCCTGTACAAGCTGTGCGTGCGTTTCGAGAGCGGTAACATCGATCTCAATACGCTCATAGCGGCGTTGAGTCAACTGCTTTGTCGAAAAGCTCGGACGGAACACGCCCGCACCCTTTTCGCACTTCAAGGTGATAACGCTCTTTTTGCCGCATTCATCCCAGCCGCGTCCCTCCGGACAACCGCTGTAGGCATAGTAGGTCTTGCCGCATTGATGCACGCCGTCGGAGGTGTGAATGTGACCGAGGGCGACATAGTCAAAGCCGGAGTCGCCTATATCCTTGAGCGTTATCGGACAGTATTTGCCGCCCCCGACGATGTCTGCGTGTATGGAAAGAATGTTTATTTTTCCCTCATCCTCCGGATGCTTGCCCGCAATGGGGTTCGTTTCCATTGCCTCGGCGGTGAAAGCGAAGCCGTACACGTCCGTATTTATGTCGTCAAACGAGAATTTTGAAAGCGTTGGGGATGTAAATATGTATACGTTTGACGGGAATTTTACATTCGCATAGGGCGAATGCGGCTTGTAAGGGTCGTGATTGCCGGGGGATATCACAAATCTGCAATTCGGCACACGCTCAAATTGAGAGGTCAAAAGCGATATCGTACTGCGGCAAACGTATTCCGAATCGAAAAGATCGCCCGGCAGCAGCATTATGTCGGCTTTTTCCATCTCCGCATAAAGTATCAGTGAAGTAAATGTACCTCGCAAAAGCTCGCGCTTTGTTTTTGCCATCTGCACGGTGCTTGCCGAAAACGGGCTGTCCAAGTGCAGATCCGCACAATGTATTATTTTTATCATATAGCACCTCTTAAATTATTCGATCGTTATGATAGGCTGTCGTATGCTTCTTCAAACAGCTCCTTCGCATCCGAAAAACGCCTTGTGTTTGATTTACTGTTGAAGATGCAGGCGATAAGGCGATGCCCGTCCTTGTCGGCACTTGCCACCAGGCAGTAGCCCGCTTCCTCCGTCGTTCCCGTTTTCAAGCCGTCGGCATATCTGTAATATGACGGACTGCTTGGGTCTATAAGGCTGTTTGTGTTGCTCCAGGTCATTTTGTGACCGCTGGCATACGTTACATCATCGGTCACCGTGTTGGCGTACTTGTGTATTATCTCGTTTTCACTCGCCAGCTTGCCTATCATCAGCATATCGGCAAGAGTCGTGTAATGGTCGTCGTTGTGGTAGCCGTCGGGGCAGGTGAACTGCGTGCCGGTCAAGCCGATAGACTTTGCGTATTTATTAAGCTCGACCATGAACTTTGTCACAGCCTCCCTTGCGCTTACACCCTCCTCGCCGGCAAGGCGCTTGCCGACACCTGCGGCAACAACATATGCGGCATCGTTTCCGGAGGGCAGGAGCATACCTTCGATGAGCATTTCAAGCGTCAAGGCGTGGTTTGATTTTATGTAAGCTATCGACGAGTCGGAGGCAACAAGCTCAAGCTCGTCCCCCGGAGTGAAAACAACGGACGGCTCGCACACGCTTAGAGCAAAAAGAGCGGTGAGAAGCTTTGTCGTGCTTGCGGGATATATCTTTTCCCCCCAACCCTTTGCGTATAATACTTCGCCGCTTTCAACGTCAAGCACCGCACCGAACTCGGCACTTATTTCAAGCTTTATCGGGTCGGTGGCAAATTTGAATACCTCCGCATTATCACAGCTGTCCGTGACGGGAGCGGAATCTTCTGTAGGTGACTGCGTATCGTCAAGTGCCGATAAAACATCGACGACTATCGGGGGAATGTAATGCGTGTCCTCCTCCGTCACCGTTCCCTCGTTGAGCGAGCAGGAGGCAAGCACGAGATTGAGAGCAAGAATAAACGAAGCGGTCTTTTTTATTATCGTTTTTTCATTTTTCATCTTTTATACCGCCGTGTAATTTATTCTTATATTATACTATATACCTCGTGTAAAGTAAACACGAAAAATGCCATTATTAAAAATAAATTTACATATTGAGGAATGCAACGGGAAAATCGGCGTATAATAATGAAAGAACACGAGAAAAGAAAGCCGAAAAAGAAAAAATGGATATGATCAACTTAAAAAAACAGCCTGCCGTGGCAGGTGCGGCGGCAATAGTCGGAAAAAAAGAACACACCGGGCCGCTGGGTATGTATTTTCAAGGCCATGACGACGATGATATGTTCTCCCAAAAAACATTTGAAAAAGCGGAGGGGGAAATGGTAAGACGAAGTATGTATACGGCAATGAAGTCGTGTGGAGTGAAAAGCGAGCAGATAGGCGCACTGTTCGGCGGCGATCTGATGAATCAATGCACCGCATCGGCATACGGTCTGTCGGAGCTTGATATACCGTATTTCGGAATATACGGGGCTTGCTCAAGCCTTGCCGAGGGACTTATACTTGCATCGCTCTGTATGCAAACACCGAGCCTTGCAAAAACGGCAGTCTGCGTGTCCTCGCATAATTGCACGGCGGAAAGGCAGTTTCGCTCACCGCTTGAGTACGGAGGTCAGAGAAGTCCGAGCAGTCAGTGGACGGCGACCGCCGCAGGCAGTGTCATATTGAGCGACGGGGAGGGCGATGCGTACATTACACAGGTGTTGCCCGGACGTTGTATAGGCTCGGGCATAACCGATATGAGCAATATGGGAGCGGCAATGGCTCGTGCCGCATACGATACGTTGAGCAGATTTTTCAAGGAAAGCAAGCTCGGAAAAGAGGATTTTGACTTGATATTGACGGGAGATCTCGGAGGAGTCGGTCATAGAATAGTTTACGATTTTTTGTGTGCGGACGGAATAGACCTCGGCGAAAAATACAACGATTGCGGGCTCTTGCTCTACGATACGAAAAACGATGACGTGCATTCCGGCGGCAGTGGCTGCGGCTGCTCGGCGGCGGTGTTCTGCGGATATATAATGAGTAAATTCAAAGAAAAAATGCTGAATAATGTTCTGCTCGTTTGCACGGGAGCCTTGATGAGTCCGCTGACGGTAAATCAAGGCGAGGAAATAATGGGAATAGCTCATTTGGTGAGATTAAGCTCGGGGAGGACGTAAAATGACAGTGCTTGCGGAATTTTTAAGAGTGTTTTTGACAGGCGGCCTGCTGTGCGTGACAGCTCAGGTGCTGATAGATAAAACAAAGCTCACACCGGCAAGAATTTTGACAGCTTACGTCGTCGCAGGCGTTTTTCTCAGCGGAGTCGGCGTGTACGAAAAAATAGAAAGCTTCGCCTCAATGGGCGCAAGAGTGCCGCTCACCGGCTTCGGCTACGCCCTCGCCGAGGGTGTGAAAAAAGCTGTCGACGAAAAAGGCGCAATAGGCATACTCAGCGGCGGCATCAGTGCGACAAGCATAGGAATATGCACAGCCATCTGCTCCGCACTTCTTGTCACCCTCGTGTGCAAAAGCCACCCCAAATAATACGCCGCCTCACCACCC
>CAZLRV010000019.1:0-32638 GCA_964562175.1 uncultured Lachnospiraceae bacterium
CGCGTGATGATATGCACGCATTCGCGTGATGATATGAATTATATCTTTTTCTTTTTTCTCTTGAGTGATGTGAGGAATTTGACTAAGAACACAACTGCGAGGGCGGCGAGGGCGGTCATTATTATTGACAGCGTTACCGTGAGTGCGGTATTTCCGTTTTTGACCTCGCACATATCGAGTGCGGTAATATTTATTTCATAGTCATCCGCATTTGTATTGACAAACGGCTTTGCCCATACCTTTATATATTGTGCTATTGCCACATCGGAAAATTCGGAAATATCAAAGAAAAGCTCAGTTTCCGTATCCGCATTTATTTGCGACGTTCCTTCATATACGACCGTTTTGCCCTCGTCATCGACTCCGATGAGTCTTATCATTACATTTGACATATTTTTGTATATTTCCGAATGAGTTGAGAGCTTAAGTCGGATATATTTGCAGTTTCCCGTGCCGCCGAGGCTATGATAAATGCCTCTGTACTCAACGGGATCGGTGTCATATGTTACGATATGGACCGCACCGTTCTTATATTCTATCGAATACACATTATCGGACGGGTAGGGTGATATTTTGTCCTTTTCGTAAATCGAAGTTGAGATCAACTCCTCGGTGATATCGGCGGGATATATGGGCGTTTTTTCAATTATTTTGCGTTTGTACAGCTTATCTATCGAGCATCCGTAAATAAGCTCGCCCCAGCCCTGAACGCCGAAAACGGGTAGCGCAAAGGAGCATACCGACTCTGCGTATTCCGTATCTATATACTTAAACACCTCGTATATCTTCTTTTTGTCGGCTGCCTCGCCTGTATCGGTATCATTGAAATAAAGTCCGAAGTCGTTTTCTTCAAGCTCAGAATCGACTTGGCTGTGATAGATCATAGCGTCTATCAGCTCATCGCATTCCGCTTTTAGGTATGCATAAGCATAAGATGCCGCTTGCAGCGTCTGGTCGCTCATTGAACCGGAGCCGGATGTATAGCCAACCTCGCCGAGCAAAACGTAGCGGGGTATGGAATCGGTATAGTACTTTGGGTCGGCAAGCATTTTTGTAAGCGTGCCTATATTGTTCATCGTGATATATTTCGCACCGGCATCGTCACCGCTTTGCGTCTCGCCCGAAAAAAGAGCGGAGGAAATATTTACATTATACGGGTCAATGCAGATACGCCAAGGGCTGTCGCCGCGCTTCTTGAATAGCTCATTGAGTTTGTCTATAACGATACGTCCCGATATATCTCGCTCGCCCTCGTCTGTATTAAAGCGGTTATTGAGCGAAATATAAACTCTTGCATTTGAATAAGCCGAATATGCGTATGCGGAAAACAGCTGTAAAATGTCGGCGTAGTCCGATATAAAGCTGTCGGTATCGGCGTGAGTTGAGGTAAAATAGGTCGAGGGTGAATTTATTTCATAGCCGACAATAAAGCTTCCGACAAAGCCCTTGCCCGAGTCGGGAGTGTAGCGTGAGGTGAAAAGAGCCGCAGATGCCGAGAGGAGTGTATAACCCGTTTCATCGGTACAGCAAAAGCCGTAATAAGATGCGTTATCGCTTCGCTTGTCGGTATAAAGCGAAAGAATTGTATTGTCGTAGGAGTCGGCGGGTGGAGTCAAAACGAAATTAAAAATAACATTTATACCCGAATCGGAAAATATCTTGACCTTATGGTCAAGCAATGCAAGCTTATTTTTATTGAAATACACATCATGACCGCCGATGGCGACACAAATGTCACTTTCGGAGGGTGAAATATATTCGTTAATGGGTATATTTATAATAGTATGTGAAACACCGAGCATTTGGGCATCGGTAAAAAGACGTATATCAAGTCCTTTTTTGCTTGAATACGTCGGGTAAGGGTCTGTGCATTTTGCACCGAGCGAAATATTTTTGATGTACACACGCTCCGTCAAGGGAACGTATGTGGTTACCTGCTCGGTATACTGTACGCCCGTTTCAGCACCGCCAAGCTCATCGCCGGTGGGGGGCAATATCACCGTTTCGACTTTTTTTGCACATATAACGTAGCTTTTATAAAGATTATCCGAGCCTAAGGCAAGTCGGATATGACGTCCGTCGCCGAGGCTCACCGAGTCGGTAAGCGGCTCGTTCACATTCGGGTCTTCAAAGCTTTGATAGGGCAGGGCACCGAGCAGATAGACCTCATCCGAGCCGTATTTATCCGAAACGGCTTTAATGTCATCGCCGTCACAGCTTATTTCAAAGTCGATATATTGAGCATTGTCGGACAGGGAGGCGGACAACTCTATGTCCGTCTCCCCGACAGAATGCACCCCGACAAAGGGAATACACGACAAAACAAGCAACAGCGCACAAAGGAAAGCCGTTGTTTTCTTCAAGCTCATTTAGCGGCGTTTATTATCTTGATGAACTTTTCGGGAACGAGCGATGCACCGCCGATAAGACCGCCGTCGATATCGGGCTGAGCAAGCAGCTGCTCCGCATTATCGCCGTTCATCGAACCGCCGTACTGTATTGCAAGTGCGTCGGCGGACTCTTTGTTGTAAAGAGATTCCACGGTCGAGCGGATGACCGCACAGCCGTCCTCCGCATCCTCTGCGGAGGCAACCTCGCCCGTGCCGATAGCCCATACAGGCTCGTATGCGATGATGACCTTCTTCAGCTCATCTGCGGATACGTTTGCAAGTGCGGCTTTTACCTGACTTGACAAAACCTCGGAGGTAACGCCTGCCTTTCTTTGGTCGATAGTCTCACCTACACAAAGAATAACAACAAGCCCCGACTCAACGCCGGCTTTCAGCCTGAGGTTTACGGTCTCGTCCGTTTCACCGAAATACTGTCTTCTTTCGGAGTGACCGACGATAACGTAATCAATACCGAAGGAATTGAGCATTTCGGCGCTTATCTCGCCTGTGTAAGCACCGTTGGGCTTAAAATGCACGTTCTGAGCGCCTATTTTTATATTACTTCCGGCTGCCGCCTCAACTGCGGCGGGAATATCGACAAAGGGCACGCAAAGCACGATGTCGCATCCGTCCGCACCCTCCGTGAGGGTCTTTAAGGAATTGATAAATTCCGTCGTTTGTGCGGGCGTTTTGTTCATTTTCCAGTTTCCCGCTATAACGGGCTTTCTGAGAGCTTTATTCATAATTAACCTCCGTAAATAAGACTGCCGCACGGTATTATAACCTTACGGCAGCGTGCAATATATTAAAAATTATTCTTTATCCATAAGGCAAGCTATGCCGGGCAGGGTACGACCCTCCAAGAACTCAAGCGATGCGCCGCCGCCTGTGGAGATATGCGTAACCTTATCGGCAAAGCCGAGCTTCTCTATAGCTGCCGCGCTGTCGCCGCCGCCGATTATGGATATAGCTCCGCTGTCGGCAACTGCCTGTGCAACACTGCGAGTACCGGAAGCGAATTTCTCCCACTCCGATACTCCCATCGGACCGTTCCATACTACAGTGCCGGCACCCTTTATCGCATCGGCAAATTTCTTTTCCGTGGCGGGACCTATATCAAGACCCATGTATCCCTCGGGGATATTATCCGAATTAACGAGCAGGAAATTGCAGTCGGGGTCATACTTATCGCCTGCGCGGTTATCAACGGGAAGAAGCAGATCAATGCCCTTTGCCTTAGCCTTTGCCATAAGCTCCGATGCAAGCTCCAGCTTGTCGGACTCGCAAAGCGAGTTGCCTATCTCATATCCATTTGCCTTGTGGAAGGTATAGGACATTGCGCCGCCGATGATGAGCGTATCAACCTTTTCGATAAGATTGTTTATAACGCCTATCTTGTCGGAGACCTTGGCACCGCCGAGAATTGCGACAAAAGGACGCTTGGGGTCGGACAGAGCCTTGCCCATTATGGTTATCTCTTTTTGGATAAGATATCCGCAAACTGCGGGCAGATAGTGGCTTACTCCCTCGGTGGAGGCGTGCGCTCTGTGCGAGGTGCCGAATGCATCGTTTACATAGATCTCAGCCAAGGAAGCAAGAGCCTTTGCAAATTCGGGATCGTTCTTTTCCTCCTCTTTGTGGAAACGAACGTTTTCGATAAGCATTATCTCTCCGTCCTTAAGTGCGGCTGCCTTTGCCTGTGCGTCCTCACCGATAACGTCTGCGGCGAGGGGTACATTTACGCCGAGCATCTCGGAAAGCTTTGCGGCAACGGGGGCAAGGGAATATTTCATATTAAATTCGCCCTTGGGTCTGCCGAGGTGAGAGCAGAGTATAACTCTTGCGCCCTTGCTTGAAAGGTACTTTATTGTGGGCAGTGCCTCTCTTATTCTCTTTGAGTCGGTGATCTTATCTCCGTCGAGCGGTACATTGAAGTCACAGCGGACGAGAACTCTCTTGCCGCCAAGCTCGATATCTTCGATGGTTTTCTTGTTATACATAACAACCTATGCCTTTCTGATATATAAATTTTTTATTTTACCAATTTATAATAATACCATATTTTTCGACGATATTCAATACTTAAATCGCCGAATTTGTTATTATTTACAATTACTTAACAGAACATTAAACAAGCAACTCATACCGAGCCGCCACGCAATATGTCACCGACCTTGACCTCAAACGGTACACGGAGCGAAAAGAGCATTTTCGGGTGCGGTGCCGATTCGATGACAGCTCCGCTTTCATCCCTCATATCCTTGGCGATAAAGCCGACACCGCAATGTCCGGGGGAGAGAAGCTCAACGCTTTGGGACGAGCTGACCTTGTTCTTTTGATAAAACAAGGCTCTGCCGGTGCTTTTGTCGTAGCCGACTGCCGTTGCAAGATATGCCTTTTCTCGGATATAGCCGTTATCGTAAGCTATTTTCGGGTCATCCTTGGGTGATGTAAAGAAGAAGCCCGTATCGTACTCTCGGTGCGAAACGCTGTCAAGCTCGTATTGCCATGCCGGATCGAATGAATATCCGTCCTTGTTTGAAAGATAAGAATCAAGTGCCATTCTGTACGTATTTGTAACGACAGAGGTATAATAAGCGCTTTTCATACGTCCCTCTATCTTAAAGCACGATATACCCGCCTCGCACAGCTGCGGAATATGCTCTATCATGCATAGATCCTTCGATGCCATGACGTATGTGCCGAGAGGGTCTTCAATAACATCAAGCGGCATATCGGGGCGTTTTTCCTCACGGATGACGCAACCGTTATATACCCATCTGCACGGTTGAGTGCATTGACCTTTGTTTGCGTTTCTGCCGGTGTAATATTGTGACAGCAAGCACCGTCCGCTGTAGGCTATGCACATCGAGCCGTGTACGAACACCTCAAGCTCGATATCCCGAGGCGTGTTTTGTCTTATTTGCTTTATCTGCTCAAGGCTCAGCTCACGGGCAAGCACTATTCTCGAAAAGCCGAGCTTTGCATATTCCATACAAGCACGTGAGGATGAAACACTGCACTGCGTTGAAAGATGCAGACAGCAATCGGGCATATATTCCCTCAGCACCGAGGCAACACCGAGGTCGGAAACGATAAAGGCGTCGATACCGAACTCTTTTATGCTCTCGCACAGCTCGCACAGTGAGCTGTAGCCGTCCTCGTCAACTATTGAATTTACCGTCATATAGACACGCTTGGTGCGCTCATGAGCGTATATGACCGCGTCCTTAAGCTCATCAAGTGAAAAATTGTCGGCGGCGGAGCGCATACCGAAGCTTTTATAAGCTAAATATACGGCATCCGCACCGTATCGTATAGCCGCCTCCATTTTTTCACGTGAGCCTGCGGGGGATAATATTTCGGGCATGATAAACTCCTGTCAATTATATTGCTCGTTCTTTACAAGCTCTTTGTTTTTGTTATGCTCCGCAAGCGTTCTTGCGTAAAGCGTTTCGCCGTTTGAGCGTGATACGAAGTAGTAATAGCCGGTGTAGTCCTCGTCCTCGGTGGGCTGAAGTGCGGCAAGTATCGCATTTGCACCGGGGTTGCATATCGCGCCGGGAGGCAAGCCCTTGTATTTATACGTATTGTACGGACTGTCAAGCTCAAGGTCATCGTAAGAAAGATTCGGCTTTCGCACGTCCATTACATATTGAAGCGTTGCATCCGATTCAAGATACGGAAAATCGGAGGGGTGGTCGAGTCTGTTATGGAATACCCTCGATATCTTGTCCATATCGTCGGAATATTTCGCCTCGGCTTGTATCATTGAGGCAAGTGTTATATACTCGTCAACGGTCATGTCGAGCTTGTCTATACGCTCGTAATAGTCCGAGGTGAATTTCCTCTCAAAGTTGTCAAGGAAGGTCTGCAGTATCCTCTCCTCGTCCCAATCCTCGTAAAACTCGTAGGTATCGGGGAAAAGATAGCCCTCAAGGCGGTATTTTCGACCCGTTTTCGTGCCGCCGTCCTCAAGTCTGCGAACAAATTCGTACTTTGAAAAATCGGCTTCGTTTATCGCTTGCACAAAGCCGTCCCTCGTTCCCATACCCTTTGACAAAAACAGCTCGATTATATCGTCAACGGTATAGCCCTCAGGTACCGTCAGCGTGACTATCGTTCGTCCCGAAGTGGAGTGCTTGAAGCTTGCAAGCAGTGTATCGTAATTCATCGAGGTATCAACGGTATACTTTCCTGCAAGAAATTCGCCGCTGTCGTGCCGAAGCGAGGCATAAAGACGGAATATGGCGGGGTACTGTATTATGCCCTCGTCATGAAGCTTCTCGGACAGATCCTTCACCGTTTCATAGTTTGAAAGCGTTATTTCCGCACTTACCTCTGCTTTCTTGAATGCGAATACATCATTGCCTACAGTGATTATATAGTACGCCAAAATGACGCCCGCCGTCAGCACGAAAACTATATAAATTATGGCTTTGATGACCGAGGATAGCGACGAGGACGTTTTTTTGACGATCTCATCGCCCAGCTCATCGTATTTAACGTGGACGGGCTTGCTCTCTTTAAGCTTTTTTTGTTTTTTCAGTCTTTTTTTAAGCATGACTTGCTCCTTTCAAGCGGCAAGTATAAGAATGGAAACGATAATAAAAATAACGAAACAGCACAGAAAAAGCGGTGTTGACATTGCGTCTAATAATATTATCGCACTCTCTTTTGCGTTTTTATGCACGATTCCCGGCTGCTCCTCCCGCAGTGACACGTCACTTGCGTATTCCTGTGTACAGGCGACGGACATAACGCAGGCAAGCAAAAACAGGATGACAAAAACGGAATAGTAAAACTCGGGTGAGGTCTTTTGAAGCAACCGACAAAGCGACGGTGTGTAAAGCACGACCGTTGCGTTATATAATAAATGTATTATTATAGTACAAACGATGTTTTTTGTCATTTTAATCACGGCAGACAGCACGAGCGAGCCGAAAAAATACATGGGAAAACGAATAAAATCAAAATGTATCATCGCAAAGAGCAGCGAGGTCATTATAATTCTGTTGATATCGCCGAGTCGGTTAAAGGTCTGCCAAAGGCAATATCTGAAAGCAAGCTCCTCACCGAGTGCGGGAAATATGACATAAGCGAAAAGTGCGGCAAGCAAGCCCCTATTTGAAATAAATTCATACGATGCGGAAAAAAATACGGGGCAGAGCAGTGCATAAAGGGAAGTGAGAAGCAGACCGCACCACAAGGTGCATTTGATATCGAAATAGACCGTTGTTTTATCGGGCGTGTGCTTTGTATGCTTTTTACGTGTTAAAAAATATATATAAGAGGGAAGAATAAACGTCAGGCACTGCAAGCAGATAACATCGACCAAAGCTTGCCCCGATGTACTTGAGTCTGTAATGTTCAGCAGATAAAGCTCGGATATGGCACACAGCACAAAGAATGCCGAGCTGTACATATACGGTCTGCCCTCCGCACGCAGATCGGTCATTTTTCCACCGGCTTTACAAGCCCCTCCGTTACAAGAATATCAACACGCATATCGTGCGTGCAATGCGGTAAAGAGTCGACCAAAGCACGCTCGGCGCATACGCCGACGCTTACACCGTCAAAGCAGGATAAAAATCTGTCGTAATAGCCGCCGCCATGCCCCAGCCTGTAGCCGAGCAGGTCGTAATAAAGTGCCGGAAGCACGATAAGTGAGTCTGCGGCGGGAATATATTCTTCACTTGATATAGGTTCTTTTATTCCGTATCGGTTCATCGTAAAGTCGCTTTGCGCCTCGACTTTGAAAAATTTCATAAGTCCCTCACCGCATATCACGGGATAATATACGCCCTTGCCGCACCTCATGGCGTCACTTGCGATGATATCAATATCGACCTCGCTTTGCATAGGGCGATACAGAAGCACCGAGGTGGCTTTTTTGTATTCGTCAAGGCTTAAAACGGAATTGCATATTGCCGTGCTTATCTCACACCGCTCCTCTTGTGAGGAAAAATACACGCTTTGCCGTGCAAGACGGCGAAGACGTTGCTTTGCCTCCTCGCTCATCTTGCGAATATTCCGTCCGCTATCGCCCTTGCCGTATCCTCACCCTTAATACATTTTACGATATTCAAGGCAAAATCAACAGCCGCACCGGGACATGAACCGCTGACGAGTCTGCCGCATATAACGCTCGGCTCGTCGCTTATCTCGGCGTTTTTTATCTCACCGTGTACGCACGGGTGAGCCGATACGGTCATACCGTCAAGCAGACCGAGGTGGGAGAGTATTCGCGGTGCGGCACATATTGCACAGACCAAGCCGCCGCTCTTGTGCGTGTCAAGCACGGCCTGCTTCAGAGGCTCACACATCTCAAGATTATCCACCCCGGGCATACCGCCGGGCAGTATAACGCATTCACAGCTTGCCCCGGATGAAACAAATTCATCTATCGTCATATCGGCACATATACCGATATTGTGATTTCCGTATACCGTGCGTGCGGAAATACCGACCACCGTAAGCTCGATACCCGCTCGACGAAGCGTATCTATTGTCGTTACCGCCTCGATCTCCTCAAAGCCGTGTGCCAAAAACAAAGCGTTCATAATAGCATCCTCTCTTAATCAAAATATGCACTCTCGCACAGCCCGTCACGACAGTAGCCGCGGTAAAGACCGACTCTGTTTACCCCGTACCTTACGCACTCATATCCGTCCTTCATAAAGCACGAGCCGTTAAGATAATAACCGCAGAGCCTACCGTCCTTATATAATGCAAGCGGACGGGCGGTGCAATATTTAATATAAAGCTCAAGCATCGGTCGTGTCATGACAAAGCCATGCGCCTTTTTCGAATAAAGCTCATACAGACCCTCAAGCTCGACCTCGGTGCTTATATCGTAGCTGTCAATATCGTAAGCTATCGCATACAGCTCCGAGCCGAAGCCGAGATGCCTGTACATACCGTAAAGCTCCTCGTTCTGCGGCACAAGATATATATAATCTTCACCGCACTGCTCGCTGTCGGCTGTTATATCCTCAAGCACGGAGCGTGCGATGCCTCGTCCGCGATAGTCGGGGTGAGTACAAAGCCCGTAAATATACGAGCATTTGCCGTCGGTAAAGCGTATTGCGCCGCCGAGCAGACGCTCACCCTCGATCGCAGGGTAGATATGCGATATATCAAGTATCTTAAATAAATCCTCTGCGTACTCGGAGCATTCGAAAACGTGCGAAAACAGCTCCTTGTATCGGATAAGCACATCACTGTCTGTCATACATTTCGTAAAACTCCTCTTTGGATAAAAGAATACGCCTCGGCTTGTTTCCCACCGCCTCGGAGCATATTCCGAGGTCCTGCATTTTGTCGATTATCTTAGCCGCTCGCCCGTAGCCTATCGAAAGTCTGCGTTGAAGCAGTGAGGTGGAGGCTCGTCCCTCCTCGATGAGTATTTCAACGGCAGGCACGAAAAGCTCGTCTATGTCCTCGTCCTCATCCTCGCCGAAGCTGTCACGCTTGCCGTTTATGCTTGACGCTTCCTTTTCTATCTTCTCCATAACATCGTCGGAATAGCTTGCATCGCCCATGTGCTTCTTGATGAAATCCGTCACCGCCTCGACCTCGCTGTCCGATACGAATGCACCCTGAACACGCCTCGGCTTCGATATTCCCACGGGAGCAAATAGCATATCGCCGCGTCCTATCAGCTTTTCCGCACCGGCCGTATCGAGTATGGTTCTGGAATCTATCTGCGATGAGGTCTTGCATGAAATTCGGCTCGGTACATTGGCTTTTATAAGACCCGTTATAACATCGACGCTCGGTCTTTGCGTACCTATCACAAGGTGCATTCCCGCCGCTCTCGCTTTCTGCGCCAAACGACATATGGATTCCTCAACATCCTGCTTTGCCACCATCATAAGGTCGGCAAACTCGTCTATGATTATAACGACTTGGGCAAGCCGTTCTTTTTCCGGGTCGTTTTCCGTCGCTTTGTTGTAGCCGAATATATTTCTTACGCCCACACTTTCTATCATATCGTAGCGGCGTTCCATTTCACTGACAGCCCAATGAAGTGCGCCCGCCGCCTTTTTCGGGTCGGATACGACGGGTACGAGCAGATGAGGCAGACCGGAATAGGGAACGAACTCAACTTTTTTCGGGTCTATCAAAATAAGCTTTACCTCATCGGGTGAGGCTTTATACAAAATACTTGTGATTATCGAATTTATACATACCGATTTACCCATACCGGTCGCACCCGCTATGAGTATGTGCGGCATTTTTGCGATATCGAAATATACAGGCTCGCCGACAACATCCTTGCCGAGTGCGCAATACAGCTTGCTTTCCGCTTTTTCAAATGCCTCCGTCTGAAGAAGCTCCCTGATACGAACCACGGAAACGTCCTTGTTCGGTACTTCTATTCCGACAGCCTCCTTGCCCGGTATCGGGGCTTCGATACGCACGCCCATTGTCGCAAACGACATCGATATATCGTCAACAAGCTTTGATATCGAGCTTACACGCACGCCCGGTGCGGGCTTGACCTCGTACCTCGTTATCGTCGGACCGTATGAGATATGCGTTACGGTCGCACGCACGTTGAAGCTCTCAAGTATTCCGATAAGCTTTTTGGCATTTGCCTCAAGCTCCGATGAAATATCGCCCTTTACGACATCCTCCGGTTCTTTAAGCAGAGTTATCGGAGGGAATATATACTCATGCCCCGCAATTTCCTCCATGCTCTCGCCCAGCGGCTCAATATCTACCTTGAGCTGTTCGCCGACAAGCGCGTCGGAGCTTTTTACAGGCTCGTAATAGCTTATTTTCGGCTCGTCCGTCTCAGGCGGCTTCGGAATATCGGCTTTTTCCGTTACCTCACCCGTTTCCTCGTCAAGCTCAAAGGGAAGGTCATTCGGCTCGTCGGATAAAAATTTCTTCTCGACAGTATCGTGCAGCTTGTCACCCGTGTATTCGCTCTTGCCGCCCTCGGGCGAAAAATCGTACACCATCGGTGTGGCGGTCTTGCCGTGGGTTCGGCGCATACTGCGGGCAAGCTCTATTTCGGCCTCCGCTTCCTTCTTCGTCAGATCGGGCATGGAACGCTTTTTGCGTTTTATCTCATGCTCAAAGTCCTCCGGCTCCTCCTCCGACTCCTCTTGCTCGTCGAAAACAAGATAGCGTTCTTCTTTTTCCTCGTCTTGACGCTTGCTTTTTGCATTTTCATCACGCTCGTGCTTTATGTCGGTAAGCGTTTTCTTTATTTTCTCATAAGCCACGGACGGCGTGACACCGAACGAGAGCAGTGCAAGGGAAACAAAAAGCACGAAATTCAAAAACGGTGCGAAAATATTGACGTATTTGCCCATCAGTTGAGCGAGAGCACCGCCGACAACGCCGCCGCCGAGCCATTTGTTTCCGTACTCAAACAGCTCACCTACGGTATACTCCGTTGCCGCACCGAGTACTATACCGGACATAAACGAGGTGAAAAATACGATGCCGCCCAAGCCGCAAATACATTTGCATATGGGCGAGGATGACAAAAATTTCTTCCACAATATCGCAAGCGAGAACAAATATGCCACAACAAGCACACAGCCCGCCCCGAAGCAGCCCTTGAGAGATGAGGCGACGCTTGTGCCGAGCATACCGCAGAGGGAGGGGCAAATAAGGCTTATAACGCAGAACAGACCGAGCAGACCTATAAGCGCAGGCGTCAGCACATACACGGCAAAGTCGTTGTTCTTCTTACCGGGAAGCTTGCCGTTATTATTCGATTTTTTGCTTTTTGAAGTACCGCCAGCATTTGATTTATTATTTTTGAAAGTGCCGCCCGTATCGGACATTTTATTATTGTTTTTGGAAGTGCCGCGTGAGGCGGACGACTTTTTTTTGTTTTTTGATTCAACAGCCATTTCAAGATCCTTATATTATAATTGATTTCACTACCGCAAATACGCCCATGGCAATACAATAGATACCGAAATATGTAAAGCTTGATTTCTTCGATATTTTCTCAAGCACTCTTATCGCAAGCACACCGAACATAAATGCACCGAGAAAGCCCGTAATACAGACCCGGAGGGAGATATCACACGAGGCAAGGGAGGGGAGCTGTGTCAGATTTGCCCCGATTATCGTCGGTATTCCGAGAATGAACGAGAAAGCCAACGCCTGTCGCCTCGGTATGCCGCACAGCATTGCGAAGCAGGTCGTAGTACCCGAACGTGAAAGCCCGGGCAGGGTAGCAAAGCACTGCGAAAGCCCGATAATGAAAGAGTCGGTATAGCTCATCTCGTAAAAAATACGGCTCTTATGAACACGCTCGGTGAAAATGAGCATAATGCCGTTTAAGGCAAGAAGCAAGCCTATAAGCAAAGACGAGTCGGCAACGAGCCAAACAAGCTGCTTAATACCGAAAAAATACAAGACGACAAGCGGTAGGGTCGCAAAGAAAAGACAAAGCAACCGCCGAGGCGAGCCGTGAAGCTTGCGAGGTGAAAGCCTGCCATGTACGATATCGCCCGACAGAGAGGGAATACAGCACAGCAGACCGACAAGCTCCGCCCTGTAGTATAATATCACGGCAAGCAGTGTACCGAGGTGCAGAAAAACATCGTATGAGGTATCGATATCCGATACGCCGAAAAATATACGAAGCAGTGAAAGATGCGCCGAGCTTGATATCGGCAAAAACTCGGTCAGCCCCTGAAAGGCACCGTAAATAAACGCATTGATATATTCGTTCATATCATACTCCGCACACCGAATAACAGTATATCATATTCGAGCCGAAAATGCAAGGGTAAAAGAGTAAAAAATATTAAAATTATATATTCTTTAAGCTATCTGTCAACGTATGCACGACTTTCTTTGGTTATATCCGACTTTCGATGGGGCGAAAAAAGACCCTCTACAGCTTTATGCCGCAGAGGGGACTTTTATTCGTTTGTCATTTCAGAGCTTATCGGCAGCGATCAAATAAAGGCTCGGCTGCTCTTGCTTATCAAGGTTATAGCTTCCCGCGCGCTGATAGAGTGTGATATTGCCGCCCTCGTCCGTAACGATACAGCGAACGACAACGGACATATAGCATTCCTCACCCATGAAGCTCAGCTCGGGAAATACGCATATCTGCGTATCCGCACCGTAGGCTTCACAGCCCGTTTTTATATCAAACGACGTGTCGTTGTCGAAATGCTCGGCATATGCCGTACCGAAATTATGCATATTAACGGTTATCGTCAATTCCTCACCGGCATATGAAGCGACAGTAAAGCCGCCGCCGGCTGCTTTTGCCTCTTTTTTGCCGTCACCGACTTTGAGAGAATAGTAGTCACTGCCCTTGGCAGTTATCGTCTGTGAAAACATTACAACGGAGGTCTTCTCGGAAACCTTGACATTTTCGTCCGCCTTGTCCTCACCGCAGGATGAAAAGCACGAGATCAAGCAAACAAAACAGAGAAGCATACTTAAGATTTTTTTCATTCAGGTACACCCCACAAAAAATAATACGGCTTGATTATACTATATTTTACCGAAAAAAGCAAGAGCAAATCGAAAATATTATGCAAATAATCGCAATATTTCAAAAAATGAAATTGATTTTCTTGACAAACCTATCGCTTTGTGGTAAAATCAGCGCAGTAGTATTTTTTGGAGCGAAAAATGAAAATATTAAAAGCAATATCAATGCTTTTGGCTTTTATATTCATTCTCCCCACCGCACTTTTCTCCTGCTCGGGAAAAACCGAGTCAGATACGCAGGTAGCTGTCAGTACGTCCCCTACTATTGAGAGCGTTCGCCTGAGTGAGTCGGGAGAGGTACTGTTCAATGTCGCAAGCGACACGCCGCCCTCACTGTGCATAAGCTCATCCCTCGGTGAAAAAACGCTTGATGGAGTCGAGCAGAACGGCGGCTATGCTTTCTCATATACCCCCGACCTTTCATCGAAGAAAGAGCTGTCGGTGCTGACCTATGCCGAGCCGTTTATCATCTCCGACGGCATTCGCCTGTCGGGCGAGTCTGTCGGCTATACGATATACTCGCTTGCCTCCCGGGTGTCGGGTGAGGTATCGGAGAATATAATATTGCTCGTTTCCGATGGCACACTGCAGATCGGTGGCAAAAGCGTCGGCGTTACCTATGACGGCTTTGAATATATAGAATATACCGAGGAGGAGGCGCCGCTTTATGCGATAAGCTCCTCTCTCGATGTGACTCCGCAAACGGAGGTTGGGCAAAGCTTCAACCATTTTACCGTTTCCTATAGCTCCGATACACCGCTTAAGGGCAGACTTGTTTACAAAGACTCATCCGAGGTGAGCAAATGCGAGGAATATTATCTTGCCTCGGGGCAGGGTATGACATTTTCGTCCTTTATCGAAGATGACGGGGCGTATATCGAATCGCTTGCGTTCGAGGCTCTAACAAGCTCGATATGCCATTTTTCCCTCACCTCACTTGACCTTGAAGCAAAGGAGCGTAAAGCGGGCAAGCTCACGCTATCAAACGACCTTTTGAGTGCGGAATTCGATCTTGACCGAGGCGGTGAGCTTATATCTCTCACCGATCCTTCAAATACAAAATACTCATCGCTTTTGTCCTCCTCGCAAACCGTGCTTTACGGCACTCGTTCCGCACCTTATACCGGCACCGAATACTCAAATTCGCCCACGGGACGTATCATTGATGTTTCGGTAATGCCGAGCGCATTGAGCGTAACATACAGACCGCTCGACTCGGGCAAGGAAAGCGGCTATTGCGACCAATATATCACGACGACCTACACGCTTGAAAAGAAATATTTAAGCGTGAGCGTTTCCGTTTTCGATTTTTACGAGTACGGTCATGAGTGCCTCGCCGCACAGAAGCTGCCGTGCGTCGCATTCAACGCCGCACTTTGCGATATCTCATATGCAAACACCGAATCACCGTGGACAAATGCATCGCTTACAAAGCAAGCCCTGTCCGACAGCGGTGTAAAGCTCATGTATTCAAGCGAAAATACGGAGCGTTTTGCTATGCTTACCGACTCCGACGGCTACGGCTTCGGTATATATTCGCCCGACTGCGAATATATCGAGGCTGAAATATCAAGTCTGAGCCTTTGCCGAAAGACATATCTTCCCTATAAATCGACACTCGAATACTCATACGCCGTAGCTGCGGGCGAGAGTGCACAGGTGCGGCAAATATTCAAGAGCATATACGAGGGTGTGAGCGAGGATATACAGACCTCATATACCGTAAACGGAACGTATATTGTGACAAACGACGGCGAAAAAGCTCCGCTTTACAATAACTATCTGCAAGGTCCGCTGACAGGCACTGACGATGTGGGACGAGTCCTGCCCGACTCAAGTGCGACAAAGACGGTACGGCAAGACAGATACGTCGGTCTTTTCTATTTCCTATGGCTCGGCGAGCATGGCGACAACGGTATCTTCGACAATACGAAAATAGTCGCAGAGCATTCCGACGCCTCAAGCAACGAAGATGTCTGGGGCGATGTAAATGATATGCATTTCTTCACCGAACCATTGTACGGCTACTATAAATCAAGCGACGAGTGGGTAATGCGCAAGCATGCGGAAATGCTTACAAACGCAAATGTCGATTTTCTCTACCTCGATGTGACAAACGGCTATCCGTATCTCTCAAATTCCATGAAGCTGATGAAGGTGCTTGACGAGCTTATAAAACAGGGCTGGGACGCACCGAAAGTCGTATTTTACACAAATACAAACACTCAAAGCGTCGTTTCACAGCTGTATTCAAACATATATTCAACCGATTATTGCCCCGATGTGTGGTTCAAAATCGACGGCAAGCCCGTTATCGTTGCCGACAGCTCCGCTCTTTCCTCGACATATACCGACTTCTTTACGATAAGAGAGCCGCAATGGCCGAACGAGGCGACAAAAAAGACAAACGCATGGCCGTGGATGAGCTTCTTCTATGACAGCTGGGGCGGCGAGATATTCTATAATTCAAAGGGCGAGGCCGAGGCTGTAAGCGTAAGCGTTGCACAGCATTGCGGCAGTGTGCTTATGAGCCGTCCGGCAATGTACTCGTCGTATTACGGCGACACGGGCGACAGAGGCAGAAGCTATCACAACGGCAAAGCCGACTCATCGACCGATGCTTATCTCTACGGCTATAACTTCCAAGAGCGATGGGACGAGGCGATAAAAGCCGATGTTCCGTATGTCCTCGTGACGAGCTGGAACGAGTGGGTGGCGCAAAGACAGGAGTCGGGTACATACACGACCGGCTGGGGACCGTTTAAGAGAACTCATACCGAAATAAAATTCGTCGATACGTTCAACCTCGAATACAGCCGTGATATAGAGCCTGCAAGAGGCTACTATTTCGACAACTACTATATGCAGCTGATATATAACATACGTCGCTATAAAGGTGTTTCGCCCACGCTTCATCAGACAAAGCGTCCCACAGGCTTCATTACGGGCTTTGACAGCTGGGACAAGGTTCAGGTAACGTACAGGGACATATCGTGCGACAACGCAGACCGAGCGGGGGCTGGCTTCGGTTCAACTACCATAACAAACACAACGGGACGAAACGACATAGTGGAAGCAAAGGTATGCTTTGACGACGAGCGGGTATATTTCCTTGTTCGGTGCAAAGAAAGCATTAAACCGTATGAGGACGGCTCAACATGGATGCGACTTTATATCGATTCCGACAATACATCCTCGAGCGGCTGGTATGGCTATGACTATATCGTGAATTTCTCATCACCGACAGGCACAACGCTGAAAACGGCAAAATTCACCGGTACGGGCAAGACCGACTATGCATTTACCGAAAACGGCGAGTGCGAGTATTGGATAAACGGCTCGGAAATGATGATATCCGTGCCTCATTCACTGCTCGGTACAGACCCCGAGACAATGGAATTTTCGTTCAAATGGGCGGACAGCTCTTCCGATATTACAACGATAGAGCAATTTTACACCGACGGAGATGCCGCACCGCTGGGAAGACTCAACTATTATTTCGTCGATTGAGTCATGCCCTTATACGAACGCTTAAGGGCAAGAGACATGAATTTATCGACCTCAAAGCTGTCGTTTTCGATAAGCTGTCCCCGTCCGTCACGCTTGTCGTCAAACTCTCCCTTGAGTATTCGCCGAGCGTTTTCGGGGCGAATTATCCAATCGAAGCTTGCGCATCTCCAATTACAGCTCTTTGCCCGTCCCGTCAGAAATGCCGAATCCTCGACCTTGCGAAAGAAATCGATATACGAGGTGAAGCCCTCGTAACCGGAAACGGCGGCAAGCCGTGTACGGTCGTTTTCGCTCAATACATCGACACGGGGCAGAGAAGGGCAAATGAGGTTATATTGCCGTAAGGCAAGGTCAAGCTCTTCTCTCTCGTCTCTTTTACGACACTCTCCGAGCGTTTTGTCCTCAAAGTCGAGAAGCGACTCAAGGACATCAGGCTCGGGAGCGTGAGCGGAAACAGTAACAGTGTCGGTATCGGTTACAGTATCAGTGTCAGTGTCAGTTACAGTATCAGTTACAGTATCGGTGTCAGTAACAGGATCAGTATCGGTAGAATGTGGAAAACCTTTGTTTTCCACATTCCCCGAGTTTTTCAAAAGCTTGTGGGCTTCGCGTTTCGCACATCTGTTCGCGTATTTTACTTCGTTCATATCAAGCTGTCGCTTTACCGTGTCAAACAGAATACGCTCGGATGAGCCTTCCTTGAACGTGGGCAGTGTACCGTTTAAGCAGTAGTCAAACAGCGAGAGGAATATCCTGCCCGTTTTTCTCTCTCCCAACGCCTTGAAATGGTCGGCGTTTTCGAGATATAAAATTATCGTGTTTTTTTTCAATAGATCATTCTTCCTTTCCATAAAAATCTTCTTGAGCTTATATTTCGGCTTGTGTTTTCAGACAAAAAACATATGTTCGTGTTTGCTATATTATACCATAAAATTTGCGTTTTGTAAAGCATTATTTTAATTGCGGGGAAAAGATTATGAATAGTTACAATAAAGTACTATGCGGAGCGGACAGACTTGGTGAAGATAACATTGTCCGCTTACTTAAAAATGAGCGTATAGGTGTTGTGTCCGCCGCCTGTGCCTTAAACTCAGAATATCGCTACACCATAGATCTTCTTAACGAAAAATTCACCGTCGGGGCTATCTACGCTCCTGAGCATGGTGCAAGAGGCGTTCTCGGACCGGGTGAAAAGGTGTCCGGAGGCGTTGACAAGTATACAAAGCTGCCGGTGTTCAGTCTTTACGACGATCTTATCGAAACAGGCGGTTCAAACGATGATGATGAAATATTATCCGGTATAACGACAGTCGTTTTCGACCTGCAGGACGTCGGCTCACGCTATTTCACATACGCATCGACCTTGTTTAATCTCATGAAAATGTGTGCCAAACGCCGCTTGCCGCTCGTTCTGCTTGACCGTCCGAACCCGATAGGCTCATCGCATGAGGGCAGTGTATTGAAGCCGGAATTTTCTTCATTCATAGGACTTACCGAAGTGCCGATACGCCACGGTATGACAATAGGCGAGCTGGCACGCTTCTATAACGGTCATTATTCACTCCATTGTGAGCTTGAAATCGTTCAGATGCAAGGCTACAGGAGGGAAATGTACTTTGAGGACACACAGCTTCCGTTTGTGAATCCCTCTCCGAATCTGCCCACGCTCGACTCGATAGCATTGTATAACGGCACTTGTATGCTTTCGGGTACGAATATAAGCGAGGGACGCGGAACGACAACGCCGTTTGTTACCGTCGGAGCGCCGTATATAGACCCGTTTGAGCTGTGCCAAGCACTTGATGCCAAGAATATTGCCGGGGTCAAATTCTCGCCGTGCTTTTTCATGCCGCAGTTCTCAAAATATAAAGGCGAGGCGGTATACGGCGTGCGTATACATATAACCGATAAGCGTGTGATAAAGCCCACGTACCTCGGTCTTTGCCTGATACGATGCGTGCAAGAGCTGTATCCGAACGACTTTGCTTTCAGAGAGCCGAGCAAGAACGGTACATATCATATCGACCTCTCTACAGGCTCAAACGAGTTGAGAACAAGCGATATATCTGCCGAACGCTTATTTGATAAATGGCAAGCTGAAGCCGATAAATTCGCTCGGGAAAACGAAAAATATCGAATTTACGAGTAAACACACAAAAATATTAAATAAATTTTGCAAAACCTCTTGACAAACGGAGCATTTTGTGGTATACTACACAAGTACACGGGAAAGATAACCCCAAGCACAAAATGATCCATTAGCTCAGAAGGTAGAGCACTTGACTTTTAATCAAGGTGTCCGGAGTTCGACTCTCCGATGGATCACCAACAAAACACGTTCTTTGATAAGAACGTGTTTTTTCACGCCAAGGAGAATAATATGAGCCTCTCAGCCGTAATCGGCTTTGCAAAAAAGAACGTCGTTATGATAACGGCGTTTTTCGCCGCCGTAATTACCACGTTTTTCGTGCCGATAGATTCAACGTACATATCCTACTTCGATTTCAAAACGCTGACGTGCCTGTTCTGCACGCTTGCAGTGGTCTGCGCACTGAAAGATATAAATTTCTTTTATATTCTCGCTTACAAGATAGTGCGAATGTTCAAAAACGCACGATTGAGCGTGCTTGCGCTCACCTATGTTACGTTTATCGGTTCGATGCTGATAGCTAACGATATGGCACTTCTTACGTTTTTGCCGCTCGGCTACCTCGTACTTACCACGACGGGAAAAGAAAAATACATGGCGTTTACGTTTATAATGCAAAACGTCGCGGCAAATCTCGGCGGTATGCTGACCCCGTTCGGCAATCCGCAAAACCTCTATTTATATACTAAATTCAATATTCCCACAGGTGAATTTACCTCGGTAATGCTTTTACCCTTTGCCGTCTCCATACTTCTCATAACGCTCTGCTGTTTTATTTTCGTCAAGCCCGAAAAAATGTCCGTCGAGGACGAGGGGATAAAAATATCGCACAAACGTGCGGCACTTTATCTTCTGCTTTTCGCCCTCTCGATAATTATAGTATTTCGTGTCATACCGTATCAAATAGGACTGCTCGTAATTCCGCTCGTTTTGCTTTTCTCCGACAGGCACGCACTCGGACAGGTGGATTATCCGTTGCTTTTGACCTTCGTTTTCTTTTTCATATTTTCGGGGAATATGGCACGTATAGGTGCGGTAGCCGACTTGTTTTCGTATCTGCTCGGCAAGAACACACTTATAGTGAGCGTGCTTTCGTGTCAGGTGATAAGCAATGTCCCCTCCGCTATTCTGCTCTCGCAGTTTACCGAGGATTATCGCCGACTCCTGCTCGGCGTAAATATCGGCGGTGTCGGAACACTTATCTCCTCACTTGCCAGCCTGATAACATTCCGCGAATACGTAAAGCATAACCCCGGTAAGGGCGGCTATTACATAGCTCTCTTTTCCGCATTTAACCTCGGCTTCCTTATCGTCCTCACCGCTCTTATGCTGATAGTTACCTAAAAAAATGCCTTGCCCCGATCGGAGCAAGGCGAATTTTTTACAGCACACTGCCGCAAGTAAATTTGCGATACGGGAAAAGTCCGTAGTCTTCAAGCCAAAGCACAGAGCCGTTTTCATCAAATATGCCCCCGGGGCTTCGTTGTGTAAAGGCGTGCCTTCCCAATAGCTTTCCTTATACTCTTTCGTTTGCTTGACCTTTTCCATAAGAGCTTTATTTGTCGTGCCGAGCCTTGCCAAGTATTCGTCAAAGCTCAGCTCCTTGTCATTTTCGACATCGTAATAAAAAGCCGTATAAGAGAAACTACCGCAAGATGCGGGAATGTTGTTTTCAAAATCAATGAATATTCCCACACAACCGTTGTATACCTTGTATTCGTATGATACCTCGTAAACACAGCCCCGTATATCTTTTCCGCTTGTAACATCGTTGCATACTTCAAGAGCATCCGAACCGTATAATTTAGAATTGAATCGGCTTGCATTCGGAGTGTTGATATTCAACTTGGGAAATCTGATATTGTGCTGTTTTCTGATAGGGTCGGATATTATCGCCGTCGTCGGTGCGGGGTCTTTTACTATATTCACCGCATCCACAACGAGATCCTTGTCCTCAACAGGCTCATCTTTCTTTTCGGTAACGACGGGATTTGTCACGGGCTTCGTCACCGGAGTCGTAACCGGTGCGGTAACGGGAGCTGTAACAGGTGTTGTGACCGATACTGTAACAGCCTCTGTTGCCTCGGGCAGCTCCGTTCCGGTCTGCTCCTCCGTGGCAATGGCAGTATCTTCAATCAACGTGTCAATACCGCTGTCCTCGGCGGGTGCTTTCGTCACATCGTGCGTTCCCGTTCTTTCCTCACCCGTCTCACTCTCAACCGAATTATCGGAGCAGGCACAACTAAACAACGTCGTTGCGGCAAGAAGTACCGCAATTATTATCAAGCTTGTTTTTTTCATAATAGCAAATACCTCTGTTTATACAATCGGTGAGCAAACAAATTTGCATCTGCCGGACATGCTCATCTCACTGAGAATGAGTACCGAACTCTTTTCGTCAAGTATTACTGCGTCTGTATCGGTATGTGTTACATAATCCCAATCCTTTGATTTATATTCCTTCGTTGTCTTCACCTTTGCAATAAGACTTTCCATTGTAAAACCGCATTTTTCAATATACTCGTCAATTGTGAGTTCTTTGTCATTATCTATATCGTAGTAGAAGGCAAAATAATATGTCCATATACCTGCATTCGGAGGCCATTCTTGCCAATCGTACATAATTCCAACGCAACCGTTGTATACCTTGTATTCGTATGTAACTTTATATGCCATACCGGACGTATCCGCTCCGGTCAATATTTCATTATAACACGATTGCATATAATCATTAAAAAGATTTTTGTTAAATTCTCTTGCGTTGGGAGTATCTATATTGAGCTTGGGTATTCTCATTTGGTGAGGAAATTGTATAGGATCTTGAACATAATGCGTAGTGGGTCCTATATCTTTTACAATATTGACTGCATCGACAACAATGTCTTTATCCTCAACAGGCTCGTCTTTCTTTTCGGTAACGACGGGATTTGTCACGGGCTTCGTCACCGGAGTCGTAACCGGTGCGGTAACGGGAGCTGTAACAGGTGTTGTGACCGATACTGTAACAGCCTCTGTTGCCTCGGGCAGCTCCGTTCCGGTCTGCTCCTCCGTGGCAATGGCAGTATCTTCAATCAACGTGTCAATACCGCTGTCCTCGGCGGGTGCTTTCGTCACATCGTGCGTTCCCGTTCTTTCCTCACCCGTCTCACTCTCAACCGAATTATCGGAGCAGGCACAACTAAACAACGTCGTTGCGGCAAGAAGTACCGCAATTATTATCAAGCTTGTTTTTTTCATAATAGCAAATACCTCGTTTATAGAATAGCCGAGCAAGGAAATATACAATTGCTGTTGATACCGATTTCTTCGAGAATGAATATCGAACCGCTCTTGTCAAATATCGCACCCTTTGTACTTTGGTGATTCAAGCCTTCCCAACTATACGACTTGTATTCGCTTGTCGCCTTTAATTTTGTAATGGCACTGCTCATTGACAAGCCGCATTTAGCAAGATATTCGTCAAATGTAATCTCCTTGTCATTCTTGACATCATAATAGAAAGCGTTGTATTCTCGGTATATACCCGAATTAGGTCTCATTCTCACGTATGAAATAATAATACCTATGCAATCGTTATAGACCTTATAATCGTAAGATATTTCATACACCACTCCACTTGTATCTTTGAAATTTACGGCATCATCGTATATTGATTTATAAAAATTGCTGAAAAGTTTATTATTGAATGCGTTTGCATTAGCCGAGTTCAAAGTGATCTTAGGGATCTTCAGCTTGTGCGGCTTGTCAATCGGTTCTAAGATATCGGCAGTTGTGGGAGCTGTCTCTTTTATAATATTTACCGCATCTGCAACGAGGTCTTTATCCTCAATAGGCTCATCCTTCTTTTCCGTTACGGGCGATGTTGCCGCTTCGGTTGCCGCATCGGTTTCGGGTAACTCCGTTACCTGCCACGTTTCGTAGGTATTCGTATCTCCGATTAACGTGTCGTTGCCGCTATCCTCGGCGGGTGCTTTTGTAATAAGCGGTCTTCTTGTTCTTTCCTCGTCCGTCTCACTCTCAGCCGAATTGTCGGAGCAGGCACAAGTAAACAACGTCGTTGCGGCAAGTACTGCCGCAAGCAGGGCAGAACAGCGATTTGTAATAACTGTTTTCATTATTTCACCTCAAATAATAAATAACTATGAACAATATTATAATGCGTAAATTTAAAAAAATATATCATAATATATGAAAAATTTACAATATATCGTCTTTTACTTGAAAACGGTTCAATATTTTCGTATTATAATCTAAATACCATACATAAATGAGGTAAAAAATGAAAAAAATAATTTGTTTATTCCTCGCTCTGTCGCTTACCATACCGCTTTTGGCGTCTTGCGGCGGCTCAACCGAGGAGACGGGGAGGGAAAGCATGAATAGCGAGGAAATGACAAGTGAGGCAATAACGGAAACGATAACGGAGGCGGTGACCGATTCTGTGGTACAAGCCCCCGAATTTACCGTTTCGGAAAACACACTCGATTGCACGGTCGGCTGTGGCTTCGCCGCCGTGCTTGATGTCGGCTCACGTGAGATACTGTATCAAAAGGGCGGTCTTAAAACAAAAATGTACCCCGCAAGTACAACGAAAATATTGACGAGCATTATAGTTACCAACCTTTGCACACTTGACGAAACACACACCGTCGGCGATGAGCTTGACCTCGTTTCAGCCGATTCGTCCGTAGCGGGACTCAAAAAAGGCGATGTTTTCACCGTCGAGGATCTCATGTATGCCCTTCTTTTGCCCTCCGGCAACGATGCGGCTTATGCTCTTGCCGCTTGCGCCGGCAAGCACCTGTCGGACAGAGAAGTATCAAACAAAGCTGCCGTAAGCCTTTTTATAAAGGAAATGAACCGCTTCGGTAATGAGGTTCTCGGACTTGAAAATTCAAATTTCACCTGTCCCGACGGTTATCCCGACGATAACCATTATACGTGCCTGTCCGATATGCTGAAAATGGCTTATACCGCACATGAAAATGATGTAATAATGAAATTCATGGGAACTCAATCGGCTACGGTCAATGTAAAGCGCGGAAACCAAACACGCCGCCTTTCGTTTACAAATACAAACCTCCTGCTCAATTCCAGCTCATCATGCTACTACAGCTATGCAACCGGCATGAAAACGGGTACAACACGTGCCGCCGGCAAATGCCTCGTTTCAAGCGCAAAACGCGGCGAACGCGAAGTAATAGTCTGCGTATTCAAAGCGGAAGACGACCGTTATATAGATACCCTCGCACTCCTCAAAGCGGCACTAAAATAAATATAACTTTACAAATTCAGTGTTAGACGGTAAGCGGACAGTGATTATTTAAGTAATAAATGACACAGAATTTTATTTAACGATCCACCGTCCCGCAGCTCTCAGTCGGTAGCAGTGATATGATCCGATATAAAGACGATATATCTAAACACTGTCACCGAAACGGCGTCTCGTTGGGTTGTCTCCGAGTGGGCTTGAAGTTGTGTGCTTATTCGCTTTTTGCAGATCGGTCTAATTCTTGCTTAATGAAAAAAACGACAGTTGAGCTGTCGTTTTTTTATAGCATTAAATTTGGCTTCGGTATTATTATGCAGTTTTGGCTTTTTATGTATTGAAAATCAAGTAACAGTGTTTTTATGCCGTTTCTATTGCGGCGGCGTCGGTGAGTCCGAGCTTGTCGGTTGCGAAGTCTCTGAGCTTGAATTTTTGTATTTTACCCGAAGCGGTCATGGGGAAGCTGTCGACGATAAGCACGTATTTGGGGACTTTATGACGAGCCATATTTGCCGCAACGACTTCTTTTATTTCGTCCTCGCTTATCGTTTCGTTTTCCTTGGGAATTATGCAAGCACAGACCTCTTCACCGTACTGCACGCTCGGCACGCCTATTACCTGAACGTCCTTGACCTTATGGTATGTGTAAAGAAAGTCCTCTATTTCCTTGGGGTATATATTTTCTCCGCCTCTGATTATCATATCCTTGATACGTCCCGTTATCTTGTAATATCCGTCCGCATCAACGCACGCAAGGTCACCGGTATGGAGCCAGCCGTCGGAGTCGATAGCCTGAGCTGTAGCCTCGGGCATTTTATAATAGCCCTTCATTATATTATAGCCTCTTGCACAGAACTCGCCGTTTACGCCTACACCGACTTCCTCTCCCGTTTCGGGGTCTACTATCTTCGTTTCAATTCCGGGCATTGCCGTGCCGACCGAGTTTACTCTATGCTCCAGCGTTTCGTCCGTTGTCGTCATGGTACAGCCGGGGGACGCCTCTGTCTGACCGTAAACAATGGTTATCTCACGCATACCCATTTCGTTTATAACACGCTTCATCATCTCAACGGGGCAGGGTGAGCCTGCCATAATACCTGTACGCAGGCAAAGGCTGTACTTGGAGAAGTCCGGATGCTCGAGCATTGCTATAAACATTGTCGGAACTCCGTGAACGGCAGTGCATTTTTCGCTTTGAAGAGCGGAGAGAACGGCAAGTGGCTGATAATGCTCGACGGGTATCATAGTCGTACCGTGAGTTATCGATGCCATTATCGCAAGCACCAGACCGAAGCAGTGGAAAAACGGCACGGTTATGCACAGCCTGTCACGCTCGGTGAATTTCATTCTGTCTCCGATGCTCTTGCCGTTGTTGATTATATTATAATGCGTGAGCATAACGCCCTTGGGAAAGCCCGTTGTACCCGAGGTATATTGCATATTTACAACATCGTGGCAATTTACGGTACTCTTGACCTGTGCAAGCTGTTCGTCGGAAATTTTATCGTAATTCTTCTCAAAGCTCGTCCACGGAATCATTCCGGAGCATTTTTTACCCTCGTCTATCGTGATTATATGCTTGAGATAGGGCAGGGTGGGGCATTGTATTTCATCGTTCTCGCTCATCGACTCAACGCAGGGAACGAGCTTTTTTATCGTATCTATATAGCTGTTTCCGCGAACGCCGTCGCTCATGACGAGAACCTTGGAATCGGATTGCTTGAGCAGGTACTCGGCTTCGTATATCTTATAGTTCGTATTTACCGTAACGAGGACGGCACCTATCTTTGCCGCACCGAAAAGCGTAAGTATCCATTGCGGATAGTTCGTTGCCCACATTGCAACATGGTCGCCGCTCTTTACTCCGAGTGCCAAAAACGCCTTTGCTATTTTGTCGCACTCTGCGTTAAACTCTTTATAAGTTCTCTCATAGTCGAACTTTGCCGCATACTTCACGGCGGTGACCTCGGGGAATTTTTCAGCCATATATTCGATCTGTTCGCCGAGTGTTCTTTCAATAAATTTTTCCATTTTTCTCACCTTCAAAATTAAACAACGCCCCGACTTCAAAAAATGAAGTCGGGGCGACAAAAATATCGCGGTACCACCCGAATTTATCACTTCGGACACCAATATGTCCTATCCCTGTAACGGGGGAGAGCCGTACACGATTACACCGATAGTTCGGTCTGGTCGGTCTGCTCGGGAGCGAGCTTCAGCCGTGTTTAATGTGAAAACATCTCAGCATCGTTTTCTCTCTGTACCATTACAGCGGCTTAATATTCTCCGTCATAGCGTTTAGCGCATTATACCACATCGGCTTGAAAAATGCAAGAGGTATTCGGCAATATTCAATTATTATTTACAAATTCGTTGTAAATAGCCTTGATCGCTTTTTCGAAGTCACAGTCGTCGATTCCGACGATTATATTTATCTCGTCGCTTCCTTGGTCTATCATACGTATGTTTATATCCGCTTCGGCTATTGCCTTAAAGACCTTTGCCGCCGTGCCTTTTGTCTTCACCATGGCTCTTCCGACTATGGCTATAAGTGCGATACCGTCATCAATGGAAATGCTGTCGGGCTCAACGTCCTGCACTATTCTGTTTATGATATAGTCTCGTCTGTTTTCAAGCTCGGAGGTCTTGACAACTATCGACATCGTATCGATACCGGAGGGAAGATGCTCAAAGGAAATACCGCAACGCTCAAGCACCGAAAGTATCTTACGTCCGAAGCCGACTTCGGTATTCATCATATCCTTTGATACGCTTATTGCCGAAAATCCTCGTTTTCCCGCAATACCTGTTATGATATTCTTCGTGTCGTACTTGCTTGAGGATGAAACTATCATAGTACCGGGTGCGGACGGGTCATTTGTGTTTCTTATATTTATCGGAATACCTGCAACCTGCACGGGGAATATCGCATCCTCGTGAAGGACGGAGGCACCCATGTAGGAAAGCTCTCTCAGCTCCCTGTAAGTAATATTTTCGATAACGAGGGGAGAATCGACTATTCTCGGATCTACCATGAGGAAGCCCGAAACATCTGTCCAATTCTCGTAAAGGCTCGCTCCTGCCGCACGTGCCACTATAGAGCCGGTTATATCAGAGCCGCCGCGTGAAAAGGTCTTTATCGTGCCGTTGGGCATTGTACCGTAGAAGCCGGGGAATACGGCATGCTCGTGCTGCTTTAGGCGGCGTGAAAGCACTTCATTCGTATATTCGGCGTTAAATGTGCCGTCGTTGTTGAAATATATAACATCAGCCGAGTCTATGAAATCATAGCCCAAATAATCGGCAAGCAGAATTGCATTGAGGTATTCGCCTCTTGATGCGGCATAATCGCGTCCCGCCATACCGTAAAGAGCGTTTCTTATCTTTGAAAACTCCTTTTCAAGGCTGACTTTAAGTCCAAGCTCCTTTACTATATCGCAATAGCGTTCCGTTATCTCGTTAAACAATACGTCTATATTTTCACCTGCCGAGGCACGCTCATAGCAGAGATAGAACATATCGGTTATCTTAAAATCGCCCTTGAAGCGTTTGCCGGGAGCGGAGGCGATCACGTATTTTCTGTCCTCGTCCGACTTGATTATCTCGGCGACTTTTTTGAATTGCTCGGCACAGGCAAGCGAGGTGCCGCCGAACTTTACTACTTTAATACTCATTATAATATATTCCTTATTTCAAAAGCTTAAGCAAATATTCGGTGCATTGCTCAAACGGCACGCCGTTACGGTGGTCGGAGTTATCCGAATACTTGCGTCTTATCGTCTCGGCAGTGTATTTTACGGCAATTTCGTTTGCTTTTGCCAAGCTCTTGCCGAGAATATACGCACCTACAAATGCCGAGCCGAACACATCGCCCGTGCCGTGATACATACCGTCCACCCTCTTATCGAAGCTGTAATATGTTATCTTACCGTTTGATACAGCCGCACCGATAGTATCGTCATCGAATGCAACACCTGTCAAGAGCGCATTTTTCGCACCAAGCGAAAGAAGTGAATCAAGCACGCCCTCTATATATTCGTGCGTGTAAGGGGCGGACTCGTATTTTTCACCGGTCATATATACCGCCTCGGTGAGGTTCGGTAATATGACATCTGCCTTTGAGCAAAGGCGAGCCATGCCCGAAGCAAAGCTCTCGTCAAAGCCCTTATACAGCACGCCGCCGTCGCCCATCACCGGGTCGATAATAACACGTGTATCGTCGTCCCTGAACATTTCTATGATATCCGATACTATGGCAAGCTGCTTTTGCGAACCGAGATAGCCCGTATAGATACCGTCAAAGT
This sequence comes from uncultured Lachnospiraceae bacterium, assembly GCA_964562175.1. Taxonomy (GTDB): domain Bacteria; phylum Bacillota; class Clostridia; order Oscillospirales; family CAG-272; genus CAZCJU01. The sequence goes on from CAZLRV010000019.1 coordinate 29,113, forward strand.
GAATACCCTCCGACTTCCAATGACGTGCGATATCCATCATATCATCCGTAAGATCTCTGAACGTATAACCGACAAAGCCTCCGGTGTGCGTGGAAAGCACAGCCGTCGGAAGCACGGTGCATTCACAGCCCATCATCGAAAGCACGGGCAGTGCTACAGTAAGAGAGCAACGACCGTAGCAGGATATATCATGTATTGCCAAAATTCGTTTTTGCATTTTATTTACCTTCTATTATATCCGCAGCCTTATCAAATGCGGTTGTGTCGGCATCCTCTATCTGACCTCTGTCGCAAAGCGAAGCAAGGGCGGGGTCAAACGGCAGTGTGGCAAGACAGGGCAGATCGAACTTCTTTGCAAGCTCGGCTGTATTGCTCTCACCGAATATTTTATGCTCACAGCCACAGTCCGGACACTTGAAATAGCTGTAATTTTCAATGATTCCGAGTATCGGTACATTCATCATTTCAGCCATATTGACAGCCTTTTCAACAACGAGAGAAACGAGCTGTTGAGGGCTTGTAACTATGATTATACCGTCGACCGGCAGAGATTGGAACACCGTAAGCGGCACATCGCCCGTTCCGGGAGGCATATCGACGAACATAAAATCCACTTCTTTCCAGATAACGTCCGTCCAAAACTGCTTGACAGTACCCGAAATAACGGGTCCTCGCCAAACAACGGGGGAGGTAACGTCCTCAAGCAGAAGATTGACGCTCATCACCTCAATACCGCTCTTTGTTACCATGGGAAAGATCCCCTCGCCGTTGCCCTCGCAAAGGCCGCCGAGACCAAACGCCTTGGGAATGCTCGGACCGGTTATGTCGGCATCGAGTATTGCCGTCTTGTGTCCTCGCTTTGCCATTGCGCAAGCAAGCATGGAGGTAACGAGGCTTTTGCCGACGCCGCCCTTTCCGCTTACTATACCGATTACTTTCTTAACACTTGAATATTTGTTTACCTGTTCCTTTGCCGGCATACTCGTTCTTGACGAGCAAGCCGAGGAGCAGGTGGAACAATCGTGAGTGCATTCGTTTTGCTCGCTCATTTATATTTCACCTTTCCGTTTTTTGCTGTTATTCTGTTATTATACTATATATAAACAAATTTGTCAACCGTAAATTTCAAAAAAGTCTTGATTATTATGAGAATATATGTTATTATATATACGGTGATGAAATGGAAATATTGAGAATAAACGAGGGCGACATACTCGTAATGAAAAAAAAGCACCCCTGCGGCACTGACCGCTTCCGTGTGCTTCGTTGCGGCTCGGACGTGCGCATAGTGTGCGTAAACTGCGGACGTGACCTTACACTGCCGAGAGTCAAGCTCGAAAAAAACATTAAAAGGATAGAAGAGAAAAATGACCGATAAACTGCAAAATATCAAAGAAAGATTTATGCAAGTGCAAGAGGAGCTGTCGGACACGTCGGTTGCCGTTGATGTCGAAAAATACCGCTCGCTTATGAAAGAGCATAAGGCACTTTGCCCGATAATCGAAAAGTACGATGAATATTTAAGCCTGCAAAAGCAAAACGCCGAATCCCTTGAGCTGATGAACGAGGATGACGAGGAGCTTGCCTCAATGGCTAAGGAGGAATATTATTCCTCAAAGCAAGATATGGAAAAATGTCTTGAGGAGCTTAAGATATTACTGCTCCCCAAAGACCCGGACGACGATAAGAACGTAGTTATCGAAATACGCTCCGGTGCCGGAGGGGAGGAAGCAAGCCTCTTTTGCTATAATCTCTACAGAATGTACAATATGTACGCCGAGCGCATGGGGTGGAAGACCGAGCTTCTCAACTGCAACGAAACGGAGCTTGGCGGCTTCAAAGAGGTATCCTTCTCCGTAAACGGCGTAAATGCATTTTCGCATTTGAAATTCGAGTGCGGTGTTCACAGAGTACAGCGTGTTCCCGAAACGGAGGCACAGGGAAGAATACACACATCAACGGCAACGGTGGCGGTTCTTCCCGAAGCCGAGGAGGTGGAGGTGCATATAGATCCCGCCGATATCAAGTTTGAAAGCTGTAAATCGAGCGGTGCGGGCGGTCAGCATATAAATAAGACCGAATCCGCAGTGCGCCTGTACCATAAGCCCACGGGAATAGTTATCGAATGTCAGGACGAGAGAAGCCAATTCAAAAACAAGGATAAGGCGATGAAGCTGTTGCGTGCGAAGCTGTACGACATGAAAAGCCGAGAGCAAAACGAGAAGATCGCAGGGCAGAGAAGAACGCAAGTCGGCACGGGCGACAGAAGCGAGAGAATAAGAACATATAATTATCCACAAGGACGAGTCTCCGACCATAGGATCGGGCTTACGCTTTATTCACTTCAATCGTTTCTTGACGGAAATATGGAACAGATGATAGAGGCTCTTATTGCCGCAGACACGGCAAGAAAGCTGGCAGAGGGCGAATAAACCAAATGGAAACGAAAATACTTGAGCCGAATGAGCAAAACATACTTCTTGCGGCAGATATAATAAAAAAAGGCGGTCTTGTCGCATTTCCCACGGAAACCGTGTACGGTCTGGGTGCCGATGCCACAAACGAAAATGCCGCATCGGCAATATATAAGGCTAAGGGCAGACCGAGCGATAATCCGCTCATAATACACATCTCAAAGCCCGAGCAAGCCGAAAAATATGCTGTAACAAATAAATATTATTACAAGCTGACCGAATGCTTTTCACCCGGACCGCTCACGATAATATTGCCTAAACGCAGTATCATACCATATGCAACAAGCGGCGGACTCGATACCGTAGCCGTTAGAATACCCGATAATAATACAGCCCTGGCACTTATAGATGCAGCTCAAACTGCGATCGCCGCACCGAGCGCAAACTCGTCGGGAAAGCCCTCGCCGACCCGTGCAATTCACGTATACGACGACCTAAACGGCAAGATATCCCTCATTTTGGACGGCGGCGAGTGTCGGATCGGCGTGGAATCCACGGTTATAAAGCTCGACGGCAGCTCATGCACGATACTGCGCCCGGGTGGGGTAACGGCAGAACAATTGCAAACTGTCTGCACCTCGGTTACATACGATAAAGGACTTCTCAACGCCGTAAAGGAAGACTTCAAGCCCTTGGCACCGGGGATGAAATATAAGCATTACGCACCGTCTGCCGAGGTCTACATGGTAAAAGGCGATTACGCAAGTGTGTGCAAGTTTATGCAAAATAAGGTCAACGAGCTTGGCAATGTCGGAATAATATGCTACGACGAGGGGGACGTAGTCGGCGACTATGTAAGAACATTCTCGACGAGCGGTGAACGACAGGCTCACGAGCTTTTCGACATTTTAAGATATTTCGATAAAACAGAAGTGCAAGTCATATATACCGTAATTCCCGATAATACCCAAATCGGCTGTGCCGTCCTCAACCGCCTATGTAAAGCCGCCGGCTTCAAAACAATAGACCTTAATACAGTCACTCGCTAAGGCTCTCCCCGAAACCGCACTTGTCGGGCAACAGGATCACAATGCAGGGCGAAAAAATATAAA
>CAZLRV010000020.1:0-32268 GCA_964562175.1 uncultured Lachnospiraceae bacterium
GGGGTAGAGTACCCTTGTGATTCGAATGCCTAATGAAAGAAAATATCATAAAGGAGAAGCACACAGTCAGTTGCTGCAACAACAGACCATGTGCCGTAAATGTGTAGATCACTCTTCTGCATATATAATATATCGGATATAAAAAATATTGGAAATATTTCAGGGGATCGCAATATGAAGGGCGGCAGTGTCGAAGATTTTCGACCATACCGTATATGAGGAATGTGCGGAACATTATCATGGTATCAAATATTTCTTTCACGGTTTGATACACGACGATATCACGGTATTATACGGCTGAAAATATGCGGACGGGGGCGAAGGACTCGGTCGGAGGCTCCGAGGTCGGGACGGTGTAAGTGCCGACGAGCTTATTCGCCCTTTGTCATGCATTTCATTTGTCGGATAAGGCGTTCTTTGATAAGGTTGACAAACGATGCGGGCGCCACCGCCTTGATAAGCGGCCCGAACGAGAGAACTCGTATTACCAGCTCCGATTCGTCGCTTTTGACGTATCGCACGGTCAGACGATACTTATTATTTCCGATATATTCCGTTATTTTCTCGAAATGGGCAAAGTGGAGCATTGCACGCTCAAGTGCGTTTCGCAAGTCTGTTATCTCAAGTGTCACCTCCGTTGTAATGGGCTTGAAGGCGGATACGGTATCGGACAATATATCTTGGCAAACGGTGCAGCTTTTAATGCGGGCAAGGTTTATCGAGCCGATATAGCGACAGCCGCTCGTCATTATTCTGAATTTGTCATCCTTTTCGGAGTATTCCATGCGTGTGGGTATGCATTTTACGCGGAGCTTATCGCCCCGTCTATCCGTCATATCTATCTGCAGAGGAAGCTTTTTTTCCATTGCGTTCAGTATCACTTTGAAGCGTTTTATATATCCCTCGTCATTGTATGGATCGCCGTCACTGTACTTGTCGTAAACACGGATATCTTCCGGTGTGAAAAGCGGTGCGACATTGTCGAGCCCGCAACACTCAAGGTCAAACAGCTTTATTCTCGGATCAAGAGCTATTGCCTTCAGCCAACGCCGCTCAAGCTCGGACAGCGGCATTGTCGGAATGTGCTTTATCGGCGTTGTCATATCGTCGCACAAAAGCTGCCATTTGCCCGATTCAAGTGCGGGCAATATCGTAAGTGCGCTTTCGCCAAATGCGTATTCCGATACGATATTGCAAAGCTCTTTTTTCGATGCTCCTTGCGTGAGCAGTTGAGCTATTATGCGTGCGACGGCATTGTAGTAAGCCGAATATATTTCATGAAAAAGCATTAGCTCTCTCCCTCTGTCAAGCCGTAAAGCTCATACATTCGTTCAAGGTCACGCATAAAACGTGCCTCGACGGTCTTATCCGAAAATTCAAGCCGTGTTATACGGCATATAAATGTTCTTATCCACGGAATCATTTCGGTGGCATCGTAAACATCCGCACTGAAACGATATTCTCGCTTGCCTATCTGCTCAAGCTTTCCTGTTCGCATCTCACGCTTGAGCCTGTTTATTATATATTTTTCATCATCTTCAATGCACACGTCAAATTCAACATGGCTTGTAATATCGTTGCCCAAACGATCTTTATTTATATTTACTCCCCACATTTTCGGTTGCATTCGGTCAAGCTCGGCACGCCACTTGTCAAATTCGGGTGATATATCGCCGAGCTTAACGGAGGAGAGATTGTCTATTCTGTACGTTTTTATCTCATTAAGCTCCGGAGTATAGGCAAGAAGATGCTGTCGTCCGTTTTGCACGCCGATGAATACCCGCAGAGGCAAAAGGTGAAGCGTGCGAGGCTCGTTTTTGCCCTTGCCGCGATTTATCAATGTGACAAAGCGTTTTTCGGACATTGCCGAAAATATATCGGTCAGAACCTCACTGTCTATGGCACTTGTTATGTAATGATGCTTGAAATCGAAAAAGCTCTCGCTTTTGTCATATTTTTTCAGCAAGAAAGAACCGATAACGCCGCATGGGGCTACCTCGGAAAAGAAATTCAGCGCATGAATGTCAAGCTTTGCTTCGACATCGTCACGTCGGCTGTATAAAACACGCTTGCCCTGCTTGTGCGTATCGAGCAGTCCGAGCGCACGGTATTCCGCAAGCTTTTTTCGCACCGTGGATTCGTCAAATATCATACTGTCGGAAAAGTGCGACAGATATTCATCATCGATAATACGCATAAGCTCAGACAGGGAGAGGGAAATGCTTGGGTCGTGCAATATATCAAACAGAATAAAATGGAGCGTTATATCGCCGTCGGTAAAGCTTTTTGCCTCCCAAGTCCTGTAAAAAGGATTGTGGACCACCGTGCGACTGTCGATAGATATGTATACGCTTTTGCCCTCCGAGGAACGTATATAGCCGATGTGCTTGCCGAGCCAGCTCTCGATACGCCGCCGCTCATCGTCATACGAGCGTGAGCTTTTGCCGGTGTAATCGCCTCTGCTCTTGTAGCCGTAAATATAAAAGTCGCGTATATATGCCCTGATATGCTCAAAGCTTTTTATAAGCTCACTGTACGAGGACACGGGATCTCTCCTTTCTTTTCGACGATATATAATAAAAGCAAGGCGAAGCCTTGCAAAAATATTCTTGCCGTCTTGGCGGCAATAGGAAGGAAAAATAAGCTTCCGTTCTCGTGATGAGAACGGAAGCTTTGGTTGCGGGGAGGGGATTTGAACCTCCTGACCTCCGGGTTATGAGCCCGACGAGCTACCGGACTGCTCTACCCCGCGATATTTGATTGGTGCCGGAAACCGGGCTTGAACCGGTACGGGAGTTTAGTCCCACGGGATTTTAAGTCCCGGGCGTCTACCAATTCCGCCACTCCGGCACATACCGTTCCAACACGATGTATTATAGCACTGATTTTGCGTTTTGTCAATAGCATTTAACAATTTTATTTTATTGTTTTCATTTTGTTCAATTATATACATTGTGCAAAGCAGAGCCGAGTATCCGTGAATTGCACGGATACTCGGAAATATTTCGGCTTTATTGAGCTTCCGTGTTCTCAAATGTGTTCAGAAAAACGGCGGCGTTGTCAAAGAAACCGGCTTGGCTCATCTGCACGATAGCCTCCGAGGCGGGTTGCTCGTACATAAATTCTATTTGACCCTTATAGCAGGACAAAAAGCTTGTCGATTCATAGCCGCCCGCCTTTACGTCGTACAGCCAGAAAATAGTTTCAACGGGGGTACGGTGCGGAAGCATCTTTATTCCGTTCGCTTCAAAATAGCTCTTCAGACCATCGTCTGCGGGATATGCGGGGTGACCCTTGAAGTACAGATATACACCGAGGCTACCCACCTGAAGCTGTTTGCCGTCACAGGTTATCGTGTTGTCCGATACCTCGTAGCTTTTTCCCTTGTAGCTTGCCGTTTTTCCGTCCTCGGCGAGGGTGGGTGTGTAATAATTCAGAGTTGAGTCGATATAAAATTTGTTTTCCGCAAGCGTTTGCTTGTTCGTGCCGAGTATCAAAACGACCTCTTTGTCACGTCCGAGCAGGTTTTCATCGAAATATTTTTTGGCATCGTCAAGCGTTTTGAGTGTATCGCTGTCTACAAGAGCATTTGCCAAAACGACCTTTTTGTATTCCTCGCGAACGCTTTCATCAAGCGAGGCGTAAAGCAGCTTGGGGTCTTTTTCGATTATATGCATCTTTTCACGCTCTGTCTTTACGACTTCCGAGTCACATACGAGATATTCGGGATTTTGTACCCAGTATTCCACGTTGTCGAAAGTCGACATATAGAAAGCGAGATATTGAAGATCCATCGCCGTGCCGTCATCCTTATACGGAGGCTCAAAGCTCTCGTTGCCTCTGCCGTCGGTGTATGTTTTTACCGCATTTTGCCATGTTGCGGCGTAATCGGCGTAATATTTGTCGGTCTGATAGCTGTAATTGTTATATGTTCCCGTGCCGTCGGAGAGCAGTGTAATGTTTATATCCTCAAAATTTACGCCGGCGTAGATGAAAATATGCGCTATAAGCGAAACTCGAAGATCGTCACAATAGAAATTGAATACAGCCTGCTCATCATCCTGCTTTATCTGCTTGATCTTCTCTCTTATCTGAGAATAATCTATCTCACTTGAAGCGTTTGTCTTGCTTTGTGTGGGAAAATAATGGATAAAATCCGCGGAATGCTCGTAGCTTATCGTGTTTCCTCTCAAAAACCACATATAAGTGTTCGGGTTTTGTCTGTCGTAAGCGTTCAAGGTCGCATAGAGCGTGGGCATCGTTCCGAGCGTTACGTAAATGTCATAGGTATGCTCATCTATCTTGTCATCCTCCGTGGGCTGTGTCGTCACGGGTGTGGTGACGGGCTCGGTAGGCTGTGCGCTCTGCTCACCCTCGGCGGTGCTGTCGCTCGTATCGGTATTCGTACCGGAGCACGATGCATATGACAGCACGATAAACAGTGCAAGAGTAAGCAAAAGTGTCGTTTTTACAAAAGATAAAAACTTTTTCATAAGTATTGCCTTTCTGTATGATGTTGGCTCGGCGCTATGTCCGAGTAAAATAAAGAGCCCTTGTTCCGATACGGCAAGAGCCCTTGGCCTACCCTATGGGATTTGAACCCATAACCGTCAGAATCGGAATCTGATACTCTATCCAATTGAGCTAAGGGTAGACGATGTGCGTATTATATCACAAATTTTCCTTATTGTAAAGTATTTTTTGTAAATTCTGATTTTTTATGCGGTATAATAACGAGAGTGATATTGACTTTGGGGAAGATAAGTGATATAATTGTCAAAAAAGAATAAAAAAGAGTAAAAAAAGAAAGGTTTATATAATATGAATATTCAAGAATATTTGGCACTTGACGAAAACGAAAAGCCGCTTGACAATATCGTAAGCGACGGCGGCTATTGCGGAATTTTCAGAAAGATATGCTGTATCGGCGACAGCCTTTCCTCGGGAGAGTTTGAGGTAAAGACAGCCGACGGCAAAAAGAGCTTTCATGATATGTTCGATTACTCGTGGGGTCAGTATCTTGCACGTGATTGTGGCTGCACGGTATATAATTTCTCACGCGGCGGTATGACGGCGCAGGAATATATGGAGTCCTTTGCCGACCAAAACGATTTTTGGAGTACCGAAAAGCTCTGCCAAGCCTATATAATCGCCCTCGGAGTCAACGACCTTTACGGCAAAAAACAGCCCTGCGGCTCGCTTGACAGCATAGATCTTAACGACATGAGCCGAAACAAGAAGGATTTTGCCGGCTACTACGCTCAAATAATTCAAAGACTGCGTGCCATGCAGCCCAAGGCGCATTTTTTCCTCGTTACCATGCCCAAAAGCTCATACGAGCCGGAGCCGGCAAAGAAGGAACACGCCAAGCTGCTGCACGATATCGCACGCGTATTTCCGCACACTCACGTTATAGATCTTTATGAGTATTGTCCTCCGCATAACGGCGATTTCATCAAACGCTTTTATCTGCACGGTCATCTCAACCCGTCGGGCTACAGGCTGACGGCGAAGCTCATCGAGAGCTATATGGATTATATCATTCGCCATGACCCCAAGGAATTTATACAGACCTCGTTTATCGGCACTCCGATGTATGACGACGCACTTGAAAAATAAACGTCAATCGGAAAAATAATTTACTATTCCGTCGTATATACCGAGTGCGTAATCACCCGGTGACTCGTTCATTGCCGCAGCCTCGGCGGAATTTGTTATAAAGCCCATTTCAAGCAGCAGGGCGGGCATTGCCGACTTACGCAAAACATATAGCGACGGACGGGCGAAGGTTCCCCGTGAGACTACACCGACGATATACCGAAGCCACGCCAAAATGCTTTCGGCAAGCCCGTAGGCGGGTGAGGTGAGAGAATAAACGTAAGCCTCACTGCCTGTGGCGCTTGCAATAGTCGAGGCGTTTGCGTGAAGGCTGATAAAGTAATCCGCACCCCATTCGTTTGCCGCGGCAGTACGTGCGGCAAGCGAGGCGGAGTTTGACGTGCCGAGTATCTCCTCGGGAGAATTTCTTGAGGTGATAGCCTCAAAATCTGCGTTTGCATTCAGCATATCACGCAGTATTATACCGATGCTGTAGGTGAGATCGGCTTCCTTGAGCCCGTTTCCCTCCGCTCCGGAATTGGGGTTTTTCGGGTTGTGGCCTTGGTCGATGAATATTTTTATCGGCATGATTACCTCCGATTATTTTTATAATATTATATGAAATGCTTGAAATTTTGTGATTTGTATGGTACAATACGTATAACTCGGTGAGCGAGAGGAGTTTATTATATAATGAAATATATTGATATGCATTGCGATACGGTAGCCGAAATGTATTACAGAAAAAGAGACGGCAGACCGTACAGCCTTTACGAAAACGATCAGCATATTGACATAAAAAAGCTTATGGGCGGTCATTGTATGCTGCAATGCTTTGCCGCATTTACCGACCTTATGCGCGATAAGGACCCGTTTACTTATGTAAACGGTCTTATAGACGTGTTTTACGAGCAGACGGAAAAACACGGCGAGTATATACGCCCCGTCGTAAGTGTAGGACAGATAGAGGAAAACAGCAGAGCGGGAATCATATCGGCACTTTTGACGGTTGAGGAGGGCGGTGTTATAGAAAACGATATTTCACGTGTGCAAAAGCTCTATGACAGAGGCGTGAGAATGATGAATCTTACATGGAACTACAAAAATTCGCTCAGCACGCCGAACGGCTACAGAGCATCGGAGGGTGAGCGTGACGGATTGACGCCCCTTGGCTATGAATTTCTTTCGGAGGCTCAAAGGCTCGGTATAATAGTCGATATATCGCATATATCCGATGCCGGACTGTGGGATGTTATAGGCGAGATGAAAAAGCCGTTTGTCGCAAGTCATTCAAATTGCAGAGCGTTGTGCGATAATCCCCGCAATCTTGATGACGATATGCTCAGAGCCATGGCGGAGCACGGCTGTGTTGCCGGTATAAATTTCTGCTCATCGTTCATACATACCCATACGAGCGTTGCGGATTACGGCGTTACGGCAGAGCGTGCCGTAAATCACATTATGCATATGATAAAAGTCGCAGGCGAAAATTTCCCGGCAATAGGCACGGATTATGACGGAGTGGACAGCCTTAATCTTGAAATGAAGGACGCATCGTATATGCCTCTGCTTGAAAAAGAGATGAGAAGACGGGGACTCGGCGAGGAGCAGATAGAAAAGGTAATGTATAAAAACGTGCTTGCCGTTTGCAAAGAGATAATCGGCTGATGAAAAAAAGAATATTATCGTTGCTCTTTTCGATCGTTTTTCTCACCTCATGCACCGACGGCGGTATTAAGGAGGTCGTGCTGACGGCAGACCCAAGCGCCGCACCCATAACGGCAATAGGCGAGGCACCGGACACGGAGGAGCTGTATTCCTCACACGACGAGGAAAAAAAGCTCAAAAAAAATACGGCTTACGGAATAGTTTTCAGTACCGAGCGGAAAATTTCTTCAATTGAATTTGAATCGCATATCAAACACGGAGGCGCATATTTGGACTTCAGTCTTTACGAGTATACGGGTGATTACGCTCAAAGCACATCGGGTGAGCCTATAGTTGAGGAGAGCGCATATATAGATTCGTCAACCGACGGCGGCGGTATCAGCTTTTTGAACGGAGTTAAGTCGGATTCGGGCAGATATTTGCTTATATTTTCCACCGATTCCGACGGCGTTTATATGCCGACGGCAAAGGGAGACGAGCAAGTCGAGTACTATGCGGACGGGGTACGGACAGACTCACTGTTCTGCGTGGCACTGAGATATTTATAAACAGAGGTTTTGTATGAGAATACTTATAATACGCCACGGCGATCCCGATTATTCGATAGATTCGCTTACGGAAAAGGGATGGCGAGAGGCGGAGCTTTTGTCGCAAAGAACGGCAAAAGAGAACATTTCGCATATATATTGCTCACCGCTCGGACGAGCCGTAGATACGCTTAAGGCGACGACGGAAAAAACTGGCAAGTGCGGTGAGGTGTTGGGCTGGCTGAGAGAATTCGACCCGAAGATAACGGACGAACGCACGGGGGAGCAACGCTCCGTCGTATGGGATATGCTTCCGGAGGATTGGTGCGGAGTCGAAGAATATTACGACAGAAACAAATGGTACACCGTTCCCGTTATGACAGACGGAAATGTTAAAGCGGCGGCAGATGAGGTATGGTCGGGGCTTGACGAGGTGCTGAAAAAGCACGGGTATGTGCGAGAGGGAGATTATTACAGAGTTGAGCGTGAAAGCGAGCAGACGATTGCGTTTTTCTGCCATTTCGGCGTTGAATGCGTTATGCTTGCCCATTTGCTGAATGTCTCACCGATGGTGCTGTGGCACGGCTTTATCGCCGCTCCCACCTCGGTAACGACTATATCGACAGAGGAGCGTGTACAGGGCAAGGCGTATTTCAGAGTGAGCTCCTTCGGCGATATATCTCATCTTTACGCAAATAATGAAGAACCCGCCTTTGCGGGCAGGTTCTGCGAGGTATATTCAAATACGGCACAACGCCATTGAGCGTTATCGGCTTCTTTCGGCGATCATGTCATCGAGAATGTCGCAAGCGTCCTCAACGAATTTCAAGCACGGTCTGACCTTGTAAAATTCGGAGGTCCTCTCCGTCGGTGTCGGTGTGTCGGCGGGCTTGAGAGAAGCAAGCAGTTGCCTGCATATTATTGTCGTATGACGTTGCTTGAACTGCTCGGCAAGCGATTGAATAAGTGCGTAATGCTCGGCACGTGCCGCATTGTCGGTCGTGTCCGAGCCGTAGAGCATTCCCGCAACCATAAACATCGCCGAGCAAGCACCGCACACCTCACGCATACGTCCCATACCGCCCCCGAATGACGAGCTGAGCTTCAGAGCGTCGCTCTCACTCATTCCGGTAACATCCGAAAATGCGGCAAATACAGCCTGAGCGCAGTTGTAGCCTTTGCAAAAAAGCTCGGCTGCTCTTTTTTTGTGTTCCATTTTATCATTTTCTCCTTGCAGATACATATTTCTTATTTTGATATATTCTACCATATATCGACGAAAAATGCAAGTACAATAAAGAAAAAGTCTGCCTTTTTGAGCGTGGCCGTTTGAGAGACGAATGCTTAAGACCTTGCGGTGCGGACGAGCTGTCCGCACCGCAAGAGCATATTAAAGACGCTTGGTATTATATTGTTCCGCTGACGGTCAGAGTAGATACACCGGGCTGTGTTGTCCATTGACCGCTCAAAGCATCTTGGGTATAGGTTGCCGCGGGAACGGTAAGCTGACCGGGCAGAGTCGCAAACTCGCCCGATGCTTTGTTGTACGTGTAATACGTTCCCTCAGCTTGACTTGCACCGTTGAAGGTAACGGTGATATCCTTAAGTATCGGGTCGAAGGTGTCAGATATCGTTGCGTTGTCATCGGCTGTAAGTGCTTCGGTGCCGGAGTTCGATACGGTAAACGTATATGTAATCCTGCCGTTTTCGGCAACGGTCTGAGGTGATATCGCCTTTGCTATCGACAGCATGGCACCGCCGGCGGCACCTATGCTTGCCGAAGCGGTCACGGGGTCTGTGACGGCTGCGGAGGTGAGTGTTACGGTGTTGTTTATTTGACTTCCGAGCGATAGGGGAGCGTATTCGTTAGGCGATGCCGAGTAGACGAGTGCGGCATTTCCGCCGACGGGGACGGAGAGACCGCTTATCGACAGTGTGCCTGCCGAGGTGACGGCGGGAGTGGGTTGAAGCACTCCGTTGACATAGTAACGCAGGCTATCCTCTTTGTAGGACAGAGGCACGAGCGTGCTTGAGTCGAATGTATATGAGCCGAGGTCGTCGGAGAGCGTTATACCTCCTATTGCCTCATTGCCCGTATTTATCAGATTTATTATATAAGTAACGGTACCGTTCGACGAATACACCGAGGGCGTTGCAGTTTTGTTTATGCTTATACTGTCGATTATTTCGCCCGTTACGGTATTCGAGGTAAGAACCGTATTGTTGTAGGTCAATCTGGCTTGATTGGTAAATGTTGCCATAGCTTCTCCTTTCATTTTCGGAGCATTGCTCCGTAATACTATTATATGCAAGCACAAAGGACGTGACATAATATAATTTAAAAGACTTTTTTTGCAAAATTGCAAAAAAAGACTTGCAAAATCGTCCGAGTGATGTTATAATAAAAGAAAAGCGAAAGGATAATAGAGGAGCATATGGGAAATATATGGCATGACATATCGCCTAAGAGAATATCGCCCGAGGATTTTATTTGCGTTATTGAAATATCGAAAGAAAGCAAGAAAAAGTACGAGCTTGATAAGGAAACGGGTATGATAATCCTCGATCGGATATTATATACCTCAACGCACTACCCCGCAAATTACGGCTTTATTCCGAGAACTTACGGAGATGACGGAGACCCGCTCGACGTTTTGCTGCTGTGCGCTCAGCCGCTTGAGCCGCTGACGCTCGTGCGTGCGTACCCGATAGGCGTTATCTCCATGATAGACAACGGCAGAAACGACGAGAAGATAATAGCGATACCGTTTAACGACCCGAATTACAACGAATATCAAAATATCGATCAGATACCGTCGCATATATTCGATGAGATGAGACACTTTTTCAGCGTGTACAAAAATCTCGAAAACAAAACAACGGCGGTGAACGAGGTCAGTGAAAGAAGCGAGGCTGTCAAGATAATAAAAGAGGCTATCGACAGATACATAGAGAGCTTTTGTAAATAACGCACCCAATCGAATAAAAAAGCCGCTCCGAACGGAGCGGCGATTTTTTACTGTATGTAAAGGTCCTTTGTCAAAAATTCGGGATCGCAGGTCAGATTTACCTTCATTCTCTTGAAGTATGTTTCTTCGTTTGAGGAAAGCATCTTTGTCGAATGAGCCTCGCAATGTGCAAGTGCGGGGAGCTTTGAGAGTGCAAATGAGGCAGAGGGGTTTGTCGCACCGGATATGCTGAGTGCCAGAAGCGTTTCGTGCAAATTGAGCTTGCTTGTCTTTGAGCCTATTGAGCGTTTGAGCGATATTATCGGCTCGATTATTACGGGAGAAATGAGGTGAAGATCGTCGGACAGCCCGGAGAGGTATTTGAGAGCATTCAAAAGCACGGCTGAGGATGCACTCATAAGCGCACTTGACTTGCCCGTTACTATGTGACCGTCGTCAAGCTCTATGGCGACGCAATGCACACCGGTCTGCTCCGCTTTTTCCGCTGCCGCCGAGGCGACAAGACGGTCGGAGGTGGTAATGCCCATTTCCTGCATAAGCGATTCGACTCTGTATGCAACATCTATATCGACAAGTCCGTTTTTGTAATCGCACCAAGCCTTATAATAACGACGTATTACCTCCTGCTCGCTTGCTTTTTTGCATACCTCCTCGTTGGTTATGCAATAGCCGACCATGTTTACACCCATATCCGTGGGGGAGAGGTATATATCGTTCTTGCCGGTTATTCTTGAAAGTATCTTTTTTACCACCGGAAACGCTTCTACATCTCTGTTGTAATTCACCGTGGTCTTGCCGTAAGCCTCAAGGTGGTACGGGTCTATCATGTTTACGTCCTTCAGATCCGCAGTCGCCGCCTCGTATGCGATATTTACCGGGTGCTTTAGAGGCAGATTCCAAATGGGGAAGGTCTCGAATTTCGCATAGCCGGCATTTACGTTATGCTTATGCTCGTGATACAGCTGTGACAGGCACGTCGCAAGCTTTCCGCTACCCGGGCCGGGGGCGGTAACGACAACGAGCGGACGTGTTGTGGGTACGAATTCGTTTGCGCCGTAGCCCTTATCGCTGACTATCGTGTCTATGTCGTTGGGGTAACCCTTTATGCGACGGTGTACGAAAACACGTTCACCGCGAAGCTCAAGCTTCTTTTTGAATATCTCCGCTGAGGGCTGATCGGTGAATTGGGTTATCACTATTGCGCTTACGTATATATCGAGCGAACGCAGATTGTCGATAAGTCGCAGAACGTCCGCATCGTATGTGATGCCGAAATCGGCACGCATTTTTTTTCTTTCGATATCCGCGGCGTTGATTATTACTATTATCTCCGTCTGGTCCTTAAGCGTTTTGAGCAATCTTATTTTCGAGTCGGGAAGAAAGCCCGGAAGAACACGGGAGGCGTGCATATCGTCAAAGAGCTTGCCGCCGAATTCAAGATAGAGCTTGTTGTCGAATTTACTTATTCTTTCAAGAATATGCTCCTTTTGAAGCTGTAGGTATTTTTCGTTATCAAATCCTGTTTTCATATTTGCACCGTTCGGTTATTATTACATAATTGACCTCATTATACTACAAAAAACGTCTTTTGTAAATGATTTTGACGAAAAAAAATACACAAACTTTAGGGTGCTTTTTGCCGCAAATATTGTTTTTTTTATATTTTCCGATTATATATTGCTTTTTTCATCGAAATGGGGTAAAATGAAGCTTGCACAGAACCATGGAGGATAATATGTTTAAAAAAGGAAAATGGATATTCGATCCCGCCACGGCTCCGGACGGCTATACCGATTTTTTCGACAGCTTTGAGTACGGTACGGGGCGATGTATGTTGCGGATAAGTGCCGATTCGAGCTATTGCTGTTATATAAACGGCAAGCTCGTCGCATTCGGTCAATATGCCGATTATCCCCATTACAAAATAGGGGATGAGATAGATATAAGCGAGTATTTGAGTGTCGGCACAAACAAAATGTACATAAATTTATGGTATTACGGAGTGGATTCTTCGACTTATATCAAGGCTCAAGCCGGCGTCGTGTATGAGATCGAGGGTGAGTCGGGAATGCTCGCTTACTCAAGCGAGCGTGTCCTGTGTCGCCCCTCGCCCGATTATGTAAGCGGCGAGCGGATAATGATAAGTCCGCAGCTCGGCTTGACATATCATTACGACAACAGGGCCTATGACGGGTGCAGAGAATGGAAGAGCATCCCCGACGGCTGTCATCCTGCCTCCGAGGCGGATATAAAAACGGATAAAATACTGCCCGGACCCATCAAAAAACTCGTTTTATGCGACAGAGTCAAAAGCAGTGTGCTGTATGGGGGCGAATTCAAGTATATCGATACACAAGCACTTCCGAGCGAGAGAATGCAAAACGCATTTATATCACATACACCGACAGAGGGCGGTGTGATCAAGGCTCGATACGGTGAGGGCGTGTATATCGTCGTTGACCTTGGGGCGGAAACGGTCGGCTTTTTGGATATCGATATCGAGGTCGGGGAGGCTTGCACGGTGGATATAGGCTACGGCGAGCATCTGAGCGACGGACGTGTAAGAACGAGGATAGGTGTAAGAAATTTCGCTTGCACGCTTGAAGCGAGGGCAGGGCGAAACGAATACATGAATCCGCACCGTCGCTTCGGCTGTCGCTATCTTCAAATGTTTGTACGCTCAAAATACGTTAAGGTGAATTACCTCGGCATTCGCCCGACGGTGTATCCGCTTAAAATAAAAAAATACGAGTGCGGAAACGTCTTGCGTGAGCGAATATACAAAACTTGCCAAAACACGCTCATATGCTGTATGCACGAGCATTACGAGGATTGCCCGTGGCGTGAGCAGGCACTTTATACGCTTGATTCGAGAAATCAAATGCTTTGCGGATATTATGCATTCGGCGAATACGAATTTGCCCGCTCATGCTTGAAGCTGATATCAAAGGGCGTTCGGGGCGACGGTCTGCTCTCGCTTTGCTTTCCCGCAGGGTGCGATCTGCCGATACCGTCGTTTTCACTCATATACTTTGTGCAAATGAGAGAGTACGCCGAATATTCGGGCGATCTCAGCCTTGCTCGCGAATGCTTTCCCATACTTGTCGGCTTGATCGATACGTTTACGAAAAATATGGAAAACGGTTTGCTCAACGCCTTCGGGGGCGAGGGAATATGGAATTTCTACGAATGGTCGCCCACTCTTGACGGTCACGGCGAAAGAAGCACGGCACCGGAAGCACCGCTGAATTGCTTTTTCATACTCGCACTTGAAAATATGGCTGAAATATGCCGTATGCTCGGGCGTGACGGGGATCACTACAAAGAGCTTGCCCGAGATGTGCGCAAAAATATGAAAAAAGCCTTTTTCATTGAAGAAAAAGGACTTTTCGCAACATTTACCGATAGGTACAAAGATAAGATCTCCGTGCTTAACAATGCGCTTTGCCTGCTCACCGGCTGCTTTGACGGTGAAAATAAGGAAAACGTCTTGAGTCTGCTCACCTCGGATAAGACGAAATACGGAGAGGATATCATACCGAATACGCTGAGCATGAATTGCTTCCGATTCGATGCTCTTATCCGAGAGGACAGGGAAAAATATAAGGACGTGATACTCGGGGAGATAGATGAAACGTATCTGAAAATGCTCTGCTGCGGCGCAACGTCGTTTTGGGAAACGGAGTCCGGCGAGTCCGACTTTTCGGGAGCCGGAAGCCTGTGCCACGGCTGGAGCGCATTGCCTATATACTACTACGAGATACTCACTTGATCATTTTATTTTAATGCTTACGCCGTTTACCTCAACACCCTCGGAGGCGGGAATGGTTATGTACTTTATTCCGTCTATTACCCTTGTTTCGACGATGCCGCTGTATTCGGGATCTACCGTTATCTTGACCTGCGGCGTGGTGAGGATGAACTTGTTACCGTCGATTATGTTTTCGGGCTTTAGTGAGGCGTTTTTGCCGAAGCGTTCCGTGCATTCGGTGCAGAATTTTTCCGCTCTTTCATCATCGACGCCGCCCTCCTTCAAAATGGAACCGACCTCGGCGACGGAAATGTCAAGCTCCTCGTTGTCCTTGCTTGCCTTATGCTCCTCTATTCGCTCTCTGAGCTGTTCGTGTACGGTCTGAATGACCTCAAGGGAGCATTCGCTTTGCAGTGTATCGCCAAGCACGCTTGCAAAGGTCTGCTTTTGTTCACCTGCGGACATCGGTATATCGGTACCGAACAGCGCTTCTATCAAGCCCCCGTCAAGCGTTTCGGTGTCCTTGGTATAGTAAAGCGTTTTGTATATATTGGCACATCTGTCCTCAAATGCGGGAAACATAAAGCCGAGGGTGGGCGGGCAAACTATTTGATTGGACGGCTTTGTGCGGAATTTACCGTCGGGCGAGCTGTAGCCCAGCTCCGCACGCCCGTCCTTTACGGGGCAGACACAGCAAATAAAATAGGTGAATACCGTATCGGACTCCCCGTCCTCCTCGCCGTTTGCATCATGGTTCGGCACGTCGTATTTATCAAACGCCAAAAGAATGAGATAATTGTTATCGTCAACTGTCAGAGCATCGATAACGGAGGAAAAAAGCTTCTCTCTCAGCTCCTTATCGCCCGACCCCGACTCACGCAGACGGCACAGCAGCTCGTGCCGCTCCGAGTCCGTCACCTGAGAGGTGGAAAATTCTATTTCCATGAGATTGCGACCGTGTGTACCCGAGAGGGCTTTTTTCAGCAGAGCAAAATACTTATCCGCCTCAAGCTCCGACATCATTGCCGTTGACTCGTCAATATACGATATTACCTCTTTTTTGTCGTTTATGTAACAGCCGTAGATCTTGCCGATATTGTTTTTGTCGGTACTCATACGGCGGCGAAGCTGTTGTATATCCTTTTTATTCATAATATCACCTCTGTATTTTATACGCTCGATTATACGCCGACCGAGCTGTAAAATCAACGCTTATGTTGTAAATTTAATTGCCCGTTGCGGAAAAATTCGACGAATATAGCTGTTTTTTATAAAATTCGCACAGAATAAAATCGAAAATAAAAATATTTTTGTCGTGGCGTTACTTGACAAATCGCGTGCGTGCGTGTATAATAAAAATATAATTATTTATAATTATCGAGGAGAAAAAAAGAATGAAAAAAATTCTTTCGCTTTTGCTTGTCCTTTTGATGGTAACGGCAGCTTTTTCGGGCTGTTCATCAAAAGCAGACCCCAATAAGCTTGCTATCGGCATGATAGGACCGCTTACGGGTGATACGGCAATGTACGGCAAGGCAGTACAGTACGGTATGGAGATCGCAGTTGAAGAGATCAACGCAAAGGGCGGTCTGCAGATCGATTTCAAGTATCAGGACGACGAAAACGACGTTGAAAAAGCAAAGAACGCATATAACGCCCTCAAGGATTGGGGAATGCAGATACTCGCCGGCACCGTTACGACGAAGCCCGCTTGCGCAATAGCTCCCCTTTGCAATCAGGACAAAATATTTATGCTTACTCCCTCCGCATCTGCGGATGAGGTGGTAAAGGGATATGACAACGTATTCCAAATGTGCTTTACCGACCCTAACCAGGGTACGGCTTCGGCTCAGCTTATGGCAGACAAGAAGCTCGGCGAGAAGATCGGTATAATCTACGACAGCTCAAGCGCATATTCCGACGGTATTTACAAGTCCTTCAAGGAAAAAGCGACAGCACTTGGACTTAACATAGTATGCGAGCAGTCGTTTACCGATGCGAACAAGAGCGACCTTAAAACTCAGGTAACAAAATGCAAGGATGTCGGAGCGGATCTCGTATTCCTTCCCATCTATGCGACAGAGGCTTCGCAGATACTCAAATGTGCCAAAGATATCGCCTATGCACCCATGTTCTTCGGTTGCGACGGTATGGACGGTATACTTGAGGTGGAGGGCTTCGACAAGAGCATTGCCGAGGGTCTTATAATGATGACGCCCTTTGCGGCAGATGACGGACGTGAGATAACGAACTCGTTCGTTGAAAAGTACAAGGAAAAGGCAAACGGCGAGATACCCAACCAGTTTGCGGCTGACGGCTACGATGTTATCTATGCAATATATCAAGCGGCAACCGCAGCCGGCATAAACGGACAGACTGCCCCCGATGAGGCTTCAAAACTTCTCACCGAGCAGTTTAAGAAGATGGAATTTGAGGGACTTACCGCAACGGGCAAAATGACATGGGAAGAAAGCGGAAAAGTTTCCAAAACACCTACCGCCGTTGTTATCAAGAACGGTAAATACGAGAATATGTAATTTCGGAGCAAAACAATAAGCTCTTTACGACCGTTACGGGCATTTTTGCCCGTAACGGCTTCGTCAATTATATGCTACGGCACTCTGTGAGAGAGGATGTGTGGGACATACGTCTTTTTTCACAGATTGCCGTGCGGATAGTCGTGGAGAATGGTAATGAATGTAATTCAATATTTGGTAAACGGACTCAGTATAGGCTCCGTATACGCTATAATAGCTCTCGGCTATACCATGGTTTACGGTATTGCCAAGATGCTGAATTTCGCACACGGTGACGTTATTATGATCGGTGCGTATGTTTCGTTCTGCGTAACGACATATATGAACCTTTCACCCGTTATTTCCGTTGTTGCCGCAGTCGTCGTTTGTACTGCTTTGGGCGTGGCGATAGAGGCTGTAGCTTATCGCCCTCTGCGCGGAGCATCGAGCCTTGCCGTGCTTATTACGGCGATCGGCGTGAGTTATTTTCTGCAAAACTCCGCACAGCTCATCTGGTCGGCAAGCTCAAAAAGCTTTAAGAGCATAATCGGCTTCGGCAGTATTTCGCTGTTCGGTATCAACATAAACTCCGAGGTCATCATCACCATAGCGGTGTCGGTCGTTATTATGATATTGCTTACGCTGTTTACGAGCAAGACACGTATGGGTAAGGCAATGCGCGCCGTATCGGAGGACAGAGATGCGGCACAGCTTATGGGCATAAATGTAAACAGAACGATATCGCTTACCTTTGCGATAGGCTCCGCACTTGCGGCAATAGCGGGTATATTGCTCTGCTGTTCATATCCGACGCTTCAGCCGACGACAGGCTCAATGCCCGGTATAAAGGCGTTTACGGCGGCGGTGCTTGGCGGTATAGGCTCGATCCCGGGTGCCATGATAGGCGGTCTGTTCTTGGGAATAATAGAGGTGCTGAGCAAGAGCTATATTTCGACTCAGTTCAGCGATGCGATAGTTTTTGCGGTGCTTATCATCGTTTTGATAGTAAAGCCTTCGGGTCTGCTCGGCAAAAATATTCGGGAAAAGGTGTGAGGTGAGTGCAATGAGTACCGGAAAAAATATCTTTTCCAAAATAAACAAAAAAACAACATTTACTTATGCGGGCGTTATAGCGGCTTATATCATAATACAGGCATTGTCAGGCTCGCTCTCGTATTCGATAAAAGGTCAGCTCGTGCCGATATGTGCGTATATCGTGCTTGCTCTCTCCCTTAACCTTGTTGTGGGTATTTCGGGTGAGCTTAGCTTGGGTCACGCCGGCTTCATGGGTATCGGCGCATTTACCGGCGTAACGGTGGCTACGATGATCCAAGGCTCGGTGGGCAACGATATCGTAAAGCTTATAATCGCAATGCTTATAGGCGGTATAATGGCGGGCATCTTCGGCTTTATCATCGGTATTCCCGTAATGCGTCTTAACGGCGACTACCTTGCGATAGTGACACTCGCTTTCGGTGAGATTCTTAAAAATATAATAGGTAATATATACGTTGCATACGATAACGGCTCGCTCCGCTTTGCACTGAACAGTGACAAGCTGCAGCTGTCGGAGAACGGAAAAATGATAATCAACGGCGCAATGGGTGCGACGGGCGTTAAAACGATATCGACATTCACCGTCGGTGCGGTGCTTGTACTGTTTACGCTGTTCGTTATTTTCAATCTCGTAAACTCGAAAGAGGGTCGTGCGATAAAAGCGATAAGAGATAACAGAATAGCGGCGGAGAGCGTCGGAATAAACGTAACGGCATACAGAATAAAGGCGTTCGTGGTTTCCGCAGCGTTGGCGGGCATGGCAGGCGCTTTGTACGGTCTTAATCTGAATACGGTCGATACATCGAAGTTCGGCTTTAATACCTCGATAAATATCCTCGTTTATGTCGTTCTCGGCGGTATGGGCAACATTCCCGGTACGATAATCGCAACGGTAGTCCTGTATATGCTTCCCGAAGCAATGCGCGGTCTTGAGGATTACAGAATGATACTGTACTCGGTGGTTCTTATACTCGTTATGCTCTTTACGTGGTCGCCTAAGCTCAAGAGCTTCAAGGAGTCGGTAAAGAAAACAATCAACGGTATATTCAAAAAGGGAGGCAAGGTCGAAAATGAATGAGTATTCAAAAAAGGTCGTTGAGGTATCAAGCAAATCGATCTTGCGTGAGCAGGATGCGGACAAACAGCCCGTGCTTGAGGTGACCAACCTCGGTATAGATTTCGGCGGTCTTACCGCCGTTGACAGCTTCGATATAACTGTCGGACCGACTGAAATATCGGGTCTTATAGGTCCAAACGGCGCAGGTAAGACGACTATATTCAATTTGCTTACCAATGTGTACCAGCCGACAAGAGGCTCCATACTTCTCAACGGTGTTGATACACGTGGCAAAACAACGGCGCAAGTCAATAAAATGGGCATTGCGAGAACATTCCAAAACATTCGTCTGTTTAATCAAATGACGGCGCTTGACAACGTCAAGGTCGGAATGCATAACACGATAAAATGCTCGTTTGCATCCTCTGTATTAAAGCTTCCGACGTATTTCACCTCCGAGCGACAGGCAAACAAAAAGGCGATGGAGCTGCTTGAGTTTTTGGGTCTGGGAGATATAGCAAACGCAAAGGCGGGAGATCTGCCCTACGGTATACAAAGACGACTTGAGATTGCAAGAGCGCTTGCGACGGATCCGTCGATAATACTGCTTGACGAGCCTGCGGCGGGTATGAACCCGAGCGAGACCGCAGAGCTGACACGGCAGATAAGAATGATAAGAGACAATTTCCATATCGCCATATTCCTGATAGAGCATGATATGAGCCTTGTAATGAACGTCTGCGAGGCGATAGTTGTTGTAAATTACGGCAAGATAATCGCAAAGGGAACACCGGAGCAGATAAAGAACGACCCCGCCGTTATTGAGGCGTATCTGGGCAGAAAGGACGATTGAAATGCTTAAAATAGATAATATTCATGTATATTACGGTGCAATACACGCAATAAAGGGCGTTTCGTTTGAAGTAAAAGAGGGCGAGATAGTCGCACTTATAGGAGCAAACGGAGCGGGCAAAAGTACGATACTCAAAACGGTATCGGGCTTGCTTCATCCCAAGTCGGGCAGTATATCGTTTATGGGCAAGGACATAACGCATATGGAGTCGCACAAGCTGATACATCACGGCTTGGCACACGTTCCGGAGGGACGCCGCATATTCCTTCAAATGACGGTTCAGGAAAATCTTGAAATGGGTGCGTTTATACGCAAGGATTCCGTAAGCGATGACCTTGAAATGCTCTTTGAAAAATTCCCCCGACTTAAGGAAAGACGCAAGCAGATAGCCGGCACGCTCTCCGGCGGTGAGCAACAGATGCTTGCAATGAGCCGCGCCTTGATGAGCAGACCGAAGCTTATAATGCTTGACGAGCCGTCGATGGGACTTGCTCCGATATTGGTAGATCAGATATTCGACATGGTAAAGGAGTTAAACCAAGGCAAAACAACCATATTGCTCGTTGAGCAGAATGCAAGCAAGGCACTTAAAATAGCGGATAGGGCATATGTGCTTGAAACGGGTAAGATAACGCTCTCCGGTACGGGTGAGGAGCTTTCACAAAGCGACGAAGTGAAAAAGGCGTATCTCGGGGGTTAAGCGTGGCAAAAAGAGTTTTATGCGTACTTATGCTTTGCTTGTGCGTTTTGACCTCTGCTTGCAAAAGCGAGGCTGAGAGGAACGAGGATATACAGAGGCATACGCAGAATATCGAATCGGAGACGGTGAGGCAGCCGACGACGGAGGCGGTAACAGAGGCGGCAACGGAGGAGGTAACGCAACCGATAACGGAGGCGGCAACACAGCCGGTAACCGAGGCGGTAGATGAAATAACATCGAATCCGCAGGCGATGAGTCGTGCAAAGTCGGCATTTAACAATACGCTTGTCGCGTCGGCAATGAACGTCGAGCTTAAGATAGGCGCTAAAGTGTATTTTATGATGCGGGAAATGTCCTACGATATTAAGATCGGTATTGCCTTCAATGATGACGGTTGCGCATACGAGATCACGAAGATAAGCAGTGAAGAGGGTGTGACGACCGAGGGAAATTTTTACAAGGACGGCTATGAGTACAGATATAATGACGACTATGCTTTTAAGCAAAAAACGGGCGAGGGACCGAGCGTTATGCTTTCGACGATCGGTCTGCAAAAAATCGGTTTTGCGTATTACGAATTTGACGGCGCGAATATCGTATGCTCACAGATAAACGACGTCGGTATCGACTTTTTGAAAGCGATGCTCGGTAATAGTTTTGAAATATCGCAAACAAGCTGTACATTAAAAACGAGCGGCGATGAGCTGTCGGATATAACCATGAAGATAGACGGAAAGCTGAATGTCGACGGTGTGCTTGCCGTTACCGAGGTAAATGTCGATGTCAAGATATCCGATATAAATTCCGTAGATGAAATCATATATCCCGAAACTAACGGCTTTGCGGAGGTTGATGACATAGACAATGCGATAATTGACTTTTACAGTGAGCAGAACGATTAAAAAAACAGCGGCACGGAATATTCCGTGCCGCTGTTGTTATTGCTTTGCGATTATTTATCGTCCTTGCGATTGTCGTCCTTGTCGGTGTGATAAGGCGAGCGCTTCGTGTTGCTTTCGCGCTTTGCTCGATTTTCCTCGTCCTTGCGTCTTGCCTCTTCCTCTGCTTTGCGGCGAAGTTCGTTTTCTTCTTCCGTTCTCTTGCGCTTTTCGGCAACCATTTCGTCAAGCTCCTCAACGGTCGGATCGGATTCCATGCAAGCCTTGAACTGCTCGGCATCCATCGTTTCACGCTCTATAAGATATTTTGCTATGAAGTGGAGCTTGTTTATATTATCTTCGAGTATCTTACAGCACTTTTTGTAAGCCTCGTCGATTATGCGGCGTATCTCGTCGTCGATCTCGGATGCGGTCTTTTCGGAATATGTTTTCGTATTCGAAAAGTCCTTACCCAAAAATACCTCGTCGCTTGAATGGCTTGAGCCGTATACGACACTGCCCAGAACCTCGCTCATTCCGTACTTCGTTACCATGCCCGTGGCTATTTGCGTAGCACGTTGCAGGTCGTTTGAAGCACCGGTCGTTATATCGTCGAATATGAGCTTCTCGGCAACTCGTCCGCCCAACAGCGATATGAGGTTTTGCCTCATCTCGTCACGGCTTGAATACATTCTGTCCTCTTGCGGAACATTGAGCGTATAGCCGCCTACCGTTGCCGTTGAAATTATGGATATCTGCGTTACGGGGTCAAGCTTATCCATAAAGTAGCTTGAAATTGCGTGACCCGCCTCGTGATACGCCGTGAGCTTGATATCCTGCTCCTTGCGCTTTTTGCTTCTCTTGGGTGTTCCGACTATGAGCTTGAGCGTTGATTCCTCAATATCAGCCATCGTTATGAGCGATTTGTTCTTGCGTGCGGCAAGCAGAGCGGCTTCATTGAGAAGGTTTGCCAGATCCGCACCGGTGAAGCCGACTGTCGTTTTCGCTATTTGCGACATATCAACGTCGGATGCAAAGGGCTTGTTCTTTGCGTGAACCTTCAGTATCTCCTCACGTCCCTTAATATCGGGATAATGCACGGTCACCTGCCTGTCAAATCTGCCCGGACGGAGCAGAGCGGGGTCAAGTATATCGGGACGGTTCGTTGCCGCCATAACGATAACGCCCTCGTGAGTGCCGAAGCCGTCCATTTCAACGAGCAATTGGTTAAGGGTCTGCTCTCTTTCGTCGTGACCGCCGCCGAGACCCGCACCTCTGTGACGACCCACGGCATCTATCTCGTCGATGAAGATTATGCTTGCGTTGCTCTTACGTGCCGTTTCAAACAGATCACGCACACGCGATGCACCGACACCGACATACATTTCCACAAAATCCGAACCGGATATGGAATAGAACGGTACACCGGCCTCGCCTGCCACTGCCTTGGCAAGAAGCGTTTTACCCGTACCGGGAGGGCCTACAAGCAGTACGCCTCTGGGTATTCTCGCACCGAGCTTCATGTATTTTTTGGGGTCTTTCAGGTATTCAACGACCTCACGAAGCTCTTCTTTTTCTTCATCCGCACCGGCAACGTCGGTAAAATAGACCTTTTTCTTTTCGTCTGTGCCTACCTTTACCTTTGCCTTTGAGAAAGAATTCATCTTTCCGTTTTTGCCCGTCATTTGATTGGTGAAGTATATCCAGAAAATTATAAGACCGACGAACAGTATAACGTAAGGTATGAACTGCAGCCATATGTTATTGGCAAGCGGCTCGTAATTGTATCGGGTGAGCGTACCCGCCTCACGCTGTTCTTCAATTACCTCGCCCAAGTCGTTATAAAAAAGGTTTATGTCACGCAGCTCGTACACGTAAACTTTATTGTCGCCCTTTTTATATTTAATTACATTATTATCTGTTATGTCGAATTCCTTGACCTCACCGCTTTTGAAGTCGCTTACCACTTTGCTGTAGTCATCGACTTCCGTGCTTGTGTTGCCCATGCTTTGAATTATAAAGGTGGAAAGACCTATAAGCGCAACTATCAGGATGGCATAGAAAATAAATAATTTATGATTTGATTTCATTTCGTCTCCAAGCTCTATTCATAAATTTCGGGCTTAATCACGCCCACGTACGGCAATTCACGATATTTTTCGTGGTAATCGAGTCCGTAGCCCACCGCAAATTCGTCGGGTATCTCAATACCCGAATAGTCGGGCGTAAACTCCACCTCGCGCCTTGACGGCTTGTCGAGCAGGGTACAGGTACGAACGCTTTTTACACCCTTGAGCTTGAGGTAATCGACGAGAGTGGAAAGCGTTCTTCCGCTGTCTATGATATCCTCTATTATGAGTATGTCGCACTCCTCAAGGTTTTCTCTTTGCAGATCGAGTATTATGTTCACATTTCCGCTCGTCTTATAGCCTCGTCCGTAAGATGCAACCTTCATAAAGTCTATTTCGACCGGTATCGTTATCGCTCTCATCAGATCGGAAAAGAATACCACCGAGCCTTTGAGGATACACAACAGCAAGAGATTTTTGTCGGCATAGTCTTTATCTATCCGTTCCGCGATCGCCTTTACCGTTTTTTTGATATCCTCTTGGTTGACGAGTATGTGTGAAATGTCGTTTTCAAGATTTTTCAAGCCGTAACACTTCCTTATCGGTTTTATTTAATGGAATATATGCAACGAGCAGCTTTTTCGCCGAGCCTCGTCCGTCAAACGTATCGGCACACGGGAAGCCGGGCATACATAAAATACCGCTCTCGTTATATATTATCGGATAATACGGTCGTCTGTCGTGCGTAATACCCTTTGAGTTTAATAAGTTCTTTATTTTTCGATTTGTTGCGTTCACGGAATATCTGTCGTTTTCACGACGGCTTCTCGCAAACACGTCGCTTTTTATCATATCAGCATTTAGTATAGTGCATTTAAAGGAACTGTAAATATTCTCGCAATGTTCATCGAAATTTCCTGTTATCACCTCGGAGAGATATATTCCGAAGCCGTATCCGTCAAAGCTGTTCAAGCCCACATTGAGCCGCACATCGTATTTTTCCCGGCTTCTTTCGGGCAAAAACGCAAGGTGAGAGGAACAGTTGAACACGTTGCACGAAAACGGAAGCTCTATTCTGCCGCCCGCCTCGCTTTGCTCGGCAAGCGCAAGAACATCGCAGATCAACGAATGCGAAAGCCTTTGCGAGGTTATTTCACTGTACGCCATACCGATAACATAGGAACGCAGTGCGGGGTGAAACGAGCGAAGCGCAGCAATATCAACATAAAGCGTGTCGCCGATACGCCGCTGAGCGTTTAATATTTCCTCGGCTTGACGGGTCAGACAGTCATCGGCTTGGGCAAGTATCTCACAGCAAGAGCGGATATTGTCAAGATAGCCCGAATTTACCTTGCTCAAATGTGGCATTATTTCGGAGCGGATATAATTTCTCGTGTAATCGGTGCAAAGATTTGTGCTGTCGGTAACATAGTCGGCACCGAGCGTGTCGAGATAGGCGAGTATTTCGTCCTTGCTTACTTCAAGCAGTGGGCGTATTATACGCACCTTACCATGTGTGCGTGTTTTCGGAATACCGGATATACCGCGTAAGCCACTGCCTCGGCAAAGATTGAATATGACCCCCTCAGCACGGTCGTTTGCGTTGTGAGCCGTCGCTATCGCATCGACTCCAAGCTCACGAGCCTTTTTCCCAAGTGCTTCATAGCGGTGCTTCCTCGCACATTCCTCGATCCCACAGCCCTCGGCTTTGGCAAGGGCGGGAACATTGATATGACAGGCTGAAAAGGGAATGCCGAGTGTTTGACACAGCCGAGAGCAAAAAAGCTCGTCACGCTCCGCTTCCTGCCCCCGTATTCCGTGATTGACGTGGCAGGCATATACAGACTCGGAGGGCATACAATGCGACAAGGCGTAAAGCAATGATACAGAATCGCCGCCGCCGGAGAGTGCGACAAGCACGGAGCGTACACCGAATTCCGTCAAGCACTCACGGACTTTTTTTTCAAGTCGATCGTTTTTCTTCATCATCACCTCAAGTGCTTATTGACCGTCAAGATTTTTTTCGATAGATATAAATTTCGTAAACTGACCGTTCCAGCCCATTTCGACTTTACCCGTCGAGCCGTGACGGTTCTTTGCGATTATTACCTGCGCCAGATCCTGCTTGTCGCCCGTATCCTTGTAGTATTCGGGGCGGTACAGAAACATAACTATATCGGCATCCTGCTCTATCGCACCCGAATCACGCAGGTCGGACAGCATGGGTGTTTTGTCGGGTCTTGACTCCGGACCTCTTGAGAGCTGGGCACAGCAAATTACGGGAACGGCAAGCTCCTTCGCCATTATCTTTAAGTTACGGGAAATTTCGGCAACCTCGTTTACACGGTTGTCTATTCTTTTATCGCTTTTCATAAGCTGCAGGTAGTCGATTATGACAAGACCGAGGTTTTTCATTCGCCTCAGCTTCGCCTTCATCTCCGTTACGGTAATATTCGTCGTATCGTCAATGTATATATCCGTGTCGCAGAGCCTTGCCGCCGCCTTTGAAAGCCTTGTCCAATCCTCCTCGGCAAGCGTGCCGGAACGGAGGTGGTAGCTGTTTACCATAGCCTCGCTTGACAGCATACGGGATACGAGCTGTTCGTCCGACATTTCAAGTGAAAACACGCATACGGCTTTATGCGTTTTGAGTGCGACGTTGGTCGCTATATTCATCGCAAATGAGGTCTTACCCATACCGGGTCTGGCACCTATCAAAACAAGGTCGCCCTTGCCAAGTCCGACAAGAATGTTGTCAAGCTCACCGAACTGCGTTTTGACACCCAGCACCTCTTCTTTATCGGTCTGCATACGGTTGAGTCGGTCATAGGTGAGGATTATCGCATCTTTTATGTGTACGAAGCCCTTTTGCTCATTGACATCGGCTATATCGTATATTCTTTGCTCTGCCATATCGAGAATGTGGGTCACGTCGTCTGCCTCCGTATACGCCGCATCCTCTATATCCTCCGCCGCACCTATAAGGGAACGGAGAATGCTTTTGTTTTTAACTATTCGAGCGTAGTCCGTGCAGTTGCGTGAGGACGGCACTATCTGTGCAAGCAGCTTGATATACTGCTTCATTTCGTCCTCCTCGAGTGTGCCTTCTTTTATAAGCTCCTCTATCAGCGTTACGACATCGATGCTTCTGTTCTGTTGCAGAAACATATTTTGCATGGCAAGATAGATATCCTTGTGAAGCTGTTTATAGAAGTCCTCGCTTTTGAGTATTACCGCAATATCCCTGAAGCATTCGGGGTCTATCAGTACAGAGCCTAACACGGATTGCTCGGCTTCAAGGGAAAACGGCAGCTTTCTCGCTAATTCCTCACTCATCTCGGAACGGTTATTTGTCGCAAACGGTGAGCGAGAGGCTTGAGGATATGCCTGTGTAGAGCTTGCATTCTATCTTGTATTCACCGTATGACTTTATCGGCTCGGCGATCACGAATTTACGCTTGTCCACGGTGATACCGTGCTTGTTCGCCAGCTCGTCCGCAATTTCCTTTGCGGTGACACTGCCGTACATTTTTCCGTCGGCTCCCGATTGCTTGACTATTTTAATGCTCAGCGTTTTGAGCTTTGCCGCATCCGCTTCGGCGGCGGCTTTTTCGACGGCGATTTTATGAAGCCTTGCCGCCTCTTTGTTCTTTAGGTCGTTCATTATCTGCGCATCCGCTTCTGCGGCAAGCTTCTTGGGGAAAAGAAAGTTTCTTGCATATCCGTCGGATACGTTTACAACATCTCCCTTTTTTCCCTGACCCTTAACGTCGCTTAAAAGTATTACCTTCATTATATTCTACCTCCGATAAATTTCAGATTTTATGTTCGATCATCCGCATCCGACTCGGCGTTTGCGGTGACAAAATGCGTTTGATAATATTTCGCTATTGCATCTCTCAACATTTTTTCGACCTCCTCAACGCTCTTGTCGGGTACTCTCGCACCGCCCTTTTCATAGTCGCCGCCACCTCCGGGGGAGAGAGCTTGTACTATATCCGCGGTCTTTATGCCCTTTTCCGGTCCCAAGCTGCGAGCGGAAACGACAACGGTGCGTTGTCCCGTGCTTTCATTTACAAGACAAAACATTGCAAACGAGGCTATTATGCCCTCAACGGTAAGAAGCCTGTCGGCAACTCTGGCACACGGAATGAAATCGTTCTGCCCTCCGTCACCCTTCTTTACCGATATGGCAAATCTGTCGTACATTATACGCACGTGCTTTTCGT
Source organism: uncultured Lachnospiraceae bacterium (assembly GCA_964562175.1). GTDB lineage: Bacteria > Bacillota > Clostridia > Oscillospirales > CAG-272 > CAZCJU01. The sequence goes on from CAZLRV010000020.1 coordinate 27,872, forward strand.
ATTCAAGCTCGTATTTGTAATCGGTCACGCTCGAGGCGAAAAGCGAGGCGGCACGCTCGGACGAGGCACGCTCGGACATGAGATACTGAGCGGCAAAGAACGTGTTTCTGCTTGTGTTGCGCCTGAAATGGTTCGTGTCGAGTATCATGCCCGCCAGCATTAAGGTCGCTTCGTTTTCAAGCAGCTTTATCGCCGGCCATAAATGCTCAAGCATATATGCCACAAGCTCACAGGTGGAAGAAGCGGAAACGCCCATCAGCGTGAATATCGGTCTTTTCGGAAATTGGTCTTTTTGTATGTGGTGGTCGATATAAGCCACCTTTTCTGCAAAATCAATAAGCTCGGGCTTTTCTATAACATCGTTACTGCTTGCATCGGCGATTATAAGGAGCGTTTCGCTGTTGAACATATCTCCGTTTACATCGTCTCGGTCGATAAACGCCCTTGAATATTCCTCACGCTCACCGAGCAGGAAAAGAGAATCATCTAAGTTCTTGTCCTTTCGCCGTCCCGTATCGTCATCGGACGGGAGGCTGACAACGATCTTGACATTCTCCGAGCCGATATAATAGCTTGCCATGCGATAGATACCTATGCAAGCGCCGATACAGTCGAAATCTATGTTTCTGTGCCCCATTATTATTACATTTGAGGACTCTTTTATCTTCTTTGCAAGGTTGCTGGCATGACGCTGTATATCCTTTCGGGAGAGCAATACGGAGGATTTCGTACTGCCGCCGAAGTTTTCCATTTTATCGTTTTTCGGGTCACTGCCCTCGCCGTTTGTTATGAGAACGGTCTGATTTCTTCCGCTTCGCACCGCAAGCGCAAGAGCTTCCTGAGCCTTTTTCATGTTTTCCGCATCGGTGCCTTTTATCGAGGCGAAGCCGCACGATACCGTTACGGAGTCGTTTGTTTGAGCGTAACGCACCGATTTGACACGCTCGTTTATCTCAAATTTCGATGCGCGAAGCTTGTCAAGCTGTTCGTACCTGAACACGACGGCGTACTGACCTATTGCAAGGTCGGATACCGCACCGCCTATCTCCTTGACCCATTCATGTATCATTTTCCTTGCTTTTTCCGTCGCATCGCTGTACTGCGAGTCGGGGTCGATAAACGATTCCTCAAAACTGTCGACTACGATATATCCGTATACGGTGCGTCCGTCCTCGACGGAACGACCGAGAGCCACAACATCGCTTTTGTCATGCCACAGTGTAAAGACCCTCGTCGAGGCTGTACCCTTGCTTGCCTTAAAGGTCACATCGAAAAACCTGTCTTTCATATTTCCTTCGACGGTGACCGCAGACTCGCCGTTTTCCTCGATGACTCGCTTTATATGCTCGCCTATCTCCGCACCCTTTGCACCGCTCAGATCCAAATAGGGAGCCACATTTGTTTCAAACGCATCGTTACTCGATATAACATTACCCGATTCGTCAAATACCGCTATGGGAGACAGCGTTGCCTCCGCAAATTTCGTAAGCTCCTGCATCGTGCCCTTTGACAGAAACGTCCCCGAGCTGCTTCGCCTGATGACTCTGCCCTTGATATAAAAAGCTCCGATGAGGGTGAGAAGAATATACAGCACGGCAACAAAGACGGTAACTGCGGGCGAGGGGAGGGAATGTATATATGAAATTGTTGTGAAAACGGCAAAAAACACGATAGAACAGCATATAACATATATGATGACGGCATTTTGTCCGTTGTCGTTTTTTCGTTTCATGAAATTGCTTCCTTTACTTTATTAACATTGGGGCATTGCTTTATGCGTCGGAGTCGTTCTTTTTCAGCACGTTTTTTAATACCAAAAGCTTGACGGAGCCCTTCAGCGAAACGCTTACGCCGAAAACGCAAAACAGCGGCAACGCCGCAAGGGAAAATGCCGCGACGGCAAGAACGAAAGAAACAAATAAAATTATACGTAACGATATTCGCTTTCGCTTTAATATATTTAGAAGTATCCATTTTATGCCCGTAACAGCCATGAGCGGAGCGGTCAGCAATACAATATTAAAGCATATCGAGGCAAATATCGAAATGTCGCCGGATACCAATACGGCTCCGATCAAGGAATATACGGAAACAAAGAACGCACCGGAAAACAGCAGAGCGGAACAAACGTCCGTGCGAACGAGCCACGGAGCGGGCAAAAACCGCCTGCATTCCGAGTCGGTAAGCATAAAAAACTTAAACAATACGGAAACGAGGTAACAGCAAAGCATCGATAAAAGCGCAAAAACCGACGGAATGCATACCGAAACGATGCTTATGATAATGTCATACAATCGCTCGGAAAAAGCTCCCGACGTCAAAAGTCGGATCACGCACTCCGCATAAGGCGATGCCACCTCGCTTAAATATGCGAAAAAACGAGTCAAGGCGCTTGCGGATATCTCCGACGCAAAACCGAAATAGGCGAGTGCGAGAGAGCAAAGAGCCGAAACACAGGTGCATACGCCGATACACATTGTTCTCGGTATTCCGCGCTTAACACATATGACCAATGCACCGCAGCAAAGAGCGGGCAAAAAGACCGATGAGGACGAGCAAGCACCACAGCCGGAAAAATACGAAATCATAAATGCAATGGGAGCGGATGCATAAATAAGCTCCGACACACCGCAAAAACGCAGATACGCCATTGATGCACCGCAGAGTATAAACGAAATAAGCTTGAATACTACGGGCGCATATGATGCGAGAGAGGAGGAAAGAAGCACGAGCAGAACGAAAGCCGTCAAACGGAAAGCTTTATTCTTCAACAACCGATCCTCCTATATATTATAAAGATTATTATATATCCATTATATTCCGAATTCAACATGAAAATTGTAAACATTGAAATAAACATCGGGGGAATACAAAGAAATGCGGGTCGATAAAAAATCTTTTACAATTTAAAATGCAAAATATACATCTCGCTACTTGCAAAATTCCGCTAAATGGTGTATAATATAATAAATATTTTATAAAGGAACGAACCGAAATGAAAAAAAGCTATCTTTCCATGACAAAAGCCGAGCTTGACCTGGAACTGAAGCAGGTCAGCGAAGAATACAACGCTCTTAAAAATAAAGAATTGTCCCTCGATATGTCGAGAGGAAAACCCAATATAGACCAGCTCGATCTTACCGAATCACTCTTGCGCGTTTTGCCCGACGGCGCATCCTGCAAAACAAAGGACGGCATCGACTGCCGAAATTACGGTCAGCTATACGGACTGCCCGAGGCAAGAGAGCTGTTTGCGTCCGTTCTCGATGTACCTGCGAAAAATATCATTTTGGGCGGCAACTCAAGCCTGAATATGATGTACGATACAATGGTACGAGCAATGCTTTACGGCACGGTGGACTCAAAAGAGCCTTGGATAAAGCAAAAGGAGATCAAATTCCTCTGTCCCTCCCCCGGATATGACCGACATTTTGCCATATGCGAATCGCTCGGCATAAAAATGATAACCGTTGATATGCTCAAGGACGGCCCGGACATGGATACGGTGGAGCGTCTTGTTGCCGAGGATGAAACCATAAAAGGCATATGGTGCGTGCCTAAATATTCAAACCCCGACGGAATAACGTATTCCGACGAAACGGTAAGAAGATTTGCAAATCTCAAGACCGCCGCCGCCGATTTCAGAATATTCTGGGACAATGCATATGCAATACACGACATTGCCGAGGAGGGTGACAAAGTCTTGAATCTGTTTAAGCTCATTCAAGGAACCGAAAATGAAAATAAGCTTTATATGTTCTTCTCCACCTCCAAAATAACATTCCCTGGTGCGGGCGTTGCGATGGTCGTAATGAGCGATGAAAATATGGCTCACACCGGCAAGATACTTAACGTGCAGACAATAGGTCCCGATAAGATGAACCAGCTACGCCATGTCAGATACTTCAAAAACGCCGAGGGCATGCTTGACCATATGAAGCTTCATGCAAGACACCTGCGCCCGAAGTTTGAAATATTGTTGAATACGCTTGAGGACGAGCTGGGCTACACGGGCATTGCCGATTGGGTGAAGCCCAACGGCGGCTACTTTGTAAGCCTCAATCTTGCCGACGGTTTGGCAAAGGCAACATATACGCTCTGTGCCGAAGCAGGCGTAACGATAACAAAAGCGGGCTCCACATTCCCCTACGGAGTTGATCCCCGCGACAGAAACCTCAGACTTGCGCCGACCTATCCGTCAAATCCCGAGCTGCAGCTTGCCGTTCATGTCATATGCGTATGTGCTAAGCTCGCATATCTGAAACAGCAGCTTGGCTGAGTAAACAAAACAATGTAATATTATATACAGGCGGAGATATTTCCGCCTGTTTTTGTTGTTCGAAAATATGAAACACCCGGCACAACAAGTTGAGAGAAAAAAAGTTAAAGAAAGAGTT
>CAZLRV010000021.1:0-31688 GCA_964562175.1 uncultured Lachnospiraceae bacterium
GTTCATCGCACGATTTGCTTGAGTCTACTCTACATTCTTTATTCGATTTTCAATGCACAAAAGCACGTGCATTAACTATCCATCAAAAAAACTCGCATTAAGTTGCGAGTTTTTTGTCATATTACAACAAAACGATTAAAAGATCATCGGAGGTGGGTCAAGCTCTTGCAAGCTTAGAATGAGATGCTTGGTATATATCTAATCGTCGAACGCTGTTCACCGCCCGCAGAAACAGCTGCTCGGCGGGGTTGTTTGAAAAAATGAAGTAGCACTGGCTTCCACAGTCGGCTACGCCGACAGTGCAATCTCGGAGAGAACAAAAAGAGTTGTAGATTATAGTGTTTAGTAGACAGTGGTTAGAGAATAAAAGGGTGCATTTAGGGATAGTATTATGCAAAAGTCGATATCACTAAACGCTGATTACTGTTCACCGTGCGCAGTAATAGCGGCTCGGCGGGGTTGTTTGAAAAAATGAAGTAGCACTGGCTTCCACAGTCGGCTACGCCGACAGTGCAATCTCGGAGAGAACAAAAAGAGTTGTAGATTATAGTGTTTAGTAGACAGTGGTTAGAGAATAAAAGGGTGCATTTAGGGATAGTATTATGCAAAAGTCGATATCACTCTAAGCACTGATTACTGTTCGCTGTACGCAGTAATAGCGGTTTGACGGGGGTGTTTGAAAAAACGAAGTAGTAGAGGCTTCCTCAATCGGATATGCAGACAGCGATATTTTGAAGATAGAATAAACTAATGATAACAATATGCCGAAAGTGAGGCAACGGAGCATCCAGATTGATTTATGTGTAGGCATCAGACATAGAATTCTTCCATTGTATCAAGACAAATGCAAGCAAGCTTTCCGTCGAAAGATGCTCCGCAGTCAATCAAGATATTGTTATTGCTATGATATATTTCAGGCTTACCGTTTATTGCGAGTGTAGGTGTATGGCCGCAGACAATGAAAGTATTGCTATCCGAAAAATATTTTTTCTCGTAATCGGGGCGCATGCAGGTCAATTCGTCAAGTGAATAATCATCGAGTGATTTATCGGGCGAAAATCTTCCGAGACCGGAATGAACGAGAATGAACTTTCGTTGTCCTATCTTCTCTATCTCAAACGGAGTAAATTCTTCAATATATTCAATTATATATTCACGCTCTCCTATGGGGAGCTTTTTTATTTGCTTCATTGTAGGGTCACCGCCGTTCATCTGCCATTCGAAAAGTCTGTTCATAAAATTCAGGTTTAAATGTGTCGATATGCTTTCCTCCGTTATCTCGACCATTAGATCTTTCAGCATATCGAGTGCCATTATTTCATGATTTCCGATTATAGGATAGACATTTGGGCGACTCATCATATCGAGAAGAATATCAATCGGTCGCTCGCCTCTGTCTACAATATCTCCAAGCACATACAGCACATCGTTATCCGAAAAGTTTATTTTTTCGAGCATAGCCATATATTTTTCGTATTCACCGTGTATATCGGACATTGCGTAAATCATATTATTCTCCTATTTTATGTAAAGCGGATGTATTTGCGGTATTATGTTATTGAAAAGTGTATCACATTAACTTGTAATAAATATTATCGGAACAAGTAAAAAATGTAAAAATATATGCACATAATGCGAAAAATATTAAGGAAAAAGCACGTTTGCCATCAAAAAACCGATTTTTGAACGTATGCGTGCTATTATGCAGTGTTTAGTGATAAAAAAATGATAATGAAATTCACGATTATTACATTTAAAAGCCCGATTTTAACAAAATTCCCAATTATTTTTTATTTGTGGTAGAATATATACAGACCTCTTGAAAGTCCTTAGCTTGAAAGTGTAGATCGATGCAGCTGTGTTGTCTTGCTCTTGCACTGCACCACAGCTGAGTTATTGACGGCTTAAAATACGACTGTCACGACGAGGGAGAGCAAAAAGTCGCGTTATGAGTTGCCAAAGTACGAAAATCGAAAATGTAATGCGAAAATCGGGGTAATTGAAATGGGAGAAAATGTTGTAAAGGAAGATAAAGCTTCGGTGAGCAATTCGCTTGAATGCACGGAGATGATGCAAAAGCTGAACGGTGCAATTTCCGCGATACGCTACAACAGCAAGAAAGGAGCTTATGCATTAAACGAGGTGCTTGAGGGCACGGGGGCGAATTTGAATCTTGGTGAGATACTTCGTAATGAGGCACTTGGCGAATGGAAGCGTTCCGAGCGTGAGCGTATAGAGGCTATACGTAATTATTACGGTGCCTGTGAAAGACTCGGCTCTGCAAGATTTGCATGGTTTTTCAGCGGTGCGGAGCCTTGTCGGCGCAGGAAAAAAATGAACGATGCGTTTTCATCCGCTCTTATAGTTTCACTCGTTATATTGAAATACTCCTACTGCGTATGCGGCGACGAGGATTCCCTTGAACTCGGAAAAAAGCTTGCAAATTCCGCACTTGCTTCCGACCCGTACATCTCACTGAACAGAAGAGCCGCAAAGCTGAGTCAATTTTTTCATAGTTAGATACAGGTAATTTTAAGATTTTAATATGGAGAGAACAAATGAATAAAAATCGATTTGAGGAAATAACCGGTAAAGTAAGCCAAAGCTCGGCGGCGAAATATCTGCTTTGCACGTTGGAGGGGCGCACACCGAGGGAGATATTGGAGCGTTATATGAGCGAGAAAAGAAACGGTTATGACGAAGCCGAATTCAATCGTCTGTTCAATGCGGACAATGTAAAAAGGTGGCTTGACGGAAGCTCGGTATCGCGTGAAAAAGCTTTTGAGATATCGATATATTTTGGGCTTGATTTGCGTGAGACAGAGGAATTTGTATGCGTTTATTGCGGGTGCAATTGGTTATATTTGAGAAGCTATGCGGATCTTGTGTATTTTTTCTTTATCGAAAACCTACCTACTTTTGGAAAATCCGGAAAAGAAAACGTCAAGGAATGCAGAAATGTAATATTTGAGTTTGAGCGTGAATATAATCGGACGTTTATGAAGCGATATAATATCGAGCCTTATGAAATGAGCGCACCGAGAAGTAAAAGGCTGAAGTTTGAAGCATCGCTTAATCCGATCTTCAGCGGAGAAACATCTGTGGTAAATATGCTTATGACAAAGCTCGGTAGGTGCGTAAGCGTTTTGGATCTGCGGAAATTTTTGCATGAGAACGCACAGAGCTTTGGGCGATTCAACTGCACGGCGTACGGTGTATTGGTGTCGGAGATGAATCTGAACCGAGAATCGCATTGCAAGCGTACAGGCGAGCGAAAGACGATATACGAGCTTGTAGACGAAATGTACATAGATTTTAAAATGCCAAAGGGAAGAAAGATAAGAAATATCGAAAGATACTATAATCTTTTGCACGAGCTTACCGTTTTGAATCCCGAAAGAGTGGGGTTGGAAGAATCCTTGCACGGGAAAAAGCCTGTAACGAGAAAACAGTTGATAATGTTGTTTTTGCTCAACGAATGTGAGAGTAATCGAAACAGGGATTTTCTTGATTCTCGGATGCAGTTTATCGACAGGTGCGAGCGTATGGACGAAATGCTTAAAAAATGCAAAATGCCGATACTCGATGTGCGTCGTCCCTTTGATTGGCTCGTTTTGAACGCCGTTGCGCAGGTGTCGGACAAGGAAGCCAAAAACGATATTTGGTATGTAAAAAGGCTGTTCTCATATGACTTTTTCGAGGAGCTTCTTGAAATGATGGAAAAGCTGTAAAGCAAATGAGCTTTACAAAAAAAGTCGGAAAATATTATATAATATAAACGGAGGAAAAAATGAAAAAAGTATTTGTGTCGGTTCTTGCGGCTGTGCTTGCAATTGTCATAGTAATAGCCGGAATCTACGTATCGGCAGAAAAGGGTGTTTCGGAGAGCAATCCGCAATCTGTTGTAAGCAGAGATGACGGAACGTGGCTCTTTCCGCTACGCTACAGCGATTTCCGGGAATTTTCGGATTGGTGCTGTTGTCCGGGAAGAGATGCTTGCGTAATACACAATGCGGCTTTGCCTGCCTGCGGCGTGGGTGATGACTCTCATACCGGTCAGAACGGCCATAACGGTGTTGACATTGAGGCGACTATCGGAACGGCGGTGCTTGCCGCCGCACCGGGAAAAATCGTTTTTAAGGGCGGTGACATGAGCAATGCGCGAGGATATTATATGATCATCGAGCATACGCTCAACGATGAATATTCATACTACTCCGCATATCAGCACTTGAGCAAGTTCAACGACAGTCTGTCGGTAGGCTCTTACGTTGAAGCGGGCGACGAGATAGCGAAAAGCGGAGCATCGGGAAAGGGCGATATAGGACCGCATTTGCATTTCGGAGTGGTAGTAGGATATGCCGGAGCCGGTGCGAGCGAGCTTGGAAAAGCCGAGGGCGCAGGTTGGGTGCTGGACAGCAACAAGAGCAGAGGCAGAATAGTCAATAATCCCGATGTCAAGAACTTCAAGGACGGCGATATGAAGGGCAAGATCAACGGAATATATGGCTTGTACCACCATTGCGGTTCGATCCATTACACGTTTGACAAGAGCGAGGTCAAGATAGGACCGACAAAAGCGTCGAGCGTTTCGTCCGAGGTTCAAAGATACTATATTGATGTAAACGGCTACGTCGACGGAGAGGAAAAAAAGAGCTTAAACGGATATGCGACATTTGATGTGTACATAAACGATACAAAAGTCAAGACCGAGGTAGGCGATTTCTGTTCCGAGTATATAACGGGAACGAAATACGAGCTGAAAAACATTAAAATTGCCGACGGCTATGAATGCGTTGAACAGAAAGATATAAGCGGAACGGTTGCGGACAGGCATATATATCCGACACTCACGCTTGTAAAGAAGACCCAAGGCTCAACAAGCAATACTTCGTCAAAGCATTATATCGATGTGAACGGCTACGTTGACGGAGCGGAGAAAAAGAGCTTAAACGGATATGCGACCTTTGACGTGTACGTGAACGGCAAAAAGGTAAAGAGCAATGTCGGTGATTTTTGTACCGAGTACGCAAACGGCACGAAATACGAGATAAAAAATGTCAAAGCCGCCTCGGGATATGAAATAGTGTCGCAAAACAAATTGTCGGGTACGGTAAGCGGGGCAAATATATATCCCACGATAAGCCTTAAGAGCAAGCAACAATCGACTGCGACAAAATATGCTACGGGAACGTATAAGCCATCTGCAAAGGAGGGCTTGAATATCCGTTCGAGTGCATCCTCATCGTCGTCTAAGCTCGGTGCGATAGTATACGGTACAAGCTTTAGCGTAACCAAAGTAAGCGGCGAATGGGGCTATACGACTTGTAACGGTAAAAGCGGCTGGGTATGCTTAAAGTATGCAACCTATGTTAATTCTTCAACCTCATCTTCATCAAGCTCATCAAGTTCATCAAGCTCGACAAATTCCTCAAGCACCTCAAGCAACGGAATAGTGCTGAACGACGGCAATGTAGACAGCTATGTTGAGAAAAAGATACTCGATGTAAATAACGCCAAGGTAACAACGAATGTCACAAAGAACGGCAAGCTTACCACAGTTACGCATAATCCGTACGTTTATGACGGCTATTGTGCGGGCGGTACAAAGCAATGCGTTGATTATGTATGGGGAAGAATACAGGAAAAGCTGAAATTCAGACCAAATTGGACATCGGGTGACGGAAAAGATATTCCGTATTATGCACCAAACGGACGTAAGTTGCAGGCGGCTGACGGCAAGGTGTATACCGTTTGCGTGTACAAAAACGACGGCGGAGCAAATGTAAAGGCAAATTCGTTTATGAGCTTCGGTGCCGTAGGAAACAACGCCGCAGGTCATGTAATATTCGTTGAATACGTGAAAAAGGTCAACGGTGTAACATATGTGTATTATACCGACGGCGGCGTGTGGTATTACAATAACGGAACAACGGGAATACTGCACAAAAAATCCCTTTCCGAAATATTGAAAACATGGGGCAGCTATACCGGTACGGTAGCCTTTGTTCCCGATTCCGCAAGCGGCTCATCTTCAAGCAGCTCCTCATCGAGCAGTTCATCTTCAAGTTCATCGTCATCGGGCACCTCTTCCCCTACAACGCCCGAAAAGCATTACATAGATGTAAACGGTAATGTTGACGGTGTATGGAAGACCGATATGAACGGATATATAACCTTTGATGTGTATATAAACGGTTCAAAGGTAAAGGGCGGTGTCGGCGATTTCTGCACAATGTATCCCGACGGTACAAAATACGAGATAAAGAATATCAAGGCGACAAGCGGCTACACGCTCTCAGGCACGAGCAATACTTCAGGCACGATAAACGGCGCATGGGCAAATGTCGTGATAAATGTCGAAAGCAAAAAGAGTACACCCGTATCGCAGGATTGGGTGGAGAGTATACCCGCGGGTCAATCGAGCAGCAATTATATTACAAAAACAGTATATCGCTACAGAACTATAAATACATCGTATACATACGGTGCATGGGGCGAGACAAAAACGACAAGCTCCGCACCGACCCAAAGCGATACACTTACTATCGTATCAACGCAGAAGTATTATAATTACTATCATTATTGCTGTCAGCATTATGAGGGTGCAAGCAATAATGTCGATTCCGTAAAATACGGCACGGGCGGTGTGTACCATACGTTCAGATCTACAACGGAGCTTGGAAAGACAAACGTACCCGATAAGGGCAAAAAGACGTTGTACGGCGGTGACAGCAGATACGCTTGCTCAAAAAATCAATGGGTATGGGCTAAGGCAGAACCGTTTATAACGTATGAGTATAAATATCGGACACGTTCAAAAACACCGACGACTACGTATTCCGGTTGGTCTGCATGGCAGGACGGACGTGTAACGTCCTCGGCAACGTGCCAGGTGGAAACGAAAACGCTCTATAAATATAAGGGCTGAAAAATTTAAGCGGACTGCCGCAAAACAATACCATGCGGCAGTCTGCACAATAACGGAGGAAATATGAAAAAGACCTGTTTAATGCTTGCACTGCTTATGACGGCGTGCTGCTTATTCTCTTGCGGAGAGAAAACCGATGTAAACGAGCCGAGCGACGACGGTGCGGTCACGAGTAAAGTAAACCACAACGGCGGCGATGATACGGAGCAGGGAGGTGTAGCCAAGCCGAACGAGAACGAAAACGCAGGCAGGGAGAAGATAAGCGGTGACATAGCGGCAGGTTCTGTTTTTTCAGAAGGAAAGGCATTCGTTTCACTTGCAGCAGATAATGACACGACATATTGTATAAACAAGGACGGTTATATACTGTTTAAGCTGAATGAAAAAATGGGTGCAATAGGCACGATAGATTGTACTTTCAAAAACGGCTTAACATTGATTCAAAAATATCAGGAACAACATATTTGCGATAAAAACGGAAAAGTTACTTACCCAAAGGATGTGGGAGCAACAAAATTTTACGATATCGGATTTGAGGGCGGATATATATTGGCTGAGGTAGTTGAGTCGACATTTGATTCTACAGTGAAGAAAGCCGGTATAATGAATACAGACTTTGAGTGGACAGTTGGACCGACCGAGGAGCTTTATAAATATATCAATAAGTTGAACTTGGTAAGTTACACCAAAGATAGATACTTCAACGATATTGTGTATATTGGCAAAGCAAAAGTATATTTAGATCTGAAAACGGGTAAGATTGTGAGCTACGAGGAAATAGCCTCAAAGATTCCGTCAAATGCTGGACACCTTATTCCAACGGCGTTTATAAATTGCACGACAAAACAATGCTCGATATGAGCGAAAAATATGACAATATTTATTCATGCTCTGCTTTTTGCAAAGGGAAAAGTGTAGTCATATTTAAAAATAAAGAAACTATGGAATATTATTTTACCATTATAGACGAGAGTGGCAATATTGCATTTGAACCGAAGTGCATAGGCGAAAAATATTCTTATATACAATATGACGGAGAATGCGTTGCTTTTGTGCTTGATATTTTTCATCCCAAAATGAACTGCTACAGTTTAGACGGAAATGAATTATCTACATTTGGAACAGGAGATGTTGGTATGTTGCATTATATGGGAGATAATTCAATAATGGAAACTACCAGTATTAGCAATTTCGACTATAGAATAACATACTACGATTTAAATCATAATCCGCTGTTCTAAACCATACGACAGCGTGGTGTGAATAAATGAAAAGCGGGGGGCTTTACGCTCCCCGTTTTCGGAGGTATTATATTTTTGCGGTGGATATCACAGAAATTGCAGTAGGTTATTTATGCTTTGCTCATGGAAGGTTATGACATTTTCGGTGAGTGTGAGTGTATCGGCAGATGCGTTTGCGTTTGATGAAACGGCTTTTTTCATATCGGTTATTCCCATTACGGAGCCGTTTATCATAAGCTGTGCGATCTTACTGTCTGTCGGGTCCTTTGCCGTTTCCTTTGCTATACCGAATTCCGCGGGGAGCTTTTGCATAAGCGTTGCGTCCTTAGGTGAGATATTCAACTGCATTAGGCGAGCTGTGGCATCGGATACGAAGCTTTGGTACGAGGTGAGCTGTGATGAAAGCGTGTTTTTGAAGTCTTGGTTATTAACCTTGGGCAAAAGCTTGGCAATTGCTTCGACTCCCATTTTAGATGAGCTGTATATATCTTGGAGCAACAGCTCGTTATGGTCTTGAGTATTGTTTTTCATAATAAAATACCGCCTTTTTTATTATTATCGGCGGTATTTTGCTTATTTATTCAATTCGCTTTAAGATATTCCGTATATTCCTCAAGGCACATACCGAGGCTTTGCATTTGCGTTGCGTGATATCTGCCGACAAAGCGGAAATGCCACGGCTCAAATACGATCTTCGTTATCGGGTGAGGCTCCTTCATATCGTTCTCGTTTTCGGGAAAACGAAGAATGAAGCCGAATTTCGCACAGTTTTCCGCAAGCCACTTTGCTTCGAATTTTTCCGCAAACTCCTGCTTTGCCGAGCCGAGATTATGCATATCACAGCAAAGCCCTGTTTGATGCTCGCTTGTGCCGGGCAGACACGTGTCCTTAAGCACTATCTTTTCGGCATCCTCGCGGCTCAGACTCTTGTCCTTATCCATTTCCTTTTGAGTATAGACGTTGAACAGATACGCCTGACGTGCGTAGCTTCTGTAGCCGCTCGTTACGGTAACGTCCTTACAGCCCTCAGCTCTCGCCTCGATAAGAAAGGCTTCAAGTGCTTTTTCTGCGCAAAGCACCATTTGCTGGGTGTCTCGTCCGTCCTTCCTCGTGTCTACAACGTCTGTAAGGTCGTCGGGGATATAATCCTCTCCTATGGGGTTATCGGCGTTTACCAAAATGATATATTTGTCTTTGTCCTCGGGGTCTATATATTTTTCATACTCCGAAATATCGGTCTTATACTCAAATGCGTTTTTGTCATAGACGGGCTTTGTGACAGCCGGCTCCGTGTCGGGAGCTGTTGTCACTGCTTCGGTCTGCTCCTCTGTTGCAATGTCCGGTGTCTGTTGTGTGTCCGATGAGGTCGTGTCGGTTTGCTCGGGACTGCCCGTTATCTCCGAATTTGATGAACAGGAGGATATGAGCAGAACGGAGGCGGCAAGCAGTGATAAAAGCCTTATTTTATTCATATTATTCACCCTCATAGCCGTGCGGATTTTTCGTTTGCCAGCGGTATGAGTCAACGCACATACGGTGCAGGTCGTATTCGGCACTCCAGCCTAAAAGGTCCATTGCCTTTGTCGGGTCGGCATACGATACGGCACTGTCGCCGGGGCGGCGAGCCTCTATGCGCATATCTATTTTATGACCGATAACGCTTTCGTATTCGCCGAGCAGCTCAAGGACGGAATAACCGTTGCCCGTGCCGAGGTTTACAGCCTCGATGCCAGTGTTTTTACGTATATAGCCGAGTGCGGCAATGTGACCCCTTGCCAGATCGACAACGTGAATATAATCACGAACGCCGGTGCCGTCGGGTGTGTCGTAATCGTTGCCGTAAACATGGAGGTGCGGAAGCTGACCCGTCGCGACCTTTATTATATAAGGCATAAGATTGTTGGGTATTCCCCTCGGGTCCTCGCCTATAAGTCCGCTCTCGTTTGCACCGATGGGGTTGAAGTAACGGAGCAGGACGACACTCATATCGCTATCGGCACGGCAAATGTCCTCAAGCATATATTCTATCATCAGCTTGGTTTGACCGTAGGGATTGAGTGCATGACGGGGAGCATCCTCTTTTATCGGAACGCTTTCGGGTACGCCGTAAACGGTAGCGGAGGATGAAAATACAAATCTCTTACAGCTGTGTTTTTTCATTGCGCCGAGCAGATTAAGCGTGCTTATGAGATTGTTGTTGTAATATTTCAACGGTTGTGCCACACTCTCGCCGACCGCTTTATAGCCGGCAAAGTGTATTACCGATTCGATGTCGCACTCCTCAAATATTTTTTCCACGCTCTGCTCGTCGGTGATATCGACGTTGTAAAATTTAATATCCTTTCCGCATATCAAACGGATACGGTCGAGAACCGCAGGCGTGCTGTTGGAAAAATTATCGGCAATGACGATATCCTCTCCCGCACGGCACAGCTCAACGACGGTATGCGAGCCGATATAGCCCGCACCGCCTGTCACCAATACAGCCATTACATTTCCTCCCAAAGCTTTTTGGGATATATTCCGCTCGTTGAGGCACGGCGAAGGTATGAAACCACCGTGTCCCTGTCTTCACGATATGTTACGCCGTACCACCTTGCATCCGTCGAAAGCACCTTTACGCGGCAAAGCTTGCTGTCCATGGCGTTTTTAACGACGGTGGGCAGATATATCTCGCTCTTTAGCGGCTCGGCGGATATGTTATCGAGGAAGCTCTTGAATTCGTTTCTTATTATATCGAAAATATCCGGCGTGAAGCCCCAGCAGTTCATCGAAACGGGAGTGTTTTCATCAAGCGTGTGCCAGCTCTCGTTCTCATAATACTGTATAACGGAGCCGTTACGCTTGATCTTTGTACGCTCGGTTATGTCCGTAAGCTCGCCGTTTTCGTTCGTATTGCATACACCGCGTGATACCGTGCCGTTTTCGGTCACGGTGTTCTTGAGCAGGTAATTTACCATGCAATAATCGCCACGCTCGGAGGTGCTTAAATACTTATATATTATCTCAAACGCCTGTGGGGAATAGAAATCATCCGAATTTATTACGGCAAAAGGCTCGTTTACAGACTTTTCGGCACATAATACGGCGTGCGCCGTACCCCACGGCTTTATTCTGCCCTCGGGGACCGTATATCCGCTCGGTATATCGTTAAGCGATTGATATGCGTACTCTACCTCAATGCCCTTTATGCGTGAGCCTATCGTCTGCTCAAAGTCTTGCCTGTTTTCTTCTTTTATAACGAAAACGACCTTGGTAAAGCCTGCTCTTATCGCATCAAATACGGAAAAGTCAACTATAAATTCGCCGTGCGGGCCTACGGGATCTATCTGCTTTAAGCCGCCGTAGCGTGAACCCATTCCCGCCGCCATTACAACGAGTGTCATTATACTTACCTTCTTTTATTACGAATTGGTGCTGTAGTTGGGTGCTTCCTTGGTGATGCTTATATCGTGAGGATGTGACTCACGCAAGCCCGCATTGGTTATGCGGACAAACTGTCCATGCTCACGCAGATATTCGATATCCGCCGCACCGCAGTAGCCCATACCGGAGCGAATACCGCCGACGAGCTGGAAGACCGTATCGGAAAGACTGCCCTTGAACGGAACTCGACCCTCAACGCCCTCGGGAACGAGCTTCTTCGCATTCGTCTGAAAATATCTGTCCTTTGAACCCTTATCCATTGCCGCAAGCGAGCCCATGCCTCTGTACACCTTGAAGCGTCTGCCCTGATATATTTCGCAATCTCCGGGGGATTCCTCACAGCCGGCAAACAGCGAGCCTATCATGATGACCTCTGCTCCTGCGGCAAGTGCCTTAACGCAATCGCCCGAATATTTGATACCGCCGTCGGCAATCACGGGAATATCGTATTTCGCCGCCTCGCACGCCACGTCGTAAATCGCCGTTACCTGCGGAACACCGATACCGGCTATGATTCTCGTTGTGCATATAGAGCCGGGGCCGATACCTACCTTGACCGCATCCGCACCGGCTTCGATAAGGTCGTGAGCCGCCTGAGCGGTGGCAATATTACCGGCAATGAGCTGGCAATCGGGATAAGCCGCCTTAACACGTCTTACCGCCTCGCCTATGCCGTGCGAATGACCGTGTGCCGAGTCAAGCACGAGTACGTCCGCACCGACTGCCAAGAGTCTGCCGGCACGCTCGACCACATCGGGCGTTGCGCCTATTGCCGCACCGCAGAGCAGTCTGCCCGCAGAGTCCTTTGCGCTGTTGGGGTATTTCGATGCTTTTTCGATATCCTTTATTGTGATAAGTCCCGTAAGTCTGCCGTCGGCATCGACGAGAGGGAGCTTTTCTATTTTATGATGCCTTAAGATCTCCTGCGCCTGCTCAAGCGTCGTGCCGCGGGGGGCGGTCACGAGGTCTTCCCTTGTCATTACCTCGGATATCTTCATGCTGTGGTCATCGAGAAAACGCATATCTCTGTTGGTGATGATACCTACGAGCTTTTTGTCCTCGTCGCATATCGGCACACCGGATATACGATATTTTCTCATAAGGTCGTCTGCTTCGTAAACGTAATTATCGGGTGAGAGATAGAAGGGGTTTGTTATAACACCGTTCTCCGAACGCTTTACACGCTCGACTTCATCCACCTGACGGTCTATCGTCATATTTTTGTGAATGATACCGATACCGCCCTCACGTGCAATGGCTATTGCAAGCTCCGCTTCAGTTACCGTATCCATAGCGGCGGACATAAGCGGGATATTAAGACGTATCTTCTTTGTCAGGCGAGTGCCGAGGCTTACCTCTGCGGGAAGCACGTCACTTTTTGCCGGAATGAGCAACACATCGTCAAATGTAAGCCCTTCCTTGTAAAATTTCTCGTTTGCATTACAATTAAGCATATTCGACCTCTTTCTTTATCTTATTTATAATACTATAACAAAATTATGGTTATTAAGAGTATATTATACACCCTATGTGGGCTTTTGTCAAGGCGTAAAGCCCCGATATTGTGAAAAAAATATGTAAACAGTCGCCGTCAGCTCAAGCTTACACCGCTATTTTCGATAAGCTCGGTTATCGCACGCAGAGTAGGCACGGATTGAACGTCCCCGCGCTTGCCCATGGCAAGAGATGCTGCGGCGTTTGCTATGCAAGCGGCTTGGCGAATATTGTCCGTCTTTATGTGGTCGGCACACAGCACCGCTCCGAAGACCTCACGTCCTGCGGCTGTATCGATGCCGGAGGTGGGGAATGGGGATATTATTTCGTGATACATACCGTCGTATATGAAAGCTCCGCGCTCGGACATACGTATCACGTAATATCTTGCATCGTAAAGACGCGAGAGGGCAATGCAAGCCGGAAGGCATTTTTCATAAAGCTCAACGCCCATGCCGCAATAATTATACACCTCGTCCTCGTCGAGGATAAAGACCTCAAGGTGCGGCAAAAGCCCGGGATGAAGCGAGGGCTTTGACCTGCAGGGCTGATAATATATCGGTATATCCTGCCTCTTTGCCTCCGATGCGGCGTAGAGGACAAGCTCGTCGGGCAGGGACGAGGTTATATAAAGAGCATCGGGGTAGGAGGTAAATGCATTTTCTATATCCTCCTTGGACAGGCTGTCAGAGCAGGCGGGAAAACGCAGTGTGCGTCTGCCGCCGTCTTCCTCATTCATTGAAATGATGATACCGGTCTTGCCCCTCTGAACGCATTCAACAAAGCGTGTGTCGATACCCTCCGAGGTAAGAAAAGCCTTCAATCGCTCGCCCTCTCTGTCGTCACCGACCTTTGAGCAAAGAATACAGCTCGAACCGTATCTTGCAATGGCGAGCGATGCACTTGCCGTCGCACCACCGGGGTAAACGTAATAATTTGTGCCTACGCTTTCGCCGCCCACCGAGGGCAGAGTCGGGAAAAAAGTATGCGTAACGGAGTAAACACCGCCTATTGTCAGTATTCTGTCATTCATTTTCAGCTGTATCCTTTCATATTTATATTATACCTATTATTATCATATCACATTTTTGTCGATTTGTAAACAGATTTTTCGAACATTACGACAAAAAAATGCGATTTTCGGCGAAAAATCTGTCGGCGGTGCTTGCTTTAAGCTTTTTTCGGGCTTAATACTTGACAAATGAGCAAAAAAGTAATATGATAAATAAAAGTGATCATAGAAAAAAGGAGAAATAATATGAGCAAGGTTTTGTTGATAAACGGAAGCCCTCACGAGCATGGCTGTACCTATACCGCATTGTCCGAGGTCGGTGCGGCTCTTGAGAGGGAGGGGCTGGAATACGAGATATACCACATAGGTACAAAGCCCATGTCGGGCTGTATCGCTTGCCGAAAATGCTCCGAGCTGGGACGGTGCGTTTTCGATGACGGAGTGAACGAGCTTGCCGCAAGGCTTGAAGAGTTCGACGGGATCGTTGTCGGCTCACCCATATATTACGCCGGACCGTCGGGACAGCTGTGCGTATTTCTTGACCGACTTTTCTATTCTTCAGGCAAAAAGCTCAGAGGCAAGCCGGCGTGCTGTGTTGTCAGCTGTCGCAGAGGCGGCGCAAGCTCCGGCTTTGACAGATTGAACAAGTACTTTACCATATGCAATATGCCCGTTGTGCCGTCGCAATATTGGAATCAGGTTCACGGCTCGTGCCCCGAGGACGTTTTGGCAGACGAAGAGGGACTTCAAACCATGCGTACACTCGGCAAAAATATGGCTTGGATGATACGCTCGCTTAAAAAATCGGATGCACCGATGTATGAAGCACCCATAAGAACGAATTTCATTCGCAGATGACAAAAGATCAAGCGGTGAGGTATTTTCACAATACCTCACCGCTTTGCCGATATTAGATTATAATACACTCCACTTCCCAAAAATGAAATAATATTGATTTTGGGAAGCGAGAATTATAACAAAAAAGCGGTGGTAATAATCCCACCGCCGTTTTAATGTGCAAAATATTTATTTGATGATATTGACTTTTATAACGCCGTCGATGTTGCGCACCGCTTCTACAACGGAGGAGGGAAGCTCGCCGATTATTTCAACGACGGTATAAGCATAGTCCTTCTTTGATTTATTGATAAGATTCTCTATGTTTATCTTCTCGCTTGATACTGCGGACGATATCTTTGTGAGCATACTCGGTATATTCTTGTGGAATACACACATACGGTAATCGCCGCTGTGAGGAAGCACGACATCGGGGTAGTTTACACTGTTCTTTATGTTTCCGCATTCGAGGAAGTCTATAAGCTCGTGTGCCGCCATCATTGCACAGTTGTCCTCGCTCTCCTCGGTGGATGCGCCGAGGTGCGGTATCGCAATGACACCGTCCATACCCGCCGTTCTTGCGTTGGGGAAGTCGGTAACGTATTTCTTTACCTTGCCTGTTTTCAGAGCATTCTCCATTGCATCGTCGTCAACGAGAAGGTCACGTGCGAAGTTCATTATCACAACGCCGTCCTTCATCATAGATATCGCACGTGCATCTATCATGCCCTTTGTCGAGGTCTTGGGATCGTCGCTGTCTATGAGCGGAACGTGCAGGGAGATGAAGTCGCAATCCTTATATATTTCCTCACGGGTCTTTACGTGGTGTATCTCTTTATTAAGTCTCCACGCCGCATCGACAGAGATATACGGGTCGCAACCGTAAACATCCATGCCGAAATGGCGTGCGAGGTTTGAGAGCGGGCCGCCTATCGCACCCAGACCGATAACGCCGAGCTTTTTGCCCATCAGCTCGTGACCTGCGAATTTGCTCTTGTTTTTCTCAACGCTCTTTGAAATATCGGGGTCGGACGAATTTTCCTTTACCCATTCGATACCGCCCACAACATCACGGGAGGCAAGAAGCATACCGGCGATCACAAGCTCCTTTACCGCATTTGCGTTTGCTCCGGGCGTATTGAAAACTACGATGCCCTCTGCCGCACAGCGGTCTACGGGTATATTGTTTACGCCCGCACCGGCACGTGCTATTGCCTTGAGGTTCTTGTCAAACACCATATCGTGCATGGCGGCGGAACGCACCATTATCGCATCGGGGCTTTCCACCTCGTCGCCTACGGTGTATTTATCGTCGAATATCGCCGTTCCGCATTTTGATATTTTATTGAGTAATTTTATCTTGTACATTTATGCATTCTCCTTCGGGTTATTTTCGGCAAAGCTCTTCATAAATTCAACGAGCTTTTCAACGCCCTCCCTCGGCATGGCGTTGTATATTGAGGCTCTCATACCGCCTACGGAGCGGTGGCCCTTTAAGTTCTTGAGTCCGCAGCCGTCCGCTTGCTGAGCGAATTTTTTGTCAAGCTCCTCGTTGCCCGTTACGAAGGTCACGTTCATCATCGAACGATGCTCACGCTCAATGGGTGCGATATAGTACGATTGAGAATCGAGATAGGAATACAATATATCGGCTTTTTCGGCATTGAGCTTTTTCATTGCCTCAAGACCGCCGAGCGATTCTATCCACTCGAACACAAGACCCGCAATATATATCGGATAGCAGGGGGGAGTATTGTACATGGAATCGTTGTCTGCCATTATTTTGTAATCCATAACAGCGGGAATATCGGCACGTGCGTTGCCTATAAGATCCTCTCTTACTATAACTATCGTAAGTCCCGCGGGAGCCACGTTTTTCTGCGCACCGGCATAGATACAGCCGAAGCGGCTGACATCTACAGGCTCGGAAAGTATACAGGAGGACATATCCGCAACGAGCGGAATGCTACCCGTGTCGGGAATATAGTTGTATTTTGTGCCGTATATCGTGTTGTTGAAGCATATATGAACGTAATCGGCATCGGGCGATATATCGTCACGCGTGACGGTGGGGACATATGAAAAGTTTCTGTCCTTTGAGGATGCTATAACTTTTACATCGCCGTATTTTGCCGCTTCCTTTGCCGCCTTGCTTGAGAACTGACCGGATACTATATAATCTGCTTTTTTGTTTTTGTTCATGAGATTGAGAGGCACGGAGGCAAATTGAAGCGACGCACCTCCCTGCAAGAAGAGGACCTTGTAGTTGTCGGGGATATTCATTACCTTATACAGACGTGCGTGGGCGGACTTTATTATCTCATCGTATGCCTTGGAGCGATGGCTCATCTCCATTACCGACATACCCGATTCCTTATAACATACCAGCTCCGATGCCGCTTGCTCCAAAACCGTAAGGGGCAGAGCGGAGGGACCTGCCGAAAAATTATATACTCTGTTCATTTGCCGCATTTCCTTTCAATTACGTAAATTCGCTTTCATAATAGCTATAATAATATATTATATACCCAAATTCGCATATAGTCAAGAGCTTTATCGAAAAAATACCGAAAAAGTTGACGGTTATTTTATTATACCGCCGCCTATGACATACTCGCCGTCGTAAAATACAACGGATTGACCGGGAGAAACAAAGCGTTGAGGTGTGGAAAATTCGCATTTGTACTCGCCGTCGCCGAGCGGGGTGAGAAGTGAGGGGACGGGAGCTTTTTTGTATCTGCTCACCGCTTGAACCTCAACGGGACGGGTAGGCAGCTCACCGTCGATGAAATTCACAGTATCGCATATGAGATACGGCTTGTACAAAAGCCCGATATCGCCGAGCGTCACCGTGTTTTCCTCGGCGTTTTTGCCGAGAACATATATACGCTTTCCGAGCGAGACGTTAAGATATCGCCTTTGACCGACGGTGTAGCGGATACGTCCGTTGTGTTGCCCTATGATATTGCCGGAGGTATCGACAAAGCTGCCGCCGACGGGCGTATGACCGGTGTGCTTTTCGATAAATTCCGCATATTCGCCGTTCGGTATAAAGCATATGTCTTGGGAATCCTTGCTTTGTGCCGACGGCACGCCGCGCTGTGCGAGATATGCTCTTATCTTGTCCTTTGATGAAAACTGCCCGAGCGGAAGAAGCGTTCGACTCAGTATTTTCTGCGTCATATTGTAAAGCACGTAGCTTTGATCCTTTTCGGAATTTTTCGCCCTTGAGAGGCGATACATACCGTTTTCGTGTGTTATACGCGCATAGTGACCCGTGGCTATCTTGTCATAACCGAGTGAGAGGGCAAGCTCAAGAAGCTTGCCGAATTTCAAATGCTTATTGCAAGCAATGCACGGGTTCGGCGTGCGGTCGTTTTCGTATTCGGTGCAAAACGGAGCTACAACGTAATTCTCAAAGTCATCTCTCATATCGAAAACATTCAGCTTTATACCGAGGTGAGAGCAAACGGCGTGAGCCGGAGCAATATCCGTTTCGCCGCTCAGCTTCATTATACCGCCCTCGACATAATAGCCCTGTTCAAGAAGCATCGAAGCGACTGCGGAGGAGTCTGCTCCGCCGCTCATTGCAACGAGAACCTTTTCCATTATCATATCATCTCTTGTTTCTGTTTTTTCGCAATATCTCAAACGCAAGCACCGCCGAGGCACTTGCCGCCGAAAGCGCTTGGTGAAATTCTCTGCCGTATTCTATTCTGCATATCACGTCCGCTTGTGAGAGAAGCTGTTTTGATATTCCGCGCCGCTCGCCGCCGATTATCAAAAATATCGGAAATTCAAGCTCGGCATCGTTTATATCAACGGCGTTTTTCGTATCGGCGCATACTATGCGATAGCCTAATGAGTGAAAGAGCGAAGCGCACGTGCCGTCCGTATCGCAATATATCGGCATAAGCTCGCTTGCCCCTGCCGATGCACGACATACGACACCGGCGGCTGAGAGCCAATTTCTCGGTGAAAGCACAAGTCCGTCAACACCGGCGGCGTACAGCGAACGCACGCAGTAGCCGAAATTATAAGGGTCCTCGATACCCTCTATGTATACATAAAAGCCGTCCCTGCGTATATTGCACTCATCAAGCACCGGCAGTGTTCTGTCGGTGCAGTAGGCTATTATACCGCCGTGGCTTGAGCCTGTTGTCACCGCATCTATCTGCTCGGTGTCGACGAGTGAAAGCTCAAAGCCGTGCAGTGAGGACATTTTTTTGAGATAGCCGTATTCCTTGGCTTTTTTCTCTTTCAGCTGTCTGTCAAAAAGCACTTTTTCTATTTTTCGGTCGCTTGCATTCGAATTCAAAACGGCGCTTATCGATATCATTCCCTCAAAAAGCGTGCTGTCGGTAAATCTCGTTTCTTCTTTTATCATTTTCCGAATATCCTTATCGCCTCATATATGCTTTTTATCGGAATGAGCTTTATACCGTATTTGTCGCCGTCTATCCGCTCGGCGTTCTTTGACGGCAGAATAACACCCGAAAAGCCGAGGGAGGCGCATTCCTTTACACGTGCCTCGGCGTTTGTTACCGGACGGCATTCGCCCGACAGTCCAAGCTCACCGAAGGCGGCGATATCATCCGGAAAGGGAATATCGCGCAGACCGGAAACAAGTGCCAGAGAGGCGGGCAGATCGGATGCCGTGTCGTCTATGCGTATACCGCCTATCACATTCATGTATACATCGTGAGAGGAATATCTGAGTCCGAGCCGCCGTTCAAGCAACGCAAGCAACAGACACAGCCTGTTTGTGTCGATACCCGACGAGGTACGCTTCGGCGACGGATAATAAGAGGGCGTGACGAGTGCCTGTACCTCGGCAAGTATCGGACGAGTACCCTCCATGGTGCAAACGGTGCAGTTGCCCGATACGCCGACAGGTCTGCCCGACAACAGCATTTCGGAGGGGTTGGGAACCTCGGTCAGTCCCTGCTCGTCCATATCGAAAACGCCGACCTCGTTAGTCGAGCCGAAGCGGTTCTTGACAGCGCGAATTATTCTGAGACTTGTTTGACGATCGCCCTCAAAATAAAGCACGGCATCGACCATGTGCTCAAGCACCTTCGGACCGGCTATCGCACCCTCTTTGTTTACGTGACCGACGAGTATTATGGGCACCGAATACGCCTTGCCAAGCTCTATAAACTGCATTGCCGCATCCTTTACCTGCGTTACCGAGCCGGGAGAGGATGAGGTCTTGTCCGAATACATCGTTTGTATGGAGTCGATTATCATAAATTTGGGCTTGAGCTTTTGAGCGGCACGTATTATACGCTCCGTGTTTGTCTCGGTAAGCACGTATAAGCCCCGAGAGGTGACCCCGAGCCGCTTCGCCCTGAGCTTGAGCTGTGATGCGGATTCCTCGCCGGAAACGTACAGCACATCGCCGCCTTTTGCAAGGCTTGACGATATTTGAAGCAACAGGGTGGATTTTCCGATCCCCGGCTCGCCGCACAGAAGCACGACCGAGCCGTCGACAAGACCGCCGCCCAGCACTCTGTCAAGCTCGCCCGAGCCTGTGTCGGTACGCACATATTCGGGCAGCTCAAGCCCGTCAAGCGGCATTACCTCGCTCTGCGACAGAACAAGTCCCGCTCTTTTTGTCGGTTGCTCGGCAATCTCCTCTTTTTCCGTCAGAGTGTTATATTCCGAGCAGGCGGGACATCTGCCGAACCATTTCGAGGTGGTATGACCGCAGCTTTGACATTCATATATCGTTTTGGTTTTCATTCGTGTTTGCATTATCCTGTAATGAGTTGAATATTGCGCCGAATACGGCACAAACAAGCTTTTTTTGATAGATATCCGTACAGAGCAGACGGCACTCCTCGTCGTTTGACAAAAAACCGCATTCTATCAAAACGGCGGGTGAGCTTATATTGTCAAGCACATATATTGCGCAGTCGGCTTGCTTTATCGGTCTGTTGTTGTCGGGCTGAAGCCGTTGCTTTACACATTTCTGTATGCTTTGCGCAAGCGTTTGCGAAAACGCATCGTTTTTCGAATAGTATACCGTAAGCCCCGAACAGCTTTTTTGCGGAAATTTGTTTTGATGAATGCTGACAAAAACGCAGTCGCCGCATTCCTCGGCTATCTGCACTCGTCGCTTTAAGTCCGCAAGCTTTTTCGAGCGGGAATCGTTCGGCAGGGTGAGCATTTCATCCTCACACCGTGTCATGACACACCGAATGCCGATGCTCTCGGCAAGACGGCACAGCTTTTTCGATATTTCAAGATTGATATCCTTTTCAAGCACGCCCGAGTCGCTGCTTGCTCCGCCGTCAATACCGCCGTGCCCCGCATCAATGACCAAAACGGGCAAGGGAGCTTGCGCAAGTGCCGGCTCACCGTCCTCTTGAATATGGGGAAAGATGAAAAGCACGCATATCATGCAAAACAGCAGAAGAAAGCATAGAAGCTTTATACCGTAGGCTCGTAAATTTTTGTTTCTGTTCATAGCACCACCGCACACTTTTTTATATATGTATGATGCGCTCGGTGCGAATAATTCTTATTTTTTAAGCTTTTTCTCTTGCTTTTTCGAGGTGGGCAGTATGACGATACCGGCGTAGCCGCAGAGGTATGAAAGAAAGGTCACGAAAATCGATATAAACGGAATGAGAATGAGGGTAAAGGGGTTGCCCTTAAGTCCGAGAAAATTTATGATGCCTATGAGGTAGCTCTGCAAAAACAAGCCTATTGCGTGCGAAACGGATTGAAGCGAGGAGAGCTTTGCCAAATATCCGATGACCTCAAGCAGACCGAGAAGCAGGCTCGGAGTGTTTGCTATGAGTGCCATTAAAAGCGGCTTTGTCAGATCCTTTTGCGCACGTCCGGCATCTACCTTGAGCCTGTCCGAGCCGCCTATCTCCCACAGCTGAGAATAGACCAAAAAGCAATAGAGCAGAGCGGCGGCAATGCTTGCAACGAAAAGCCAAATGCCCGAGGTGGCAAGGGCACTCATTACCATAAGACCGAATATCGCCATAACAAATTGAGTTACGAACAGCTTGAAGGTTTCATATCCGAAGGTTCTGAAATATGACATTCTATACTCCATACATAATAATAAAATATAATCGAATTCATTATACATCAAATAAGGGCGGATTTACACCTTATAAGTTTAATAATTTTAGAATTTACATATTGTTTACACGTTTTATTATACAAAACCCTCGATATTTTGTATAATAATATTCGAAACGGAGGTCATTTACATGGCAAGCAAACGAATAATGGCGGATGCACTCGCCTCACCGCTTCTGCGTGAGTATTACAATCACAAGCTGAGCGTGGAATTTCGTTCGGTGAGGACGGTCGAGGAGTATCTGCTCGATCTGCGGATATTTTTTAAGTTTATAATAGCCTCAAGGCAGGGGCTTGAGGTCACGGGCGAGGAATTTGACAAAATATCGCTTCGGGGCGTTGATGCGGAATTTGCATCGGGGGTCAAGCGGCATGAGATATACGACTATTTGTCATACGTAAGCACGGTGAGGGGCGACAGCCAGCGGACGAGTGCGCGGAAGCTGTCCTCGGTCAAGATGCTTTTTAAGTATACCTGCTCGACAATGCGTTATTTCAAAGAAAATCCCGCCTCGGACATTGAGCGAAGCGGAGTTAAGACAAGAGACCCGAAGTTTCTCACACTTGAGGAGAGCCGCCGACTGCTCGACGTCATAAGCTCGGAGGAGGATTCGAAAAACAAGGAAAGGGATTTTGCGATAATAATGATCTTTCTGAACACGGGCGTGCGATTGGCTGAGCTTGTGGGAATAAACACGGAGGATTTTTCCGATGACTACACACGCCTTATGGTAACGGGCAAGCGAAACAAGCAAAGGCTCGTTTACATAAACGACGGAGTGAGGGAGGCACTTGAGGCGTATCTGCCCATCAGGCAAGGCGTGGAATGTACTGAAAAGGGCAAAACACCTCTGTTTTTGTCAAACAGAAAGCAGAGGATAAGCCGAAAGACGGTGCAATGGCTCGTGTATAAATATCTCGACGAGGCGGGGCTGGGCTATAAAAAGCTTTCCACGCATAAGCTCAGACACACGGCGGCTACGCTTATGTATCGAGAGGGCGGCGTTGACGTGCGAGTGCTTCAAGAGGTGCTGGGACATGAGCAGTTGAACACGACACAGATATACACTCACGTAATGAACGAGGACATGGAGCGTGCGGCAAAGAGCAATCCGCTGAGCGGTTACAAGAAGAAAGAATGAGTGCTTTCATATCGCAAACACTTATTTGTCACAAACGAATGCTATTATGGTAAACGATAAGGAGAGTAAAATGTATAAATTGCTTATAGTTGACGATGAGGAAAAGATAAGGGAGCTTATAAAGAAGTACGCCGAGTTTGAGGGATATCAAACGGAGGAGGCGAGCGACGGAATGGAGGCGGTCGAAAAATGCCGCAAAAACGAATATGACCTTGTGATAATGGATATAATGATGCCGTTTCTGGACGGCTTTTCGGCGGTAAAGGAAATACGCAAAACGAAAAACGTACCGGTCATAATGCTCTCGGCAAGGGGCGAGGAATACGACAGGATACACGGCTTTGAGGTGGGTGCGGACGATTATGTTATAAAGCCGTTTTCGCCCAAGGAGCTTATGATGCGTACCGCGGCTGTCATCAAGCGTACAAAGAACATATCCGACAACGGAACGAAGGAAATAATAAAATTCGAGGGGTTGACCGTCGATTTTACGGGCAGACTCGTGTATATAGACGGGCAAAAGGCGGATATGACACCGAAGGAGTATGATCTGCTTTTCTATATGGTGAAAAACAGAGGCATCGCACTGACGAGGGAAAAGCTCATTACCGAGGTGTGGGGCTATGATTTTTACGGAGACGACAGAACGCTGGACACGCATATAAAGCTCTTGCGCAAGAGCCTTAAGGAATATGCGAAATATATAGTTACCCTGCGCGGGGTCGGCTACAGATTCGAGGAGCGTGCCGAATAACAGGGGCGGCATTCCGATATGGCAAAAAAAATCAAGAAAAAAACAGGGCGTGACAGGCTCGGCATAGGCTGGCGTGTAACGATATATATAGCCGCCTTTACCGCCGTGCTTCTCGGCGTGGTGTGGCTTTTTCAGGTCGTACTGCTCGATGATTTTTACGAGAGCGAGAAGATAAGCGAGCTTATGAATACCGCCGATATCATAGAAAAAAACATCGACAGCGATTCACTGCGCGGCGTTATATATGACACGGCAACGGAAAACGGAGCGGATATACTTGTCATAACGCAGGGGAGAGACTACAGAACACTCGAAAAAGCACTTTCATTTTCAAGCGTTCTCAACAGTGAGCCGCTTGTGGAATATATGAAAACGCAAGCACTTCAGGACGGAGGGGCGTGTATAAGGCGTAATCTTGCCGACAGACCGGGCAAAAAGCAAAATCCGTTTGCGGCAGCCTCAAGCGAAAACATGATATATTGTCGTATCGTGCAAAATGATGAGAGCGCACAAAGATACGTACTCGTTTCCGTAACGCTGACACCGGTGGACGCTACGGTTAATACGATACAAAAGCAGCTTTATATGATATCGGGCGTATTTATTATAATCGCCGTTGTACTCGGCGTGGTGCTTTCGAGAAACATATCACAGCCCATAATAAGAATAAACAAAAGCGCCAAAAGCTTGGGCGAGGGCAAATACGACGTAAGCTTTGACGGGCAGGGCTACCGTGAGGTGTACGAGCTTTCGCAAACACTGAATGCGGCGGCGCATGAGCTGTCAAAGGTCGATTCGCTCCGACGTGAGCTTATAGCGAATATATCGCACGACTTGCGCACGCCGCTGACGATGATAACCGGCTACAGCGAGGTAATGCGCGATATTCCGGGAGAAAACACACCGGAAAATATTCAGGTCGTAATAGACGAGGCGGAGCATTTGAGACGGCTCGTAAACGATATACTGTCCTTGTCGAAGATAGAGGCTGGAATGGACAGCCTGCAGATAAGCGAGTTTAACATAACTCGGAGCGTTAAGACGATAATCGCACGGTATTCGAAGATGAAGGGCGTTGAGGGCTATAAGATAAGCTTTGATTACGACAGTGAGGTAACGGTCAGAGCCGACGAGTCGAAGCTGTCGCAGGTAATATATAATCTGCTGAATAATGCGATAAACTACACCGGAGAGGACAAAAAAGTCAAAATAGTGCAGAGCATCATAAACGGCAAGGGAGCCACGCTTGTGAGATTCGATGTTTACGATACGGGCGTGGGAATAAGCAGTGAAAGCATTAAGTATATTTGGGATAGATATTATAAAGAAAATCGTGCCCATAAGCGTGCCGGGGTCGGAACGGGTCTGGGTCTGTCGATAGTCAAGGGCGTTATCGAGCTTCACGGAGGCAGCTACGGGGTAAAGAGCCAAGAGGGAAAAGGCTCCGATTTCTGGTTTGCCATCTCGGCGTATAGTGTTAAACGCATTAACGCAGGTTCGGATAAGGAATAAGCGTTGCTTAAAAACGGAGGTATGGCGTGAAAAGGAAAGTGCTCGTTATTTTAACGGGCGGTACTATATGCTCGGCGGAAAATGAGGACGGAGAGCTTGAGTCGAGGGGCAACGAGGCACGTCGGACGATAATATCGGAATATAAACGCTCCGACTCATATTACGCCGAGTGCGTATCGTTTGATTCGCTTAGCTTGAAGCACGATATTTTAAGCGAGAATATGACCTGTGAGGTGTGGGCAGAGCTTCTCGGACTGTTTGCCGAGGCGAGCGTATGGGAGACGTATGACGGAATCATCGTACTGCACGGTACGGACACGCTTGCGTATACCTCCGCCATGCTTTCCCTTGCCCTGTCGGGTGCGAAAAAACCCGTTATGACGGTATCGGCTCGCCACCCTCTTGCCGATAAGAGAACAAACGGACATATAAATTTCGCATCGGCACTCGAGCTTATCGAAAACGGCATCGAGCCTAACGTGTACGCCGTATATGAAAATTCCGACGGTGTGGTGTATGCTCATTACGGCTCTCATCTGCTCCAATGTAAAAATTACGACGGCGATTTTTTCAGCCCGGATGCCATGCCCGTATCGGATATAAAAAACGCCTCACTGCGTGGCAGACGGTGGGGCGGCAATTACAACGGACAGGTGATCGAGCCGAGCGGCGAGGTGCTTTATATCGTGCCTTATGTCGGGCTTGACTATTCGCATATCGATTTGAGCGGCGTGCGTGCCGTTCTGCATACGACCTACCATTCCGATACGGTATGTACATCCCACGGCGAGGAGGATGTGCATTCGATACTTTATTTCATAAAAAAATGCAAGCGTGCGGGCGTTGACATTTTCCTTTCGCCCTGCGACCGAGAAGCCTACGGCTATGCGACAACGGGCATGGCACTGCGAGCCGGTGCCATGAGCGTATGGGGGATGACTGCGGAATGCGCATATGCTAAGCTTACCCTCGGTTGCGGACTCGGATATGTCAAGGAGGAGCTTGACGAATATATGCGACGTGAGATAAACGATGAATTTATATACGCACGAATGTGAAAATTTTCAAAAAAGTCTTGACAACTCAAAAAAAATGTAGTATAATCCGCATATAAAGGCAATGACGGAGGAAGTAATACGGAAGGATGCTCAAAGAGAGTCGCCGCAAGGTGAGAGGGCGACAGCGGTCATCGTATGAATAACGCTCCCGAGCTTGCAAAAGAACCCCCGAAAGGGGCAGTAGAATTGCACGTTCACCGACGTTAAGGTGTAATTGAGAGGGCTCGCACTGCGGGTCAATTTGGGTGGTATCGCGGAAGGTATCTTTCGTCCCATATGGGCGAGGATACCTTTTTTGGTTTTTCGCCCGCAGAATTTCGTATTTATAATAAGGAGATAAAAACAATGCTGAGAACTCACACTTGTAATGAATTGAACGAGAGTCATATAGGTGCCTCCGTCACGCTCACGGGCTGGGTCGATACGATACGTGACCACGGCGGTGTCATATTTGTGGATCTGCGTGACCACTACGGTATAACGCAGATAGTGCTGTCGGATGACAGCTTGCTGTCGGGCGTATCCAAGGAGACCGTAATAGCGGTAAGCGGAAATGTCACGAAAAGAGATGAGGACACCGTAAACCCCAAGCTTGCAACGGGACTTGTCGAGGTGCGTTGCAACAGCCTTGAGATACTCGGACCCTGCACACGCTCCTTGCCCTTTGAGATAGACAATTCGACTCAAACGGGCGAGGATGTAAGACTTAAATACCGTTATCTCGATCTGAGAAACAAAGCGATACATGATAATATAGTGCTTCGTTCGAGGGTGTTGAGCTTCTTGCGCCGTCAGATGGAGGATATGGGCTTTCTTGAGATACAAACGCCCATATTGACGGCTTCCTCTCCGGAGGGTGCGAGAGATTACCTCGTGCCAAGCCGTAAGCATAAGGGCAAGTTCTACGCTTTGCCCCAAGCGCCTCAGCAGTTCAAGCAGCTTCTCATGGCATCGGGCTTTGACCGCTATTTCCAAATAGCGCCCTGCTTCCGTGATGAGGATGCAAGACAGGACCGTTCACCCGGAGAGTTTTATCAGCTTGATTTTGAAATGTCCTTTGCCACACAGGAGGATGTTTTCGCCGTTGCCGAGCAGGTCGTATACAACACATTCAAGGAGTTCTCCGACAAGGAGATATCAAAGCCGCCGTTCGTTCGCATTCCGTTCAACGAGTCCATGATAAAATACGGCACGGATAAGCCCGATCTGCGTAATCCGCTTATCATATGCGACCTGACCGAGTTTTTTGCCGGTGTTGATTTTCCGATATTCAAGGGCAGACCCGTAAGAGGTATCGTCGCAGACTGCAAGGGAAGAAGCAAGAAGTTCTTTGAGGATTCTCTGAAATATGCAACGAGCATCGGTATGAAGGGCTTGGGATATCTGACACTGTCCGGCGACGAATATAAAGGCCCCATCGCAAAATTCCTGTCCGAGGAGCAGAAAAAGCAGCTTGAGAGCATAACGGGAATAAAAGAGGGCGAAACGGTATTCTTTATATGCGATACGCCCGCCGTTGTGAATAAGCTTGCCGGTCAGATAAGAGAGTGGCTCGGACAAACGCTTGATATAATTGAAAAGGATACGTTTAAATTCTGCTTTATCGTAGACTTCCCGATGTATGAGTACAACGAGGAGGCAAAGAAGATAGATTTTACGCATAATCCGTTCTCAATGCCTCAGGGCGGTATGGATGCGCTTTTGAACAAGGACCCGCTTGAGATATTCGCATATCAGTACGATATCGTATGCAACGGTGTTGAGCTTTCCTCCGGTGCTGTACGTAACCATAATCCCGAAATAATGAAAAAGGCGTTTGAGATAGCAGGCTACGGCGAGGAGGATGTCAAGGCGAAATTCGGCGCACTGTACACGGCGTTCTCATTCGGCGCACCGCCTCATGCGGGCATGGCACCGGGCGTTGACAGAATGATAATGCTCCTTGCAAACGAGGATACGATAAGAGATGTTATCGCATTCCCGCTCAACGGAAACGCACAGGATGTTATGATGGGAGCCCCCGGCGACGTTACGGAGCAGCAGCTTCGTGAGGTTCATATTAAGGTCAGAGATTGAGGTGGCATAAATGAACGAGCAGATACTTGAGGGACTTGAAAAGCTGAACCAACTCAGATTGAGCGAGGGAGAAAAGGCACAGGTCTTGGCTTTCTTTGAAAAGCAGAATAAAAAAGCGGAGCTTTTGGACTCGGTAGACACGGAAAATGTTGAGCGAATGGTTTATGTTATGCCGCTGTTCAACGTGACACGAGAGGATAAAATAATCAAGAACTTTACCCGACAACAGCTCCAAGCGGACGCACCCGAGGCGAACGACGGCTATTGGTCTGTTCCCAGACTTGTTGAATAAGGAGGGAGAAAATGAGGCTTTTTATAGATAAAAACGAAAATATTACGGCGAAAAGCGTTATATTGGATGATATGATATTGACCTGCGACGGCACGACCACGGCAGGCTCAAAAATGCTTGAAAACTACAAAAGTCTTTTCGAAGCGCAGGTAGTTACCGAGCTGAAAAAAGCAGGTTACGAGATAGCCGGAAAAGCCAATACGGGCGAAATGAATATAGATCTTATCGGCGAGACCTCATATTTCGGCGCTTGCACAAAAGAGGACGGTACGCTCACAAGTGCCGCTTGCGAGCTGCTTGACAAAACAGATTCCGAGGCGTGCGTGGGTCTTGACGCCTTCGGCGCAAACAGACGCGCGGCGGCACTTTGCGGCAAGGTATGCATAAAGCCGACCTACGGTACCGTTTCACGCTACGGCACGGTATCAATAGCCTGTTCGGGCGAGTGCATAAGCGTTACCGCAAATGATACCGATGCCTGCAGACGTATACTTGACATTATAGCCCATCATGACGACAAGGACGGCACGAGCCTTGAGGAGGCGAAATGCCGCTCGATATGCTCCGATGAAAATGCGACGGGGGCAAAGAGAATTGCCGTGGCAAAGAGCATAACGGGCAATGCCGATGAGCAAACGGCGGGCAAGGTCGCCGAAATGGTGAAGGCTTTGAGCGAGGGCGGAGCGGAGATAGTTGAGGTGGATGACAGTCTGTTGCTTTGTGCGTCAAGTGCGTGGAATATTTTAATGTCCGCAGAGCTGTGCAATAACGTATCGAAATTCGACGGCGTGAAGTACGGCTACCGTACACCGAATTATAAAACCATAGGCGAGCTTTACACTAACAGCCGCACGGAGGCGTTCGGTCAGCTGCTGAAAACGGCTATACTCTACGGCTCGGAGGTTCTTTCAACGGAGAATTATATGAAGTCGTACGACAAGGCGCTTCGCATACGCAGAGTTATATGCGAGCGGCTTGAGGAGATATTCAACGCGTGCGACGTGCTGATAATGCCGGCATGCTCAAAGACCTCATATACGAAAAAAGACACGGATGAGAATATTTATATATCTTACGATGAGAGCCTTTACACCGCACCGTCGAGCATAAGCGGTATGCCTTCGCTTACGGTGGGCGGCGTTCAGCTGATGGGCAAGGCTTTTTCTGAGCCTATGCTCTTTAAGACGGCGGAGATATATGAAAGGAGTGGGAAATAATGGAAAAATACGAGCTTGTCATAGGTCTTGAGGTTCACGTTGAGCTTGCGACCGATTCGAAAATATTCTGCTCCTGCTCGGCTCATTTCGGGGGCGAGGCAAACGACCATGTATGCCCGGCGTGCTGTGGTATGCCCGGTATGCTTCCGATAGTAAACAAGCGTGTTATCGATCTCGGCATGACTGCCGGAATGATGCTCAACTGCGATATAAACAGAATTACGACCTTTGACAAAAAGAGCTATTATTATCCCGATCTGCCCTGCTCATATCAAACGACTCAATGGTTTGCGCCCATTGCCGTAAACGGTAAGGTCAGAATAAACACATCAAAGGGTCAAAAGAATATCGGAATAAAGCAGATCCATATGGAGGAGGATGCGGGTAAGCTCGTCCACGACGATTGGACGAACACCTCACTCGTCGATTTCAACCGCACAAGCGTTCCGCTTATCGAGATAGTAAGCCGCCCCGACCTGTCAAGTGCGGAGGAGGTAGTGGCGTACCTTGAAAGACTTCGTTCGCTTCTGCGCTTTGCCAAGGTCTCGCAATGCCGTATGGAGCAAGGCTCAATGCGTTGCGACGTAAACCTCTCCGTTCGCCCGGCAGGCACGACAAAGCTCGGCGTAAGAACGGAAATGAAGAATATGAACTCCATTTCGGCAATAGAGCGTGCCATTGAATATGAATATGCAAGACACGTCGATGCGATAGAAAACGGCACAGAGGAGCTTGTACAGGAGACTCGCCGCTGGGACGATGTCAAGGGCATGAGCTTTGCCATGAGAAATAAGGAGACGGCAGGCGATTACAGATATTTCCCCGACCCCAATGTTATGCCCGTTCGCATTGACGATGAGTGGTTCAACTCCATAAAGGACTCGTTGCCCGAGTTGCCCGAAAGTAAGCGCAAAAGATATATATCCACCCTCGGTCTGAGTGAGTACGATGCGGAGCTTTTGACGCAAAGCCGCGCGCTGTGCGATTGCTTTGAAGCGGCTTATTCGGTAAGCTCGCTTGCCAAAGAGTCGGCAAACTGGATAATATCCAACTGTATGAATATCTTGAATCGTAAACAGCTTACCGCCGATATGCTCGATATCGACGGTGCCTCACTCGGACGACTGATAAAGCTTGTCGCCGACGGACGCGTGGGATATGCAAACGCAAAGAAGATACTTGAGGTAATGTTTGACGAGCATATCGACCCCGAACAATATGCGGAGCAAAACGGTTATATCGTATCAAATGATACGGGCAAAATAGAGGAAGTCGTAAAGCGTATAATATCGCTCGACCCAAAATCTGTTGCAGACTATAAAGCCGGCAAAGAAAAAGCCCTTATGGCACTTTTCGGAAAGTGCATGAAGGAGCTTAAAGGAAACTGCGACCCCGCTGTTCTGCGTGAGCTTCTTATAAAGAATATCTAAAGAATAATACCGAGGCGGTTTCAAATGCGGAGCAAAGCGTTTGAAACCGCAGTTTTAATCGGTTTTTGTGAGTTTTTTTGAAAATTCTATTGACTCACATGGCAAAATATGATACAATAAATGCACGAGAGACACAATAACGGTGGCGGTCGCCTTGCTCCA
>CAZLRV010000022.1:0-31538 GCA_964562175.1 uncultured Lachnospiraceae bacterium
TATCACAAGCGTTACCACTATTGCCGCCTCGACAACGAGCGTTCCGCTCTGCCTCTTATCTCTCCTCAAGCTTATCTCTCCTTATCCCTCTACATAGTACAATTTTATGTACTGCCAATGACCTTTTGATTTGACGAAGCACACGCCTTGCGAATTCATATAGCCGATATCGTCGAAGCTCTCATTGAAAACAACTTCGTTATCAGCTGTTATGAAGCTGTATTGCTCACCTGACTTTACGGCACCGTAGCCGCATGAAAAAGAGTGTGCGTCCTCGTATTGCGGTTCTATAACGAAATTCCCCTCCGTGTCTATATAGCCCCATTTATCGCCCTGCTGTACGGCGGCGTAGCCGTCAACGAATGCACGGGCATTATCGCAGGAAAAGTCCGATATTTGCTCAAGGCTCGTATTATACAGGCGGTATTTACCGTCCTCACCTGCGGCAAATATAAGACCCTTTGGGGCGCAGTCGGAAAACTCGTTGAGTATTACATCGGTAAATGTCTCCTCGCTTATCCTCTCGCCGGAGCCGTTTATGAAGTACCATTCGCCCTCCTCCGTCATTACCGCCGCGGCGTTATTGCGGAAGCGACCGGCGTAGGGGTAATCGCCGAACATTTCATTGCCGTTTATATCGAAATATTTATATCTGTCCCCGACAAGGCAGGCAAGCAAGAGCTGTGTTTGACCGCTTGCGTCCACGGCTCTGCCGACGCCGGAGGACATCGTAACGCCGTCGAAATATGCTTGACGCTCACCGGAGCCGTTTATCAAAAAGGTTCTTTCCTCGCCGTTTGGCGATATCGAGCTTACAAGCGAATAGCCCTCGGAAAACGGTGATGCCATAGTGTAGCCGGTATTGAGCTTTACCGTACCGTTTTCGTTCAAGAACGTATATGTACCGCCGTTTGTCAGCACCGTATGCACGCCGCCGAATGCGGGCAGAACTTCGGAATACATCGAATAATATTTCTTATAGCGATATTTTATTTCATCCCGACAGGCATTGAGCTTTTCCGAGCCGAAGCCGGCTGTGGCTGCTTTTTTGAGCATCTGCGCACACTCGGTATATTTTCCGTGCTTATTGTAAAGCTCGCAGGCGCGTTCGTAAACACGCATATCGTCGGCGTAAAGCTCCACGGTATCCTCTACAAACGAGAATATATTGTATGTACCGCTCATCTCGCCTATATCAAGACCCTTTTCGTAGCAGCTTATCAGCTCAAGCCTAACGTCGCACGAGTCCTTCATTTCAAGTGCCTCGTTGTATTTTGCCGCCGCTCTTGAGCATAGCTCCTTACCGTAAAGCTCTCTTGCCTCAGCCAGAGCCAGATCGTATTCACTCGCCTTACCGGACAGAGCCGAGGCGACGGTAAAGACAGCCAGCACGTTGAGCAATATCACGCCGATAATTATCAATATCTTATTGTTTTTCATAGCTTACATCTCCGTTTTCAATAGCCTACAAGCAGTATCGTCGCCACATAGCCGACGGCTATGCACGGACCGTACGGGAACGAATCGTGCCGTCCCATTTTTTTAAGCAGTATCGCCGCAACAGAGAACAGTGCGGACAGAATAAGGCTTATAAGCAGAGTCGAATAAGTGCAAAAAGCACCGCAGGTCAAGCCTATGACTCCGAACAGCTTGGCATCTCCCATACCCATGGAGCCTTTTGTTATAAGGCTGACGAGTGCGAGGAACACAAAGCCAATGCAGAAGCCTATAAGGTCGGTCTTAAGCACGGAAGCTATCTCCCCCTTAAGCGTTATGACCTCATAGATATATATACCGACACGGAATGCCAGCCCTATGATGATAAGCTCGTTCGGTATTATTCTCCGTTTCAAGTCTATCAAAGCGCAGGTCAAAACGATGAACAGCACGCCGTACAGCTTTATGAAGCCCACCGTATCCGCATTTTTATATAGTGAGATCTGCGATACAAAATACAGCATCAAGCAGACCGTTATCGTCGTAATTAAAGCAAGCGTGCCGAGCGGCTTACACTCCTCGGTGCTTTTATATAAGTGCGGCAGCTTTATGTCGGTCACGCCTCGGCGTGAGGTAAAGCAAAGCGATGCCGCCTCCGTAAGCAATGCTACAAGCGCAAATATTATATATATTTTCATTACTTTCTCTTTAAGTGAGGGTTTTTCTTGCTCTGCCGCCGCTTGGGCGGCGGCAGAGTAAGGCTCTTATTAAAGGACCATGGAATCTACAGGCTCTTCCACCTTGCCCCAGATCTTATCGAACAGATCGAATATCTTATCCTTGAAGAGCAGAGCGAGAGCGATAACTATAGCGAGTATGAGTATTATCGCTATGATATTCGTATCTCCTCTTTCGTTCTTCAATGCCCCGATAAGTCTTGCCTTGAGGAGCATTCCCTTTACTGCGAGCTTACTTGTCAGCTTTGACATTTCCTTTTCCTCCGAAAATTATTTATATATTTAGATTAGATAGTATCGGTCCCATTATCATAATGAGTATTCCGATAAAACTTATCATAAGCGGTATCATCAGCTTGCCCGATGCAAGCTCGCCTTGCTTTACGGCGTTTTGTCTTTTTATCGTCCACAGCTCGTCCGCCTGGTTTCTCAGCGTATTGCTCAGGTCTCTGTTACCCTTTTCAAGGCCCTGAACGACGAGAGAGGTGAATTTCTTTATCTCCGGGCTGACACAGCGGCGACCGAAGTTATACAGTGCATCCGTTTCCGAGGTGCCGTTGTTTATTTCGTAATTCACCTTACGCATTTCCTCGTAAAGCTCCGAGTCGCCCGAGCGTGCGACCTCGTCCCACGCATCACGCAGTACCATGCCGGAATTTACCAAAAGCGCTATTGTGGATACGGCGTTCGGAAACTCGTTCATAAACTCTCTTGCACGTCTGTTTACTCTCTCCGACGGAAGCTGAGCCGTATAGAAGTAAAGCACGATGCAAACTATTATCACGAGTCCGAGCATTATGAGCTTGTCCGTGCCCTCGGCAAGCGTGCATATCGCACAGCCGACGGCAAAAATGAGATATGTCAAGCTTATACGTTGAGCATAATATACGCGCAGATAATAATCGGCGTAGCGTTCACCGTACAGCACGGTGACGTTTTCTCTCGTCTGATTTGCCGAGGTGGAAGCGAATTTCATGCCGAACAGCTTTATTATATTAAAGCCCACGCCGTAGATATCGCACAGCAAGAACTCTTTTTTATCAAGCGGTGCTATGTATTCGTCAAACGAGCTTGAGGTTATGAGCAGAAGCACGAAGGACAGACCGGACAGACCGGATAGGCTGATAAATACGATATTAAGTATAAGCTCCATTTTTTACACCTCTATCTTGAGTATCATTCTGCCGATGAAATACGAAACGAGGAACATTGCTATTGCCGCCGTCGTGCATATTATACCGGTAGGTGTGGTAAAGTTTGCCGAAAAGTCGGAATCGGACAGCTTTATCATAAGCACAAGCACTATCGGCATTATCATCATTACGTACTGCTCGTTTTTGTTCGATGCGACCTTTGCCTCTATATCTCCCTCTATCTCGCATTTGCTGCTTAATATGAGATGGCAATTTCTTATTACTTCTCGCATATCCGCACCTGTGGAATAGGCGACCTCAAACACCTTGCCGAACGTCTTTATATCGTCAATTCCGCTTCTCTGACCGAAATTCGCGAGCATTGCGGAGATATCGACGTTATTGCGTATACCCTCTATTATGTTATCGACCTCGTTTATTATAAACGAATCGGGCTGATACTGCACAAGCAGATCCTCCCTTGCTCCGGCGAAGGCATCGGGCATATTTTTGCCTGCGGAAACGGAGGAGGCAAGCGAATCGAGCAGATCTATGAATTGTCTTCTCAGCTTTTTCTTGCGTGCGGTTATTATCTGTCCGCGCCTCAGCGGCATGAATATAAACGCCGCTATCAGACCTATAAGCGACATAATTACCATATCGCATACATATGTCACCGTTGTGGGCTTGCCGTTCACCTTACCTATTCCGCCGTAAAAGAGATACGCAACAGCCGCACCGGCGGCAAAGGCGAGTATAAAATACAGCAGTTTTTCGTTTAGTGACATTTTGTACGACTTGTAATTTGCCATTTTCATATTTGTGGCGGAAAGCTCGTACAGAGGCTCGGCAGTGCTTTTTTTGTTTTTGCTCATATTATCGACCTTTCATTTACATAAGCTGTGAAAATATGCTTGATTGAGAGAGCTGACGCACCATTTGATACGGCGGCACGCTCTGATATACGGGCAGTGAGCCGAGAAACGCAAGCTCACCGGAGTAAATTCCGCCGGACGGGCATTTGTTGCGAATGAGTCGCAGAAGCGGCTGAATACCGAAGCGTGTACGCTCGTCAAGCACGTTTATTGCGGATATTGCCTTTTCCGTTTTTGCCTCGCTCACCGGTGTGCCGTCGCTGACAAGCACAACTGCGGAGCACTGCTCGAAAAACTCAAAATTGCCGACGCTGTGCGGAAATTCCGTATCCGTTACGAGATAGTCGTAGCTGCCGAGTGCGGCAAGCTCCTTTTGCAATGTGAGATAATCGGCGACCT
The DNA here is from genome assembly GCA_964562175.1 of uncultured Lachnospiraceae bacterium. Taxonomy (GTDB): domain Bacteria; phylum Bacillota; class Clostridia; order Oscillospirales; family CAG-272; genus CAZCJU01. The sequence goes on from CAZLRV010000022.1 coordinate 4,582, forward strand.
CCATATCCATCATATCTATGGGTACCTTTACGGAGGAATAGAAGCAGACACCGCATTCGTCCTGCTTAACACTGCTCTGCAACTTCATCGCACGGTTCATATTGGTGCTTTTCACTGCGATTATCGCCGAACTCATATCGGCTTGACCGTCGCATCTGAAATAATTATCAGCCTCGCCGTACACCTCGCAATTGAGGTAAAGCACCCTCTTTCCCGCACGTGCCAGATAAACGGCAAATGCGGCGGCAAGCGAAGATGTACCGACGCCGCCTGCGGGTGAGGTAAACGCTATCGTTTTCATTGCCCCGCCGCCCGAGGCGGAAACGGGTGTAAGTGCGGGTGTATGCTCCGAGTATATGCTCAATATCTGCTTATACAAAAGCTCTCCGCGTTGAAATTTGCATATTGCCTTTTCGCCGTTAAAGGAGCTTATATCGGCACTCGGTACAAGATATGCAAAGCCGCAACGCTTGGGAAGCCTTGAAGCATCGATCTTTATCGTATGTGCGGCAAGAAGCACGTCTATTCGCTTTTCCTCAAGGCAATTCATTATCGCATCGCTGTCGGTTGATGAATATATTTCAAGCTGTGATGAATATCTTGAATTGAACGCCGTGCCGAGACGGCGCAGATATTCGCCGTCTGAATCGAGTATGGCAAGCTTTATCTTCATTATTTTCCTCCTCGTCTATACAACGATTATATAATATTTTATAACAATAAGTGTAGGTTTATGTCAAAATTCGCCCTTAATATGTAAAAATCGGAAGCTATATTTGCGTGCGTATTCCCGCCAATCGAAGCTTTAAGTCGTTCTTTAACGGATTTTCCGTGCGGTGCAGCTTGCCCGACACACGATCGAGGGTGGAATGCTCGTCCTCACGGAATACATACAAGGGATTAAGCACTATCCGACCGTCCTCAACGCCCTCTACCTCGCTTATCTCCATTGTACGTCTTGAACCGTCACGCAGACGGGAGAGGTGTATCATTATATCTATCGCCGAGCCGATCTGGTGGCGTATCGCATCCAGCGGCAAGCCGCTTGCGCCCTGTATTACCATCGTTTCAAGACGCGTTAGCATATCCTCTGTCGTATTTGCGTGGCCGGTGGAGAGCGAACCGTCGTGACCGGTATTCATGGCTTGGAGCATGTCGAGTGCCTCCGCACCTCTGACCTCTCCGACAACTATACGTTCGGGACGCATACGCAGTGACGCTTTTATAAGATCTCTTATCGTAATAAGACCCTCGCCGGAGGCATTTGCGTTTCTCGATTCAAGTGAAACGAGGTTTTGCACACCCGTTATCTGAAGCTCGGCAGAGTCCTCTATGGTAATTATACGCTCGTCCTTGGGAATAAAGTTTGACAGTGCATTGAGAAACGTCGTTTTACCCGAACCGGTTCCGCCGCTTATGAATATATTGTATTTTGCCCGTACCAAAAGCTCAAGCTTTTCCGCTATTTCCTCGGTTATCGAGCCGTAATCTATCAGCTTTTCGACGGTCATCGGCGTTTTTGAGAATTTTCTTATTGTAAGTATCGGACCGCCAAGTGAAACGGGCGGCAGAACTACGCTTACACGCGAGCCGTCGGATAAGCGTGTATCGCATATCGGGTTTGCCCTGTTTACCTCACGTCCGCCGAGTCCGACGATACGCTGTATTATCGCCTCAAGCTTTTTTTGATCCTCAAATGTATCGTCAAGTCGGCTGACACGTCCGTCTCGCTCAACAAACACATTATCATGACCGTTTACCATTATTTCCGTTATCGTATCGTCCGCAAGAAGTCTGTCCAGAAGTCCCAAGCCGCGTATGGAGCTATATACCGATTGCACTATGTCGATACGCTCCTTGACAGAGTAGTATCTGTCGCATAGCTGTTCGTCCACGAGAGACTCTATTTCCTCCATAAGCTCGTCATTGCTCAGCGTGCCGAGAGGAAGCTCCTCGGTAACTATTTTTTTCAGTCTTAAAATAAGATCGTCGTTTGATTGATACGCCATAATATCCCCCTTACGATACTCTTATTACAATAAGCGTCGCATTGTCACTTCCGTCAAGCTTTTTTATCTCCGCCATGACAGATGAGCCGGCTCGCTCCGTATCGTTGCATATTATATCATACAGCCGACTCGCATCAAGCACATCTGTCACACCGTCGGTGCATATCACGAATATATCTCCGACTCGAGCATCTCCCCGTGCGATAAACGGGTCTGTCGGTCCCTCCTCGCTCGGCATACCGAGATATTGAAGCAAAACGGGCTTTTTCTTTATACCCATAAGCTCGATTATCTTGCCGTCGGTATGGTCCTGCGATATCTGCAGCATACGCTTTTCACGTATTCTGTATATTTTGCTGTCACCTACGTTACAACAAACGACCTCATCACCCGAAAAATACAGTGCGGCAACGGTCGTACCCATAACGGACAGCTGCAGCTGCTCTCTTTGAGCGTTTATCTCCTCCCCGGCACGCTTGCAGGCGTTAAAGAAAAATTCCTTACCGGAAACTGCAAGCTCCGACAGCCTCTTGCACTCTTCCGAAAAGACCTCCGCAGCCGAAAACGACGCTTTGCCGCCCTCACAGCCGCCGCCCATGCCGTCAAACACCGCAAACAATGTGCCGTCGGAGGTCGATGAGGTGCATTTGATAGGCTCCTTCAAGCCCTTATTGCCTTGCGGCAAATGCTTTTTGTTAAAATAAAAGTTATCCTCGTTACGCTCTCTTTCACAGCCCGCATAGCAGGCGCAGAGAGCGGTCAATGTTAGCTCCATAATACCGCCTTTATGTTCTCCCGTCCTCGGACGGGGTGATAATACTTTTTACATACCGAAATAGGAATACACGGTAACTACCAACGAAAGAAAAGCCACTGCATAGGTCACTGCATCGAGTACCCTATCCACAACACCGACACGTGCGTTTTTGTTGTAGCCGTAAGCCCAGAAAAATGTGCCGAGCAGTGCGGCATCGATTATAAACACGGATAGGTCAAACGCCGACTCATAATTATAATGCAAATAAAGTCGGTATACGATATCTATAATTGCGGCATATATGCAAAGCGAGCCGCCGAGTCGCACTTCCTTTTGTGTCACTATGACTATGCTTGCGAAGAATACGAGCAGAGAGGCAAGCAGAATCAAGACATCTCCCACCGAAATACCGCTTGCGACATCGTTTACTATCGCAGTCGTGCTTTGTATGACATTCGGCATACAGAGCGACAAAAGCGATACGCCGACACCGCCCTTGCATTTGCCGAACAGACCGACCGAGAGTGCCACCGACAGTGCGGCAAGCGTAACGGATGCGGAATAGCCTCCGGAGGTTTGCATAAACAGGATAACGGCAAGCACCGCCGTTATTATGGCAAGCGGATAGGATACTGCCTTGCATATCCGAGAAAGCACGCTCACGCTCTCTTCTTCATATTGTTCGGGGGCGTAAGCATAGCCGGAGGAGTCGGGATCATCAAGCACGGTAGTCATATTGTCCGCGGGATCTCCGTTAAGGACCGTGGTCATATTTTCGACGCCGACGCCGTTAAGCACCGTCGTCATATTTTCGGCGGTATTATTGCCGAGTACGGTAGTCTCCTGCGAGTATTCGTCAACGACGAGCCTTCCGTGTGCGGTCATATCGTTCGTTGTATTTATGAAATTGTCATTGGTATTTGCCTGCCCGACCATTTCCGCGATTATTTCTCGATCCTCGCCGTTTTCGGCAAGCAGATACCTCTCATTGAGCAGTGCCATTTTAAATTCGCTTGCGTGCTTATATCGGTCATTCGGAGAATATGCTATCGCCTTAAGCACGGTTGCGGCAAGGGATGGACTTGCGTTGCACGGCGGCGGCGGTGTTTCTCCCGAAAGCCTCCTTGTCAAAGCCTCCTCGTTGTCCTTGTATGTGATCGGCTGAGGATATTGAGGTAAAAACGCTATTCTGTTGTCATTGAGCAGGGTATAAAGCACCATTCCGAGCGAGTAAATATCGACGCTTGAGCCGTATTCCTCGCTTTTGTATACCTCCGGTGCCATATAATTCAGCGTGCCTTTGCGTGAGAGGTTGGCACGTGTCGCCTCAAGCTTTCTTGCAATACCGAAATCGCCGAGCTTATAATCGTTGAAGCGTGAGAGAAATATATTGTCCGGCTTTATATCTCGATGAACTATTTTGTATTGCTCGCACAGCTCAAGAGCCGAACAGATATCTATACCTAACTTTATAACGTCCTTTTGCGAAAAGCCCGGACGTGAAACAAAGGTCTCGAAATTTGTAAGCAGCTCCATTCGTATGAATATATCCCAGCCTATATCGTCCCGATGCTCTATTATCTTGTAATCGTCTATTCCGACTATGTTTTTTGCGCCCTTCAGATTATCCATAAGTGTTATCTCGTCCATAAGATTATTCACTATGGAACGGAAATAACCGCGCACCTCGTCCTCTCCCAGACCCTGAGAACGAATATGCTTTACCTCCGCCTCACTTTTCGGCACGCTTATGACCTTTACCGCGGAATAGAACGTCCTGCCCAGCTCACTTCGCTTGACTCTGTATACCTTGGCAAAGGAGCCTTCGCCCATAACGCCGTCTTCCTTCCATTCGGGCCATACACTGTCGATAGTCATAAAGTAAATCCTCGCTTTTCAATAAATATTTTCAGCCGTTCTTGATAGACATTACTACCGTTGCGGTAAATATTCCGTTTTGAGCGGATACTATAAAATCGCCTCGGTACTTTTTGGCAATGCTTGCGATTATCGGCATTCCCAAGCCATGTGTCGGAGTGTCGTTTTTTGTTGTTTCGAGTCTGTCCGTGTTTTCCACGACCATATTTATTTTACAGGAATTAAGCACACGAACGACAAGATACATATTTTTTTGAAGTATCTCGACAATGAAGCGCGGGTGTGATTGCTCGCTCATAAGACAGCCTCGTATTGCGTTATCGGCAAGATTGCATATTACCGTTGAAAGATCGTAGTTGGTTATCGGCAGGTCGTCAAGCTCCTCCTTGACCCGTATATGCGTTTCTATACCGTGTCCCTCCGCCTCGCTTCGCTTGTTTGACAAGATCACGTTTATGACGGGATTTTTGCAATATATCATTTGATCCACAAGTGCGTAGCGGGCTCTCAGCTCCTGCATCATCTCTCTGCCTATTCCGTCGTGACCGCTTGCAAACAGCGAGCATATCGTTTGTATCTGATTTGAGATATCATGCCGCATCTCTCTCAGCTTTTTCTCGTTTTCAACGGACATTTCATAGTATTTATATTCCATATTGCTCAGTGTCTGCCCGTAGTACATATTGGTCGACATCGTTATTTTTTGCAACAGATACGGGGCGAGAATACCGACTGAAAGCTCGGATGCGATCATACAAGCAAGAGCTACCGCTCCGGCTACCGTAAAGCTTCCGTCGCTTGTCAAAACAGCGCATATCTGTCCTACACCCAGCACGAGCAGGGTCGAGGTGATCCAAAAGAATTCGGCACCTCGCTTGCCTTTTTTCAATTGGAAGACCAAGGAGACAAAGCAAGAAAAGACGATCAACGAAGTGTTTGCATACATAAGCCCGTCCGGGTCGGTGCTTATATCAAAGCTGTCCAAAGCCGCCTTGCATATAAGATACGATAAGCCGAGTGAAACGGCACCGACGGCTGTGCGTATAAGAAATATCCCTATCCGCTTTCTTATCTTGTCCTCATACATAAGAAGCACGAATATAAGCTCGCTCGCCGATATTACAATTAACGAAAGCGGTGAAAGGCTCGGACAAAAAACGGCGATCAAAGCATTTATCTCACATTGAAGGATCACCTGCATCGTTCGGCTGTATTTGGGTGAAAGCATATGTGACATATAGACGGTGCTTATTACGCCCTCGACAATGTAGACGATAAGCTTGTAAACGAAATCGCTCATTGAAAGTCACCCAAAAACTTTATAAATTTTATTTTCGTCTCGTTGAAATTGTTTTTGCTTATTGAAATTACCTTGCCGTCGGTAAGATAAAAATTCCTATTGATACGTTCGGTAATATATTTCATATTGACAAGAAAGCTCTTATGGCATCTTACAAACGATGAGCCGAGCTGTTCTTGAAGCACGTCCATCTTTTCGTATATCGTGTTTTCGCGTCCGTCCGACATATATAATATCAGGACTCTCGCCTTGCTCTCGACGTACATAATATCCTGTCGGCACAGCAAAAGCTCCTGCCCGTTTGAACGCACGACTATTGAATCCTCACGGCGACGCTTTATCTGCTCGCCGACTTTTGACAAAGCCGCAACAAGCTCTCCCTCCTCTATGGGCTTTACCAAAAACCATGAGGGATTTGTATAAAATATTTCTTTTGCGTAATCTATAACGCCCGTCAAATAAATGACTTTTATATCGGGGTGTGTGTTCTGAAGCCGTTTTACGGTCTCTATTCCGTTGCCGTCTCGAAGATTGATATCCATTATTAAAATGTCCGGCACGTTTTCATTCATTTCTATCATACCGAACAATTCGTTGCATTTGTTGAATGTGACTACCGTGTATTCGTTCGGGAAGCGGCTTAAAATAAACGCTCTCAAGCCGTCGGTTATCTGTACGTCATCGTCGCAGACGAAGATCTCAAGCATAGTTTTATTACCTATTTTTATAGCTTTGATAATGGGAAGTTGCGATAAGGGGTGTGCGGCACGCACGCATCGTTACGTGCGTGCCGCTTTAAGGTCATCCGACCGTCTTTTCTTTTTTGCGCTTCTTTATCACGGGAAATGCCACCGCAGAGCCTACGATAAGCACTGCCGCGGTAATAACGCCGTAGAACAGAGGCTTATTTGCATAGAATATGATAAGCTCGTTGCCCGATACGGTAACGGAAGAATACGTAACGCTGTATTCGTTGCCGTTCTCCGTCATATCGCGACAGCTTACGAGGACCTGCATTTCAAGTCCTTCGGGGAGGCTGAATATAACGCATCCGTTGTTTTCGGAAAGATAGCTGCTCAGCTCCTCGCCGGACATATTGAAGCGCACGCTTATATCCTCACCGTTCTCGTTTTTGATAGGTGAGCCGTCGGAGGAAAGAACGGTCACGGCGAGGCTGTAGAGCTTACCGCCGTCATCTGTCGGCATAAGCGTTACCGTTTGGTTGCTTGCTCTGTAGCGACCGCCGTTTTGCAGACCGCTTACCGTGATAACGGGCGGTGTGCGGTCAACCGCAAAGGAAACATTCAGAGCCTTTACATCGCTGTAGGCGGTGCTTTCGGTCTTATCCTGTGAGCTTACCACCACGGTATATTGTCCCTCTCCCTCAAACAGCGACTTCGATACCGTATAGGTACGCATTGCCCACTGTCCTTCGTTTTGGGTCAGCTGTGTGGTAAAGTCCTCTCCCTCCGTAAGTACCGTGTCGTTTACCGATACGGAATATTTTTCTATCGCATCGGTATTGACCTCAAATATCACAACGTCGTTTTCCACATTTGAAACGTAATACTTTTCCGTAAGTTTCACCGTATTATCGTCGGCAAAGAACACGGAGCCGTTTCTGTTTACCGAGAACGCCACGCTCTCATATTTCTTGCCGTCCTCAAGCAGCATTGCCTTTGACGTGTTTTTCGCCATATCCGATACGGTGCAGGTAAGCGTGTATACGCCGTCCTCGCTCAGATCGTCAACATATGCGCTCACTGTCATTTTATCGTTGCTTTGCTTTATATCGTTTACGGGTATCTGCTTTGCGGAGTACTTGCCGTCCTTGTCACGCACAATGGCATTCAACGCAGCCTTGAGCGATGCGGGGTCAATATTGTTGTCATCGGCGGATATCGTGAACGATATTTTTTCCTTATTCATTGCACTGCTTTGAGCGATTCCCGCAAGCTTAAGCTCGGGAGCTTTCGTATCAAGCACATGGCTCTCGGAGGTGTACGGCAGCATTGCATTGCCGGCTCTGTCCGTATAGCGTACCGATACGGTATATACTCCGTCAGTGTCAAGCGTAAACGAAGCCGTATGCGTTATACCGTCATCTGTCCATGCGATATTCGGTGTAACCGATCCGCCGTCACGCTCAACGGCAATTACAACATCCTCTTTATAGAAGACTCTTTCTTCAAACGTCACTCTTGTCGTTATGGCAGATGCGTGATATACCGCATTGTCGCCTCTGCCCGCAGGCTCGGAGAAGGTCACGCTCGATACGGGTGCTGTCGTGTCTACCGTCACGGGCTTTGAGGTGTACTTTTTCTTTACCTCGCCCTTATCCTGTGATGATATTTCCGACTCGTTGGTCGATATGTCGACGTACTCTGCTTCAAGCACGTAGTCGCCGTCGTTCACATAGTCTATTTCAAGGCTGTACAGACCGTTTGCACCCGTCCAATCGAAGTATACGGGTGTTGCATCGGATATGAGTCTGTCCGAGCCGCTCGGCAAATATTCGTAAATATGTGTACCGCCTTCATCTGTGCGTGTCAGCTTTATCGAAAGCTCGTGTATAACACCCTCGGATGAGGTGACTCCTTCAAAGAAGTTTTCGTCACGCACGTTTATTTTCGCTTTGACCGCACCGCCGAAATATGCGTATTTCGCACCTCCGAGGCTATTTGTATCACGTCCGTCCGAGGTGATAAAGCGTACATATGTATCCGCCTCGGCTCGCTCGTAGCTTATATCGATACTCGGGGATATATTATCCACGACAAGTATGTTGCCGCTATCGTCCTTCAGGCTGTCGTTGCCGGCACGGTCAAATGCCCATGCCTTTACATGACCTCTGAGGTCGGCATCGAGCGTAAATACGGCACGTGCCGTTTTGCCGCTGTAGGTGATATTTGCGGAGGAGAGGCTGAAGTGCTTGATCTCCTTGCCCGTTGCTTGGTCGATAAAGGCATATTCAAATCTCTCAACGCCGGATACACCGTCGCTTGCGCTGAGCGTTACACTCACTCTTTGCTTATAGAAGCCGAAGGTGAGTGAGGATATCACCTTATCTATTATCGGCGTATCGTAGCTTATCTCAGCGCCTGCGGGCTTTGTCGTATCTATCGCAAACAACGTTTTCTTTTCCGTTGCCTCATTGTCGCATATATCGTCGCACTTTATGCTTACGTCATATATCGCATCGATATCAAAACGCAGCTCAAGTGTGTGCTTGTTGCCCTCGTGTACCCAGCTGCTTTCCTTATGTGCTTGTTCTTCGTAATGCTTTGCTGATATATCGACGGGATCTCCGTCAATATCCGTAGCGCTTACGGCAAGTACAACGTCGTTTATGTCAAGGTCGTTTTCGGTGATGACAAGCTTTACATTTTGATAAGTGCCGTAGATGTCGCAGCCGTCCTTCGATGATACGGGCGTTCCTCGTTCTATCTTAATGCTCGGTGAAGTACGGTCTATCACGAGCTTATTCGATACGTAATGCACCGGCTCGTTTTCCGACGGGTCGGTATAATCAAGTGTGAGTATATGCTCACCCTCGCCGTCTATCTCGCAAACGGCACGCCATTCGCCTTCGCTCTCCGTCCATGTCACCGCAACGCTTGAGCCGTTATCCTTTATCACCGGACGCAATGCGGGGTCGGCAAGTGACAGATCGAAATTATCTTCCTTTATTTTGAATATTGCCTCTGCCTTGTCATTGTAATAAAGCGTACTGCCGTCACCGTCGGTAAATGTTGACTTGTATTCTTTAGTCGCAGGGTCATATATCTTATACGGGGTGTAGGTTACATTAATGCTCGGCGATATGCTGTCTACCACCAATATTTCGGCATCCGTGCCGGTCTTTACGTTGCCCGCATTGTCAGACGCCACATACGATATGCTTCCTCTTGCCTGAGCGGGAATCTTGTACTCGCACACGAAAACATTGCTGTTCGGTACTCGTGCGGGTATAAGAGGCTCCGTCGTGAACGATTCTCTGTTTACCTCGCTCACACCGATTTCCCTTGTGTATGTCAGCTTGATATATTCGACTCCCGATACGCTGTCCGCTATCTCGGCTCTTACCGTCACTTCGCTCTTGAAGAAGCCGAACGACAGACTCTCGATTATTTTTTCGATTATCGGTGTTTTATATTCAAGTCTTACATCGGGCTTTGTCGTATCTATGGTAAAGGTATCGGATATTGCGCCCGTTGCTTCGTTGCCGGACGGGTCGGTATAAGCCACGCCGACGGAATATATACCGTCCGTATCGAAGGCGGGAAGTGATATCGAATATTTCTCTCCATCATAGCTCCAATTGTCAAGGTCCTTTATGTACGAGGCGTAGTTTTTATCGGATATGTCGATGAGCGTACCGTTTATATCCAATACGGTAACGACAAGCATCATATCCTCGGGGTCGAAATGCTCCTCCTCGATCTGTATGTTAAGCGTGCGGGATGAGTCGAATATGCCTTCCTTTATCGGCTCGCTTGAGGTATACGAGCTTGTTATGCTCGGTGCTTGCGAGTCTATGGTTATCGTCTTTTCGTACTCGGTCATTTTGTTTTCGGATTCGTCGGAGTAATTGAGCGATATCTCGTAGGTGCCGTCGCCGCTTACGGTATACTCGGCACACCACAGCTCACGCACCGCATCAAAGCTCCATTCAAGCTCGGCTTGTACACCGTTTATCTCAAATACGGGGTCTGCAGAACGCAGGTCGAAATTGTCCTCTTTTATCTCAAACAGAAGCGTTACGTCTTTACTTGAATACAATATACCGTCACGCTCTTGCCGATTCTCACTCTCATATTTTACATTAAGAGTGGGAGATACCGAGTCAATGACAAGTATATGCTCACTCGTTGCTTGGCTGATATGACCTGCCGTGTCGTATACGGTGAGGCTGACCTTGCCTCTGTACTCCGCATTAAGCGATATTGTACAGCTTGCCGCAGAGCCGCTTCGGATAATATCTTCCTCGGCGACTGTGATATCGCCGTTGCCGATATTGTACACAAGCTTTTCGATGCCCGATGTGGTGTCCTCTGCCGAAAGCGTTACGTAAACGGTCTTGGGCTTATATATTCCGAAGCTCAATGCCGCCAGCAGCTTTTCTTTATAATCGTTATCGTATTCGACCTTCACATTAGTCGGTGCCTGCGTATCGAGCTTTATATCGCCGAGCGATATCGCATCGGTAAACTCGCCGTTGTAATTCAAATAAACATATGTTGAGTGTACGCCGTCGGCGCTTATCTCAAGCTTGTCGCTCCACGACGTATCAAGTGAGTTGGAGCCGCTTATGCTGTATCCGTCAGGCGGCGTTATCGTTACCTTGCCCGTATACCAGCCCGATTCGTTCTTCTTCTCGCCGTCAATGCCTATCTCGTCGGTGCGAGTGCATACGTGATAAGAAAGCGTTACGTTAAGCTCCGTATATCCTCCCTCGTAACAGCTGTCGGGAGCTTTTTCAATACGCACCTTTATCTCCCCGACCTTGCCGTGCATGGATGAGAAGGTGAGCTTGCCCGTGTCCTCTATCGTCGCTCCTATCGTGTTTTCGCCGATTATCTTATAGGAATAGCCGCCATTTGAGCCTTTTAGCGTATTTATTTCTATCTTATGCTCTTTTACACCGTAATAAAGGCTCACGTCCTCCGCTTCAAATTCCGGTCTGTCTTTTTTCACGGTAAGGGTATAGCTTGCATATGTATCCTTGTAATGCTCGTCCCCCTTCAATGTCGCCTTGACCTTTATTGTACCTGCGGCTTTTATCGTAAGTCTGCCGGTATCCTTGTCAATTTCCGCAATATCATTGCCCTGAGCCAATTCGTATATTATATCTCCGCCCGCAGAGCCGCCGCTTGCCGCATTGTCAAACACATTGCCGTTGTCGTTGTATGTCACATCATCGGGATAAGGCTCGTCGAATACCAATTCCGCTTGCTCGGCATGAAGCACGGTTATGGTTATCGTTACGGGGGATGATGCCTTGTAGCCGTCATCTCCTTCTTTTATCACCTCAACGGTAAATGAGCCGCCTGCCTTATTTGTCTTAATATTTCCGTTCTCATCGAATGTTGCATATTCATCGCCGCTCTTTATCGTATATGTTATCTCGCCCGTACCCGAGCCGCCGGACACGGTTATGAAGTTGCTTTGCGCCTCGCCCGACCATGTGATGCTCGTCGGCACGTCTTTATCTATTACCAAGGGTGCTTGCTCGGAGTGTAATATTTCCAGCTTATACGATATTTTTGCCGACTCGTGCTTGTCATCTCCGTCCACAGCTGCCCAAACTGTCACCTCACCGGCTTTTATGAATGTGACCTTGCCTGTGTTCTCGTCTATCGTTGCTATGCTCTCGTCCGATATCGTATAGGTTATCTTGCCGTCAGCTCTGCCGCCGCTTGCCGTATTTGTAAATTCTCCGTCGTCGAATTCCACGCTTATATTCTCGTTTGAATTCGCAAATTTAAACCCGTCTTGCTTTGCGAATGCACCGACCAAGGTATATTCGCAGGACGCTTCATTGTAATGCTCGTCTTCAGCCTTTGTTGCCTTAACGGTTATTTTTCCCGCTTTTATGAAGGTCACCTCGCCCGATACGGGGTCTATCGTTGCCACTTCCTCGCCCTCGCCCGCAGCTGTAAATGTCATATTACCCGTTTCGGGATCTATCTGCCCGGCTTGCTCGTTCGTTATCTCATATGTTATACTGCCACTGCCGGAGCCGCCCGCAGCTTTATTCGTATAGGTCTCGGTCGCAGGTATGTCGGTGGGGTTTTTCGTCTCAAACTCAAAGGTGCTTTGCTCGGCTTTATTTAACGTCACACCGGAGATCACGACCGTAAATGTTATCTTTTGATCCTCTCCGCCGTCGCCGTCCCAGTCGATCACATAATTTTTTACTATATCGACATTTTCGTCGATCTTTGCTTGGTCAAGCTCTATATACAGACGAATGTTGCCGTCATTATCCGTTTCGTCCTTGATATTCAATTCTCCGTCTTCGCCGACCGTCTTTATTTTGCCCTTGTTTTTTTGCGCTTCCGTGTAACCGCTCGGCACTGTGAGCATTATACCCGCACGCCAAGGCTCGCTCTCACTGTATGTAAGCTCCACAGACTCTACGGTCACCTTTTTGTGATAGTCCGTGCCTTCAAGCTTGCCGCCGTTAAGCGATATTACCGCACCGAGCAGAGGGTAAGCACATTCCGTACTTTCGCCCTCTCCTTTAAGCAATTTTATTTTTTTCGGGTCGGTTTTCACTATGACAAGCTGTTCGTACACGCCGTCGCCGTTCATGTCGTATTCTATCGCATGTGTCAAGCTCTTGTCGTTTTCAAGAGCATCAAGAAGCTCGGCAGGTGTTATCGGTATGTACATCTTCTGTGTTTCGCCCTCGCCGAACGGAAGTGCCTCACCCCAGCCGGAGAGAAGCTTCTTCTTATATGTTGCCTTACTGCTGTCTGCTCCGTTGGGTATCTCGATGGTGTAATACATATACCAACCGTCGCCGGGTATTTCCTCATTCTCGGTTGCCGTCATGTATTGAAGCGTTACGTTCGAGATGTTTGTTATCATTTTGGTGATCATATCACCGACGTCGGATGACTCATAGCCTTCGCTTTGGTTTTTTATCTCGCCGAGCGCCGCGGACGAGGGATAGATGCTCTTCCCGTCCTTTTTAAGCGTAAGTCCGGCAAGCTCGACCTTTACCTTTACTTCTTCTTCCGTGTCCTCGTCCCACTTGAATGTATATGAATATTCAATGCTCGCAGCGTCTTCTGCGAGTTTTTCGTTCAACAGCTCCTCGGTTATCTCATAATGATCCTCGAAGCATCCATCACTCGAATTATAGTACTTTATATCCTTAAAAGGATACTCATCGCCTTTGCAGTCGATAATTGCGGCATCATCAAGCTGCCGATCGGTATAGCTCTCACCGGGGAATACTTGTATTCCCACGTACCAGCCGTCGAGCTTTTTGCCGTCGGCGATATATTCAAGCACCGGTGTGGAAAGCACCACATTGTTGCCCTTTATATCTGCATAGTCCGACAATGGGGGTATCACCTTAATATGTGTCCATTCCTCCGACGATGCATATGTATTTAACGAGATCGGTGTGATCAGGGTAAACATCATAGACAATGTCAACAAAGCCGACAGCATTCTTTTAGGTAAAGAAACGCTTTTATTTGTCATTTTTTCGTTTTCCTTTCTTTTTTTGAATACTCCGAGATACCTTTCTCCGAAGCACGGAGAACAGCTTCTCTGTATGCTATGTATGTAAATATTTTTCCGTTAAATATGCAATGTGTGCCGAATGAAAAGACAAAGACCGCCGTAAATGCAAAGCATATATCGCCCAGACCGTGCGTAAGCACCAACGAAAGCACAAGTGCGATAAGACTCAATACGGCAAATATATCCGCTATCACCGCATAAGGGTTTTTAAAAAAAGATATAAGCCCGATATGCTCCCGTGAATGCCTTATCCTGTGCTTTTTACACCACTCCCTGCGTCTGTATGCCAGCACGCCCTGTGTTATAAAGAGCATGAGCAACGAGGTATAGAACGTTATACCCGCCGCAATCGTGTATTTTTCACCGTCAAACGGCATTATCAGAAAGCTTGCGCAGAGAGTGAGCAGAAACAGCAGTGACAACGCAAGCCATATGATATCGCCCCGTCTGCCTCTCATCTTACTGCCCCCTCGGAAATTATCTCATCGGTATGTATAAATGTTATCTCGTAATCGACGGTGAAGCCGGTATCAAGCACGGTAGTCTGCGAAAAGTCCTCCGGCGCATATGTGCCAAGCACCGTTGTTTCCTCGCTCGGTGGTGCGTTATTGCTTATTTGCGAGGTATCAAAGCCCCCGAACGTGTTGTTCGGTCTAAGCGTGCCGCTTGGCGATATTTTATCGGTCAGCCTGCCTCGCCGTTTGTTGTATGAGCTTTCTTTGTGCGCCTTGCCGCCGTTTTTTTCGTTTTGCTCACGCATCTTTTTTATGGCTTTTTTCGCATTTGCCCCGCTGAGATCGCCTATCGTCCTCGGTATTCTCATAAGTATAAACATCAGTATCGTTACTATGAGCATTACACCGCAGGCTATCGCCGAGGCTATGAATATATATCTGTAGGTATCGTATGTCATTGTCCACTCGCTCCTTTATTTGCGGCACTGTTTATCTTTTCAAGCGTATTGTCTATCGACTCGCAAAGTCTTTCCTTATCTTCTGCAAGCACCGAGCGGTCTATCCTCTCCGCCTCGTCCCGTATGCCGTGCAATAATGAGGTGAGCGATTCGGGCGAGGTGACCTCAAGCAGCGGTGCGACATTCGAGGAGACCATTCCGTTTATCTCGCCCCACACCTGAAGCTTTGAGTCTATTTCGTCAAACGCATCGGCTTTTCCCGCAAGCTCGACGAGCATATCTCCCAAGTGCTTGTATTCCTCGTACATTTTTTCCGTTTGCTTTATCTTTGAACCGTTGTATTGGTCTATCAGCGCAAGGCAGCTCGATATATCGCAATAAAGCTCCGCTATCGGATATTTCTCCCTTGCCTCATCGAACCACCGTGCGGCATTTGAGTATCTGTCACGGTCAAGCCGTACATCGTAATAATACAGAAACGACGTGCCTATTTCATAGCATACATCACGATACGAGTCAATGCCGGCACGCTTCAGCTTGCTCAAAACGTCCGTGCTTTCCGAATATCCTCCCTCTCCCTTACTGTCAAGACCTATCTGCAGCATAAGAAGCTGCCGTCCCTCCTCTTTTGTCAGAACAAAATCATCGGTCAAATACTTGTTGAGTGCCGAATACGCATCTGCTCTTGTCGGGTCTGTAAGTATCGCTCTGTAATAATCGTCAACACTCTCCGCCGAGAGCAATATTGCCTCGTAATTTTCGCTCTTTTTATTTTCCGCACCCATGTAAGCCCAGCCCGATACGCCGCCGAGCATAAGCGTTACGGCAAGCGAAGCCGAGAAAAGTCCTATCTTCCGTTTTTGCTTCTTTTTATGAACGTCGTCTATCTCCTCGTAATGCTCAAGAGCATACATCAACTCCGAGCAGGATTGATATCTGTCATCCGGGTTTCTCTGCGTACATTTTTGAATTATACGCTCAAGTCCGGAGGATAGCGTGTCGTTTATCTGCCGTATCGGCTTTATCTCATACGGCGGCTCGCTCGGATTTATGCCGGTTACGAGGTGGTACAGCGTTGCGCCTAAACAGTAGATATCCGTTCGTGCATCCGTCTGCCCCTGACCGCCGAACTGCTCCGGTGCGGCGTAGCCCACCGTTCCGAGGCAGGTAGTATCGGCAAGATTCTTCTCTTTGTATTCTCTTGCCGTGCCGAAGTCTATCAAGGTTATATTGCCGTCGGGCTTAAGCATGATATTTGCGGGCTTCATGTCCCTGTAAATTATGGGCGGCGTTCTCGTATGAAGATAGTCCAAAACATCGCACAGCTGTTTTGCCCATTCTATTACCATTTCTTGGTTTTGAGCGCCGTATTCGGAAAGTGCATAGCTCAGCGAATTGCCCTGTATGTAATCCATTATAATGATAAACGAATCGGCTGTATCTATAACATCTATAATGCTCGGCAAGCTCGGGTGACTGAGCTTTTTCAAAATATCGGTCTCCGCAACGAGTCCCTGCTTGACTGCCTCGAAGTCAAGCACGCCGTCCTTACGTACCTCCTTGACCGCCCATTGCTTGTTTGCCTTTTCGTTCATCGCAAGGTAGACAACGCTCATGCCGCCCTGCCCGACCTTGTTCAGTATCTTGTATTTTCCGTCAACAAGTGAACCTATTTCAAGCATATTCTCTCACCTCAAAAGCTCCGTACCAGCGCAACGGATATATTATCACGCTCGTTTCTTTGCTTGTTAAGCTCAATAAGCGAATATGCGTTTTTTCCCATCGTCTCGGCATCGACTAGGACAGCGGGACGAAATGCCGAATATATTTCCTCTGCGGAAATTTCATGTCTGAAGCCGTCGGAGCAAAGCATATAAGTCGCATTCGCCTTGATATCCGCACTGAAAAAATCGGGGTGAACATCCTCGGATGCGCCTACGCATTGCAAAAGCACGCTTCTCCGCTCGTCAAGCTCCGCTTGCTCCGGTGTCATATGACCGAGCGATACCTCTCTCGCTACGAAAGTCTGATCGTAGGTTATCTGTGTATACGAGTCCTCGCATATTTCATATGCACGCGAATCTCCCACATTCATGACATAATAATTGCTGTCGGTGAGAAGCATCACCACCGCCGTCGTACCTAACTTTACTCCCTGTCTTGCGCCGTATGCTTTGATAATGCGATTCTGACTTTTCAAAATATCCTGCCACTGAGCCATTATCGTATTAGCATCTATGGGACGAGTCGATAAAACGGGCAGCTCGTTGTATACCCACGCATCGAACGCCCGTATCACCTGTGCCGATGCGACCTCTCCCTTTGAAAGACCGCCCATGCCGTCACACAAAACGGCAAACGCCATTTTTCCCTGCACTGTCGAAAGCAGCTTTACGGATAAGCTGTCTTGATTTGTGCTTTTCACATTGCCCACGTCGGTGCTTGCCGAAATAATAAAATTCATCGCCTGTACCTTTCTCCGCAAGCTTACGATGCAAAGATCACCGCAAAACTCGCCTGTGTATCGCCGTTTACCTTGCTATCGGATCGCCCGTTGCCTTTCGTGATACACTCTTGAAAAATTATCAATATTATTATACATTTTACAAAAAAATAAAAGTATATATGTAAAAAAAAGACCTTTTGATGTAAAAAGTCGAATGTTGATTTATTCTATTAACTGTCTTCCGTTATCAAAAGATAATAAGTAAAAACCCTTCGCCTGCGGTTTAGACCGTAAGCGAAGGGTACGGGCGAATTATCAAGTGATGGACTCACTCATTTTTGCGTGCAATATTGAGCTATATATTTTTCGAAAACGGGAAACACGAGCTTCATACCGTCGGCGTTGAGGTGGCTTATATCGGTGGGCTTCATACAGTATTGCGATCTGAACTCTTGGTCTGTCATATAAACGCCGGTCGCTTTTTGGTCCATTGCGTTTATACACGGTACTCCCATGCTCTCGCACACCTCGATCAAGGCTTTGCCGTAGTCACTGCAATACAAGCCGACGGAGTTTGCCGCACCGCCGACTTCCCAGACCGTGAGGCATATAATAGTTGCATTCGGATATTTCTTTTGAAGCTCCTCTATCAAATATCTCGATGCGCCCATCATGGTTTTCGTGTCGCGGCTGTCTTTGTCGCCGAGCGGAACGGATTTGTTATAATCGTTTCGTCCGCCCTCGATGACAACTATATCGGGGTCATTGTCCTTCATATTTTTATATCTTGATACCATCGGGTCGTTTGTTGTCACATAATTCGATATCGTCGAGCCGTTCACGCCGTAATTTAAGTATGTCATGCCGTACTTTTTGGCAAGCAATGCGGGCCATACGAGCGTTTTATCGAGTCCGTTGCCTGCCAGATAGCTGTCACCTATGACCGTAAAGGTCTTACCCTTAAGCACGTCGTAATACGTTTTATCCGCGTCCTTTACTGCCCAATATTCAAGTGCCTCTTTTCTTATCTGCTCCGCAGTCGAATCGGCGCTTGTCTTGCTCTTGTATATTTTAAGCCCTTCCGTTATTTCCGAGGGCAGACACAGGCGAATATTTTCGTTTTCCTTCTCGCTTATATATGTATAGGTCACCTCGCCCGAGTCATCGGAGCGTATCAAGGAATTTGCGTGTGTAACATTTACACCCGTACCGTCAATTACCCATTCATCCGACTCGTTCTTTACCCATGAGGACACGGCATACGTCATATTATCGCCGTTGCCTGCGGTAAATTTGAGCTTGGTACCCGCAGCGGCAAGAGTTATAACATCCGAATAGACATATCCGTGTGCGGTGTCGTTTATTTTGTTCGCATATCCGCTCGAATTTTTTTCCGAGCCGATATAGCCTGTATGGAATCTGACATCAAGCGTTTCTCCCGGGCGGCTCGTTGAGGTAGCTTCTATAACATCAACGGTAGGCTCGGCATCGCCTCGCACCGTTATGCTCGGATACGATTCGGGAGTATGCTCGGCGGTATTGCCGGAACGGAAGCAAAGCCTTACGTACTCGTCATCCGAAGAGGTCGTATAAGAATACGTTCTTTTTCCGTCCGCATTTACCTGCTCGGCACTCTCGCCGTCAAGATTGTTTCCGTCCTTGTTGAGCGTGTAATTAGTATTTCCCTTGTTCCAGCTTGAAAATACGTAAACAAGATTGCTTGCAAAGCCCGTATCTCCGCCTGATGCACTGTTGTCGTCCGTAAACGATATCGTAGAGCCTTTTTTCGGTATGTGGATAACGTCACTGTACGAATATAGGCTACCAAGCTCGTTTATTTTTTGTTTATAGCTCGGATTGCTCTCCGAACCTACGTAACCGAGCGACCAGGCAACATCAAGCGTGTACTCGTTTCGTACATCCTCCGATATGCCCTGCGTTATTTCTCCTCCGTCCGTCACAGCCGTGTCATTTTCACCGCCGCCCCCGCAAGAGGAAAACGCATTCGATACCGCCGCAAGAGCCAATACCAAAGCCAATAGCCTCGCTTTTTTCATATGTTATGATTCCCCTATCATTTTTATTGTATAGCATATGATACCACAAATAATCGATTATGTCAAGCCGCAAAGATAAGAAAACGCAATTATCTGTCCGTCTTTTCGAAAGCCGGTGCAAATGCAAAAAGGCGGTAGCTTTACGCTTGTAAATTCACCGCCATGCGTTTATATTATTTGCTTAATATAAAATAAAGCTCCTCGTTTGCCACACGTATCGTGTCACCTATAAAGATCTCCGTTTCTTGTTCGGGAAAAACGGGGTAGCCGTTTACAAAGGTCTTGTTTGTCGAGTGTCTGTCTATGATATAATATCTGTTCTCACGCACAACTATGTCCGCATGATATCTGCTTACATACGAATTATCATCCATAACGAGATCACAGCCCCGATCTGCGCCGAGTCTGAAAAGACTCTTGTTCAAAGGATGGCATTGTCCGTTCTTCAAGCGCATAAGCACCGGAAAGGTCGGTGATTGACAAAAATCGTATGTGTCATCCCGCATATTATACTCTGCGGCAGGGGCACGGCTGTCATTTACGGCGGAAAACGGATCGTATTCAATAGCCACATTGCTTTTTCGTTCAACGACACTTCCCGCGGTAGGCTGTTTTTTCGGTGGAACATTTTTCTTTTGAGGAGGATCACCCGAAAGAGAAAGTATCATCGCGTCAAAATCATCGAGCGAAAAGGGTGCATTTGAGTCAAAAAACGCTTTATATGTTTGCAAATATGCGACACCGTCGCGAGGATCGAAGCTGAGGCTGTACGGAAGCCGTTTTAAAAACAAATGAGGGCGTTCCCCGTTTTGATTATTCACTATCGGCCAAAAAATACATTTGACACGTCCCGAATACGGATCGATAAAAACCGTATTCGGATGAAGGTCGAGATTATTCGTATTCAGACCGTTTTGCTCGCACACCCTTATCAATGCGCTGATATTGGCGACAAGTTGCAAAAATCGCTTTTTCGTAATCGCAATTCGAAAATATTGATTCAACGGCACCGGACCGTCGGCTATGCACTCGATCGTCTCTCCGCCTCGTTTTCGGCAAATATTCATCGGCAAAAAACCGTCGAACGCACCGGAGGTAACGGCATTGTATACTCTTTCATTTATCGCCTCGGGATAAGAAAGCTTGTTGACGATAACGGTCTTGCTCCTTTTATGTTCAAACGTTATTTTGCTCACATTTGCTCATCCTTTGAGTTTTTACCACTTCGGCAAAGCCCTCGCTCTGTCTATCGCCTTTGCCTGAGCATCCTTGTATTTGCTTGATGCATATCTAAGGTACTTGGCATAGGATTCCAGAGCCTTCAGAAGCTGATAATGCACGGAATCGTTGCCGTCTGCCTCTTCAAATTTTGTTTTGAAAAGCGAGGAATCCGTACCTTGCCATGCTGACGAAAGTGTTTGAACATGATTTTGCGCTTCGGTCATATTTTTCTTCATCAAAGCCACATAATCGTCTATCTCTTTTGCGCATTTCTCAAATTCGCTGTGATCTACCTTAATATAGTTTGACATAGAGAATCTCCCTTATTTAAACGTATCTGCCAATGAGGTATTTGCTTTTTCCGTTTGCGTATAGCCCTCATTTACTTGCTTCATCAAGAAATTCACGTAATTGTTCAAGACGTTGTATCTTGGTTCGCAATAGTCGGATTTCATTTTCCAAAATTTCCCGATGGCTGCAGTTGCCGCCTTGCCTTCCCAGAAATTATCAAGGCGGTTTATCGCACTCTCAACATCCGAAAAGCCATCACGCAGCTGTGTATTACAGGTTCGTATTCCGTCTGCGGCACGAACCGCGGCATCGGTATTGACCTTTAATTCTGCCATTATTTCGCATCCTTTTCTTTATTTGCGTGAAACTCATTGTTTTTCAAAAGTTGAATATAAGTTTGGCTTTCTCCGTTTATACAGCCGATAAATTTAACATCGACGATATCCTCGTGATCAAACAAGAAGAAAGTATCGGAATCGATAAATCCCTCCGGGAAAAGCACCGAAATATAATCGTGATCCTTTCCCTCATCGTCTCTTTGCGTAGTTCCGACTATCATAAGCGATTTGGTTGCGTTTTTCAGCATCACAACACTGCCTATCGGCAATAATTCCTTCATACTATTATTCTCCTATCATTATTTAATACTTAATTTTTCAATTCGAGCAATCCCTTATTGATCATAGGTATTAACTCATCTGCTTTCTTTTGAATTGCGGGTGATACGATCGTTTTGACAGTCTCGGCAATAGGACCTATGGCGGTCGCTATGCCTCCAATAGGTACATCGACATCGTCTTTTTCGGAAACCAATTTATGGTCAATAAAAATATCCTTGTATGATTTTCCAATACCATACGTTCCTTTAAGAACACCGTACATCTTCGAACCGGCTTTGTAATAATTGTATACGTTATTTTTTACCGTCGTTACTTCCGTATAGGCGGCACCCACAATGATACTCTTGCTCTTTAATGATTTAATGTCCATCCAAAGATATTCCGATACATCGGTACGTGCGATATCCTTGACCTCGCTTGCCAGCACCTTTGTGTCAACTTTGGGAATATCTTTCTTCGCCGACTTAAATGCTGCCATCGATGTGTAAATATCAATTCCGTAATAAGCAATATTTCCGACAAATTCTCCAACCTCTCTGCTGCCCACTTTCGCACCGAACTCGCCCCCGATATATGCCATACCGTCTCTCAAAAGGTTATCGCCGACCTTTTCGTAATCATCGTTTGCAACATAACGAATATCGTTTACAGAGTTGTAGATATCATTGAAGCCGCTTAAGACAAGCATTACCGACAAGGGTAAGGAAAGTCCGCCGCTTCCGATAAGCGAACCGACTCCCTCAACAACCTTTTTCACGCCTTTTACACAGGTAATGACCGCTTTTCCGTATTCAACAAGATCGTATACCCAGCCATGCGAATTGTAACTGTCTATCACATAGTTGATTGCATTGATAGTGGTGGATTTTACGTTTTCCGCAGCCTTCTTTATTGCCACACCGACATTGTATACCGCCTCTTTAATGTCCTCAAGCAAAGATCCGTTGAATGAAAGTGGGTCTTCTTTGCCGAGATCTCTCTCCGTTTTTTCAAAATCGGATGCGGTCTTTGTAAGATACGTTTGACACGCCCTCAAGTTTCCGCTGTAGCAGGTAAACCTATCGGCACTTGCCAAATTCCACAGGTCACGCAAGCCGACCTTTGAATAAAGGCCTTTCAATCTGAAATCGAGGTTGACTATACGTTTATTTACATTGGAAATACGTCCGGCGTACTCTTTAAGCCCGAATGTATCGACGGAAAGGCTTTCGGTAACGGTCTTCATATGACTCCGATACCTCCTCCGCCGCCTCCGCTGCCGCCGCCGCTTACAAAGCCCTCGGTGACCGTTGTTGTGTCTATGTTATCCAGCTTTCTTTTAACGGTTCTATACCGGTCTGCTACACTGCCTATGCAATTTGCGCATAAGTCGTTGCCGATACCGACAAAATCATATCTGACCCCACGCTCGATAGCTTCAAGCTCACTTATAATAGAGTTAAGCTCTCTTTTTATGGACTCCAGCTCATTTCTTGCTTTTGTATCCATTTTATTTCTTCCTCCTTAAATGCTATTCAACAGTTCTTTTTCGACGCTGTCCATGTCGGCAGCCGTAGCCTCTAAATACGCCGCCGCACGTGACAGCCTCACGCTATAGCCGGTCAATATATCCGCACGCATTAAATTCCACAGATCAAGCAAGCCGACACGCCAATACAATGCATCGAGTCTGCCGTCTATTCTTGCGATACGTCTGTTGACATATCGCAGTCTTTGCGCATAGCTCTCCAGCTTATATGTATCAACGGTTATTTGCGGATTTTGCGTGGCATATCTGTATCCCGGCTTGAGATTATTTTCGCACCAAGCCTTGACCTTGTTTATCGTTGATGACAAAAACTCTTTAAGCTCGGATGCAAAGGCTTTGATATCTTCGCCAAGCTTTTCAAGCTTATCCACGACTCGATTCATGAACTCGACCGCACTCGGTATAAGCTCATTTCTAACGTAATCAACAATGCAAACCACGCAATTATGCACGAGCTGCAGCTCGGCGCCCGACCTTTGTATATGGGAGGTCATTCCCGCAATTGCAAAATATGCGGCGTATTCATACCACGGCTGTTTGCTTTGGATAATGCTGTCATCACTGTTGAATTGACCACGTAGTGCTTCGAACGTATGCGGATTACTTCCGTTGCCCTCCGCAAAACGAATATTTCCGTACGACGGCAGTCGCCCCAAAAACCACACATAATCGCCTACCACTACCACGATATCCACGCTGTCGGAGCATATCGCCTTTCTTTGCTCCGCTGTCAGCGAATACGGATTCAGCGGTTGAGGATTCAGCAAATGTATTTCCTTGATATGCGAATAATCATTCACATACACGAACTCCGCAAGGTTACCGCCCTTTGAATGACCGTACAAATAGTTATTGCCTGACAGATCTTTATATGTGTTAAAGAATTGCTCCGCTTGATTTGATTGCGGGGAGGTGCCTGTGCCGCAAGCAACCAAATTATCGAGCCAATCATTAAGACTCTCCGGCTTTATACCGTCTGTTCCCCTGTACGAAAAGCCGGTATTTCCCGCCGTATCCGTAAACGCTATTGCTCCGAAGCCGGTAACGGGATCGTTTCCGACCTCTTTTACGGTAAGCTCGCCCAAGCCTATATCGCACAGCTCCCGCAACAGTGTTTTCGTATCATTATCCGACACGGAATCAACTATATCGGACAGCTTCATGCCGTTATATGTGTCATTCAATACATCGCTTTTGTACGACAGCTGAGTTAAATACAAATTTTGCTTATCGGTCAAATTTGAAAGATCGACCATTTATCTGCCCCCTTTTGTCAGCTCGTGCGCAGAGACAATGTTCGTATCCGTCACCGACAAAGTGGATCTCACTTCGGGAAATCTATTCCAATCATCGTCATAAAATACGGAAATACCGTTCAACGCATCACTAAGCTCCGAGGTGATGTCCTCGACTTGAAGCATTTCGAAATCTATATATTTCGGCTCAAGGCTCATCGCCTGCTTGTAAATGCCGAACAATTCTTCGGAATGCTCTGAAATTTCACCTCGGACGAGCGTTACAACGATAAGCTTCGTCAAGCTAAGCTTTTTCAACAATGTAGGTGCATCATTGTTCAATACAAGGCTCAATGTCACCTCTCCCGGCTCGGAAAATATAAAATGTGCGAAAATATCACACTCGCCATTGCATAAGTGCCTCAAATAGTCGGCTGATTTTTTGCTTGCGACACAGACGGAATAGTTATCGGTCATCTCACCCTCGCCCCTTTGATAAACATTGAATATATATTCGCCGTCATCAAGCGTCAATATGTCCGTATAAGTATCGTCCTTGGCAGATCGGAAGCTTTTGACATTAAAATCACGCCCGTACTTTTGAACGGCATATGCAAGCATTTGTTCCGCTCTTGTGTCATTTTCTTTTTTCATACATCCGTATACCCCCGAATTTGCCGTAATACATAAAAGCAATACAACAGCCAATAGCTTTAAGTACGATTTTATTCTATCGTGCATATCAACTCATGCTCAAGCTTCGAAAAATCGCTTGAGGTATCCTCAAGATATTCTGCGCATTTTCTCAAGCAATGGCTGTATCCCGTCAAAGCATCCGCCTTCAACAACTCCCATAGATCTTTAAGACCCACCCTTCCGTAAAGCGAGTTCATTTGACGGTCGATTTTGACTATACAAGAGTTTACGTCTCGCAGCCTTGCCGCATAATCATCGAGCTTGTACGTATTGAGTGATATTTGCGGTTTTTCCGTTGCATATTTATAGCCGTAGCTTAGCGATTTTATTTTTTCCGATATATTATCAAACAGCTCACCGAAGGCTTTTTTGATATCCTCTATAAAAGCCCTTATCTTTTCCGGCAAATGCTTTGCGTCTATCAAATCGAAAATAAAATCTAAAATATTGGCTACACAGACCACGGCGATCATCGTTTTCAAGATAATAGGTCCCAACGCAACGCATACGATCGACACGCCGAGTGCCGCCACTACAATTCCGAGAACACCATGCTCATCATACAGTTTTTCCAGCCCCTCGGTGATAAGCTCCTTGAGAAATACGTTTCCTTCCTCGGTAAAGAGCAACGTCTCTATACCGGCAGGCAAGCCGTGTGCGAGAAGGTCGACAAGGTCTGTCAGATCCCACTTCGTCGTGCCGATGACCTCGTTTCCCGAAAGAACATCGATAAACGACATCACCGCAACCGCTACGCCCTCCAGATCCTCCGGATTCATTTTCATCAATCGTCGAGAAAGCCTTGCGGCAAATTTTCCCCAATAGCCTTGTTCTCCGTGAGTTATCTCGCCGTTCCTTATATCCCACTGAAGCCCTCTGTAATTTCCGTTGCCGTCTGTTATCATATATTCAAGAGCGTGAAAGCTTTTTGCTCCCTCGCCCGAGGTCTTCACGAAATAGGTATTTTCCTCGGGAATTATAACATTACCCATATCGTGAACGAAATCGTTCTCTCCGCAGATAGAATACATTCCGGAGAGTTTTTTTTCGTAATCCGCACCATATCTTTCTATGAAATAGTCCCTTGCTTCATCGGAAAACCCCTGTCCGTCATACGAATAACATTGGTCTATCAAATAATCGTATTTCGATGTCATATAAACGTGTTGGGCCTCGTTGCCTCCCTTGGAATGACCGGTAACGAAAACACTATTGCCGTCGCTATGTGCATCGATAAAGTACTTTTCAGCCATCCTGTCAAAATACTCACGTGCCGCCGCCTGCATTTCCGTTTCGAAAGCGGCAAGTCCCTTACCGTTGTCCGCCCAACGTCCGTCGCCCGTTCCGCGATATGTTACGTAATAATCGCCCTTCGGGTCTTTGAAAGTATACGCTTGAATGAAATCGTCTTTTACGCTTCCGTCTATACAGCTTTGATCCACAAGCATTATATCGGCTATTGACGGATCCTGCTTAAGAAGCGTATCATATGCACTTTTTAAAGACTGCAATTCGCTTGTACCGGCACACTCTCTTTCCGCTTGCGAGATGACCTCGGAAAGAGTTATATCACCCGTGCAATCAAAATATGTATCCAAATACGGAACAAGATTCAATACCGCCGACAGCTCTATTTGTTGTTGCGTTGATGAATTCATTTGCCCACCGTCCATTCCGCATGAGAAAAGTTCTGCACCGTATCCTTTACGAAATAAAGGCGTTTTGCGTATTCGTGAGCCTCGAT
>CAZLRV010000023.1:0-29435 GCA_964562175.1 uncultured Lachnospiraceae bacterium
TAAAGTCAATCTTGGCAACTGGCCGCTTCTCTTTCTTCGCCTTTTTAGCCATATTCAATCACCCTATTAGAATCTACAGTTCACCCATCCTTCAGAATATGTTCTGATAGTTCCTATAATTAGCCAAAATAATTCATTATATACGACAGTCTTTCTTTTTGAACTATGTGCTTTCAGGTTTTGTGGATTGACTTTATACGCATGTTGTTGTAAAATATGACCAAAAGAACAGAAACAGTCAAAACAGCTTGGAGGTCATCACTTGGCATTTACAGAGCAGAAAAATGAAATGATCCGCAAGGATTTGTTAGACGAAGCATTGCATTGTGCCGTGACCATTGGAATGCGGAAAACATCGGTGGAACAACTCACCGAAGCGGCGGGCATTGCAAAGGGTTCGTTTTACAAGTTCTTCCCATCCAAAGAACTTCTGTTCTTTGCCGTGCTGGAAAACATTCATTCGGAAACCTATGCCGTTGCGGAGAAAGCCTTGCAGGACAATGCAGAACTGCCTCCAACCGAGCGGGCAACAAAAATCATACTTGCTGCTTGCAAATACCTTTCTGATACCAAAGCCATGACCTTTATCGAAAACGATGCGGAGTATCTACTGCGGCGGATACCGGCTGACATCAAAGATGCTCACTATCACGATGATGAAGTTCACATTCGTCAGATTCTGGAGGCAAGTGGACTTGTGCCGAAAGGTGGAATGGAACTGGCTGCTGCCACCATCCGTGGGCTGATCTTAACGGTTTCCCATCAGAGTGAGATTGGTGCGCTGTATCCGCAAGTCTTGGAAACGCTGGTGCGTGGCGCTTGCAAAGAATTATTTGATTAAATCGAAAAGCTGCCGGTTGGCGGCTTTTCAAAAAACCACGAGTTAGAGGCGGCTAACTCATGTATAGGAGTGATGTTATGAAGAAAACCTTTTGGGATCGCACGGCGAAAATCTATGACTGTTTTATGTGAAAAGATCGTAAAGCTTACGAGCAAATGTATGCACTGATTTGTCCCATAGTAGAACATAAGCAGGTGCCGGAGCTTGCCACAGGAACGGGGTTGATTGCCCCCGCCTTTACCCATGCCTGAAATGACTTTTTCGGTAATGTCAAAACGTTCTTTATGACGCTGGTGGGCTTTCGGCAGTACAGCAAATGGTCAAGTGAAAGCTACTTGGATTTCCTGCGAAAACAGGGGTGGACGGTGCAAAAAAGCGAAGTATTAAAGGCAAGTTTTCCTCTGACTTAGATAAGACCGTCACTCGGCTCAAATGCAAGCTTAATGCGCTGAGTCTGGATTTTATTATTTCTTACTAATGTTAATTTACACAAATTATCGCTTAACATTTTGTGCATGATAACGATTTTATCATACATTTGCAATGCTTACACGCAGTTCATGATTACACTGCGGATATGTAGTATAATATGGTTGCGAGGAAAAGTTTCCCGCGTTGCGTCTTGGAAAAATTTTATAATGGAGGTAGATCATGAAAAAATTTCTGAGATCATCCTTGCACACCGTGTTTGCTGAAAACGGTGTATCTATGATATCTAAGTTCTCCCCCGTACAGGCACCGCCGAAATGTAATGTGCTTCAATGCGACAGTATTCGGCGAATGAGTTGATATCATCTCATTCGCCACAACAAACAGAGAAAATATTAAAGCATATGATATAGGACTTTTGGCTTAGTACTTATATCGGAAATGGAGAAAGATCATGAAAAAAATCAAGTTATTAACGAGTACATTATTTTTACTGCTTGCCGCTCTTATATGCGCATCATGCACAGCCGATGCCGACGGTGAGCAGACTTCTGCACAGGAAAGTACCGGTGGCGAGCAGACTTTTGCACAGGAAAGTGCCGGTGATGAACAGACTTCTGTGCAGGACACTGCAGATACCGAAAAAAATATGGTGGACGATAACGCCCCGGACTATGAATTACAATGCGTTGGTGATAAAAACTATATAGTATTTGATGATATATCCAAATATTCATCACGTGTTGACCACAACTCATGTGTGCTTTTCGGGTCTCCGGACTTTGCAAATATGAAAGAGTTCAAAAACTCTGTGCCTAACGGTATGTTGACCGAAGACCAAAAGATTTCTATTTCACAATTTGAAAAAGATGAAAATGGCAAAATAAAAACGGTTGACTTTGATAACCTTTACGTTCCCGTGCTACCGCAATATTGTGTTATTGAGGGCGGCGTGTCTTGGAATGGCGAGTGTTATTCGTTTCAGATAAAAGACAAGCTAAGAAGACAAACGGTAAGCATGATTATTTCAACAGAGGATTATTACAAGAAGAACTATGAAGGTAAATGTAATGCTTTATCGAACGTCAATGATATTGCAATAACAAAGACGGAAACATTCGATGACGGCAAGACGGCGATATATTATACAAATGGCTTGAATGAATATGTACGGTTTAAATATGTTCTGACGGACGGAGACAAAACGTGTACTGTCTTTAAGTTGTATTCTATTGAACCGACTACGGGCTCACTTGATGAAGAACCACTGTATTTTCCGCATTATGCTGATCTTTATTATACAGAAAACGATCGATATTATATCGTATGCGATGTGGGTGCACTTGGAGAAGAAGTTGACGATTCTTATATCATGAGCTTCGGTGCAACAAGATATGTTGATGAGCCGAATACGGAAGTAAAGTAAAGCAACGCAAGCGATGAGCCGTGATGCGGCGTGTTGCATATGCGGTCGAATACGGCATTAAAAATGCAAGCGCTATTCACGGTACACAAAAAGCAAGGTCATTTCGGTGATGACCTTGTTTTTTGCTTTTCGTATATTGTTTAATAAGGCGTTTGCGGCTCACACTTGGCAAGCGTATGCTTACACCTGTGATTTTTTTATTTTTTTCGAAAAGGTATTGACAAAACGCATACTTCGTGATATGATGTATTACGCAACGGGAGGTATATAATGGATAATCAACTTAAGCGAGGGCTTTTGGACGTTTGCGTGCTGGCGGCGATAAAGGACGGTGAGTCCTATGGCTATAAAATAATAAAAGACATGAAGCCTTATATTGAGCTTTCCGAATCGACCTTATATACGATATTGAAGAGGCTGGAGGGGGCGGGAATGCTCACCGTGCGTACTGCGGAGCATGACGGAAGGCTGAGAAAGTATTACGGTATCACATCACGAGGGTTGGAACGCATTGAAGAATTTAAGAAGGATTGGAACGAGATGCTGTCAATATATCGCTTTGTGATAAAGCGGGAGGAAGAAAATGAATAAACAAGAATTTCTAAAGCGACTGCGCGAGGGCTTATCGGAAATGTCGGAGGAGGATATAGCGGAGCGGTTGACATTTTACGGTGAGATGATAGACGAGGGGGTAGAGGACGGTATGACCGAGGAGGAGGCGACGGAGCGTATCGGCTCTGTGGATGAAACAGTCAAGCAGATAAAAGAGGAGCAGACGCTCGGAAGACCCGATTGCGAAAAAGCAAAGCCAAAACGTAGCTTGCGTGCGTGGGAGATCGTGCTTGTTGCGTTAGGCTCGCCGATATGGCTGTCGCTGCTGATAGCCGCATTTTCCGTGTTGCTTGCCGTTTATATCGTTATGTGGTCGCTCATAATTTCTCTGTGGGCTGTTGAACTGTCGTTTGCGGTATGTTCCGTGGCGGGTGCGGTACTATCGGTCGTATCGTTTGCGGCTCGAAGCAATGCCGTGGCGGGCGTTGCCATGCTCGGTGCTTGTCTGTTTTGTGCGGGATGTGCTATCTTGCTGTTTTTCGGATGCTTGAGTGCGAGCCGAGGTATTTTAAAATTGAGTAAGTTGATAATATTAAAGCTCAAAATGCCGTTTATTAAAGGAGAGGGTAAAAAATGAACAGAGGAACGTTGACACTTGTTATAATTGCCGTGATATTGATAGCTGTGGGCGTGGTGATATTCGTTTGCGCAATGTCATCATCCGATTGGAAGATCTCTTCGCTGAACAATGCCGCAATTGTGGAATGCTCGTTTGAGGTGAGCGATAAATTTGATAATATATCGATAGATACCGATATAGACGATATTGAATTTGTCAAGGGCGATGCTTGCCGCGTTGAATGCACCGAGTATGAAAACTACACGCACACCGTCAAGGTGGAAAACAATACGCTTGTCATAAAGCCGAAGGATTCGAAGAAATGGTACGATTACATAGGCGTTTCTTTCGGAAATACGAGCATGACGGTGTATCTGCCGAGGGATAAATACGAATCACTTGATATCAAGAGCAACACGGGCGATATTTGCATACCGAATACATTTTCTTTCGGTAATGTTAGTATAGACGGTGATACCTGTAAGGTCGATTGCTCATCAAGTGTATCGAATACACTTGATATAAAGGTCGATACGGGAGATATCCGTGTAAGCTCGTGTGTATCGGGTGAATTGAAGCTCTTGACGAAAACGGGAAAAATTTCCCTCACCTCATCGCAAATAATGAACGGCGCGGATGTTGAAGCGAAGACCGGAGGCATAGATATTGACGGCGTTACTTGCAAGAGCTTAAACGTGTGTAACGATACGGGGCTTATAGCCTTGAGCAATACCACGGCAAACGGCGTGCTTGAGGTGAAAAACGGCACGGGAAGCATACGCTTTGAAAAATGTGACGGCGGGGAGATATACGCAAAGACAAGCACGGGCAGTATAACGGGATCTTTCCTAAGTGAAAAGATAATTTTCGCAAGCTCATCCACCGGTAAGGTAGACGTGCCGAAAAGCACATCGGGCGGCAAGTGCGAGCTTACGACTTCAACGGGAAGCATAAAAATCGAGATAGCGAGCCGATAAAGCTTTCGCAGGTGAAATATATCCGCAGATACGAAATATTTACAAAATAAGGCTTGAGAAACGATGCGTTATTTGGTACAATACGAAAGTATAGATATATCTACCAATATAAATTGCCCATGCCGTGTGCGACTTCCGCACGGCAGCGAGCTTAAAGGAGAAGTATAGATATGAAATTAGGCATCGTCGGATTGCCGAATGTCGGCAAAAGCACTTTATTTAACGCAATTACCGATGCGGGGGCAGAGTGTGCCAATTACCCGTTTTGTACGATAGAACCTAATGTCGGCGTTGTAGCCGTGCCGGATGCAAGGCTCGATAAGCTGGCGGAGATATATAAGCCGGAGAAGATAACGCCGGCGGTAATAGAATTTGTCGATATTGCCGGCTTGGTCAGGGGTGCATCGAGGGGCGAGGGCTTGGGAAACAAGTTTCTTTCGCATATTCGTGAGGTCGATGCCGTCGTTCATGTCGTAAGATGCTTTGAGGATGAAAATGTTATCCACGTTGACGGCTCGGTAGATCCGGTGAGAGATGCGGAGACGATAAACACGGAGCTTATTTTATCGGATATAGAAATAGCCGAGAAAAGACTTGACAAAACGAAAAAGCTGATGAAGGGTGACAAAACGCTTGAGGGCGAAGCGGATTTTTTGCAAAGAGTTCTCGACACGCTGAACGAGGGCAAAAGTCCGAGAGGGCTTGACATGACAACGAGTGAGAGGGAAATATTCGACACATTGCCGCTTTTGTCGTCAAAGCCCGTTATCTATGCCGCAAACATCTCGGAGGACGAGGTCGGATGCGATATTTCAAATAATAAGCACTACAATGCTTTGGCTGAGTATGCAAGCGAACAGGGGGCTGAGATAATGCCTATCTGCGCCTCGATAGAATCCGAAATAGCACAGCTTGAACGTGACGAGAGAGGTGCGTTTTTGGAAGAGCTCGGACTTGAGCAGTCGGGCCTTGACCGTCTTGTCGTTGCGTCCTACAGATTGCTCGGCTACATAAGCTTTTTGACAGCCGGACCGAAGGAGGTTCGCGCATGGACGATAGTAAAAGGAACCAAGGCACCACAGGCGGCGGGCAAGATACATTCGGATATGGAGCGCGGCTTTATACGTGCCGAGGTAATATCTTATGAGGATCTTATAAGCATAGGCGGAAGCCTTGCCGTAGCACGTGAAAAGGGCCTTATAAGAAGCGAGGGAAAGGACTACGTATTTGAGGACGGCGACGTTACCGTTTTCAGATTTAATGTATAAATAATAAATACGGAGATTAAGATGAAGAAAAAAATTCTTGCCATTGCTCTATCCGCCATAATTCTGTTTACGGCTGTATTTGCAAGCGGTTGTACCGGGTGCTTTTCGGATACCACCACGACGGGGACGAAATACACGTTTTCGCTTATCGGAAATATAGATGCGGATTACGATGGTCATACCGACGAGGCAACATTTGAAAGAGCGTGCTGGGATGCTATAAAAAAGGTTGCGGACAATCGCAATTCACAAGAGAGCGAAAAATGGTACTATAAGTATTACCCCGTTGAGGAAATAAACGTAAAAGAGGGCGAAAGCTATTTGGCACTTTACGAGGCAGCCGCCAAAAAACAGCTTGAGCTTGCCATCGCATCGAAAGCAAAGGAAAGAGCGACTATAATTATACCGGCAGATAGATATACATCGGCATATACCTCACTCAAGGATAAGCTTGACGGTGTAAATACGGTGCTTGTCGGCGTATCGCGCGACAGCGAGTATTCAAAGCAAAGCTCCCTTGCCACACAAACGTATGCCATTGTCATAGATTACGCACTTCAAGGCTATATGTCGGGATATACCGCAGTATGCGACGGCTATACGAAGCTCGGCTTCATCGGCTATGAAAATGCCATGAGCAAGTCTATGCTTATGGGTTATATGCTCGGTGCGGAAGCTGCGGGTACGGAAAAGAATGTCAATGTCGAGTTGAAGTATGAATACGTTATCAACGCCCAAAACAGCGATGACACGATAAATATGATAAAGGATATGTATTCGGCTTGCGATATCGTAATGACCGAGGATGTACAGCTTGAAAAACAGCTTGAGCAGAATGCGGGTGAGAAAGCATTTATCTCAACCTCCGGCGCTTATGCGGACAAAGCCGTATTCTCGTATGCGGTAGACCATGAAAAGCTCGCACAGACGGTGGAAGAAAAGATAAAATTGTCGAATATTTCAGCCGAGGTCGAGACGTTCAGCGTGTTCACATATAAGTGTGATGAAAAGGCGACATTTACAAAAGCAGACGGCGAGGAGCTGATTAAAAATACAAAAAGCCCCGAATACGGGGAGGCTGTGACAGATATTGCCACACTTATACCGACGCTCAAGCAGGTAAAAGCAAGCAAGCTCAGCGAAAAATAATAAGAATAAGTCACGGGAAGCACAATGCTTCCCGTTTGTTTTAGACAAAACATATCATAAAATACGAACAAGTGATATTTTAATAATAAAATTTACATAATAATTCGGAAAGTATTGACAATTCGAAAATATTATGGTATAATGTCACAAATGGATATTTCTATATGAAGCTTGCAGGAAAAGCGATACGCTGCCGAAGGAGTAACACTCTCAGGCGTTCACACGAACGAGGACTGTAAGCCGATAGAGCTTTGGAGAAGCTCGGTTGCGAACCGAGTGCCGAAGGGGCAAGGCTTATGCTAATCTCTCAGGCAAAAGGACAAGGCTGAAAGCTGTTGCAAAACAGCATTTGTCACTTTCCCCGAAGCCACCTCGCTATATGCGGTGGTTTTGTTTTTATTCATTTAAAAAAATTAAAGGAGCTTACAATGGATATTTTGCTTAACATTGCAAAAACTATCAACTCGTATTTGTCGGACTACATTTTGATAATTCTTCTTGTGGGCGTGGGCTTGTATTTTACGATCCGCACACGCTTTGTACAGGTTCGTTGCTTCGGAGAAGGTATGAAAGCCGTTTTCGGCGGTATCAAATTCAACGGCGGCAAGAACAAGAGCGGACTTTCGTCCTTTCAGGCACTGACAACGGCTATAGCAGCACAGGTCGGAACGGGCAATATAGTCGGTGCTTGCGGCGCTATACTGATAGGCGGCCCCGGTGCCATATTCTGGATGTGGATAATCGCATTTTTCGGAATGGCAACGATATATGCCGAAGCAGTGCTTGCACAGAAAACGAGAGTAGTACACGAGGACGGAAGCGTAGCGGGCGGTCCTGTATACTACATAAAGAGCGTATTCAAGGGTAAATTCGGCAAGTTCCTTGCAGGCTTCTTTGCGGTTGCCACGGTGCTTGCACTCGGCTTTATGGGCTCGATGGTTCAATCAAACTCCATAGGCGAGGCGTGCAATAAGGCATTTGGCGTCCCCACTTGGGTGATGGGAATAATCGTAGCTCTTATCTCTCTGCTTATATTTGTCGGCGGCTTGCAGAGAATAGGTGCGGTAACGGAAAAGCTTGTGCCGGTCATGGCTTTGCTTTACCTCATCGGCGGCATTACGGTAATTATCGTAAGAATACAGTATGTTCCCGAAACCTTTGCGATGATATTCAAATATGCGTTTGCACCGCAGGCTGTTATAGGCGGCACAATCGGTGCGGCACTTAAAAACGCTATAAGTCAGGGCGCAAAGCGCGGTCTGTTCTCAAACGA
This sequence comes from uncultured Lachnospiraceae bacterium, assembly GCA_964562175.1. Taxonomy (GTDB): domain Bacteria; phylum Bacillota; class Clostridia; order Oscillospirales; family CAG-272; genus CAZCJU01. The sequence continues at coordinate 8,535 of CAZLRV010000023.1, forward strand.
GGCGGGCATGGGTTCTACTCCTCACGCACACGCAATGGCGAACGTAAAAACACCTCACGAGCAGGGCGTTACGGCTATGATAGGCGTATTTATAGATACGTTCATAGTTCTTACGATAACGGCACTCGTTGTAATATCGACACTTTACGCAGGTGACGGTCCTCTTAACCCCGCAAACGGAATCACCGAAGCGATAAAGGGAGACCTTGCAAATTCGAATATGGCACAAGAGGCATTCGGTATAGCATTCGGCAAGATATTCGGCGAGGGAGTTGGAATGGCGATAGGCGAGGGTTTTGTGGCGGTTTGTCTGTTCTTCTTCGCATTCTCCACGATAATAGGCTGGAACCTTTTCGGTAGAATAAATATACACTATCTTTTCGGTAAAAAGTCGGATATAATATATTCGGTTTTGGCAATAGCTTTCATATTTGCCGGTTCACTTGTGAAGAACGACCTCGTGTGGGAGCTTACCGATATGTTTAACCAGCTTATGGTAATACCCAACGCAATAGCATTGCTTGCACTCGGCTCGCTCGTCGTTCTTGAAGCGAAGACGAGAGGCAAGGGACAGCTGAAGGATCTTACAAAAACAAAATAAAGCATTTAATAAAAAGCACGGTGTATACCGTGCTTTTTGTATAAATATGAAAAGGTATGTGCCGCCAACGCTCAAAACGTGACGGCACATACCTTTATTAAAAGAGGAAAAATTATTTGCTTGCTTCCTCAACCGCAACGGCACATGCTACTGTAGCACCTACCATCGGGTTGTTACCCATACCGATCAAGCCCATCATTTCAACGTGTGCGGGAACGGAGGAGGAGCCGGCGAACTGAGCATCGCCGTGCATACGTCCCATAGTATCCGTTAAACCGTAAGATGCGGGGCCTGCCGCCATATTATCGGGGTGAAGTGTTCTTCCCGTACCGCCGCCGGATGCAACGGAGAAGTACTTCTTATTGTTTTCGTACGACCATTTCTTGTACGTACCTGCAACGGGGTGCTGGAATCTTGTGGGGTTGGTCGAGTTACCGGTAATGGAAACGTCAACGCCCTCATGCTTCATTATTGCAACGCCCTCATTTACATCGTTCGCACCGTAGCAACGAACGCTTGCACGCTCCGTGTCGGAGAATGCCGTCTTCTTAACTATTGTCAGCTCCTCGGTGTAGTAATCGTAATCGGTCTGAACGTAGGTGAAGCCGTTTATTCTCGATATGATATAAGCGGCATCCTTGCCAAGACCGTTAAGAATTACCTGTAGGGGTGTTTTTCTGACTTTATTTGCGGAACGTGCTATTCCTATAGCGCCCTCGGCAGCCGCAAATGACTCGTGACCTGCCAAGAAGCAGAAGCACTTTGTTTCCTCACGCAGAAGCATTGCTCCGAGGTTTCCGTGACCCAGACCGACCTTGCGGTTTGCGGCAACGGAGCCGGGAATGCAAAATGCCTGAAGTCCGATACCGATAGCCTCTGCGGCATCTGCGGCATTGGTTATACCCTTCTTGAGTGCAACGGCACATCCGAGCGTGTACGCCCATACGGCGTTGTCGAATGCGATAGGCTGTACGCCTTTTACTATATCCTCTACGTTTATACCCTTGGCGAGGCATATGTCTCTTGCCTCTTCAAGGCTTGCTATACCGTATTCTTTCATGCAAGCCTCGATGCCTGCAATTCTTCTTTCGTAGCCTTCAAACTTTATCATTGTTATGCCCCTCCTTTCTTATTGCTTTCTGGGGTTGATATATTTAGCGGCACCGTCGTATCTGCCGTATGTCTTTACGTTCTTCTCGTATGCTTCCTTGGGATCGGTACCGTTGCCGATAGCCTCCATCATCTTGCCGAGGTGAACGAACTTGTAGCCTATTACCTCGTTGTTCTCGTCAAGTGCCGTGCTGAGGATATAGCCCTCTGCCATTTCAAGGTAACGCACGCCCTTTTCCTTGGTTGCGAAGATCGTGCCGACCTGCGAACGCAGACCCTTGCCCAGATCCTCAAGAGATGCGCCGACGGGCAGACCGTTTTCGGAGAAAGCAGTCTGTGTACGTCCGTAAACGAGCTGCTTGAATATCTCACGCATTGCCACGTTTATCGCATCGCATACCAAGTCGGTATTGAGTGCCTCAAGAAGCGTCTTGCCTTGAAGTATCTCGGCAGCCATAGCTGCGGAGTGAGTCATACCGGAGCAACCGATAGTCTCAACGAGAGCCTCCTCGATGATACCGTTCTTTACGTTTAAGGTCAGCTTACAGCTGCCCTGCTGAGGGGCACACCAGCCGATACCGTGTGAAAGACCCGAAATATCCTTTATTTCGTGTGCCTTTACCCATTTGCCCTCTTCGGGAATGGGAGCGGGTCCGTGGTGAGGACCCTTTGCAACGCAACACATCTGTTGCACTTCATGTGAATATTGTAATTCGCTCATGATCTTCTCCTTGATAAATTATTTAACGATCTCGCCGTAGCATTTACCGAATGCGCAAGCGGCGTTCGATTCGTCTGTATCTATGTGCATAGCAAGTGCGAATTTGGGGCTGACTCTTACGACAACATCACCGAAAACGGTGCTTCTCTCCGAATCTATCTTTACACTTACTATCTGCTTGTCTGCCACACCGAGACGCTCGGCATCTTCGGGGGTCATATGTATGTGACGCTTTGCGGCGATAACGCCCTCGCTCAACTCGACCTCACCTGCGGGGCCTACGAGCTTGATGCCCGAGGTACCCTTAATGTCTCCGCTCTCGCGAACGAGTGCTTCAACACCGAGTGTTCTCGCATCGGTCAGAGATATCTCGACCTGAGATGCGGGACGTGCCGGACCCAAGATTATTACGTTTGCTATTTCCTTCTTCGGACCTACCAGCTTTACTCTTTCCTCACAGGCGAACTGTCCGGGCTGGCTGAGATCCTTTTTGTGGGTCAAAGTCGCACCCTTGCCGAAAAGAGTTTCAATGTCTGCATCTGTAAGATGAACGTGACGAGCCGAGGTTTCGACAAGAAACTTGTTTTCCATTATATTTGCTCCTTAAAATTATTGTTTTCATTTTATTGTACATTATTCATCTCGGTTTTGTAAAGGATAAATATAAAACTTTTTGTAAAAATTGAGGTCTATCAATATGGAAAACGAAAAAAACAGCGAGAACATGACCCCCGACGGGCTTGCATATGTCGGGGATGAAGATTTTATTATCGACTGTATAACCGTGATCGGACAGATAGAGGGGCACTATGCATTGCCATCGGGACAAAAGGCGACGAAATACGAGCATCTCATACCTCGAATGGTGGGCTGTGAGGAGAACGACAAAATAAACGGTATGCTTCTTATATTAAATACCGTCGGCGGCGACGTTGAGGCGGGACTTGCACTTGCGGAGCTTGTGGCAACGATGAAAAAACCGACCGTATCGCTCGTTTTGGGCGGCGGTCACTCGATAGGAATACCGCTTGCGGTAAGTGCAAAGAGATCGTTCATAGTGCCGTCGGCAACGATGACGTGCCATCCGGTCAGAATGAACGGACTTGTGATAGGTGTCAGTCAAAGCTTTGCATACTTTTCGAAAATGCAGGAGCGAATAGACGATTTTATATGTCGTAATTCAAAAATCAGCAGGGAACGGTTGCATGAGCTGATGTTTGCCACCGATGCCATAGCCGCCGACACGGGTACCATAATCGACGGCAAACAGGCGGTGCAAGAGGGGCTTATAGACTCCCTCGGCGGCTTATGCGATGCTTTGTCTGCCCTGCGGCAGATGAGCGGGGAAAAATAATTCGCCGTATATTTTTGCGAGTCGGTAAAAACCGACTCGCAAAAAGTCCGTTGCAGGAGCTTTTTTCGCTATAAGCGAAATAATTCGAAAATTCGGCAATATACACAAAAAAGAAGAGTGATTTTTATACAAAAAGACAACGGTAAATGGATTGACTTTTTTATAAAATAATGATAAAATAACCATGTAGAATTATGTATTGCCCAAGCGGGCAAAATGAAAAGAGAGGAAATACATATGAAAAAGATCTTCAAAAGATCGCTTACCGTGCTTTTGGCAGTATGTACCATACTTACGGTAATACCTTTCATGCGTACCGAAACGAGTGCGGCTTCGCTCAATGTGACCCTTGACCCCGGTCACGGCGAGGGAACAAGTGCCGATGGCTCAACGGGTACGGGTGCAAGCGGTGCAACGAAGTGGGGCGGTAAGAACGAGCTTTACTACAACCTTTCAATAGCTCTCTATACGAGAGAAAGACTTCAGCAGTACCAAAATACGACCGTTTATATGACGAGGACCACAAATGCCGAATGCCCCGGCTTGACCGAGCGTGCGGATATGGCTAAGGCAAACGGCTCGGAGGCTCTTATAAGTATACATAACAACTCAAGCAGTAACGCATCCGTTTACGGCTCGCAGATATACATAGCGAACAACAACTACAAGCCCGCCGTAGGTGCGGCATCGAAGGCGTGCGCAAACAAGATAATGTCCCGACTCAATAACGATGCGGGTACATATAAGAGAACGGATCCCTACGCCACCACCTGCGGAACCGCATCCGCCGGATGCTCGCACACGGGTAAGTACCCAGACGGCTCGGCACACGACCACTACAGAGTTATAAGACAGGCTAAGCTCAACGGACTTAAGGTCGCAATGATAGTTGAGTGCGTGTTCTTATCAAACGAATCCGACGTTAAGAACTTCCTGCTTAAGGAAGAAAAGCTCAAGGCTCTCGGCTATGCTATAGCCGACGGTATCGCAGATTATTACGGACTCAGCCTCAAGCCCACTACCTCGTACATAAACACGATAGAGTACAGCAGCACGAGCAGTGAGAGCAAGGTAAGCGGCACGGTTACTTACTCAAAGACCGTCCGTCAAGAGGATACCGTAAATGTTAAGGGCTGGAGCGTACACAGCGACGGCGTAACGAAATATCAGTGGAATCTCAACAACACGACATGGGGAGACATAAACAGCACGAGCTATCGAGCGGACGTGGCGAATGCCAACCCATCGTATACGAACTGTACCACGCTGAATGCCTTTGACCATTCGTTCGACGCAGCGGGCATAAAGCCCGGTGCCAACACCGTATCGTTCCGAGGCGTTACCAAAAAAGGCGAATACTACGATATAGCCACATTGACCTTGAATGTTATTCCCGCGGCGGGAACCTCATACATGACACCCGAATACACGACATTCCCGATGAATAAGGGCGTGAATATCACCGCAAAGGGTGCCGCCGACGGTGCATGGGTCGGACTCTTTGCCGCCGACGATGTACCCGGTCACGTATCGAGCTATTATTGGTACGAGATGGGCAACTCCGAAAAGACCTTCAACATAATAACCGAGGGCAAGACCAACGACAGAGGCAATATAGCCCCCGGCGCATATAAGCTCTACCTCTTTGCCGATTCCGGTTATATTCAGGTTGCATCCATGGATGTTACCGTTGCCGCAAATGCACAGTGCGCTCTCGATGCACCGAATGCGGCTGTAACGGTAGAGAAGGGCAAGACCGTGAATGTAAAGGGCTGGGGCATGAGCCTTGACGGTATGTCGAAATTCGTGCTTAAGTACGGCGATAAAACAGTAGACCTTGCAACAACAACACGTCAGGATGCACTTAATATGTTCCCCGACTATGCGGCTGTATGCAGTAAGGTACACGCATATTCCGATAACGTAAGCACAGCCTCCTTTGCCGTAGGTACTCAAACGGCTAAGGTAGTCGGCGTTACCGCAAAGGGCTACGAGTTTACAATAGGCACCTTCCAACTCACGGTTACCGAGCCTGCCGCTCCCACATATATGACCTTTGCGGAAGGCTCCGGACTCAGCGTTGACAGAACCTCTGATAAGGCATATTTGTATGGCGTTCCTGCGGCAACAACGGCGGGCGAGCTGCTTGCCCTCATTACCGATGCGGGCTGTACCGTTACCGATGCAAACGGCAAGATAACCACCGGCTTGATAGGAACCGGCGCAGTTGTGACCCTCGTAAAGAACGGTGTTGTCGTTGACAGTGCGACCGTTATAGTTAAGGGCGACCTTGACGGTGACGGATACATATCAATTAAGGATGTATTGATAGCAGACGCTCAAATATACAAAACAGGCAGTACCGAGCTTTCAAAACGTGCGGCGGACACGAACGGCGACGGTACCTTTACAAGCGATGATATATCCGGAATTTTCTCGGCTATTCATAGCGATCAAAAAAAAAATAACGTGAACTCCTTGAATGTAATGTACTACAACGTGTACGGATACAGCAAGCTTGATTCCATACCGAACAGAGTAAAACAGCAAGAAGAAATGATTGCGGACTATAATTGCGATGTTGTATGTACGCAGGAGTTTGACAGCCTTCACAGAAATAACGCAAAGGCACTTCTTGAGGCAGACGGCTATATCGAAGTGCCGATAGGCGCAAACGGTCAAGTGCTTTACAGCTCAAATATAAACTGTGCGGCAATGTTTTACCGTGCCGACAGACTTGTGCTTGTTGAAAGCGGCGGCGAGACTTTCCCCACGACCGTTGTGGTTGACGGTGAGAGCCTTTACGGAAATAACGGAGATACCAAGTCCATAACATGGGCGATCTTCAAGCAGAAATCCGACGGCAAGCTCGTTTTGGTGGTAAATTCCCACTTCATGTGGACAGACACCGCAAATCTCACAGTTGAACAAGCCGATAAGGTTCGCGTGGATAACGCCAATCGTCTGCTTGCACTCGTTGCGAGAATAAGAGCATCCAAGGCAGAATACGCTACGCTTCCCGTAGTATTCGGCGGCGATCTCAACTGCCGTCCCTACAGCGATGCATATGCTGTACTGAAGGCGTCACTGTCTGCGGCATCCGAGGTTGCGCAAACGTACAGAAAGATAGGATATTATGGTTGCTATGCAACGTATGATTCCGCAACGCAGAATTATACCTACAGAGAGCCTACCTCAAGCGACAATATAATAGACCATGTATTCGTTGACGGAGTAGAGGTAAACGAATACCTTCCCATAATGGAATTCAGAGCCTTGGTATCATCTGACCATCTGCCGTGGATAGTTAATTTCACGCTGTAAGTCTGTATACCGACAGGCGAATAAACGAGATGTAATATGAATTACGAGCAGTTTGTTTCGCATTACGGGTTAAAACTGAATGATAGCCAAAAGGCTGCGGCAACGGCAAGGGGCAATACACTGCTCCTTGCCGTTCCGGGTTCCGGAAAAACAACGGCAATTATCGCCAGAGTCGGTTATCTTATACGGTGTATGAACGTCGATGCGAATAATATTTTGACTATAACCTATACCACCTCCGCATCGAAGGATATGAAGCAAAGGTTTTGCCAAACATATGAGGATATCGATGCGATACCGAAATTTTGCACGATAAACAGCTTTTGCCTCTCGGTCATTCGATACGCAAAAAGTAAATATTCTATATTTATTCCCGAGCTTATACGCGATAATTCTCAAATAGTTCGACAGCTGTATACCGAAAAAACAAAAAAATTCGCCTCCGACGGCGTTATTCGCACGCTTACACAGGGCATAACCTACGTTATGAATATGACAGGGTGCGGGAAAAGCGAGCAAGAGCTTTGCAAAAGCATAAAAATACCGCAGCTGTCTTTTTACGATATATATAAGGCGTATAAGAAATACAAAGCGGATAACGGACTTATGGATTTTGACGACCAGCTGCTTATGGCGTATTCCATACTCGGCGGCTTTGAGGATGTGCTTTCATTCGTCAAGAGCAGATATCCGTATGTAAATGTCGATGAGGCGCAGGACACCTCGTATATACAGCATAAGATAATAAAGCTCATATCTCAAGGCAACGACAATCTGTTTATGGTCGGCGACGAGGATCAAAGCATATACGGATTTCGTGCGGCATATCCCGATGCACTGCTTGATTTCGATAAAACATATAAAAACGCGAGAGTTTTGCTTATGGAAACGAATTACAGAAGCACGGGAAGCATAACGAATGCGGCAAACAGATTTATCAAGGCAAACAAGCACAGACGAAGCAAGGAAATGAAAACGCAGGCAGACGCCGGTGCGGTGATCAAACGTATCCATTGCTCCACGTATTCCGAGCAGGCACGTTTCGTTGCGAGAATGCTCCAAAAAGCGGATAAGAAAAAGAGTGTTGCGGTGCTTTTCAGAAACAACGATACGGCAACACCTTTTATTGACAGCTTCGAAAAGCACGGTATAGCATATACAACAAGAGACTCGGCATCGCTGTTCTTTACCTCTCCGACAGTTCGCGATGTGTTGTCTATCCTTGAGTTTTCGCTTGACCCGTTTAACGGTGAGCTGTTCTCACGCTTTTATTACAAGCTCGGACTTTACATATCAAAGGATATGCTTAATACGGCGCTGAAAGATAACGCAACAAGCGGAATATCATTATTTCATTCGTTGATGAAGCAGACGGAGGGGGAGCGAAAAAACTCGGCTATCCGAAATGCCGCCGCCTCGTTAAACAGAATCGGCAAATGTACACCCGAGGAAGCACTGCGTATCGTATTCGACGAGTTGAACTATGGCAAATGGATAGACAGATCCGTTTCCGACGGCTACCCCGAATTGCCTATTATGCAAAGGTGTGCCATATTGCGATCGCTTGCGCAGGGCGAGCTTACAGTGACGGATTACTTGAAGAAGCTTGAGCGCATTTCCACAGGTGAGCTTAATTATCGCAGAGGCGAGGCAAGTGTAACGCTTTCAACAATACACTCATCGAAGGGACTTGAATTTGACGAGGTGATAATTGCCGATGCGATAGACGGTATATTCCCCACCGCAGATGCGGATGAGACAGGACTTGAGGAGGAAAGACGGCTGTTTTATGTGGGCTGTACAAGAGCAAGGGCGGAGCTGGAATTTCTCATTACCGATTCGATGAACGGTAAAAAAATAAAGCCGTCAAGCTTTATTGACAGCTTTATCGGAGTCATCGAGGAGCAAAAACCGAAAAAGAAAACGCAGACGAGAAAAAAGACCCTGCCCAAAATCACGAGCGATATGATAGGCGAGGGCATTATGGTGGAGCATAAGAGCTTCGGTGCCGGTGTCGTAACGAGCAAAAACGGTGATATGATGAGCATAAAATTCATCTCCGGTGGCGAAAGAAAATTCAGCATATCTACCTGTATTTCCGCAAGAATGATAAAAATAATATAAGTCCTCTTACGGTGCAAGTGCCGAAGAGGACTTGTTTTCAGCCTATCCTTCTTTTATGCTCTCTTGCCGTGCCTTATCTGTTTTCACGTGCATTTCCGAGCTTTTTGAAAACCAATACAAGAAGAACGCATATTATCGGCAAAGCCGAGAGAGGTGCTATATAAGCGGCGGTATATTCCTTTTCAACTGTATCGAGTGTGTTGTGCTTTTGCCGCACGCCCTCAATATCCTCCCCGAGCTTGCGACAATCATCGGATAGAGTAGTGGACAGAGCCTTGTTTTCAATGCCGACATCGACTTGACGATTAAGCTCTTCAAGACTTTTCGAAGCCTTGTCAATATAAGAGTTGAGTGCGGAGGCGGCATTTTTTGTACTGCTTAATGCACCTACGGTTTTTTCGTATTCCGTGTATGTGACAATGTTTTCAAACATATCGTTGCCCGTATCGTTGCCAACCTGTGTATAATACAGACCGTAGCGAGCCGGGTTATACTTTATAATTTGAGTCGATGAGGTGACCTCTGTACCCGTTGCACCTCTCAGCCATGGATTGAACCATGTGTCAAGCTGAGTTTTGTGCTTCAAAAAAGCTTGCTGTGAGACCTGAAAAGCGGTTTTGTTGCCGAACGCCTCAAGCGGCGTGTCTATATCGAGCGTGATCTTATTTTCCGAATACAGATGAATATATATTTTTTGCGCACACCATGTGCCGTATTTTTTTGCCGAATCGGTGTATCTGTCTTTGTTTGCGGCGTTTTGCGGCGAGTTACATATTATATTAGACAGTAATCGGTGCATTCCGTGACCGTATTCGCCGTTTATATCGTGCGATACGAGAACAAGCGGATGTGTGCGGCGTATTACTCCGATAACAAACGACTCGATATCGGAATAGCTTGTCCCACGCCGATGGTATTCGGCAACGGTACCGTCCAAATCGTCTATGCGAAAATCGTCATATTTGCCGTATAAAGGATAATACGTTGCCCCCGCACACCATAGCCCGTCCAAAAATTCATGACGGCGGCGAACATTTTCCGGATGGTATGTCATATATGCGACTTGAACCTTATAGCCGCGTGAAACATAGAGCGGTATAAGACCTGCAAAAAACAGCTGATCGTCGTCGGAATGCGCGGAAAAAAGAAGCAGATCGGCACTTTCGCACGTATCCTCCCAGACCTGAACCCACTCCGGACGTTCACCCACGGAGAAAATATATATCTCACTGATATTAAAGCCCTCTCCAAAGCTCATCTTAAGCCGCTGTGTATTGCCGAGCGTTGAGGATATATCAATGTATTCGTGCAAAAAGCCTTGCTTGCCGCAAATATGCGTTTGCTCACCCGATGATATTCGCCATTCGACAGGGTCGCTGTTAAACAAAATATATACCGAGCCTATGTTCTCCTCACTTTTAATATTTATCTCACCCACCGAGGCGCAAACACCGCCGGATGATGCCACACCGTCTGTAAGCCGCTGTGTTGAGGTGAAACCGACAGTGTCAATTTCAACGCTTGAGGTGATATTTCGAGCAATATTATTGTCGGCAACGTCGTTTTCCGCCGCCACAGTGAGCGGAAAACAACTTACGAAGCAAGCCATTGCCAAAAAAAGTCCGAAAAATTTTTTCATTACCGTCTCCGAGTTTATGATTATGTATATATTATACATACATTTGCTCGATTTGTCAATGGTAAAATTTCGCCCGATATAAGCATATTGCGATATTTTACCGCCGCAGACGATAATATATACCGCATTATTTGCGACAATATGTAAAACAGGGAAAAACGGAGCGGAATAAATTTTCAAATACTGCTTGAAAGCTCGGAAAAAAGCACTTGCTTACCGTCGGCAAGCAAGTGCTTTTATCGAACTTATATTATTTGTTGATACCCGAATAGAGCTTACTGTAAACGCCGCCCTGCGCTATAAGATCGTCGTGGCTTCCGCGCTCGATTATCCGTCCCGCATCAAGTACCATTATGACATCGGAGTTTTTGACTGTTGAAAGACGGTGTGCTATAACGAATACCGTTCTGCCAGCCATAAGACTGTCCATGCCCTGAGCTACTATTGCCTCGGTTCTCGTATCTATCGACGAGGTCGCCTCATCAAGTATAAGCACGGGCGGGTCCGCTACGGCGGCACGCGCTATCGCTATAAGCTGTCTTTGACCCTGCGAGAGGCTTGCACCGTCTGCGGTTATTTTCGTGTCGTAGCCCTGAGGCAGGTGGGATATGAAGTAATCGGCATTTACAAGCTTTGCCGCCGCAATTACCTCCTCATCCGTTGCATCGGGCTTACCGTATCGTATATTATCCGCAACGCTTCCCGTAAACAGGTGAGTATCTTGAAGAACGACACCGAGCGAGCGGCGAAGGTCATTCTTCTTTATTTTGTTTATATTTATTCCGTCATATCTTATCTTACCGTCCTGAATATCGTAAAAACGGTTTATCAAGTTTGTTATAGTCGTTTTGCCGGCACCCGTAGCACCTACAAAGGCTACCTTTTGACCCGGCTTTGCGTACATTTTTATGTCGTGCAGCACTATCTTGTCCGGGTCATAGCCGAAATCGACACCGTCAAATACGACATCGCCTTGCAGTGGCGTATACGTTATGCTTCCGTCTGCTTGGTGCGGATGCTTCCACGCCCATTTGCCTGTACGCTCCTCGCATTCGGTTATCTCACCGTTTACCTCCTTGGCATTAACGAGAGTTACATATCCCTCGTCTACCTCAACAGGCTCATCAAGCAGGGCGAATATTCTTTCCGCACCCGCAAGTGCCATGATTATTGAGTTTATCTGCTGTGAAAACTGCGATATGGGCTGGTTGAAGGTTCTCGTAAATTGCAAGAAAGGGACGAGCGAGGCTATGCCGAAGCCGTATATTTCGTTTATGGCAAATATACCGCCGATTATCGCAACGAGAACGTAATTGAGGTAACCGAGATTGCCCATGATAGGCATTACGATATTTGCCAAGCCGTTTGCGTTCTTCGTGCTTTCATAAAGCTCATCGTTTATTTTCTTGAAGTCGTCCATTACCTGACCCTCATGGTTGAAGACCTTGATGACCTTTTGACCCTCCGCCATTTCCTCGATATAGCCGTTGATGCGACCTATATCCGCCTGACGCTTACGGAAATACTTTGCGCTTTTCGTTCCGAGCTTTTTCGTTATGAGTACCGCAAAGAACACGACAATAAATGCGATCAGAGTGAGCAGAGGCGAGAGTATGAGCATCGACACGGTAGAGGCTATTATCGTCGCAGTTGACGATATGAGATTCGGTATGCTCTGGCTTATGAGCTGACGCAGTGTATCTGTATCGTTCGTGTATACACTCATTATATCGCCGTGGGAATGCTTGTCAAAATACGGCACGGGAAGCTTTTGCATATGCTCAAACAGAGAGTTTCTTATTGTACGCAGAGTACCCTGTGTAATGTTTACCATGAGCCTTTGAGCCACAAACGTCGTTATTACCGCAACAAGATACAAAGCGGCAAGTCTTATTATATCCGCTATCAAAGCTTCTTTGTCAAGCTGCCCCGACTCGATCGCAGGCTCAATGTGATTCGCTATAAGATTTTTGAAGAACATCGTGCCGTTTGCGGAGGCTACGGCAGAGAGTATCAGGCTTGCCAATACTATGATACAGAATACGGGATATTCCCGAGCGACAAATTTAAGCACACGCCCGATCGTTTTCAGAGGATTGCCTTTTTTGCGGCTGTTTATCGAATTATTCATCAAAATCAGCTCCTTTCATCGCAAGGGAGTAGATCTGTTTGTATATTTCATTGTTCTCAAGCAATTGCTCGTGCGTTCCGACACCCTGTATCTTGCCCTCGTCAAGCACGATTATCATATCGGAATCCACCACCGAGGTCACCCTTTGCGTAATTATTATCTTCGTCACATCGGGAATATATTCCGCAAACGCTTTACGTATAGCTGCCTCGGTATTGTTATCGACCGCACTCGTGCTGTCGTCAAGTATAAGCACACGGGGATTTTTAAGCAAGGCTCTTGCTATGCAAAGACGTTGCTTTTGACCGCCGGAAACATTTGCGCCCCCACGCTCGATATAGGTGTCGTAGCCATTGGGGAAGGACGTTATGAAGCCGTCAGCCTGTGCGGACTTGCACGCCTGAGAGAGCATCTCGTCCGTAGCATCGGGGTTGCCCCAACGAAGATTTTCTTTTATCGTGCCGGAAAAGAGCTGGTTCTTTTGAAGCACCATAGACACGGAATCACGTAAAACGGTAAGATCGTACTCTCGCACATCTACACCGCCTATCGTCAAAGAACCGCTCGTTATATCGTACAGCCTCGGAATGAGCTGTACAAATGTGGTCTTGCCCGAACCGGTTCCGCCAAGTACTGCGACGGTGGAGCCGGAGGGGATCTTTATATTTATATGCTCAAGATTGAGATTCTCGGGATTGCCGGAATAAGAGAAGCATACGTCCTTGAACTCTATTTCGCCGTTTTTAACCTCTTTTACTGCGTTTTCGGGGTTTTTTATGTCAATATCCTCTTCAAGTATCTCAAGCACACGCTCCCCCGAGGTCTTTGCCATAGTCAGCATTACGAATACCATTGATATCATCATCAGATTCATCAAAATGTTGACCGAGTATGAAAGAAAACTCGTAAGACCGCCCGTCGTCATTTCCGTGCCGCCGGAGCCGACGATAAGCGTAGCACCGAACCAGGATATCGCAACTATGCAGGAATACATGGTCAAGTTCATTATTGGGGCGTTGAGTGCGACAATACTTTCGGCTTTAACGAAACACTTATAAACGAAATCGGAGGCTTTCTTGAATTTCTTCGTTTCATGCTCCTCACGCACGAACGATTTTACAACTCGCATACCCGTCAAATTCTCTTGAACGCTTGCGTTGAGATCGTCGTATTTCTCAAATACGCTTTTGAATTTCGGAAATGCGTTCATTACGATTGCCGTAAGTGCCGTTCCCAAAAACAAAATCGCAACAACGAACACGAGGGCAAGCTTTGAATTGACCCTAAATGACATTATCAATGCACTGACAAGCATTATCGGGGCTCTGAAACACATACGTATCATCATTTGAAATGCCATTTGCAGGTTTGAAATATCAGTTGTCGTTCTCGTTATCAGACCTGCCGTTGAAAATTTGTCCGTGTTGGCAAACGAAAAGCTTTGGATCTTCTCAAATACGGCATAACGGATGTTCTTTTCGAAGCCTGCGGATGCCTTGCACGCCGTCAATGCTCCCAGCGCACCGAAAACGAGTGAGAGGGCAGCCATTAAAAGCATAAGCAGACCGACGATAACAATATGCCGAATATCGCTTTTCTGCACACCGTCGTCGATTATCGATTGCATCAGATACGGTATCGCAATCTCAAGTAATACCTCGAATACCATAAGTATCGGCGTGATTATGGCAACACGCTTGTACTCTCCGATATACTTGGAAAACTTTTTTATCATTATTGTTTTTCCTCCTTATTATCAATGGCATCATACATTTTTTGAATGTATGAAAGCATGATCTTTCGTTCATTTTCGTCAAGTGCCTGCTCTATCAAGTTCTCGGTCTGCATTATCGACGAATGCACGGCACTGTTTATCTCACGTCCCGCCTCGGTCAAGACTATCTGCTTCAACCTTCCGTCGTCCTTTACACCATGTCGTGTGATATATCCGTTCTTTTCCATAAGCTGCAGTACACTTGTTACCGAGGAACGGCGAATACCGAACTCCGCTTCAATGTTTCTTTGATACACCGGAGCATCGCCGCTCTTGTCGATATATCCGAGTATCATCGACTGCATTCGAGTGATGCCCATGCTCTGAGTTCTGCTGTCGAGCCGCCGTCTCATGCGGTTGTTCAGTCGCATCAAAGCACGCCCGATACGTTCATTTTCTTCCATTTTTTTAAGACCCCCATTTATGTTAGAAAACTAACAAATTATATCATTTTGAGTTTAATTATTCTTGCGGATATTGTAAACATTTCCAAGTAATTTTTGATGCGAAATAATACCGACGGGCAAGTTCATAATAAATTTATATAAAAGCGGTGATTTGGGAAAAAAGATATGCTACAATAAACTGTCCCAAATGATACAAAATTGAGGTCATTCAATGCAAAAAACGGAAAAAGATATTGAAAAGCTTAAAAAAAGCCTCGCAAACCTCTTTCTTACCGCACCGCTTGATGAGAGTGAACGAGATTCGTTGTTGCGTGACGAGCGTGTCGAGGTGATACAATGCTCGGACGAGGAAATAATGCTTGACGGAGAGCATTATTCGCAAGCATTGTTCTTCGTGCTTGAGGGCGAGGCGGCAGTGTTCAAGCAAAATGCACACGACGAGGGCAGAGAAGTGTTTTTGAAATACATTCCCGCAAATCAGCTCTTCGGTGCGGCAACGCTTTTCGGTTCAAGCGGCGGCGAAAGCTTTTACACTACGGTGAGAGCAAAGAAAAAATGCACCGCACTTTTGATAAACGGTGAATGCGTCACCGAGCTTTTGCTGAAGCATCCGCCGATTGCGATAGAATATATCAAATTCTTGTCGGACAAAATAAGATTTCTCAATTCAAAGATAGATTCTTACACGACCGACGGTGCAAAGGAAAGACTCATGAAGCTGATCAATTCGAAGCAGAGGGACGGGCAGTTCACACTGAACGTCAGCTACAGCCGCTTGGCTCAACAGCTCAACGTCGGAAGAGCCTCGCTGTACCGTGCAATGGATGAGCTGTCGGAAGAAGGACGTATTAAAAGAATAAATAAAATAATATATATAACGGAGAAAAAAGATGAAAAAGATTAAAAAAATCAAAAAGCTCGCAAGCATACTGCTTGCATTCACCCTCACGCTCTGTATAGCCTCATGCAGCAAGGGTAATGACGACGCATCGGATACGAGAACGGACAGCGCACCTCAAACAACAGCGAGAACGGAAGAAGTCGGGGCGAAGATAGCCGTTTTGAAAGGACCTACGGGAATGGGCATGGCTCAGCTTATGGACGAGTATTCCGAAATATACGACATAACGCTTGCTTCAAGCCCCACGGATGTTACGGCATCTATAATCAAGGGCGAGTACGACATAGCGGCAGTACCCACCAATTTGGCGGCAGTGCTTTATAAAAAGACTCAAAAAGCCTACAGTGTGGCGGCGGTCAATACGCTTGGTGTGCTTTACGTGCTTGAAAACGGAAACACGATAAATTCCGTTGAGGATCTGAGAGGCAAAACGATATACGCTACCGGACAAGGCTCCACGCCCGAGTATATACTTGACTATATACTTACCGAAAACGGTATAGATCCCGATAAAGATGTTACGATAGAATATAAAGCGGAGCATACGGAGCTTACGACGCTTTTGGCATCCGATAAGGCGGCAATAGGCGTTTTGCCCGAGCCTAACGTAACGACGGCTATGAGCAAGAACGAAAAGCTTCGTATAGCACTTGATCTGACAGCCGAATGGAAAAAGGTATCGCCCGAGAGCGATATAATGCAAGGCTGTATTATAGTTAAAAACGAATATGCGAAAAATAACCCCGAGGCTTTTGAAGCGTTTCTCACGCGCTATGAGGCAAGCGTGAATTACGTAAATAACGATGCAAACGGCGCAAAGCTCATAGCAAAGGCGGAGATAGTGCCGAGCGAGGCAATAGCGGCAAAGGCACTTCCCAATTGCAATATCGTTTTCTTGAGAGGTGAGGCAATATCGGACAGACTTAATACATTTTTGAACGTGCTTTATACCGCCGAGCCGTCGTCCGTCGGAGGAGAAATGCCCGATGAGAGTTTCATTTATAAAAAATAAGCATTTGAAAAGAGGGATCGCAACGGTATCGGCACTTGCGTTTTGGTTGCTCATCTGGCAGCTTATCGCCTTGAGGATAAACAGCGAGGTGATATTGCCCACACCTGCGGCAGTTGTCGAAAGAGTTGCAATGCTTCTTACCACCCCCGAATTTTATATTGACACCTCCGCTTCGCTCGTGAGGATTTGCATGGGCTATGCCCTCGGCGCACTCGGCGGTATCTTATTCGGAGTGCTGATGTTCTCAAGCTCCGTATGCCGTGCGTTGCTCTCGCCCCTCTTGTCGGCGGTGAAAGCAACGCCGGTCGCTTCGTTTATAATAATCGCACTGATCTATTTGGGAAATAATACCACACCGATATTTACCACCCTGCTCGTGGTCATGCCCACCATATCCGAAAATGTTTATTCCGCACTTGAGGGCGTTGATGAAAAGCTTGTCGAGCTTTGTCTGATATACCGCTTCTCATTTGCAAAAAAAATAAAAATGCTGTATATTCCGTCGCTTACCTCCTATATAAAGGCGGCAATACGGGCAAGCGTGGGCATGGCATGGAAAGCGGCGGTAGCCGCCGAGGTCCTCTGTACGCCGAAAAGGTCGATAGGAAAAAACCTCTACGAGGGCAAAATATACCTTGAAACGACAGATGTGCTTGCGTGGACTCTGCTCGTGGTCATACTCAGCATATTTATCGAAAAGCTGATAATGCTTACATTCAAAAAAGAGGAAAAAGCGACGAAAAGTGGACATAATACTTGATAAGATAACAAAAAAATACGGCAATAAGTCTGTCATCGAAGCTTATTCCGCAGTGATAAAAAGCAAAAAAATAACGGTGATAAGCGGCGAATCGGGAATAGGAAAAACAACACTGCTGAGAATAATAGCACGCCTTGAGCCTCCGACCTCGGGCAGAGTCATAGCCGATGAGTGCGAGAAAATATCGTTTATGTTTCAAGAGGACAGACTTTTCGAAACATTTAACGTATATGAAAATCTTGCCGCAGTGTGTGAGGACGAAAACAAACTAAGACAAGTGGCAAATGCTTGTATGTGCGAGTCGTATTTGAAGCAATATCCCAAAACGCTCTCCGGCGGTATGAGCCGCCGTGTGGCACTGGCGAGAGCATTGCTGTACGACGGCGATATGATCCTGCTGGACGAACCGTTCAAGGGACTTGACGAAAAAATGAGAGGAGATATTTGCAAAAATATTCTGCCGTATCTTAAGGGCAAAACGGTCATAATCGTTTCGCATGATGAGCTGTCGGGCTTAATACCCGAATATGAAAGCATCTGTCTTGCCGATCTTGTGGCGACTGCCGTGAAATTCGTACAGTGAAGGTTCACAATTAAATTTATAAAAGCGGAAAAAAATTTATAAAAGCACTTGACAAATTATCCTATTTATGCTACAATAAACTTAACAAGTCGAAAGACAAAAAAACGGAGGTATATCTCAATGAAAAAAATCGTTTCACTTGCACTTGTTGCCATGATGATCTGCACGCTGGCTATATCCACGTTCGCAGCGGCAACGGATGTAAACCTGAACAAGGATGCTTGGAAGAAGCTGACTCACGTATCTTACGATGAGATCCAGAACTACGATGCTTCCGCATTCGTTACCATCGGCGGCGACGCAGATAAGAGAAATGCCGTAACGCTTGATGCAGGCAAAGAAGGCGTTGTATTCAGAGGCTGGGTAGGCGCTACTGCCGAGATCAAAGGCTTCTCCTACAGCATAAACGGCGGCGAGAAGACAACGGATGCTACTTTCACGCAGGCCGCTGAGGCTGCTGTTGTAACTGCTGCCAACGGTACCGGTGCAACCGTAGCTTCCAGATTCAATGTTAAGGTTCCCCTTGCGGCAGGTTCTCAGATGGTTAGAATCTTCGTAGAGTACACTGACGGAACCGCTGATAATTTCTGGGCATGCGAAGCAACCGTAGGCGATGCTACCGAGTACACCGATAACGGCACGACCGAGATCGGCGACGGTAGCGGCTCTACCGATGACAAGAACCCCGCAACCGCTGATGTTGCAGTAGTTGTTATAGCAACCGTTGCAACCGTAGCACTCGCAGGTGTTGTTGTTTCCAAGAAAGTCAGAGTATAAGCTTTAACGCTTAGAATAAAAAATGTGCCTTTACGGCACATTTTTTATTTTGCAAATTCCGCCTTGGAGAAATATACTCACTCGATAAGACCGCTTCCGAAAGTGAGTCGACCGAGGGAGAGCGTGCAACTTACTTTTGTGTCGAATTATATCATGAGACACTATCCGAATCTTTAATCGCTGCCCAATAACCACGGCTCTTTTTCGGCGTTTTATAGGGATCGTGATACCGCAGTAGATACAGAACGGAAACACGAAAAATTCATATTGTAAAAATTCACAATTATATTGTTTTGACAGACTAAAAAATCGCAAAAACCACTTGACAATTATATCATTTTATGCTACAATAAGCACAACAAGTCGAAAGACAAAAAAACGGAGGTATATCTCAATGAAAAAAATCGTTTCACTTGCACTCGTTGCCATGATGATCTGCACGCTGGCTATATCCACGTTCGCAGCAGCAACGGATGTAAACAACAACAAGGACGCTTGGAAGAACCTTGTTCACGTTTCCTACGATGAGCAGAAGAACTTCGACGATACGTCAAATGTAACCATCGCAGGTCCCGATAAGACCGCTGATGAAAAGAAGGCTCTTATGGATGCTCACACCATCGCAGCCGACAAGGAAGGCATGATCTTCTGGGGCTGGGTTGGAGCTAAGAAAGAGATCAAAGGCTTCTCCTACAGCATAAACGGCGGTGAGGCTGTTACCGATGCGGCATTTACCGTTGCAGCTGAGGCAGCTGTTGTTAATGCAGCTAAGGGCGAGGGCGGCGATTTCGCTTCCAGATACAAGGTTAAGGTTCCCCTTGCAGCAGGTACTCAGATGGTTAGAGTTATCATAGACTATACCGATGGAACTTCCGAGACGTTCTGGGCTTGCGAAGCAACCCGCGGCACTGCTACCGAGTACACCGATAACGGCGCAACCGAGATCGGCGACGGCAGCGGCTCTACCGATGACAAGAACCCCGCAACCGCTGATGTTGCAGTAGTTGTTATAGCAACCGTTGCAACCGTAGCACTCGCAGGTGTTGTTGTTTCCAAGAAAGTCAGAGTATAAGCTTTAACGCTTAGAATAAAAAATGTGCCTTTACGGCACATTTTTTATTTTGCAAATTCCGCCTTGGAGAAATATACTCACTCGATAAGACCGCTTCCGAAAGTGAGTTGACCGAGGGAGAGTGCGCAACTTCAGATTTCAGCGAACTATTCCACAGAACCGCCGCTTCGGTGGACGGTGAGCGGTGTTCGTTAATCGAAATGCCCTGTGGCACTTTTGAAATCCTTATCCGGTATCCGATTCTCACTAAATTATATCATTCGATAAGGTAGTCTCGTAAGCGGCGGCTTAAGTCAGTAAAAAAAAATATTTTAAAAAATATCAAAAAAGGGCTTGACAAATCGAATAAAATGTGGTATACTCATATGCGTTGAGTAAAACGCTGGTGTGGCTCAATGGCAGAGCAGCTGATTTGTAATCAGCAGGTTGATGGTTCGACTCCGTTCACCAGCTCCATAGGGGGGAATTCCCGAGCGGCCAAAGGGGGCAGACTGTAAATCTGTTGTGCATTCACTTCGGTGGTCCGAATCCACCTTCCCCCACCAAAAAAATCGGCTTGCGATAGCAAGCCGATTTTTTATCCTTTGTACAAGCATCGGAGATGCAAGACT
>CAZLRV010000024.1:0-25436 GCA_964562175.1 uncultured Lachnospiraceae bacterium
TTTCATGCTCTTGTTCTCCTTTCGCCGTTCTCTGTTTTTCATATATATTTTACCATATATTCGTGTCGTTGTCAATATTCTTTTAACGTGCTTTACGGAATCTTTTTTTGTTTGCTCTTGACAAAATACCAAAGTTGTGGTATACTGTATACAAGAAGAGAGACACCGGTAACGGTTGCCTTGCCGGGATAAACTAATCGCCTATCGTTCGCAATCGCAGGCGGTTAGTTCTTTTTATTGTCATTTAATTCTATGACAATGCGAATTATTGCTATAATTAGCATAGCGAACTGTATATGTGTGTTGTTATATTTTGATTTGTTCATATGCTTGACTTGCATTTTTGGACCGAGTGTGTTATAATAAGTAAAAAGAGGTTAATATATGGCATTGTGCGAACAGAGAGACTTTTGAACCATTTTTCGGCAACGCCGATGTAGATAAATATGTAATGTATAAACAAGAGCCTTGCAAGGAAAATAAAGGAAAACGGGAAATGGAAAATATTGCCGAAATAATGATAATGCTCATAAAATGTGCCGTTGTGTCGGAGGTTCCGGATGTGGCGTTGCTTGAAGGGCTTTCGGTTGATGATATGGTGGCGTTGTTTAAGCTGTCGCGTGACCATGACATGACGCATTTGGT
This sequence comes from uncultured Lachnospiraceae bacterium, assembly GCA_964562175.1. Lineage (GTDB taxonomy): Bacteria > Bacillota > Clostridia > Oscillospirales > CAG-272 > CAZCJU01. The sequence goes on from CAZLRV010000024.1 coordinate 646, forward strand.
GGGAACATCGTTGATAAAGAGCGGCGTGAAGCTGCATGAGAAGCTGAAAGCCAGATACGAAAATAACATTTATGCGCTTGCGTACAGATGCGAGCAATTGAAATTCACATTCGATTCGACAGCATCGTTATTTGAGGAAGAAAAGATACCGTTTATCCCGCTGAAAGGCACGGTAATAAGGCAAATGTATCCGCAGGGCTGGATGCGTACAAGCTGTGACATAGATATTCTCGTGAGCAGAGACGATCACGAGCGTGCGGGGGAATTGCTTTGCAAAAGGCTATCCTACAAGAGGCAGGAGGCCGTGACAAAGCACGATATTACATATACCTCGCCCGAGGGTATAAATTTAGAGCTTCATTACGATCTGCTTGACGAGGACACGAACACGCCGCAGGCAAAAATGCTTAAATCGGCGTGGGAGCATTCAAGCCCGATAAAGGACGGAGGATGTGAAAGACGACTTAGCGATGCCATGCTTTATTTTTATCACATATCGCACATGGCAAAGCACTTTGCCGACGGTGGTTGCGGTGTTAAGCCCTTGCTCGATCTGTGGATGATAGAAAAGAATATCGACATTATGAGCGATGAGGTCAGGGCTATGATACGTGACGGAGGACTTGAAAAATTCGCCGTTAATGCCGAGCATCTGAGCCGTGTATGGTTTTCGGGGTGCGAGCATGACGACACCACACGCTTAATGCAGGATTTTATAATGAAGGGCGGAGTATTCGGAAATCGAGATACGCGGTATATGTTTACCCAAAAAGAGCTTGGGGGCAAAAGAAAATATTTTGTATCAAGGATATTTTTGTCGTATGAGGAAATGAAACACAGATATCCGAAAACCAAAAAACACAAGATACTCGTTCCGTTTTGCCAGATACACCGCTGGTTCTCGTTGCTTCTGGGAAAAAACAGAAAATTCCGCAAAAAATATATGCAATCGATAAATAATATGTCAAACGAGGAAATAAGCTCGTTCGAAACGCTGATAGACCGCGTGGGCTTGAGTTGAACCTTAAGCCTTGAGTGCCTGAGGGTCTTCAAAATAACGACAAAGATGTGCCGAACGCATATCAAGGTGCGAGGCGAGAATCGCAAAAAAGCAAAAAACAAAAGCGAGGGGCGACCGAAACGGTCTGCCCTTCGCTTTTTTGGAAAGAGGTGAAAGCTTATTTTGTGTAATGCACGTGGAGAAGCTCGTGCGCTCTGTCTTTTATAATGTCGTTATAAAGAGAGGTCATGAGCGGATTTTCCTCCGAGCGGCGTATGCTGAGAAGCCTGTCCGCCTCGTAGAGTCCGTTGCCCCTGTTTATTTTATCCATGGGATCGGCAAAGGGTTGACCGCCGCCCGATACACAGCCGCCGGGACAAGCCATTACCTCGATGAAATCGAAATGCTCGCCGTCCTTCATTCTCTGTATTATCTCCTCGGCGTGTCTTAAGCCGCTTACCACTGCTATCTTAAGCGTTTTCTCGCCATAGGGAAGCTCGAACTCTTTTATTCCCTCATTGCCGCGCTGACCCGAATTTGCTATCGTGAGCAGCTCGACTCTTGATTTGTTTGCGGCAACACGGCGAAGCACGGCCTCGGTAACACCGCCGGTAACACCGAATATAACGCCCGCACCGGACACGGTGCCGAACGGCATATCAACGCTTTCGGGAGCAAGTGTATCGAACATTATGCCGGATTCTTTTATCATGCGGATAAGCTCTTGAGTAGTTATTACCGCATCGACGTTGGGATCGCCGTCTACCTTGAACTCATTACGTTCGCCCTCGAATTTCTTTGCCGTACAGGGCATTACGGCAACGTGGAACATCTTTTTGCCCTCGCCTCTGCTTCTGTCCTTGAGTATGGAGGCGAGCATCTGCATAGGTGAGCGGCAGGTGGAAATGTTCGCAAGCAGCTCGGGATGCTTCTTCTCGCAGTACTGTATCCAAGCCGGACAGCATGAGGTTATGAGCGGTATATTCTCGCCCGACTCGATGCGTGATATAAACTCGCTCGTTTCTTCCAAAACGGTGAGATCTGCACCGAGTGAGGTGTCGTATATCTCATCAAAGCCCATATGGCGGAGTGCGGCAACTATCTTGCCCATGACGTTCTCGCCGTTTGTAACGCCAAGCTCCTTGCCCAATGCAACACGCACTGCGGGAGCTATCTGAACGGTGGTCTTTGTTTCGGGGTCGTCTATTGCGCGCCATACCTTCGATATATCGTTTTTAACGACTATAGCACCGGTGGGGCATACCGCAACGCACTGACCGCAGCCTACGCAGGGACTTTCGGCGATGGGCTTGCCAAACGCCGTGCTTATTACCATCTTCGAGCCTCTGAATGCGAAATCTATCGCACCGACATTCTGTATCTCGTTACAAACTCTTACACAATCGCCGCAGAGTATGCACTTGCCGTTATCACGGCTTATGCTTACGGATGAGGTATCGTCATTGCGTGTGGATTTTGCCGTGTTGGGGAAGCGAACTCCCTCAATGTTAAATCTCATTGCAAGGTCCTGAAGCTTACAGCTGCTGTTATTGTCGCAGGTGGTGCAATCTCTGCAATGGTTTGCCAAAATAAGCTCAAGTATGTTTTTTCTGTAGCGGCGAAGCCTTTCGGTGTTCGTCTTAATATTCATACCCGCACGGGGAGGGGTAGAGCAAGCGGCATCAAGACCGCCTCTCTCGTTCTCTACCATACACATACGGCACGCACCGTAAACGGACAGATCGGAGTGATAGCAGAACGTAGGCATTTTTATGCCGACCTTGCGTATCAGCTCGAGCAGATTTTTTTCGCCCTCAATGGCAACGGGTATCCCGTCTATCGTTACATATTCTTTGTTTGCCATTTATCAACCCTCCTTAATTGCGTGGAACGGACAAGTGCCGATACAGCTGCCACAGCGTATACATACCGACAGATCTATCTTGAACGGTTCTTTTATTTTTCCGCTTATTGCGTTTACCGGACAGCCTCTTGAGCATTTTGAACAGCCCTTGCAGATGGTGGGATCGATATATATCTTCTTGAGCTTTTGACAAACGCCTGCGGGGCAACGCTTTTCGTAAATGTGCGCCTCGTATTCGTCACGGAAGTTTCTTATCGTGCTTACAACGGGGGAGGGAGCCGACTTGCCCAGACCGCAAAGTGCCGTTGCGGATATCGTGTCCGCAAGCTCAAGCAGAAGCTCTATGTCTCCGTCCTCGCCCTTGCCGGCAACTATACGCTCAAGTATCTCAAGCATACGCTTTGTACCCTCACGGCACGGAACGCACTTACCGCACGACTCGTTCTGCGTGAAGTTCATAAAGAAGCGTGCGACCTCTACCATACAGGTGTTTGAGTCCATAACGACAAGACCGCCGGAGCCTATCATTGCCTTTACTTTTTTCAGTGTATCGAAATCAAGAGGCAGGTCGAGATGCTCCTTTGTCAGGCAAGCACCGGAGGGACCGCCTATCTGTACCGCCTTGAATTCTCCGTCACCTCTCATACCGCCGCCGATATCGAAAATTATCTTTCTCAGAGTCGTACCCATCGGAACCTCGATAAGTCCCGTGTTTGCGATGTTGCCGGTGAGAGCAAACGCCTTTGTGCCGGGGCTTGTTTCCGTGCCGATGCCTCTGTACCACTCCGCACCGTTTGTGATTATCTGCGCTACGTTTGCAAACGTCTCGACGTTGTTAAGCACCGTGGGCTTGTCGAAAAGTCCATGCTCGACCGTGCGGGGCGGCTTAACTCTCGGGAAGCCTCTCTTGCCCTCGATGGATGCGGTCAAGGCACTGCCCTCGCCGCATACGAATGCGCCGGCACCTCTGCATATGTGCAGATCGAACGAGAAGTCCGTGCCGAGTATGTTCTCGCCGAGCAGACCGATCTCCTTTGCCTGCTCAATAGCACCCTGAAGACGCGATACGGCAAGAGGATATTCCGCACGAACGTATATATAGCCCTCACTTGCACCGCAAGCGATACCGGCTATCATCATACCCTCGAGCATTCTGTGAGGGTCGCCCTCCATTATGCTTCGATCCATAAATGCGCCGGGGTCACCCTCGTCACCGTTACACACGATGTATTTCTGCTTTTCTTTTTGACGCTTTACCTGCTCCCACTTACGTCCGGCGGGGAAGCCTCCGCCGCCGCGTCCGCGAAGCCCGGAGTTTGATATCTCGGCGATTATCTCGTCGGCAGTCATATCGAAAAGCGCTTTTTCGAATGCGCTGTAGCCGCCTATGGCAAGATATTCTCTAACGGAATTTGCGTCTATCTTTCCGCAATGCTCCAGAACGACTCTCGTCTGCTGCTTGTAGAAAGGAATTTCTTCTTGTTTTTTATATATTATCTCGTTTTTCTTATATGCGAGTCTTTCGATATGCTCGCCGCCGACGATGGTACGCTCTACTATCTCCTCACAGTCCTCAAGCTTTACCTTCGTGTAGAGCCAGCCCTGCGGGTCTATACGCAGAAGCGGTCCCATTTCGCAAAAGCCGTGACAGCCGCTCTTTTTAAGACCGATGCTCTTGTCGTGCGGAACGTCGCCCAGCTCTACCTGCACATCAAGTCCGCGAGCGTCAAGCAATTCTTTTATTCTGTCGAATATTTTAAGTGAGCCTCCGGCAACACAGCCCGTGCCGGCACAAACGATTATCTTTTCCGCCTGAGCGATATATGAGGTCTTGGAGCTTTCTCTGAGGGCGATAAGCTCATCTCTGTTTTTAAGCATTTGCTATTTCCTCCTTCAGCTGTTTAATAAGCTCCGAAGCTTTTTCGGGGGTCATTCCGGGGTGTACGACGTCGTTTACCGTGAGAACGGGGGCAAGACCGCACGCACCGAGACAGGAAACCGTCTCAAGCGTGAAATTGAGGTCGTCCGTCGTCTTTTTGCTCTCGCTCAGCCCAAGCTCCTGCCTGAGTCTTTCAAGTATCGGTATCGAGCGGCGAACGTGGCACGCCGTGCCGTCGCAGACCTTTATCACGTATCTGCCCTTGGGTTCAAGTGAGAAGTTTTCATAGAACGTGGCTACGCTGTATATTCTCGCCTCGCTCATATCGAGCTTCTTTGCAAGATAAGGGAATATCTCCCTCGGCAGATAATGGTAATGCTCTTGTATCTCTTGAAGTATGGCTATTACAGCTCTTTGGCTGTTGTTGTTAGCCTCAAGTATTTCATCGACCTTGGCAAAATCGAAATTTTCGTTCATTTACAGCTCCTCCTCAGCACTTTTCGGAAAGGTACTTATCTATTGCCGCCGCTGCGGTCTTACCGGCACCCATTGCGGAAATTACCGTAGCCGCACCGGTAACGGCATCACCGCCGGCATATACGCCGCTACGTGAGGTGAGTCCGTCTTCCGTAACTATTATACCGCCCTTGGCGTTTACGTCCAGACCCTCCGTCGTGTTCTTTATCAAGGGGTTGGGTGTCGTACCTATCGATATTACAACGGTATCGACATCAAGCACGAATTCCGAGCCTTCAACGGGCGAAGGACGGCGTCTGCCCTTTTCATCCGGCTCGCCGAGCTTCATCTCTATGCAACGCATACCCGTAACAAAGCCGTTCTTGGGGTCTCTGGGATCGTCGGGATTGTTGTAGCCGAGTATCTCCACGGGATTGCGGAGCAGACGGAAGTCGATACCCTCTTCTATTGCGTGCTCTACCTCTTCTTTTCTTGCGGGAAGCTCGTCCATGGAACGACGGTATACTATGTAGACCTTGTCCGCACCGAGCCTGAGAGCCGTTCTTGCGGCATCCATTGCGACGTTTCCGCCGCCGACAACGGCTACCTTACCGCCCTTCATTATAGGCGTTGAGGAATCATCTCTGAACGCCTTCATCAGGTTGCTTCTGGTAAGAAATTCGTTTGCCGAATATACGCCCTTGAGCGACTCGCCGGGAATGCCCAAAAAGCCGGGCAAGCCCGCACCGGAGCCGATAAACACAGCCTCAAAGCCCATGTCGAAAAGCTCGTCTATCGTAAGCGTTTTGCCTATTACCACGTTCGTTTCTATATCAACGCCCATCGCCTTGAGCGACTCGACCTCTTTTGCGACTATCGCCTTGGGAAGTCTGAACTCGGGTATACCATATACCAAAACGCCGCCGGCTTTGTGAAGAGCCTCGTATACGGTTACTTTGTAACCGGCTCTTGCAAGGTCTCCGGCACAGGTGAGACCGGAGGGGCCGGAGCCGACTATTGCGACTCTGTGACCGTTTGATGCGGGAACCTCTGCCGCCTCGCCGTTTTGCGAGTTATGGAAATCCGCAACAAAACGCTCAAGTCTGCCTATTCCGACAGGCTCAAACTTAACGCCGAGAGTACATTTGCTTTCGCATTGCGTTTCCTGCGGGCAAACTCTGCCGCATACGGCGGGCAGTGACGAGGTGTCCGCTATTACACGGTATGCACCCTCAAAGTCGCCCTCTTTTATATGAGAAATAAAGTCGGGTATATTTACATTTACCGGACAGCCTTGAACGCAAGGCTTGTTCTTGCAGTTGAGGCAACGCTTGGCCTCCGCTATCGCCACCTCGCTCGTGTAGCCGAGAGCCACCTCATCGAAGTTTCTCGCTCTTACCTCGGGCGCTTGTACGGGCATTTCATGCTTTTTCGGTTCAATTGCCATCGTTCTTCACTCCTTACGCTTTCTTGAAAAGGTTGCAGGTCTGTTCGTGAGCCTTACGCTCAAAATCGGTATACATCCTGCCCCTGGACATAGCCTCGTCGAAGTCTATTTCATATCCGTTGAAATCGGGACCGTCAACGCAAGCAAACTTGGTAACTCTCTTGCCGTTTTGGTTGAGCGTGAGTCTGCATCCGCCGCACATACCCGTGCCGTCTATCATTATCGGGTTCATCGATACCGTTACGGGAGTGCCGAACGGCTTTGCGGTGAGAACGACGAATTTCATCATTATCAGCGGTCCGATAGTGATTATCATATCGAACTTTTCGCCCGCCTCAAGCTTTTCCTTAAGCGGCACGGTAACATTGCCGTGTCTGCCGTAGCTGCCGTCATCGGTCATGAGTATCATCTCATCCGAATAGGACTTGAACTCGTCCTCAAGGATGACAAGATCCTTGTTACGGAAGCCGATTATGGATGTGACCTTTGCGCCGAGCTTGTGAAATTCCTCGGCTACGGGCATTGCTATCGCACAGCCGACACCGCCGCCGATTATGCATACGTTCTTTATGCCCTCCGTTTCGGTGGCACAGCCGAGAGGACCTACAAAGTCCTCTATGAACTCGCCCTCGCATTTGTGGTTGAGACGCTCTGTGGTGCCTCCGACGATCTGGAATATGATCTTTACCGTGCCGTCTTCTTGGTTGCAGCCCGCAACGGTGAGCGGGATACGTTCTCCGTCCTCGTCAACGCGAAGAATGATAAACTGACCCGGCTTTGCTTTTTTTGCAACGAGGGGAGCTTCTATCTCCATTTGCGTGACCGTGGGATTGAGTGATTTTTTGCGAACGATTCTGTACATTTCGCTTCTCCTGTCCGAAAAATTTGTAAACTAAAGGGCGTTGCTCCCTTACGCGGAAACAAAAGCTGTTTCCACCCGAGGATATTCGACAGCTTCCCTTAAATACTATTATACGTGGATATTATACTATACTTTTTTCATTTTGTAAAATATAAAAAAAGCATACTAACTATATACAAAATGATATACTTCCGTAACAAATGCGAAAAATGCAATTTTTAAAATCAAACTTTGCAAAAATGTGATGTCGGTAAGGAAAACATTCGTCTTTCACGGATGGGTAAAAAGCTGCCAAAATTTGTTAATTATATTGAACAAAATGTAAATTTTCGCTCTCGACATATTATTGCATTGAATTTTAATTATTATTATGATAAAATATCGTCGGTCGGGTGTATCATGACCCGAAACGGAGGGAATAATGAGATATCTTGTCGCATCGGATATTCACGGCTCGGCACTTTATTGCCGAAAGCTTGCGGAGTGCTTTGCAAGAGAGGGAGCGGACAGGTTGCTTCTTTTGGGTGACATTTTGTATCACGGACCGAGAAACGACTTACCGGAGGGCTATGCACCGAAGGAGGTCATACCTTTGCTCAATTCGCTTAAGGAGCATGTGCTGTGCGTCAGAGGAAATTGCGATGCGGAGGTAGATCAAATGGTGCTTGAATTCCCGATAACGGCGGATTATATAATGCTTCATCTCGGACAGCGTGCCGTGCTTGCCACGCACGGACATAAAATAACGCCGACGGAGCATCCGCATCTGAATGAAGGCGATATATTTTTGAGCGGTCACACGCATATTTCCGGCTGCGAGTGCAGGGAGGGCGTTATATACGCAAATCCCGGCAGTATATCCATACCGAAAAACGGTACGCCGGCGGGATATATAATACTTGACGAAAACGGTATGCAATGGCGAGATCTGATGGGGGTCACTTATATGACTTACGGGGGACGGTGAGATGAAATGAACATCCTCCATATGAGATACGCCGTTGAGGTCGCACGTGCCGGCTCCATAAACAGAGCCGCCGAATCGCTTCTCATCGCACAGCCGAATTTGAGCCGCTCCGTAAAGGAGCTTGAAGAAGACCTCGGTATTATAATTTTCGACAGAAGCGCAAGAGGCATGAGCCTGACACCGCAGGGAAAGGACTTTATCGAAAAAGCACAGCGGATACTTGACGAGATAAGCGAGGTAGAGGTATATTATCGAAGCACCGTAGCACCGCATTCCTGCGGTCTTGAGGTGTGCGGAATATCCTCACCGTATATCGTAAACGCCTTTTCACGTGCCGTTGCTTCGTCCGACGGGCAGAGGATGCGGCATAAATACTCAATATCCGAGCCGGAAAAATGCTTGAATGACGTTTTAAGCGGTGCGTGCAGACTCGGAATCGTCAGGATAGAGAGTGCGAAAACGGCGGTGCTTGAGGCACTCGCATACGATAAAGGACTGAAGTACGAGAGAATTTCCGAGTACAGAGCGAGAAAGCTGTTTTCCGTATCGCATACCGAGGACAAAACGCAGGTGCATTGCATGGCAACGCTGTTTTCCGAGAATGCACCGCAAGTGGGAATGAGTGTCGATACGGTGGGTGAATGCTTGCAGCTTCTTTCTTCGGATGCCTCGACTTTCGCATATTGTCCGCCGATACCGAGAAAACTGCTCGATATGTATTCGCTCACCGAGGGCGAGTTCTGCGACGGCGTGTATTGCGATGTGCTGATATACAGAGCCGCCTGCCACTTGAATGCCGGCGAAAAACGGTTTTGCGAATATCTCAGGTCGAGCGAAACCATATAATATATCGCAAATGATATAACTATTATAAATTTTTAGTCATTGAAAAACGGCGTGCATTATGGTATAATTAAATGATATGTTTTTGCACATATCGTTATACGGTACACAATGCAATGCGTAACATATCAAAACGGTATTGTCCCCGTAAGTGCGGGGAGCGATGGGAGAGTAATATGGTAGTAACTGTATGCACGGGCTCTTGCTGTCATCTCAGAGGAGCGTATCGTGTACTCGAAAAAACAAAAGAGCTTATCGCCTGTCGCGGGCTTGAGGATAAGATAACTCTCAAGACGACGATGTGTATGGGCAAATGCTCCGACGGCGTAAGCGTTTCCGTTGACGGCAAGTATTTTTCGGTCAAGTCGGAAGATCTTGATGAGGTGACCTCGTATATCGAAGCGGAGCTTAAATGAAGTCTGCGGCATTGCTCACGGGCTTGCCGTCTTGCGATAGCGAATATGATCGTATGATATCGGAGTTTATGTCGTGCAGAGGCGCTCATATAGTGTGCGGCGGCTCTACGGCGACAAGGCTTGCCGAGCAGCTGGGGTGTGAGCTTGTATGCGATACGGAGTATGTCTGTCCCGATATACCGCCGATAGGTCACATAGAGGGAATAACGCTCGTCACGGAGGGCGTGATAACGCTCGGCGGCGTGCTTGAGCTGCTCGACTCACCGAGTGAGGCAAGAGGCGAGGACGGCGCAACGAGAATATACGCTCTGCTCGATGAATGCGACAATGTGTACTTCTTTGTCGGCACTGCCGAAAGCAAGGCACACAAGGGTATGGCAAAGAGAAGCGAGCTCATAACGAGCCTTGCCCGACGACTTGAAAGATCCGGCAAAACGGTTCAGATAAAATTTTATTGAGGATATGAGAAAATTCGATACAAAGGTACAGCATCTTAAATATAAGGTGTTGCGGCAGGTCGCTCGGCTTGCCTGGGAGGATAAGCTGCTTGACAACGTGCTTGACATTCCCCAAATGATAGTGCCGGGCAATACGCCGACGATGCGGTGCTGTATATATAAAGAGCGGGCTATACTGTCCGAAAGAGTTAAGCTCGCCATGGGCATGGGCGAGAATGAAAACGTCATACAGGTAATAGACATAGCCTGCGACGAATGCCCGGCAAGCGGATATACGGTAACGGATATGTGCCGAGGCTGTCTTGCTCACCGCTGCGAGGACGTATGCAAAAGAAATGCGCTTTATTTCGATGAGAATCACGTAGCGCATATAGACAAATCAAAATGCGTGGAATGCGGAGCGTGCGCAAAGGTTTGCCCATACTCGGCAATAGTTTCGAGAAAGCGTCCGTGCCAAAGCGCTTGCAAGATAAAAGCAATATCCACCGGCGAAAACGGTGCGGCGAAGATAGACTATGAAAAATGCATATCGTGCGGAGCGTGCGTATATCAATGTCCGTTCGGCGCAATAACAGATAAGTCGTATATACTTGACGTTATAGACCTGCTTAAAAAGAGCCGTGACGGCTTGTGTAAGGTCTATGCGATAGTCGCTCCGTCCATATCGAGCCAATTCAATTACGCAAAGCTCGGTCAGGTAGTCACAGGCTTGAAGCTTCTCGGCTTCGACGGCGTGACGGAGGCGGCGCTCGGTGCGGATATGGTAGCGCAAGCCGAATCTCGTGAGCTTGCCGAAAAAGGCTTTTTGACCAGCTCATGCTGTCCGGCGTTCGTTGCATATCTGAAAACGGCATTTCCGCAAATGGCGGATAATGTTTCGCACAGCCTATCCCCCATGGCGACTATAGCGAAATATATAAAAGACACCGAGGAGGGGGCTATGACGGTGTTCATCGGTCCATGCACGGCAAAAAAGCGAGAGGCAAAGCTTGATACGGTAAGCCCGTGGGTCGATGCGGCGATGACGTTTGAGGAGCTTGCGGCACTCTTTGACAGCCGAGATATAGAGCTTTCCGAGCTTGAGGAGGGAACGCTTGACAACGCATCGTACTTCGGTAGGATATTCGCACGGTGCGGAGGGCTTTCGGATGCGGTCGCTCAGGGACTTAAGGAGCAGGGGCTTAACGATTTCGAGCTGAAGAGCTGCTCGTGCGACGGTATAGAGGCGTGCCGCACGGCTCTGCTGAAGAAGAGCAAGGGCGTGCTTGACGCAAACTTCATCGAGGGCATGGCGTGCGTAGGCGGCTGTGTCGGCGGTGCGGGCTGTCTTACCCACAGCGAGAGGAACAGGGCTGAGGTCGAAAAATACGGAAACTCGGCGCAGGAAAAAACGATATCCGGTGCGGTATCGGGCTTAAAGAAGAAAAAAACCTAATCGGTTTTATATAATGTATTAAAGTTTAAGGAGAAAATAAAATGAACAAAATCACGATCATCGGTACGGGTAGCGTCGGATCTACCATTGCTTACACACTTACGGTAATGGGTCTTGCATCCGAAATTGTAATGATAGACATCAATACCGAAAAAGCATTGGGTGAGGCACTTGACATAAGACAAGGCGTACCCTTCTGCAACCCCTGCAAGGTATATGCGGGAAGCTATGAGGATGCAAAGGATTCCGACATAGTTATAGTTACCTCCGGTATGGCACGTAAGCCCGGTCAATCGCGTCTGGATCTGGCTCAGATCAACGTAGATATCACAAAGAGCTTTATTCCCGAAATAACAAAGTACGCTCCCGGTGCGTTCTACGTTATCGTTGCCAATCCCGTTGACATACTCACATACACATTTTGCAAATGCTCCGGTATTCCGGAAAATCGCATAATCGGCTCCGGTACCATACTCGATACCTCGCGTCTGCGTGCAAGACTCTCCGAGTATTATAAGATAAATCAGCAGAACGTACACGCATACGTTCTCGGTGAGCATGGCGATTCCGCATTCGTGCCGTGGTCTGTTGCAAATATCTCCAACATTCCCGTTGACGAGTACAGAGAGTGCGTTATAAACGATGAAAATAAGGACCTTTATCCCGAATTCAATAAGGACGAGGTCGAGGAATACGTTCGTAAGTCCGGCGCAAAGGTAATAGCACGTAAGGGTGCGACCTTCTATGCCGTTTCGATATCCGTTTGCCACCTCTGCAAGTGCCTGCTCTCCGGTGTTGATACGACACTGACCGTTTCCACCATGCTCCACGGTGAGTACGGTATAAGCGACCTTTGCCTCTCACTGCTCAATGTTGTCGGCGGCAACGGCGCACACAGCAAGGTAATGCTCCCGATGAACGATACGGAGCTTGCCGCTCTGAGAAAGAGTGCGGAGAGCCTCAAGAACGTAATAGATAACATTAAAATATAATTCCGAGAGGACAGAATAATGGATTATCGTATAGAACACGACTCCATGGGCGAGGTAAAAGTACCCGCAGACCGCTTGTGGGCGGCACAGACACAAAGAAGCCACGAGAACTTTGAAATAGGCGTCGGGATCGAAACGATGCCGGCTGAAATAGTACACGCCTTCGGAATACTTAAAAAGGCTGCCGCACTTGCCAATAACGAGCTGAGACCCGAAAAAATGACCGATGAAAAGCTTGCGGCGATCACGGCGGCGTGCGATGAGGTGATAAGCGGTAAGCTTAACGACCATTTCCCGCTCGTGGTATGGCAGACCGGCTCCGGCACACAGTCCAACATGAATACAAACGAGGTAATAGCAAACAGAGGAAACGCAATTGCCGGCAAAAAACTGCTTCACCCCAACGACGATGTGAATATGAGTCAATCGTCAAACGATACGTTCCCCACGGCAATGCATATATCCGCAGTGCTGATGCTTGAGGACAAGCTTATACCGGCGGCGAAAACGCTCGTTGAGACCTTCAAAAGACTTGAGGAGGAGAACGAGGGAATAGTCAAGAGCGGAAGAACGCATCTTCAGGATGCGACACCGATAAAATTCAGCCAGGAGATAAGCGGCTGGAGATCGAGCCTTGAGCGTGACATAGAGCTACTTGAGCTGTCGCTCAAGCCTCTGCGTGAGCTTGCACTCGGCGGCACGGCTGTCGGCACGGGTCTTAATGCACCGAAGCAGTTCGGACAGACCGTTGCAAAGCGTGTAAGTGAGCTGACGGGTAAGACGTTCATAACGGCTCCCAATAAGTTCCATTCGCTCACCTCAAAGGACGAGCTTGTATTCGCACACGGTGCCATAAAAGCACTTGCGGCGGATATGATGAAGATAGCAAACGACGTTCGTTGGCTGGCAAGCGGTCCCAGAGACGGCTTGGGTGAGATACGCATTCCCGAAAACGAGCCCGGCTCGTCGATAATGCCCGGTAAGGTAAACCCGACACAGTGCGAGGCGGTTACGATGGTAGCCGTTCAGGTAATGGGCAACGATGTTGCCGTAGGTATGGCGGCATCGCAGGGCAATTTCGAGCTTAACGTGTTTATGCCCGTTTGCATATATAATTTCCTGCAGTCGGCACGTCTTTTGAGCGAGGCAATTCTCTCGTTCAACAAGAACTGTGCGGTGGGAATCACGGCGGATAAGGAGAAGATGCATCATAATCTCCATAACTCGCTCATGCTCGTTACGGCACTTAACCCCTATATCGGCTACGAAAACGCCGCAAAAACGGCTAAAAAGGCGTATAAAGACAATATTTCCCTTAAGGAAGCGTGCGTACAGCTTGGCTTCCTCACACCCGAAAGATTTGACGAGGTATTCCACCCCGAGCAAATGGTGTGACCCTTGCAGATGTAATAAAGGAGCATAATTTCGATGAAAGTAAGTTATTTTCCCGGTTGTACGTTAAAGACTAAGGCAAAACAGCTTAACGAATATACCGGAAAGACGGCTCAGGCTCTCGGAGTCGAGCTGGAGGAAATAGAAAATTGGCAGTGCTGCGGCGGCGTGTTTTCGACCGCACGTGACGAGATAGCGACAAAGCTCTCGTCCGTAAGAGCGCTTGCCGAGGCGGGCAAAAAGGGACAGAAGCTCGTAACGGTATGCTCGGGCTGTCACAACGTGATAAAGCAGACGAACCATGCTATGCAAAACGATGCGGAGTTTGCTCAAAAGGTAAACAATTATCTCGCACCCGATATGCAATACGACGGTCAGACCGAGGTGCTTCATTACCTTGAGCTGCTTCGCGACGAGGTGGGCTTCGATGCTGTAGCAAAGGCGGTAAAAGCACCCCTTAAGGGCAAAAAAATAGCCGCTTACTACGGCTGTCTTCTGCTCCGTCCCAATACGGTAATGAAAATGGACGATCCCGAAAATCCCACAATAATGGAAGAGCTTATAAAAGCCATGGGCGGTGAGCCTGTGGTGTACTCTCAGCGTAACGAGTGCTGCGGCGGCTATATGGCTCTCGAAAGCCCCGATATGGCAAAGAAAAGAAGCTGTGCCGTTGCGGAGGATGCTCAGAGAAACGGAGCGGATATCATAATGACCGCTTGCCCTCTCTGCAAATATAACCTTGAGAAAAACGGCTCGCCCATTCCCGTTATATACTTTACGGAGCTTCTTGCCGAGGCTCTCGGTGTTAAGGAGGGTTAATAGATGTCCAAGTCAAATTTGCGTGATGATATAATCAGATCGAGCGGTGTAAACCCCCTCAAATGTATGCGTTGCGGCAAATGCTCCGGTACCTGTCCGGCATACGATGAAATGGAATATCATCCCCATCAGTTCGTATATATGGTCGAGACGGGCGACATAGAGCCGCTTCTCAATTCAAAGTCGCTCTACCGTTGCCTTACGTGCTTTGCGTGCGTTGACCGTTGTCCCAGAGGCGTTGAGCCGGCAAAGCTTGTCGAGGCTGTACGTCTTGCGGTAATAAGACAAAAGGGCAATAACCATCTCAAGGCAGACGATATTCCCGATATGCTTGATGAGCAGATGCCTCAGCAGGCTATCGTGAGTGCGTTCAGAAAATACAGTAAATAAGGGAGGAGAAGACAGAAATGCAGAGAATTGGCGTATTCGTATGTTGGTGCGGAAGCAATATCGCAGGTACGGTCGACGTACAGGCGGTATCCGATGCTTTGGCTAAGGAGCCGGGCGTTGTTTTCTCCGCCAATTACCAATATATGTGTTCCCAGGCGGGACAAAATATGATAAAGGAAGCAATAGCAGAGCATAATTTGACGGGTATAGTCGTATGCTCCTGCTCGCCCCGTATGCACGAGGCAACCTTCCGCAAGACCGCACAAAGTGCGGGAATAAACCCTTATATGGTCGAAATAGCCAATATCCGTGAGCAATGCTCATGGGTACATAAGGATGTTCCCACAGGTACGGAAAAGGCGATAATCCTCGGAAGAACGGCGGTAGCCAAGGTAAACCTCAACGCTCCGCTCACCCCCGGTGAAAGCCCCGTTACAAAGCGCGCACTTGTTATAGGCGGCGGTATTGCCGGTATACAGACGGCACTTGACATTGCGGATGCGGGCTTCCCCGTTGATATAGTTGAGAAAAAGCCGACGATAGGCGGTAAAATGGCTCAGCTGGATAAGACGTTCCCGACACTCGACTGTGCGGCTTGTATACTTACACCGAAAATGGTCGATGTGGCTCAAAACGAGAAGATAAGGATCTTTTCATACAGTGAGGTGGAGTCGGTCACGGGCTTTGTCGGAAACTTTGACGTAAAGGTAAGAAAGAAAGCAAGATACGTAAAGGAAGAGCTTTGCACCGGTTGCGGAGCTTGTACGGAAAAATGTCCGCAAAAGAAGGTTCCCAACGAGTTCAACCTCGGTATGGATAACCGCAGAGCGATATATATCCCCTTTGCTCAGGCAGTGCCGAAGGTAGCGACGATAGATGCCGACTACTGTAATATGCTTAAGAACGGCAAATGCGGCGTTTGCTCGAAGGTATGTGCGGCGGGTGCGATAGACTACACCCAAAAGGACGAGATTATAGAAGAAAAATACGGTGCTATCGTAGTTGCGACGGGCTTCAATCCCATAAGCATGGAGAAGTTCGACGAATTTGCATACAGCCGTTCAAAGGACGTTATAACCTCGCTTGAGTTTGAGCGTCTTATGAATGCGGCAGGCCCGACGGGCGGTAAGCTGCTCCGTCCCTCCGACGGTGAGCATCCTCATACTATAGTATTCGTACAGTGCGTCGGCAGCCGTTGTGCGGCGTGCGCCGAAAAGGGCAAGGAATATTGCTCAAAAATATGCTGTATGTATACCGCAAAGCACGCAATGCTGACGCGTGACAAGTACCCCGATACGGATGTTTACGTGTTCTATATCGACGTTCGTACACCCGGTAAGAACTTTGATGAGTTCTATCGCCGTGCGGTCGAGGATTATAATGTACATTATATTAAAGGCATGGTAGGTAAGGTAACGCCCGAGGGCAATAAGCTCATGGTACAAGCCTCCGACCTGCTTGCCGATAAACAGCTTCATATAGCGGCAGACCTCGTTGTGCTTGCGGCGGCGATAGAGCCGGATAAGTCGGCACGTCCTCTTGCGACGATGCTTACGGCTTCAATGGATACGAACGACTTCTTCACCGAAGCGCATCCCAAGCTTCGTCCCGTTGAATCCCCCACAGCCGGCGTATTTCTCTCCGGTGCTTGCCAAGGTCCCAAGGATATACCCGAAACGGTAGCGCAGGCAGGTGCGGCGGCATCGAAGGTCATCGGACTTTTGGCAAAGGATAAGCTTTTGGGCAACCCGTGTGTCGCACATTCGGATGAGCTTATGTGTAACGGCTGTTCAAGCTGTGAGCGTGTATGTCCCTACGGTGCCATCACTTACTCGGATAAGGAATTCCGTATGCCCAACAGAACCACGGCAATACGCCGTGTTGCAAGCGTCAACCCCGCAGTATGTCAGGGCTGCGGTGCTTGTACGGTAGCCTGCCCGTCGGGTGCGATGAACCTCTACGGATTTGCAAGCGAACAAATAATTGCGGAGGTAGATGCAATATGCAAATGACAGAGTACAAACCCAAAATAGTCGCATTTTGCTGTAATTGGTGTTCATATGCGGGTGCTGACCTTGCGGGAAACAACCGTTTGGCTTATCCCGCCGATGTTAAGATAATCAGAGTACCCTGCTCGTGCCGTGTTAATCCCATATTCGTGCTTCGTGCGTTCCAAAGAGGTGCCGACGGCGTTATAATATGCGGATGTCATCCGGGCGACTGCCATTACACCTCCGGTAACTACTATACCAGACGTCGTATGGCGATGCTCTTCTCAATGCTCGATTACCTCGGAATAGAGAAAGAAAGAACGAGAGTTGAATGGGTATCTGCGGCAGAGGGTGCAAAGTTTGCGGCAACGATGAACGATTTTGCCAAGACCGTGGCATCGCTGGGCGAGAATAAGCGATTGGAGGATCTGAGATGCAAAAGATAACACGTAAAGAGCTTATCGAAAAGGCGATATCGCTTCTCAACGACGGTGTCGTTGACCGTGTTCTCGGATGGAAACGCGGCGAATTTGTATACGATATGACACCGGCTGTATTTACCTGTGCCGAGGAGCTTGAAAGAGATTTCGTTTATGACGATTTCTGCGGAGCAAACTTCTCAAAATATCTCGTGGCTGAGACTCGTAAGGGTGCGGGACGTGTGCTTGTGTTCCTCAAGCCCTGCGATACGTACAGCTTCAATCAGCTGCTTACCGAGCATCGCTTTGACCGTGAAAAGGTGTATGCGGTAGGTATCCCCTGTGAGGGAATGGTCGATATAGATAAGATAAAGGCAATAACGGGCGACGGTATTTCCGAAATAGTATGCAATGAAAAGATAGAAGTAAATAATATTTACGGCGAAAGCTTTTCGATCGAGGCATCGGAGGTGCTTGAGGGTCGTTGCATGACCTGTAAGAGCAAAAAGCACGTTGCTTACGACGAGCTTTTGGGCACGGAAGGCGAGGTGCTTGACAGTGCCAGATTCGACGAGGTGGAACGCCTTGAGGCAATGACACCCGATGAAAGATTCGAATTTTGGCAAAACGAGCTTTCACGTTGCATACGCTGCAACGCCTGCAGAAACGTATGTCCCGCCTGCACGTGCGAGAAATGCGTATTCGATAACCCCGTATCCGGTGCGGAAAACAAGGCTCCCGCAGACAGCTTCGAGGAAAAGATGTTCCATATAATCCGCGCATTCCACGTAGCGGGCAGATGCACCGACTGCGGCGAATGCTCAAGAGTATGCCCCCAGAATATACCGCTTCATTTGCTCAACAGAAAGTTCATAAAGGATATGAACGAGAATTACGGCGTATATCAGGCGGGTGAAGAAGTCGGCTCAAGAGCCCCGCTCGTAAATTATACCAAGGAAGACCCCGAGCCTTCCGACGTTGTGAGGGGAGGCAACGAATAATGTACAGAATATTACTTTCGGATATAGATAAGGTATTTAAGACCGTTAGCGAAAATATGACGCTTTATATCCCCGCAGACGATGAGTCGGGTAAAAGCTCGTATAAAAAGTATACCGACGGTATGAAGTGGAGCGAAAAGCTCAACACGACACGCTCCGCAAAGGACTTCTTCTTCCCGCAGACAGAGGATCTTATGGAGTTCAAGACCGAGGGAAAGAATATAGAGATAATCGACACCAGAGAGGCATCGGAGGATTTCGTTATATTCGGCATCCGCGCTTGCGATGTGCGTGCGTTCGATGTGCTTGACAAGGTGTTTCTCGTAGATCCCGTTGACAGCTATTATGCCACAAAGCGTGAGCATGGTATAATAGTGTCGTGTGCCTGCACACGTCCCTCGGAAACGTGCTTCTGCCAAAGCTTCGGCATAGATGCGACCTGCCCCGACGGCGATGTTACAATGTGGAAGAGCGAGGAATACGTATATTTTGCACCCAAGACGGAAAAGGGTGAAAGGTTTATCGCACTTATCGCATCGTTGCTCGAGGAATGCGGCGACGACGCCGTAAAGGCTCAAATGGCGAAAACGGCTGAGATAATGAAAAAGCTTCCCCTCGCACAGCTTGATGTAAGCGATTTCGGCGACGGCAAGACAGAGGCGTTCTTCGACCGTCCCGAATGGGCAAAGCTCTCAGAGTCGTGCTTGGGCTGCGGAACGTGTACCTTCGTTTGCCCGACCTGCCAATGCTACGATATAAAGGACTTCAAAACGGGCAAGGGCGTTATACGTTATCGTTGCTGGGACAGCTGTATGTATTCCGATTTTACGAAAATGTCGGCAGGACAGCCCAGACTTTCGCAAAAGGAGCGTTTCCGTCAACGTTTTATGCATAAGCTCGTATACTTCCCCACAAATAACGAGGGAATGTTCTCATGCGTGGGTTGCGGCAGATGTCTGGCTAAATGCCCCATAAATATGAATATAGTAAAAGTAATAAAAACGTTGGGAGGAAAAGACGGTGAGTGAAATAAACGAGGCTCTCATACCCAAGATCGGCGTTATAACCGATATAAGAATCGATACGCCCGATGTAAAGACGTTCAGAGTTGTAACACCCGACGGCAAAAAAGCGTTCGAGCATAGACCGGGACAGTGTGCGATGCTCTCCATCCCCGGCGTGGGCGAGGCTATGTTCTCAATAACCTCATCTCCCACAAATACCGAGTTTATGGAATTTTCCATAAAGAAATGCGGATGCGTTACTCAGTGGCTCCACCAAGCAAATGTCGGTCAGCAGATAACTATCAGAGGACCGTACGGCAGACCCTTCCCCGTTGACGATGAATTTGCCGGCAAGGACCTGCTGTTCATAGCCGGCGGTATCGGTCTTGCACCGCTCCGTTCCGTTATCAACTATTGCCGTCACTACCGTGACCGTTACGGCAAGATCGATATAGTTTACGGTTCAAGAAGCAAGGACGATCTGGTGGATTATAAGGAAATAATAGACGAGTGGATAGGTGACGAGGGTATCAATGTACACCTTACCATAGACAGAGAGCAAGAGGGCTGGGACGGTCATGTCGGCTTTGTACCCAATTACGTTAAGGAGCTTAATTTCTCCACCGATAAGACCGCAGTTCTGTGCGGACCGCCTATAATGATAAAGTTCACGCTTGAGGGACTTACCTCGCTCGGCTTTGACAAGACACAGATATACACGACAATGGAGCTGAGAATGAAATGCGGTATAGGTAAATGCGGCAGATGTAATATCGGCTCAAAATATGTATGCAAGGACGGCCCCGTTTTCCGTATGGATCAGCTTGACGAGCTGCCCGACGAGTATTGATATAGGGCGTAATAGAAAGGAAATTTCATAAAATGGAAAATATGGTTAATATTTATCTGTTCGGAAAGAAGTACGAGGTTCCGGACAATCTGACGATAATGCGTGCCATGGAATATGCCGGCTATCAGCTCGTAAGAGGCTGCGGCTGTCGTAACGGATTTTGCGGTGCGTGTGCCACTATCTACCGTATAAAGGGCGACCGTGAGCTTAAGGCGTGCTTGGCTTGCCAAACAAAGGTGGAAAACGATATGTACGTTGCCACACTGCCCTTCTTCCCCCTCGTTAAGCAGGTATACGATATAGAAAAGATAAAGCCCACAGAGCAGATAATGATGCAGCTTTATCCCGAAATATATTCATGCATAGGCTGTAACGCCTGCACAAAGAGCTGTACTCAGAGCCTTAACGTAATGCAATATATCGCATACGCTCAAAGAGGTGAGTACGATAAGTGCGCCGAGGAGTCGTTTGACTGCGTAATGTGCGGCGTTTGCTCCTCGCGTTGCCCTGCGGGTATTTCTCATCCTCAGGTCGCAATGCTCGCACGTCGTCTTAATGGTAAATACCTTGCTCCCGGATGCGGTCATCTTGAAGACCGTGTTAAGGAGATAAAGGACGGTACGTTTACGGAGCTTATCGAGGCGCTTATGCAGAAGCCCATCGAGGAAATGAAAGAGCTGTACAACAACAGAGAGATAGAGAAGTGAGGTAAAGCAGATGTATCCCGAAAATTACAATGATTCAATAAATAAGGTTGAAAAAGTAAGAGACGATAACATAGCCCTTACGCCTCGCCGTATGACGGCACAGGAAAAGGAGGATCTCCTCGCAACCTATCACCCCGATTACAACAAAGACGAATTCAGAGAGCTGAAGATAGGACCCAATAAGGGCGAAAAGGTTCCCACCGAGCTTGCCGAGATGCTTCAGGCTCACAGCAGAATAAAAGCGGAGGATGTAGACCTCACAAAGCCCGATTACGATGTTGACGTGCTTATCATAGGCGGCGGCGGAGCAGGTGCTTCGGCGGCTATTGAAGCAAACGAGGCGGGTGCGGATGTAATGATAGTTACAAAGCTCCGTATCGGCGATGCAAACACGATGATGGCGGAGGGCGGCATCCAGGCGGCAGATAAGCCCAACGACTCACCCGCAATACATTTTGTCGATGCTTTCGGCGGCGGTCACTTTGCCGCAAAGCGTGAGCTGCTTTCAAAGCTCGTATGCGATGCTCCCGAGGCTATTCAATGGCTCAGCTCGCTCGGCGTTGAGTTCGATAAAGAGCCCGACGGCACGATGATAACCACGCACGGCGGCGGTACGAGCCGTAAGCGTATGCACGCCGCAAAGGACTATTCCGGTGCGGAGATAATGAGAACGCTCAGAGATGAGGTTCTTAACAGAAACATTCCCGTTGTTGACTTTACCTCGGCTATCGAGCTTATACTTGACGATAAGGGCAACGCCGCAGGTGCGGTGCTTATGAATATGGAAACGCACGAGCTTCTCGTTGCTAAGGCAAAGACCGTTATAATCGCAACGGGCGGTGCGGGAAGAATGCATTATCAGGGCTTCCCCACCTCAAACCACTACGGCGCAACGGCTGACGGTCTTGTACTCGGCTACAGAGTAGGCGCAAAGCTTCTCTACGCCGATACGCTTCAGTATCACCCCACGGGTGCGGCTTATCCTCAGCAGATATTCGGCGCTCTTGTAACGGAGAAGGTTCGTTCCCTCGGTGCAAAGCTGGTAAACCGTGACGGCGAGGTGTTCGTGCATCCTCTCGAAACACGTGACGTTGTTGCCGCTTCAATAATCAGAGAATGCGGCGAAAGAGGCAAGGGCGTTGAGACCGGCGACGGTCTGGGCGTATGGCTCGATACACCTATGATAGAGAAGATAGGCGGAGAGGGAACGATAGAAAAGCGTATTCCCGCAATGATGCGTATGTTCGGTCAGTACGGCGTTGATATAAGAAAAGAGCCGATACTCGTTTACCCCACGCTTCACTACCAGAACGGCGGTCTTGATATAAACGTAAACGGAGAGACGACTAACATAAAGAATCTTTTCGTAGCCGGCGAGGCTGTCGGAGGAATCCACGGACGTAACCGTCTTATGGGTAACTCACTGCTCGATATAATAGTATTCGGACGTAATGCGGGTCAAAATGCCGCGGCACGTGTTAAGGATGTGACCGTCGGCGAGCTTACGCTCGACCATGTTGCCGCATTTGAAAAGGAAATATCGGATGCGGGAATAGAAACGGATAAGGTATCGCCCAAGCTTCTTCCCGATTACAGAAGAAAGTAAGAGGGGACAAGAATGAGTTTATTTAACGGCGTTATCTCGATAAGCGATATTTCAACGCTGATATTCATCGTATTTACGGTACTGCTCGTGGGCTACAGCTTCGGCAGAATTACCGTAAAGGGCGTTTCGCTCGGCGATGCGGGCGTGTTTATAATCGCACTTTTGTTCGGCGCATTGTTCTTCAAGGTCGACGAGGCTAAAGCTCTGCTGTTTGACTTTTCAAGCAAGCCTTATGATTTTACAGAGGGACTTAAGCTCGTTGAAAACCTCGGCTTGATACTTTTCGTAACGGCAGTCGGCTTCATAGCCGGACCCAAGTTTTTCGGAAACTTTAAGAAAAACTTCAAGTCATACGTGCTTTTGGGCTTTATCATAATAGTTGCCGGCGGTATTGCCGCGGCAGGCTGTATAGGCCTGGGCGAGGTGGTAGGCTACGGCGCCTCCATAAAGGAGCAAGACGGCTTCGTTGCGATGATAGTCGGACTTCTTTCGGGTGCCCTGACCTCGACCCCCGCATTTTCGGCGGCTAAGGCAACGGTAGCGGAGGAATATACCTCACTCGTTTCCGTCGGACACGGTATAGCATATATTTACGGCGTTATCGGCGTTGTGCTTTTCGTACAGCTCATACCCAAGCTCACCAAAGCGGATATGGAAGCGGAAAGAGCAAAGCTTATAATAAAAGCCGAAGATGAGAAAAAGACGCGTAAGGGCAAGCTGTTTGAGATAGACCATATGGGTATTGCCGCATTCTCACTTGCGGCAATAGTCGGAACGCTTATCGGTCAGATAAAAATTCCGCTCTCCTCACAGGGTCTTGGCGGAACGTGCTTCTCACTCACAACGACGGGCGGTTGTCTGCTCACAAGCCTTATAATAGGTCACTTCGGTCATTTCGGACCGGTAAAGGTCATGCCCACAGAGGGAACGCTTAAGCTGTTCCGTGAGCTTGGCTTGGTATTCTTCCTTGTAGGCGCGGGTATTCCCGGTGGTGCCGAATTTGTTCAGAACTTCGACCCGATGTATTTCGTATACGGAATAATCATGACGACATTCCCGATGATAATCGGTTATTTGTTCGCAAAGTACGTTTTGAAGCTGAGCTTGCTCAATAACCTCGGTTCAATAACGGGCGGTATGACCTCAACTCCCGCACTCGGTACGCTTATAAACGTAGCGGGAACGGAAGACGTTGCATCCGCATATGCGGCAACATATCCCATTGCGCTTATCGCCGTCGTTTTGATATCTCAATTCTTGATAATCCTGTTCTGAACCGCATAAGCGGTATGAAAAACGCTTCACGTAGTTATACGTGGAGCGTTTTTTGAATGAAGAGGAAAGGGGGAGCGCTTTGAGCGTATACGGATATATACGTGTGAGCAGTAGAGACCAAAACGAGGACAGACAGCAAATAGCGTTGGCAAAAGAGGGTATTAAAAGTCAAAATATATATATCGACAAGCAATCGGGTAAGGATTTTGACAGACCGAAATATAAAAAAATGCTCCGCAAGCTGAAAAAAGACGATCTGCTCTATATAAAGAGCATAGACCGTCTCGGAAGAAACTATGAGGAGATATTACAGCAGTGGCGTATACTTACAAAGGAAAAGGGCGTTGATATCGTCGTGCTTGATATGCCCTTGCTCGATACACGGCGCGGTAAGGATCTTATGGGGACGTTTCTTTCGGATATCGTTTTGCAGGTGCTGTCATTCGTTGCGGAAAACGAACACGCAAATATACGTCTGCGACAAGCGGAGGGCATTGCGGCGGCAAAGGCAAGAGGCATCCGCTTCGGCAGACCGCCGGGGCGGTTGCCCGATAATTTTAACAGCGTATACAGACGCTGGAAAAACGGAGAAATCACCGCAACGCTTGCGGCGGCTGAATGCAAAATGGCAATTTCAACCTTTCGTTATAAAGTAAAGACGTATGAAAAAACAACATAAAAAGGGCTGTTTTGCAGAAATGTGTACTTTTTTGCAAAA
>CAZLRV010000025.1:0-23173 GCA_964562175.1 uncultured Lachnospiraceae bacterium
AACTCCTCCCGCCTTTTTGTTATGCAATGCTATTTCATACACGCTTGCGCGTGATTACATACACGCTTGTGCGTGATTACATACACGCTTGTGCGTGATTACATACACGCTTGCGCATGATGATATGCACGCATTCGCGTGATGATATGCACGCATTCGCGTGATGATATGCACGCATTCGCGTGATGATATAGTATGGTATTAT
Source organism: uncultured Lachnospiraceae bacterium (assembly GCA_964562175.1). GTDB lineage: Bacteria > Bacillota > Clostridia > Oscillospirales > CAG-272 > CAZCJU01. The sequence continues at coordinate 206 of CAZLRV010000025.1, forward strand.
GATTATTTTTTGACTCTTGTTCTCATATCTGCCCAGGAGCGGACGATTTTGAAGCCTGCCGCCTCGTAGATATTGCGTGCGAGGTTATCTTCGCCGGTAAAGAGTGACATAAAGCCGGCGCCTTGGTCTTTCAGACCTGAGCAGAGTGCGGAAAAGAGAGCTTTACCCACGCCACAGCCGCGGCAATCGGTATGCACGCCTATTCCTGCAAAGTAGCCTCTGCCGCTCGGCTGAACCATAAGTGGACCGGTGAAGCCGCAAACTCTTTTTGTTGCGACCTCCTCGACAATGAGTAGCGGCAAGGGGTTATCTTTAGCTTCGTTTCCCATGATAGCGCGTCTCCAACCCTCGTTTTTGAGGTTGTCGAAAAGCTCATTCAGTGAATGGTGGACGTTTCTATCATAATATGTTATTATATAGCCGGCTTCTTTTGCACGTGCTATCGAACGCTTTACGTCGTCCGTTATCGTGTAGTTCTCAAGACATCTATAATATGAGTTTTGATGTGCGAAATCACGGAAGCCGCAGTTTTTCGCCCAAATATAGCCCGCCGAAAGCACGTCAACGCCGGGAATACCGGGGTGATCGTGACGGGGAGTGCCGGGTATGCACCATTCAAGCCCGATGGGGTTATAGAATGAGGCTTCAAAAAGCTGTGTAGGCTCACCATACGAGGAAAGCATTTCTTTAAGTGAAGCAAGTATCGTTCGTCCGTAGCCATTGCGGCGTTGTGTACGATCGACGAGTACATATGTTATGAATGCCTTATCGGCACCGTTTAAGCGACAGCCGTTACCGAAGCCGATGATCTTGCCATCATCGTCCCTCAAGCAAACATTTGCTACTTTAAATTCATCTCTTTGCGAGAAGAAAAGCCTTTCAAAGGTCTCATCATCGAATTTTTTTATAAGTATTTCGCCCTCGGCGTACTCTCTCCAAAATTCGGCAAGTGCCTTGATATCGTTGGGCTTGTTATCTATCAGCATTTTATTTTCTCCTTTGCATTATTGAGTCTATTATATATCAAACGATGCGATTTGTCAATATCCGATGAAAAAAACGGGGAGTATAACCGAAAAAAATATATAAATATTTTATGAATTATACTCACTGTGCTTGAAATGTTTGTCGATTTGTGGTAGAATAAGATGTAAAGCCATGAAGTTATACCGATTTACAGTAAATAATGGAAAATGAAGAACAAAATATACAAATTACTATCTATAATTATCGTTTTATCTCTGTTTTTGTTATCAAATTCGTTTGAGATATTCGCCACAATTGAGCCGCTTTCCTTTGTGCTTAACTCGGACGGGGGAGGGTACACGCTCACCTCCTGCTCGCCCGATGCGGTATTTGAGTTAAACATTCCGAGTACATACAAGGGCAAGCCCGTTGTTTCCATTGGGGACGGAGCATTTTCGGGTTGTGATAAATTATATAAAATATCGATTCCAAGCAGTATCAAAAGCATCGGCGATGGCGTTTTTTACCGTTGCTCACAGCTTGCTCTGATAGAGTGCGACAGCACGTCGTTTGTTGTGAAAAACGGCTGTCTGTATTCCTCCGACAATCGTCGGTTGATATATTTAATCGATAAGAGCCTGACCTCGCTGACCGTTGTCGGCGGTACGGAGAGCATTTCTGCGTATTGCTTTGCCGATAGTGCGGCACTTAAGAGCATTGAGCTGCCGAACACGCTGAAGAGTATTGGCAAGGCGGCGTTCAGCTGCTGCACTTCTCTTAAAACATTGAGTGTACCGCCGTCTGTGAGTGTTTACCCCGATCATATGCTTTCGGGTTGCACCTCGCTTTTGGGCGTATCCGTTGAGGCAAGTGTTAAATCCATCGGTCGAGGCTGTTTCTTTAATTGTACCTCGCTTCGCTCCGTGCTTGTGCCGAGTGCGACGGCTGTCGGTGAAGATGCTTTTGCCTCATGCCCGAGCTTGACCGTTTATTGCTCAAAAGCATCGAGCTGTCAAGCTGTTGCAAGTGCCTGCGGCGTTGATACGATCGCCGTAAATTACACGGGAACGCACCGCCCGACGAGCGTATTTGTCATGCCGACACTGCCTATTTCGGTCGGTCAGAGCCAAGAGCTTTCGGCAGGTGTTCGAGGAAACAGTGTTGAGGTCATAAATACGTTTTTCGTATCCTCGAACCCCGATGTCATTGAAATATCGGGCAGAACTATGACGGCGAAAAGGGTGGGAAGTGCGATCGTCACCGTTTATACCGTTGACGGGCTTCACAGCGATTCGAGAGAGGTGACTGTGGGTAAGAATGCTGCCTTGCTTGAGTCGGCACATGACTATTTGCCGAATACCGATGATACGCAGACATATACCGTGACCGGCTCACCCTCTCATATTAAGCTTACATTTTCTTCTCTTACATACACGGAGCCGGATAAAGACTACATTTTCATAAGTGACGGGGACGGCAACAGCTGCGGAGTCTTTTCCGGTGATGAGCTGGCGGGACGTGAATTGATAATACCGTCCGATACGGTAAGCATACGCCTTTGCAGTGACAGCGAGGTAAATTATTACGGATATGCCGTATCGAGCATTATCGGCTGCGACGGTATCGTATTTCCCGAAAGCATCTCACTTAACAAAACAGAGCATGATATGAGTATCGCTCAGAGCATTAAGCTTACGCCGAGTGCTTACCCGACGGATTCTTATTACGAACGCTTCTATTTCAGGTCAAGCGATAGAAATGTTTTAGACGTAGATGAGGACGGCAACGTGTACGCCGTCGGTGTCGGCGTGGCATATATAACCGTATTTGCAAAATACGGTGAAGCTACCGCAGAATGCAAGATCACCGTAAAGGATAATTCATCAAACGGCTTTGTATACGAAAAACACGGCTCCGAATGCACGATAACGTATTACAAGGGCGAGAACAAAAATGTCGTTATACCCGAAAAGCTTGGCGGCTGTAAGGTAACAGCCATCGCACCGTATGCATTCGGCTTCAATTCAAAGATAAATTCCGTTTCCATTCCGTCCGGTGTTGTCGATATCTCGCCTTATTCCTTTGCCGGAGCAAGCGGCTTGACCGCTTTTGCGGTAAGTTCATCAAATAAAAGCTATTTTTCGACAAACGGTGCATTGTATTCCGCCGACTTCAAGACGCTTGTATGCGTCGGCGGCGGTATATCCGGCAAGTATGCACTGCCCGAGGGAGTTGTGACGATATCACCCCACAGCTTTGCGTATTGCTCTAAAATAACCGAGATTGAAATTAGCTCGACGGTACGTGAAATATCACCGGATGCGTTTGAGGGCTGTGTCGCATTGACTTCGTTTTCGGTATCGTCAAAAAATACGAATTATTCGGTATATGACTCTTGCATTTATTCGCTTGACAAAAGCACGCTGTTTGTTTGTCCGAGTGCAAAGAGCGGAGATATTACACTGCATTCCTCTTGCCGCACGGTAAAGGCTCGCACCTTTTATGACTGCTACGGTATAAAAAGGATAACCGTACCGAGTGGGGTAACTAATATCGAATACGGCGCATTTTATCAAATGCACCGCCTGACTTATATATCCGTTGCAAGTGCAAATAAAAGCTATGCATCATACGGTGGCGCACTTTATTCAAAGGATATGAAAACGCTTGCTTACGTTCCCTCATCCCTTGAGGGTGGCTATTCCGTGCATCCGTCGTGCGAGTACATAGGCGAGTATGCGTTTTGCCATTCCTCGCTAAATGAAGTAATATTGCCCTATGGGCTTTTGAGTATAGGTGATAACGCTTTTTACGGTGCGGACGGTATTTCCTCGCTTATTTTGCCACCAAATGTCGGCACTGTCGGCAATAACTGCTTTGAGGGTTGCTCCAATATGACCCTCGTCTGCTCCGATTCCGTTATCATCGTCGGCACAATGTCGGACGGATGTAAGGCATATTGTCCGAGTGGGGGCAAAAGCGAGGCGGCATTTAAGAAATCGGGCGTCGATACGGTGGAAATTACGTATTTATATGACGATGAATATAAGCTTTCTGTCATAGGTTCATCCGATATATTGCTTGTCGGAAGTGAGTTGAATGTCGGTGCCTTTGCCCTCGGTCCGATCGATGTATATAATATTGAATATTATTATAAAGGTGCGAGATACGAGCCGGGCGGATATGCTTCCGTTTTGCTCTACACGGACTTCTCGCTCGGTGAGTCGATCGAGGTAACGACGGACAGCGGTGAAAAATACCGCTCGGACAACACTGCCGTAGGCTTTATGTTAAAAGGCTCATCCTTTACCGTCAGCCCGTCCTCACTCGATAAGACGGTCGAGCGGCTTGCCATAAAAACAATGCCGAGTAAGACCGAATACAAGCTCGGACAGAGCCTTGACACATCGGGACTTGAGCTGTACTATATTTCAGATGACGGAAAGATCTGCGTTATAAGCACCGGCTTTACGGCAAAATGTTCGCTTGACAAGAGCGGGGAAAACGAGGTCACCGTAACGTATCTTAACCACACGGTAAAGTACAGTGTAAATGTTTCCATGCAGACACTGAGCTGTAATCTCACCTTGAGCGGGGAGGGCAGGTTAGGCTCGACGCTTCACGCAACGGTATCCGCTCTCAGCCCCGTGGGTATTACATATTCCATAGAATGGTATCGAAACGGCGTGCGGATAGACGGGGCAAGCTCATTTGACTATGTCGTAGCCCCTGCCGATATGGGATGTAATGTCTACGCACTCGTTAAAGCCGCAAACGGCTTTAACGGTCAGGTAAAGAGCAACGAGGTATATATAGAAATAACAAAAATAAGCTCGGAGGTCTATTCGATAAACGAAAGCTTGAGTACGATATCGAAAATACCGCTCGGCACTACCTGCTCTGCATTTCTCTCAAGGCTCTCCCCGTCCTCGCTGCTGAAAGTCGAAAAGAACGGAGCTGCCGTTTCTTCAAGCGCAAAGCTCGGTACGGGCATGACAGTGAGCCTTGTAAAAGACGGTAAGGTATATCAAAAGCTTGATATCGTTCTGACGGGCGATATAAACGGTGACGGAGCTGTAAGTATTACCGATTTCGTTCGGCTGAAAACAAGACTTTTCGATGACACCTCACTGAACGGTGCTTATGTGTACGGTGCAGATGTGAACGGAGACGGAAAAATAACGATAACGGATCTCGTTCAGATGAAATCGCATTTATTGGGTAATTCTTCCATAACTGCCAAGGAGGTTAAACGGATAGGATGAAAAATAGGTTAATTTCGCTTATAATTACGCTTTCGATAGTATCGGCATTGCTATCGCTATGCGTATGTGCCGCCCCACCGTCGCTTACTTTGTCGGCAACCTCAACCGTTCGCGCGGGCGATACGGTAAAGGTCACCGTAAAGGTCGGCGGATCGGGCATTTTGGGAGCTTCGTTTAATATTGAGTACGATTCGGACAAGCTGACCTTCAAAGGCTCATCGTCATACCCAAGCGGCTGGAAGGTTGAATCGAGCAGTAAAACGGACAAGACCGTTTTTATCTGCTATGACGATACTTCCGACCAATCAAAGCCGATAAGCTCAGCCGTAACGATGTGCGTTTTGGAGTTTGCCGTTTCATCAAAGCTGAATACGGGTGACACGATATCGGTAAAAGCCACCGACATACGCTTGACGGACGGCAACAACGAGGACGAGGTTTCGGATGCGACATACAGTGTTAAGCTGACAAAGCCCAAGTCCTCCGACTCAAAGCTTGCTTCGCTTGCCCTTGACGGCTTTAAGCTCAACGAAAGCTTTTCGCCCACAAAGACCGATTATACGGCAACGGTAAAATATGATACCGCCTCTGTAAGCGTCGATACGTCACGCTCCGACAAATCGTCAAGCGTTTCAATATCGGGCAATAAAGACCTCAAGGTCGGAAAAAATACGATATCGATAAAGGTCACAGCCGAGGACGGAAGCAGTACGACTTATAAAATAACGGTAACACGTCCCGATGACCCAAATAAAAGCGATGACTCGTCACTGTCGAAAATCGAGCTGTCTGCAGGTACGCTTGAACCCAAATTCGATAAAAACACGTATTCATATACCGTAAACGTCGACAATGCCACTCAAAGCATAAAGGTAACGCCCACCCCGAGCAATGCAAAGGCAACGGCAAAGGGCGGTGAATACAGCCTTGATGTCGGCGAAAACAAAATAGAGATAAAATGCACCTCAGAGAAGGGAACCACTAGCGTTTACACACTCAATGTCATTCGCACACCGGACGAGCAGACCTCACACGAAACAGGCGTGGAAAGCGGTGATGTTACCGAAACGGAGCAGGTGACCGAATGGGTAACGGAGGATGAGCAGACAGATGAGGTGAGCGAAACCGTCGGAGATGAAAGCGCACCCGACACGGACGAGGTGACGACGGGTGAGAGCAAAGTCGACGATGAGAAAAAAAGCGGTAATATACTGACAACACCGGTACCGCTCTGGCTTACCGTGCTTATCGGTATAATTGCCATGATATTCGGTATGTTATGCTCATATCTTGTATACAACAGGCTGTAATAAGGACATAGAGGTACGATATATGGATAAGATCGAGGTCAAGGCGTATGCAAAGATAAATCTGTTTTTGGAGGTACGCCAAAGGCTTGACAACGGCTACCATCTGCTTGACAGCATAATGCAAAGCATAAGTCTGCACGACGATGTTCTGATAGAAAAGACGGACAGTGGCGATATCGAGCTGATGTCGAACGATGATGAGTTGCCGGACGGAGAGGGAAATTTGGCATACAAGGCGGCAAAGCTGTTTTTTGAGCATTTCAACGTGAAGCATGACGGTATAACGATACGCCTGCATAAGCGTATACCCGTAAGTGCGGGACTTGCGGGCGGTTCTGCCGATGCCGCCGCAGTGCTTGAGGGCTTGAACGAGCTGTTTGACCTTGGGGCAGATGTTGACACTCTATGCAGATTGGGTGCCAAGCTCGGTGCCGATGTGCCGTTTTGCATTAAACGCGGCACTTGCCATGCAAGAGGTATCGGTGAGATATTGCAAAGAATTTCGAAAATGCCCGAATGCACGGTGCTTGTCGCAATAGGCGACGAAAAAATATGCACAGCCGAGGCGTTTGCCAAGCTTGACGGTATTCGGGATCGTGAGGCGGTGGAGATAGATCCGATGCTTTCGTCGCTTACCTCGGGAAAAATAGAGGAAATATGCCGCCATATGTACAATGCCTTTCAATCCGTTTCCCCTCACAGAGAGGAAATAAAGGAGATAATGGCAAGATATTGCATAGAAAAACCGCTTATGTCGGGTTCAGGACCCTCTATATTTTCAATATACACCGACGAGGACAGAGCAAAAGCGGCGTATGATGTACTGCTTGACAAGGGCTATCGGGCGTATCTTTGCAAGCCCGTTTGAGATGAAAAATAAATATTGTTAAAATTATGTTAAATCTCAAAAAAACTATTGATTTTTCAAAAAAGCGTGATACAATATGTATTGTCAATTGGCACTCAAGGTCATTGAGTGCCAAATTACAAAAAACAAAATCGGAGGTAAAATAAAATGACTATTAAACCGCTCGCAGACCGTGTAGTGGTCAAAATGAAGGAAGCGGAGGAAACAACGAAAAGCGGTATCATACTTACCGCATCCGCTAAGGAAAAACCCCAGGTTGCCGAGGTTATTGCCGTAGGTCCCGGAGGAATGGTTGACGGAAAAAAGGTTGAGATGACCGTTCCCGTCGGTGCATCCGTAATACTCAGCAAGTATGCGGGTACCGAAGTAAAGTGTGACGGTGAGGAATATATCATCGTCAAAGAGAGCGACATTTTGGCAATTGTAGAGTAAGAGAGATAATTTTCGAAAAGAGGTAATTTAAAATGGCAAAAGAAATCATTTACGGTGCGGAAGCCAGAGCCGCTCTTCAAAGAGGCGTTGATAAGCTTTCCGACACGGTCAAGGTAACACTCGGACCCAAGGGCAGAAACGTGGTTCTCGATAAGAAATACGGCGCACCCCTTATAACCAATGACGGTGTTACGATAGCAAAGGACGTTGAGCTTGAGGACGCATTTGAAAACATGGGCGCTCAGCTCGTAAAAGAGGTCGCAACAAAGACCAACGATGCCGCAGGTGACGGCACAACGACCGCAACACTGCTTGCACAGGCTCTTATCAGAGAGGGAATGAAGAATGTTGCCGCAGGCGCAAACCCCATGGTACTTCGCAAGGGTATGGCAAAGGCTACGTCTAAGGCCGTTGAATGCCTTACCGCAAATTCAAAGAAGGTAAACGGAAGCGTTGATATAGCAAGAGTCGGCACAGTCTCCGCAGGAGATGAGATGATAGGTACGCTTATTGCCGATGCTATGGAAAAGGTTACCAGCGACGGCGTTATCACCGTTGAGGAATCAAAAAGCTCCGAGACATATTCCGAGGTCGTTGAGGGTATGCAATTCGATCGCGGCTACATCTCCCCCTATATGGTAACGGATACCGACAAAATGGAGGCTGTTATCGACGATGCTTATCTTCTTATCACTGATAAGAAGATATCCAATGTACAAGAGATACTGCCCTTGCTTGAGCAGATAGTACAATCGGGTAAGAAGCTCGTTATAATCGCAGAGGATATCGAGGGCGAGGCTCTCACAACGCTCATACTCAATAAGATAAGAGGCACTTTCACTTGTGTCGGCGTTAAGGCTCCGGGCTTCGGCGACAGAAGAAAAGAAATGCTTAAGGATATCGCCATCTTGACCGGCGGCGAGGTAATTTCCTCCGATATCGGACTTGAGCTGAAGGACGCAAGCGTTGAACAGCTCGGCCGTGCAAGACAGGTAAAGATAAATAAGGATAACACCATAATCGTTGACGGTATGGGCGACAAGGGCGAGATAAAGAGCCGTGTTGCACAGATCAGAGCCGCAATAGAGAATACAACGAGCGACTTTGACCGCGAAAAGCTGCAGGAAAGACTTGCAAAGCTTGCCGGCGGTGTTGCAGTTATCAAGGTAGGTGCGGCTACAGAGGTCGAGATGAAGGAGAAGAAGCTCCGTATCGAGGACGCTCTCAATGCAACAAAGGCGGCTGTCGAGGAAGGCATCATAGCCGGCGGCGGCGTTGCATATCTCAATGTTATATCCGAGGTCGAAAAGCTTCTTAAGACTACCGACGGCGACGAGAAAGTCGGCGTAAAGATTGTTCTTAAGGCGCTTGAGGAGCCTATCCGTCAAATTGCCGCAAACGCAGGCTTTGAAGGCTCCGTAATAATAGATAAGATAAAGAACAGCAGAAAGGTTGGCTACGGCTTCGACGCATACAACGAAAAGTACGTTGATATGGTTGAGGCGGGAATAGTTGATCCTACCAAGGTAACACGCTCCGCACTTCAAAATGCATCCTCTATCGCCGCTACGGTACTTACAACAGAAGTACTTGTCGCAGACAAGAAAGAGGAAGAACCCGCACCCACCGCAAACGCAGGCGCAGGCATGGGCGGAATGTATTGATCTCCCAAATACGCAAAAGCAGAGGCTTATAGCCTCTGCTTTTATGCTATTTGCAGCGTTTTGTGTCCTTTGCGGGCGGTGAAAACTCGTTTACGGGGAAGTCCATTCTGCGGAAAACGGTGCAGGGGTCATCGTCCGTAAAGCATTCGCATTCTTTTTCGGGTACGGAATACTCTGCGGCGTTAAGCAAATACTGTTCCGGGCGTTCTATTCGCGTTACCGAGAAGAAGCCGAGCGAAACCGCAAGAATTTTTTCGCCATGCTCGCACAGTCCTCCGTTTATACGACGGCATATCACCTCGGGAATATCTCCGACCAGACAGCATATTTTTTTCGGTGCGTGCTTTTCGAGTATTCTTGTGTTCAATACCACCGGCGAGGCAACCTCAAAAACCGCCATAGGCAGATTTGTGGAGTGGCAAGGATCCGAATCGGGCAGGGAACGGCAGGAGCAGAAGCCATCCTCGTCGGGATCGGATTTGAAAATGGATACGTTTCCTTGCGAGCCGAACAGCACAACTCTCTTATCTACTACAGCAACCCCTTCTATGATCTGTCTGTTTGACATACACACGCAAGCTTCAAACGTCATTTTTACGTAAATTCTTATATCAATTTGATAGAATCCGTTATTAAACGGCACAGGCACGACGCTTATATGTGATGAAAGAATGCTTGCCGAACAGGTTCGTATATTCGTTGAATGCTCTATAACATCACGTCCGTATTCGGAAAGATATACCGGTACATCTTCAAAGCAGTCCTTGTCACGGCAAGAGTCGAGTATTCTGTAAGTATCTATATATGCAAGGTCCTGTTTCGGTGACGATGAACAGCAGGGTCCTCTGTTTTCTGACATAACAAATAATTCCTTTCATAAAATACTGTAAAGAGAATTCTCTTTGCTATATAATATGAAAGGAATCATAATTTTGTTACTTTCCGTTGCTTTGAATTAAACTATGGGCTTGATATAATCGCATGACGGTGTCTTGACGCCGCTTTGTGCGGGAGCTGCCCAAAGCACTGCGTTATATATTATACGCTGAATGTCCTTGTTATAATAAGACCTGCAGGTCTCGTGACCGGGTTGGAAATAGAATATCCTGCCCAGCCCTCTTAAGAAGCAACAACCGCTTCTGAATACGTTGCCATGCTCAAACCAGCTTGTGAATACCGTTGCATCGGGCGTGGGAATATAGAACGGCTCGCCGTACATTTCTTCATAAAGCTCAACATATTCGGGAATACCGGCGGCAATGGGGTGTGCCGGAGAGGTATTCCATAAAAGCTCGCGTTGCTCATCACCCCAAGAAAGTATACCGTTTGTACCGACAATTGAGTGAAAGGGCTTTGACATATGAGCGGAGTGAAGCGCAATAAAGCCCATTCCGTCACGGTAAACACGGTCACGTATCTTTGCGACAAGTGTGTCGTTTACCTCATCATGAGCCATATGACCCCACCACAAAAGCACATCGGTCTTGTTAAGCACTTCATCGGGCAAGCCCTGCTCATCATCGTCAAGTGCGACAAGCGTTATTTCAAATCTGCCCTCGGTGTCAAGCTCCTTGAGAAACGATGCAATGAATGCGTGCAAGCCGTCGGGGTATAATTTTTTGACTTCCTCAACGGTACGCTCGTGTCTGTATTCGTTCCATATCGTAACATTTAATTTTTTCATATCATTCTCCTTGTTCGACATATTATTCGCCAAATAAATGATATCATAAATAGCGTGATATGTCAAGAATATTTTTATTTTTTTCTTGCATATTTCAATAATCCATTATATAATTATATTGAGCAAGGCTCAGGAGGAAAACAATGCTTATAGATTTTCACGCACACGCTTTTCCCGACAAGCTCGTACCGCGAGCAGTCGAGGGACTTATGAAAAACGCAAATATCGTGCCTTTTTCCGACGGAAGTATAAAAGGACTTATAAATAAAATGGACACGTGGGGAGTAGATCGCTCCGTTATACTGAATATTGCCACCAACCCACGTCAGCAGAATAACGTAAACGATTTTGCGCAGTATATAAACGATAATTATGATAGGCTCATCGCATTCGGCTCGGTAAATCCGTTTTCGGAGGACGTTGTCTGTGATGTATTCGATTTAAAAAAAAGAAATTTTCTCGGAATAAAGCTTCATCCCGATTATGTCGGACTTACACTTGACGATAAAAAGTGTATGAAAGTGCTTGAGGCTGCCCAAGAGGCGGGGCTTATCGTAGTAATACATGCAGGCTACGACTTTATATCGCCGAATTTCATACATTCAACACCCGATAGAATACTCAACGTATTAAAACAGCTGCCGAATCTAAAGCTCGTTGCGGCACATATGGGTTCAAATAAAATGTGGCGTGACGTGTTGAAAAAGCTGTGCGGACAAAACGTATATTTCGACACATCACTTTGCGCATACGATATTGAAAAAGAGCTTGCGGAGAGTATTATTAAAAATCATCCGTCTGACAAGATACTTTTCGGCTCGGATATGCCTTGGTGCAGTGCGGCTTATACAAAGCTATTCATTGACTCACTTGACATTTCACAATCATTGAAGGAGAATATTTACCACAAAAATGCGGAAAAACTCCTTTGGGGAGCTGAAGCATAATTCCGTAAATCAAATGTGGAGCCGAGGTATTATTATACAAAATACAAATTTTGTATAATAATACCTCCGAAATCCCACTTTGCCGCCCATATTCAGCAAGTGCAATTTGATATGATTCTCATATATTATGAATTATGCGGACGATCGAGCTTCATTGCACCGATTCATCATCTTGATTTTTGTTATATCCTCAACGACAAATGCCGTGAAGCTCTATTGTCTGTGTTTTGTTTTTTACACAATTATACGTACAGCACCTTCAGTTTGTTTTTTTGCTTTTAATTCTTAATTGCAAGCCGAGCTTTAAGAATGTTTTCGGCAAATGCCTTTTTGAATTATTTTGTAAACTCACTCATCGTATTCTATTTACCTAAATCTGTAAATATGCCTTTCAAAGTCGGAGTGCGGTTAGTTGTCCATATTCTATCTTTTTACTTTCTCTTATAAATTATCGCAACGCATTTTTTACCTAAATCTGTAACGCCTTTCAAAGTCGGAACGTGATGTGTTGTCCGTATTTTCACTTTGCTTTCGCTTTTGAATTTGCGCACAGCACGTTGTCCCATTGCTTCCTCAGAGCCACGCTTCCCCGGAGGGGACGGGAGGGGCGAAAAAAACCAATATACTATACTTGACTGCAAGTATTGTTATTATATAGTTTCTTATTTAGTATAGCTCAAAGAATACTGCGAATATTTTCGATATAATATTATTGAAATTACTTGACAAATAAAATAGAATATGCTATTATATAAGCGTGGCGACGAGGAATTATTTCCAAGTCATATCACGTCCTATGTCCATGGGCGTAGCGCTTGCTACGCTTCGCTCGGCGTGGTAGCACGATAAAGCACGCATATGCGTGCTTTTTTCGATACATACAAAATATTGTTTTCGCCCCTCCCGTCCCCTCCGGGGAAGCGTGGCTCTGAGGAATATAATGTCCCGAAGTGCCATGACAAAAATTTTGTATAATTATGTTTTATAACTTTGCATTACATAAATTCTAAAATCAAAATAACATATTCCTGCTATCATAACAAGGATATAGTATAATTATTTAACCGGTCTTCTCTTATCGCAGAGTTAAAATCGACGAATATCATAAACCAAACTGCCACAAAATATTGTATAATTATTTCACGCGATCTTGCATAGTATAAAATGCAAAGACGATGAATAAGATATACCAAACCGCACCGCAAAAATATTGCATGATTATTCCGTCCGGCTTTACATATAATAAAATGTAAAATCAATGTAAAAACAAGTAAAATATGCTTGACAAGAAAAATCATTTGTGATAAGATAATAATGTTAATAATCCTATGAGGGAGTAATTTACGCAATACTGCGTCAGGTAGATCAACAGCCGAAGAATGAATCTTCTGGTTTATCTGTTAAAAAATGAGACTCATACGTTCTTTTTGAATGTATGAGTTTTTTAATTTATAAAATAATAAATTCACGGAGTGAAAAATGAAACATTATTTAAAAGACGTAGGTGAGGTGCTTGAGCATACTCAGTCCTCCGAGGCAGGTCTTTCGGAAAAAGAGAGTGCTGAGCGTCTTGCAAAAAACGGAAAAAACAAGCTCATTGAGGCAAAAAAAGACTCGATAATAAAGAAATTTTTCAAGCAGCTTGCAGACCCGATGATAATAATCCTCATTGTTGCCGCCGTTGTCAGCGCAGTTCTCGCCATAGCGGGCGGCGAGGACGGAGGCTTTACCGATGTTATTATAATATCGGCTGTTGTAATAATAAACGCCGTACTCGGTGTTTATCAGGAATCAAAAGCGGAAAAAGCCATTGAAGCGCTTGCCGAAATGGCGGCTGCAACGAGCAAGGTAATACGAGACGGTAAGCTGTGTGTCGTTAAAACCGAAGAGCTTGTAATAGGCGATATTATCGTACTTGAAGCCGGTGATGCCGTTGCTGCCGATGCTCGAATTATCGAATGTGCCTCAATGAAGGTCGAGGAGGCTGCGCTTACGGGCGAAAGCGTACCGGTAAACAAAATATGTGATCCCGTATCGCCGAACGAAAAAGGCGATGTACCTCTCGGTGACAGAAAAAACATGGTATACATGGGTTCAAGCGTCGTATACGGACGAGGCAAGGCGGTCGTGTGTGCGACCGGTATGGACACCGAAATGGGTAAGATTGCCGATGCGTTGGCAAAAGCGGAGGACGGTAAAACACCTCTTCAAATTAAACTCGGCGAGCTGTCAAAGGTATTGACATATCTCGTTATCGGAATTTGCGTGTTCATATTCTTATTTACCATGCTGACGACAAAGGATTTCTTCACCTCAGGCTCAAAGAAGATACTTGATACTTTCATGGTTGCCGTATCGCTTGCCGTTGCCGCAATTCCCGAGGGACTTGCTACGGTAGTTACGATAGTTTTATCCATGGGTGTGACGAAGATGTCAAAAAGACAGGCGGTCATAAGACAGCTTACCGCTGTTGAAACACTCGGCTGTACGCAAATAATATGCTCGGATAAGACGGGAACACTGACGCAAAACAAGATGACGGTCGTAAAGAGCGACACGAAAAACGAGGAGCTTCTCGCAACTGCCATGGCTCTATGCTCCGACGCGGAAATAGATGAAAACGGATCTGTCAGCGGTGAGCCTACCGAGGCGGCACTTGTTGCATTCGCACACACGCTCGGTCTTGATAAAGGCGAGCTTAAGAAAAAAACGCCTCGTATAGGTGAAGCACCCTTTGACTCGATGCGAAAAATGATGTCAACGCTTCACAAGCTTGACGGCGGAGTTATACAATATACAAAAGGTGCGCCGGATGAAATACTAAAGGCGTGCGGAAAATATTTCGACGGTTCAAACGTCGTTGAAATGACAGACGAGTTGCGTGAGTCGATACTTGCATCAAACAAGGAAATGGCTGACAAAGCACTTCGTGTGCTTGGCTGTGCCTACAAGCTGTATCCTTCCCTTCCCGACGATGTAAATCCCGAGAAGATAGAAAACGACCTTATATTCATAGGTCTGTGCGGTATGATCGACCCCGTAAGACCCGAGGTCAAGGACGCCATAGCGGAATGCCGTCAAGCCGGCATACGTCCGATAATGATAACGGGCGACCACATAAACACGGCGGTTGCAATAGCTAAGGAGCTTGGTATAATCACGGACAGAAGTCAAGCGATAACCGGCTCGGATCTTAACGAGATATCCGACGAGGAATTTTCAGAGCTTGTCGAAAAGTATTCTGTTTATGCACGTGTTCAGCCCGAGCATAAGGTTAGAATTGTAAACGCATGGCGTGCAAAGGGACGTATCACCGCAATGACAGGTGACGGCGTAAACGACGCACCGAGTATAAAGAGTGCCGATATAGGTGTCGGTATGGGTATAACCGGTACGGACGTTACAAAAAATGTTGCCGATATGGTGCTTGCCGACGATAACTTTGCGACAATAGTATCTGCGGTTGAGGAAGGTCGCCGAATCTATGATAATATCAGAAAAGCAATACAGTTCTTGCTTTCCTCGAACCTTAGCGAGGTATTCTCGATATTCACCGCCACGCTAATGGGCTTTACACTGCTCAAGCCCGTGCATCTTTTGTGGATAAACCTCATAACAGACTGCTTCCCTGCCCTTGCGCTCGGTACGGAAAAAGCCGAGGGCGATATAATGAAACGCGAACCGAGAGACCCCAAGGCGGGAATATTTGCCGACGGAATGGCTGTAAATGTACTTTATCAAGGCATAATGGTTACGCTTCTGACACTTGCGGCATTTATGATAGGCTTTGTTATGGAGATGAATGGTGACGTCAATGCTGGCAATTTCCTCACACTATTAAGAGATGAAACGGAAGCTGCAATGCACGCAAAGGATTTCGGTATGACAATGGCGTTTTTGACAATGAGCATGGCGGAAATATTCCACTCATTTAATATGAGATCGATAAAAGGCTCAATCTTTAAAATGAAGTCGCATAACAAGCTTCTGTACGGCGCAATGTTATTCTCGCTTGTCCTCACCACCTGCGTTATAGAAATCCCCTTTATGGCAAATGCGTTTTCGTTCAAAGAGCTTGACATCAAAGAATACTTGATATCGCTCGCACTCGCAATTCTCGTAATTCCCATCGTCGAAGTGGTTAAGCTGATACAAAGAAAGACCTGTAAAAAGAAATAATCAAAGTTTAATAATGCATAATATCGTACGCACTCGTTTTAACGGGTGCGTATTTTTTCCGAAAGATTCCATATCGGAATTTTCTGCAATGAATTTATGTCACATATTCGGGTATGATAATTCTCGGATGATGAAAATTACAAAACGAGAAAGTAGTTTATATGAATAATAATATTAAAAAGCGTTCATACTCGATATTTTGGTCGCTCGGTGTTATATTTTCACTGCTTCTTGCATGCATAACAGCAGCCGATGTGGAGATGTCAGACAGCGTTTCTGTCTTTGCAGGTGAGCAGTTAAAAGCACCCGCATATGCAACCATAGATGAAAAAGAAATTTGCTCTTTGCAGGGCTTAAGCAAAAATTCCGCACGCATAAGCGTGCTTGGTGTCGGCTTTAAAGATATATCGGTAGATCGCTTCGACGATATAAGACTGATACCCGGCGGCGATGCAATCGGTTTTAAGTTGAATACAGACGGCGTGATAGTCGTGGGGATCGGAAATACGGATGACGGTAAAAGCCCATGCGGTAATATCGGATTGAAAGTCGGCGATGTTATAACCTCATTCAACGGAACGCCTGTACGCTCTGCCGCAGAGCTTGACAAAGCCTTGACCGAATTTTCGGGGCAGAATGCGGAAATTATTTATAATGGCTCAAACGGAGAAAAAAAGAGCCTTGTCACACCGTATAAAAACAAGGACGGTGAGTACAAGCTCGGTATATGGGTACGCGATACAATGGCGGGAATCGGTACGCTTACCTATATTGAACCCGAAAACGGTGTGTTCGGCTCACTCGGTCACGGTATATGCGACCCCGAAACAGGGCGACTTATACCTTGTAGAGACGGAGAGTCGTTCGGCATCGCAATAAACGGCGCAACAAAAGGCGCGGAGGGCAAACCGGGCGAACTTCGAGGCTTCTTCTTACCCAAAAAAACAGGCGAGATATGCAAAAATACCGAATGCGGTGTTTTCGGCAGATATAATGACATTCCATCCGACCGTAGATCCCTGCCGATAGGACTTAAAAAAGACGTAAAATGCGCTGATGCTGAAATAATCTGTACAACCGAAGACGGTATCCGAGTGACATATCAAATCGAAATTCAAAAGGTGATATCCGGAAACGCTCCGACAAAGAATATGCTGATAAGAATAAAAGACGAAAAGCTCCTCGCACAAACAGGCGGAATAGTTCAAGGCATGAGCGGATCACCGATAATACAAAACGGACGAATCATCGGCGCAGTGACACACGTGATGATAAATGACCCTACAAGAGGCTACGGAATATTTATCGAAAATATGCTTAAAGCTTCAACGTGATGTATCGCAAAGCTCTTTCCCACCGCACATCATCACGCGTCAGCGTGTATGTCATCACGCGCAAGCGTGCATATCATCACGCACAAGCGTGTATATCATCACTCCCTCGGCGGTCGGTAGGATATGACGGAGGAAGCCTTGGCGAGTGATAGCATTACGAAAGAGCAAAAAAGCCTTTCCCGTTGAAATGGGGGAGGCTTTTTGAGAATTCTCGATTATTCTTTATTATAATTGTCAAGGAAGCTTGTGATCTTTCCATTATCTTTATAGCCTATTATTGTTTGCAGATTTACGTGATGTGTGGATCTGAATATATTGTCCTTGACCTGTGGAAAATCACGTTCAAGCTCGGTGAGCATATTCTTGACTTCAAGGCGTTTTGATGTCTGCGAGCGGTCGAGTTCGCTTTGTGTTTGCTCCGTAAATCTGCAAGCGCAGCGTAAAAACGACAAGCCGTTATAGTTCGCCCATGCGATTATATCATTTTCACGCACGCAATACATAGGGCGGATAAGCTCCATGCCTTCAAAATTTGTCGAATGCAGCTTTGGCATCATAGTTTGATACTGACCGCCGTAGAGCATACCCATAAGTACCGTTTCGACAACGTCGTCGTTATGGTGACCGAGTGCTATTTTATTGCACCCGAGCTGTTTTGCAAATGAATATAAATATCCTCGCCGCATTCTCGCACAAAGATAGCACGGCGATTTTTCTATCTTTTCCACCGATGCGAAAATATCGGATGTGAATATTTTTATATCAAGCTCAAGCAGCTCGGCGTTATCCTTAATTCTTTGCAGATTTTGCGGTGAATAGCCGGGGTCCATTACGATAAATTCAAGCTCAAACGGCACTTCGCTGTATCTTTGCAAATGCCGCATGAGCATTGCCAAGAGCATCGAATCCTTGCCGCCCGATATACATACGGCGATCCTGTCGCCGTGCGATATCATTTCATACTCCCGCACGCCCATTATGAATTTGTTCCATATGGGCTTGCGGAATCTTTTCATTATGCTTTTCTCTATATCAAGACGCTCGGGCATCAGCTGTTTTTGCTCACTCCGAATACAACTTTTTCGCCGTTTATATTCCACTCCGTCGTATAATCGCCTCCGTCGATAAACTCAAAGCGATCCGTCAGCGTATCACCTGCTATTTTATCCTCGTTGTTCTTTATTATGTCGGCTATTTTCTCGTTTCCGCTCACGTAAACGACTATTCTGTCCATGACCTCGAAGCCCGCATTTTTTCTCATCGTTTGCAGCTTTGAGATAACTTCACGCACAAAGCCCTCTTCGATAAGCTCATCGGTGAGCCGTGTATCTATAACGACCGTTACGCCGTAATCGGAATTTGTCTCGTAGCCTTCTACCTTGGCACTCTCTATCAAAAGATCGTCCTTTTCAAGCTCATACTCTCCGCCCGAGAGCGTTACCTTGAGATGACCCGTCTTGTTTATCTCGTCCATTGCGGCGTGCCCGTCTATCTGTGCAAGCAGTTGCTTCAGCTCGCCTATCTGCTTACCGAGCTTGCGTCCGAGTGTTTTAAGCTGGGGCTTGAAGGAGAAATTCGTAAATGCACCGAGATCGGATACAAATTCAACCTTCTTTACGTTCATCTCATCCTTGATTATGTCGGTATAATAAGCATCAAGCGTTTTTGGAGCGTTTATGTACATTGATGAAAGCGGCTGGCGGTTCTTTATAACGGCGTTATTACGGCAGGCTCTGCCAAGCACGACTATGTCGACAGCCTCGTCCATCGTCTCCTCAAGCTCTTTGTCGACAAGCTCTTCCCTACACTGCGGGAAGTCGCAAAGATGTACCGATTCGGGAGCGCTCTTATCGTTCGATGCAACGAGATTGAGATAAATCTGCTCCGACATAAACGGTATCATGGGTGCGGAAAGCTTTGCAAACGTCACAAGACAAGTATACAGCGTCATATAAGCGTTTATCTTATCCTCGCTCAACTCCTTGCCCCAGAATCTTTCTCTGCTGCGGCGAACATACCAATTGGAGAGCTGATCGACAAAGCCCTGCAATGCTCTTGCACATTCCGTTATCTTATACGAGCCGAGAAGCTCATCTACCGTTTTAATAAGCGAATTGAGCTTTGACAAAGCCCATCTGTCCATAACGCCGAGCCGGGAAACATCGAGCGTATGCTCGCTTGCATTGAAATTGTCGATATTTGCATAAAGCACAAAGAACGCATACGTATTCCAAAGTGTGCCCATGAATTTGCGTTGACCCTCAACGACCGCCGCTTTATAGAAGCGGTTGGGCAACCAAGGTGCGCTGTTTGAATAGAAATACCAACGTATCGCATCCGCACCGTATTCCTTAAGTGCCTCAAACGGGTCTACCGCATTACCCTTCGATTTTGACATCTTCTGTCCGTTCTCGTCCTGAACGTGTCCGAGAACGATGACATTCTTATAGGGTGCTTTATCGAACAGAAGCGTAGACTCAGCAAGCAGTGAGTAGAACCAGCCTCTCGTTTGGTCTACAGCCTCGGATATGAAGTCTGCGGGGAAATTCTTTTCAAAGGTCTCTTTGTTCTCAAAGGGATAGTGCCATTGAGCAAATGGCATCGCACCGCTGTCATACCAGCAGTCGATTACCTCTTTTACTCTGTGCATCTCACCGCCGCACTTCTCGCATTTTATCGTTACCTCGTCGATATAGGGGCGGTGAAGCTCGATATTCTCGGGGCAGTTTTCGGACATTGAAGCAAGCTCCTCGATACTGCCTATTGCATGACGGTGACCGCATGAGCATTCCCAAATATTAAGCGGTGTACCCCAATATCTATCACGTGAAACGCCCCAATCCTGTACGTTCTTTATCCACTCGCCGAAGCGTCCGGTGCCTATTGATTCGGGTATCCAATTGACAGTCTCGTTGTTTGCGATAAGTCTGTCGCGAACAGCTGTCATCTTTATAAACCAAGAGTTTCTAGCATAGTAAATAAGCGGCGTGTCACATCTCCAACAAAACGGATATGAATGCTCAAATTGAAGAGTCTTGTACAGCTTTCCGCTTACCTTAAGCTCATACAAAACATCGCAGTCGGCATCCTTACAGAATTTACCCTCCCACGGCGTTTCCTTAGTCATCTGACCCCTTGCATCGACAAGCTGAACAAAGGGCAGATCATAACGGCGACCGACCTGCGAGTCATCCTCACCGAATGCCGGCGCAATGTGAACGATACCGGTACCGTCCGTCAGCGTTACGTAGTCGGCGCAGGTAACGTAATAACACTTCTTATCGGGCTTTGCATAATCGAAAAGCGGCTCGTATTCTTTATATTCAAGCTCTGAGCCTTTGTATGCTTCGACCGTTTCGCACTCACCTACAACTCCCTCGACAAGCGCCTCGGCAAGTATGTAATATTCGTCCTCGACTTTTACCTTAACATATGTTTCTTTTGCGTTTACGCAAAGAGCAACGTTTGACGGCAGTGTCCAAGGCGTTGTCGTCCAAGCCAAGAAATATACATTTTCCTCGCCCTTGAGCTTGAATTTCGCAATAACCGACTTTTCTTTAACGTCCTTGTAGCCCTGTGCCACTTCGTGAGAGGAAAGAGGTGTTCCGCAACGAGGACAGTAAGGAACTATCTTAAAGCCCTTGTAAAGCAAGCCCTCGTCGAATATCTTTTTTAGCGACCACCATTCCGACTCAATATACTTGTTGTCGTATGTGATATAAGGATCGTCCATGTCTGCCCAAAAGCCGACCGTTGAGGAAAAATCCTCCCACATTCCCTTATATTTCCATACACTTTCCTTGCATTTCTTTATAAAAGGTTCGAGCCCGTATTGCTCGACTTGCTCCTTGCCCTCAAGTCCGAGAAGCTTCTCTACCTCAAGCTCAACCGGCAGACCGTGCGTATCCCAACCCGCCTTACGAAGCACATGGTAACCTTTCATCGTCCTGTATCGGGGTATCATGTCCTTGATAACTCTCGTCAAAACGTGTCCTATATGCGGCTTTCCGTTCGCCGTGGGCGGACCGTCGTAAAACGTGAAATTCTCGCCGTCGGCACGGAGATCAATACTCTTTTGAAAGATGTCGTTATCCTTCCAAAATTTTTCTATTTCCTTTTCACCGGCTACAAAGTTTAAGTCTGTAGATACTTTCTTATACATTTTTAACTCCGTTAAAATTCATTTCGGCAGGCATAAATAAGCCTATTTTATATATTCTATCATATTTTTACGATAAAATCAATAGCGAAACCGATTATTTTTCATTTTTTATCACTTTTATTTGCTTTTCATCCTCGCATATGACAAGAAGCAGACCCTTTTTCACACTTACGGTGGCACGCTTGCCTATAAATTCATTGCTCACACCGAGCGGAAAGCTGTAATCGAGTCGTGCATCGCTTATGGTATAGTCAAGACCGCTTTCGCATACCCCCTCGCATAACGGCGAGTAAGAAAATACCGATATCTTGCCCCTGCTTGTTTCATCAAAGCTAATGGAAGAATTATTTAATATTGTCAGATATTGCCTTCCTCGTATCTCACCCTCACAGCCGCGCGATACTATGTATGCAAGTGTCTGCACACTCGCTATGGTGTGGTCGAGCCGACCACCGATAACACCGTACAAAACGAAGCTGCGATAGCCGCGTTCGATTCCGTGCTTGACACATAAAATCGTGTCTATATCGTCCTTGCGAACTTCAAATTTTTTGATCTCAACGTCTATCGGCTTGCATTTCAGCGAATCGAGATCGCCTATCAGAATATCGGGCTTGTAGCCCGCTTCTGTCAAAATGTCGTATCCGCCGTCGGCGGCAATCAACAGATCGTCCTCTCCGATAACAAGACCGTCAAGCTCACTACACTGTGCGACAGAGCCGCATATAATGCATTTTTTCATATAAGCCCCCTGTAAATCAACAGCTTAATAATATATTTTATCGGTCAAAAAATCAAGATGTGTAACAATAATTTTACTAAAATATAACATATTGTTCCATAGTATGTATGCGGACACAACTGCAAACAATAATAAAAAATCAGGAGGTCAAAATGAGATCGAATTATAAATTCCCCGGCTACCCCGGAATGCCTCATATGAGAGAGGACGAAGAATACCCGTTTGAGGTCGATGAGCTGTCAAGCGTCGCCTCAAGTAACGAATGTACCGGACTCGTCGAGCAGATTCCGACAAACGAGGATGAAGCGGAATCCTACAGAAGCATATTGAATGTTCCCGTAGAGCCGTATAAATAACCACTTCATCACGCGCAAGCGTGCATATCATCACGCGAATGCGTGTATATCATCACGCG
>CAZLRV010000026.1:0-10651 GCA_964562175.1 uncultured Lachnospiraceae bacterium
AACGCCACTTTTCCCGGTGTAGACCCGGAAAAGTCGGCTTCTGTGATTATTCCCATTCGATAGTGCCTGTGGGTTTGGGGGTAAGGTCGTAGCAGACGCGATTGACTCCTTTGACTTCTTTGAGGATGCGGGCGGTAATGGTTTGGAGGAGCTTCCAATCGGGGGTTTCGATTTCGGCGGTCATAGCGTTTACCGTATTCACGGCACGTATTACCACGGGCCATTCGAAGCAACGTGCGTTATTGCGGACGCCGACGGATCTGTAATCGGGTACGAGTGTAAAATACTGCCATACCTTCCCCTCAAGGCCTGCCTTTGCGAATTCCTCGCGAAGTATTGCATCGCTTTCTCTTACGGCTTCAAGTCTATCGCGTGTTATTGCGCCGAGGCAACGCACGCCCAATCCGGGTCCGGGGAACGGCTGACGGTATACCATGCTGTTCGGCAAGCCGAGTTGCACGCCAACAGCTCTTACCTCATCCTTAAACAAGTACTTAAGCGGTTCAACGAGTTCGAATTTCATATCTTCGGGAAGTCCGCCCACGTTATGATGTGCCTTTACCGCCTTTGCGGCTTTTGTTCCGCTCTCGACGATATCGGGATATATCGTACCCTGTGCCAAGAATTTGATTCCGTCAAGCTTATTGCTCTCCTCTTCAAAAACTCTTATAAACTCCGCACCGATTATTTTTCTCTTTTTCTCGGGGTCATCGACACCCTCAAGCTTTTTCAAAAATCTTTCCGATGCGTCAACATATATGAGGTTTGCGCCGAGCTGTTCTCTGAACACCTTAACTACCTGCTCAGGCTCGCCTTTACGAAGCAAGCCGTGGTTTACGTGAACGCAGGTCAGTTTATCGCCTATAGCCTTTATAAGCAATGCGGCTACAACGGAGCTGTCAACGCCGCCGGAGAGTGCGAGTATTACTTTGTCGTCACCTATCTGCTTTTTAAGCTCCTCTATTCTGTCCTCGATGAAGTTGTGCATATTCCAATTCTTTTCGCACTTGCATTCATCGAACAAAAAGCCGTTCAGCTTTTCATTGTCGATATCGTCACATACCTTTATTATCGGATATCCGAGCGAGTAAATGCTCTTATCCTCGATATATTTCGAGCCTTCGACGGTATTTATCACAATACCCTTTACATTATTTACTTTTTTAACATCCTCGGCGGTTATATCGTGGCTGTGTATCTCACTGTATACTCCCGCACTGCGTATTTTTCTTGCAACTGCCGAGGTATCGTTTCCGCCTGCCTCAAGCACGATTATCGTATCTTGCTTCATATTTTTCCCTCTTATTATTTATCAAGCGTTTTCAGATATTCCATGCAGGTCTTTGCCTCATCGAGTCCGGTAGGTGTAAGCGTTTCGCTCTCTACGATTATCGGCAGACCCATTTCGATCGCCTTGGCTCTTACAGCCGCAACGGGAGCAATGCCTTTTCCGAGGGGCTTACCTTGACCTGCCTCAAGTCCGTCCTTCAGATGGATGCATACAACTCTGTCGGCATACTTTTCAAGTGTTGCCACAGGATCCAAGCCGGCGTTAAATGCCCAATATGTATCAATCTCAAGCCCGATATTCGTTCTTTCCACAAGCTGCTCGTATATATTGCAGCCGTCCTTATTCGGAATAAACTCCGTGCTGTGATTGTGGTATGAAAGGCGTATGCCCTCTTTTTCAAGCATCGGTTGATACTTATTTACGAGCTGAACGAACTCGTCTATATGTGCCCGGTCTTCAAGATTATGGCATGGGATTATGAAGTTCTTGTTTCCGATAGTCTTGTGATACTTTACAGTACCCTCAAAATCATTGACAAGCTCACCTATGCCCGTATGCGTTCCGAAGCATTTGAGTCCGTGCTTATCGAGCATTGCCTTGATAGCCTCCGCACTGTGACCGCAGAAGCCCGCAAACTCCACCATGGAATAGCCGAGTTGTGCGATCTGCCCCAAGGCTCCGTCCATGTCCTCGCCCGTGATATCGCGCACGCTGTACATTTGTATGCCGTATTCCATTTTCAATCCTCCGTTATGGTAATACTTTTTATTTTCTGTTCTTTTTTGGGTCTGTCATAGTAATCCGTATCGCACTCGGCTATTCTGTCAAGCACATCAAAGCCCGAAACCATTTTTCCGAATGCGGCGTATTCGCCGTCAAGGTGTGGTGCATCCTTATGCATTATAAAAAATTGTGAAGATGCGGAATCCTTCATCATGGAGCGTGCCATTGATATCACGCCTCTTGTGTGCTTGAGGTCGTTCTTCACTCCGTTTGAGGCAAACTCGCCCTTGATATTTTTACCGGAGCCGCCCATGCCCGTGCCTTTAGGGTCGCCGCCCTGTATCATAAAACCGTTTATGACTCTGTGAAATATCAGGCCGTCGTAAAAGCCCTCTTTTACGAGTCGTGTAAAATTTTCGCACGTTATCGGAGCCGTTTGCGGATAAAGCTCCAGCTCCATAACGCCGCCGTCGCACATTTCTATTTTTATCATTGTATTGCTTCCTTTCGTTATTATTTTTCTATAACTCTTATACTTTTTATAACGATATCGGTAAGGGGCTTGTCGTCTGCATCGGTCTTTACCGATTCAAGATCCGAGAGTGTCTTCCAGCCCTTTGTCATCATTCCGAATGCGGCATAGCTGCCGTCAAGGTTTTTAACGCTTGCGCTGTTGGACGAGCAGATAAAGAATTGTGAGGATGCCGAATCGTATTCAGAGCTTCTTGCCATTGATATAACGCCTTTTTCGTGCTTCAGCGTATTCTCAACGCCGTTTTTCGAAAACTCGCCCTTTATAGTTTTGTCCGAGCCGCCCATGCCGGTGCCCATTGGGTCACCGCCTTGAATCATAAAGTCGCTGATTATTCTGTGGAATATAAGCCCGTCATAGAAACCGCTTGTCGCAAGATCGACGAAGTTTTGCACGGTTATCGGAGCTATCTTCGGGTAAAGCTCAAATTCCATAACACGGTCATCCTTGAGCGTTATTCTGACGTTTACAACATCAAGCTCGGAGGTATTTGGGCTTACCTGAGTTGCCACCGCATTATTCTCTTTTTTGTCGTTCTTGCCGTCGTCGTCCGTCTTTACCACATTGTCACGGCACGAGGTCGTGCCGATAATACAAAGCAGTATCGCCATCATCGGGCATAATATCTTTTTTATTGTCGTTTTAAGCTTCATTTATATTTTCTCCCCTCATTCTTTATACAGATAATTGAATCTGCCTATCGGTGCAACGCAACCGTTTTGATAGAAGTCCATTACATCGTGCTGTTGCATATTATCGCTTATCTTAAACTCAAAATCAAGCGCTCCGTCAAGTCCGATAATATTTCTCGGTACTTTTATCTTTATTGCACCGGCTCTCACGCTTGCCTCGCATTCTCCGATACGCTCCCAGCAGAACGAATCCTTTTGCGTTGTGGGCAGATATTTTTCGATGCTTACCGAATTTCTCTTTCCTTTAAGTCCGTTTATTCTTATGTCGTAGCCCTCCCAGCCGGTCTCCTTGCTTCTGTCCGTATCGATGAGCAATGTCATCATTCCCTCATCCATGGGACGAACGAGCGGCTGAGCCGTCTTTATCAGGAAATACATATATTCGTCATCACGGCTTACACGTGCCTCGACTATATCGTTTACTCCGGAATCGTTTTTATAGTATGTTCCGGCAAAGCCCGCATGGTCACGCTGTGCCTTTGTGCCTTTATGGTTCTTATATATCGGTCTGACATCCGACCATTCCGAATTGCCGGCGTATATATCGATCGTTTTTTTCTCGGAGGTCTTTTGGCGGGGCGTACAGCCCTTGAAGCGTCTTATATTGGAAGCAAGCTGCAGATAATACGTATCTAAATAGCCGTCCTTGTCGGGCTCTATATCTCTGCTACACTCGCGGCTGTATTGGTCTACCATTGCCAGCTTGGTGGAATTTTTATCCTTTATCCACGGCTCGCCCTTGATAGGTCCCATTATCCACTCGTTCCAGCCCGTAACGAAAACATAGTCCGGTCCGATATCTATTACTCTGTCCCATTGCTCCTGAGCGTTATATCCGTATTTGTACGAATTTTCGTCAAGCAGCTTATGACCGTATTTTTTCGTGTAGCTTCTGCCGTAGGTGCCTTTATCATTGAAGCAGGTGCATATTCTGCTGTCATTTGCGTTTTGACCTACGCCGACTGTCATCATCTCACAGCTGCCGTCCTCACGCAGACCGTATTTATTCTGCGGGAATATCTCAAGCCAGCCCCAATGGTCGGGACGGTGAGGGCCTCCCTCTTCTCTGCCGTAAAGAGGTTGCGGTGGACGGAACGTGAAGAAATTGCGTATCTCCGACAACAGCTCGCCGTCCTCCTTGCATACGCCCTCTGTCTGTAAGCATTCGGGATAAGCCATTATCATCGGCTTACCGTCTATTTTGAACCACAGATCGCTGTACAAGCCCTTGCCGTAAAGGTTTTGATATAAGGCTCTGAGCATTATTTGCGATTCGATAAACGGTGCGAAGTTAAGTATAAACGCTATTTTAGGGACGTTTATGCCGTCTTTTTTCGCACGATAGAACTCTTCAAGCAAGGGCTCGTAAGCCTCACGCCAAAGGAAAGAGCCGTTTGTGCAATCGAACGCTATAAAGTCAACACCGGCGGCGGCAAGCATGGATGCGTGATGACGAACGATATACGGGTCCTCAACCTTGTAAAAGCCGTAAAGCGGCTCGTTCCAATGACATTGCACCTTATTCAGTCCGCCCTGCCAAGCCGGGTGAGCGTCGTTATATTCCGCATCGGGATATTCACCGAGCGTTTTTGTCAGATTTATCGGTATTCTGTCGCTGAAGCTGTCACGCCACGTCCAATAGAACACGCCGACCTTTCTGTTATTCTTCTTTCCGACATCCTCGACGGATGCTACGTGACGTCCGAGCATGTCGACCGCCTCCCAGCTGTCCGTATAGCTGTTATCGACCTCGGGCAAAGGCACGTAATCACTCGTGTAAGGGTCTTTGTCGCAGAAGTCAATGGACAAAATATCGGTGTGTCCTTTAAGCTCAAAGAACACCTTATGCTTGCCCTCGACTCTCGATATTCTGCCCTCGGCGATATTATCCTTGCCCCTTGAGGAGAGCGGAATAACGCCGATAGACTCTCCGTCTGCCGAATCAAGGTGAAGTATCACATAGGGTGTGGCGTGGGCGAGTGCAAAGCGTACTCTCGCACATATACAGCCTACGCCGAAATCATATTCAAAACCGTTTTCAATCATAGATCGTTACCGTCCGTTTTACAATTATTTTATCGTATTTATACGAATCCTCATTGTATGATTTTATCAAATATCTTTGAATAAGTCAATACCTATTGAAAAAATATCGCCGCATAAAACCGTTTCTTTTGGGAAAAATCGTAGTAATATGAAAAAATGTGCCGTAAAGGAGTAAATCAGATGAAAAAAATTCTCTGTGTCGTATTTGTTATCTCTCTTATTTTTTCTCTCGCATCCGTCACCTCGGCAAAGGGCGGCGTGCTTTCGCCGGGGCTTGAGGTCATAGCAAAAAGAAACGTAATGATACGTTCGGAGAGAGTCGGACATGAAATATCGTTCAAGCTTGAGGATATTAAAAATGCCGTCGGTATATCCGATATAGAGCAGATAAGTATAATGTCGCTTCCCTCATCCGAGTGCGGTGTTTTGAGATTCGGCACTCTCGATGTATTTTGCCGACAGCAGATAGGTGTCGGCGGTATTGACAAGCTTTGCTTTTATCCCTCGGATAATTGCCGTCAGGCGGAATTCTCTTACAGAGTAAACGATATGCAGACCGAAACGGTATGTAAAATGTATTGGTATGAGGGCGAAAACTCCGCTCCCACCTCAAGCGGCTTGAAGCTCAGAGGAATAAAAGATATACCTCTTTACTCGTCGTTTGCCGTTGCCGAGCCGGACGGTGACGAATACAAGATAGAGCTTGTATCGCAGGCTCGTCACGGCCTTGTAAGCATTGACGAGCAGAGCGGATATTTCAAATATACACCCTCAAGCGGCTATATCGGCAACGACAGCTTCGTATACCGTGCCGTGGATAAATACGGTCTTGCGGGCGACGTTTCGACCGTAAGCATAAAGCTCGAGTGTCCCTCAACAGATATAGTATATTCGGATATGTCGGGCAATATCGCTCAGACCGCCTCTATCCATTTGGCTGAAAAAAATATCCTCATCGGCGAACGTATCGGCGATGAGGCTGTATTTTGTCCCGAAAAAAACGTGACTCGTGCGGAATTTCTCGTTATGGCAATGAAAGCGTGCAATTATTCTCCCAATGTGTACAAGGCAAGTCTTACTTCGTTTTCTGATGACGGGAAAATAAGCTCATCTCATCGCCCTTATGTGATCGCCGCCGAGATAATGGGAATTATAAAAGGCTCCGACAAGATCGCTTTCAGAGGAGATGAAACGATAACCTACGGTGAGGCGGCTGTGATATTGAGTCGCCTGCTCGAATACAAGGCTTCGACCCCCGTATTTTCCGGAGGGCTTACCGAAGCGCAGCTTGCGTGCAAGCTGCTTGCGGAGGAGGGGGTGGCGTGTGCCATGAAGCTTGAGGAAAATGACAAGCTGAACCGTATGCACACAGCGCTTTTACTTGACGGCGTAATGTCAAATTAAGTTGTTTGCGGCTCGGCGCTTGATAAAATCGTAAAAGGTACAGGCAATAAGCTTCTGACCGCGTGAATTGGGATGTATACCGTCGGCGCACATAAGGCTTGACAAGTCTTTTTTACACAAAAATGCTTGCCTTACGTCGCACAGCGGTATATTTTCCTTTTGCGAAAGTCGCATCAACGCAAGCGAATACAGCTCTTGATGACGATATATTGTATTCTCATCGCCGAGCCACTTCATTACTTCATTTCTGTCAATGCCTCTTGACGAAAGATACGTCAAATATGCTCCGGGCAAAATAGGCGGCAGACTCATTAAAACGGGTTCGGTTCCGCAGCCTCTTAATTTTTCGATAAGGTTCTGCATTGTCTTGATAAATTCATCAATACCGACCTTTGGCGTATGACGTGCGTACGGAGCCTTTGCTATTTCATCCCAACGGAAATCACTGTCGTTTCCGCCGAATTCAAGCAGCGCATATTCGTATACCTCACCCGATGCGATATCACGCATAACATCGCACCTTCCCTCTCTTACGGTATATCCGAAATGTGCTTTGTTTTCAATCTTTATACCGAACTGCTCGCCTATTGCATTGTATGCGTTGCCCTTAGCGAACGAATGCCGCTTTGTAACGGGGTCAAATACCACACCTCTCAGAACGGAATCACCGTATATCACAGCTTTAATAACTTCTTTCATCGTATTTTTCTCCTTATTTATGCGTTTTTGATTTTATCATATCTGGTTTTCAAAACTATATTATCATATTTTTTGAATTATGTCAAGTGTTTTTCTTGACATTTTCAAGAAAATCGTGTATAATAATAAAAAAACGGAAAGACAGCGAAAAAAATGAAATACGAGGATATAATAAACTACAAAGCTCCCGCATGGGACTCAATACCCGATATAGAGCTTTATATGGATCAGGTGCTTATGCTCTTGAACAAATACATAGGTGTGTTTTTCACCACAGAGGACGGCGTCACCGCTTCCATGCTGAACAACTATGTCAAGCAGAAGCTCGTCCCTCCCCCCGAAAAAAAGAAATATGACCGAAACCGCCTTTCGCTTTTCTGCATCATTTGCATCTTAAAGCGTGTTTTGTCCATTACTCAAATACGTCTGCTCTTGGACGGTCTGCTTGCCGAAATGAGCGTTGAAGACGTATACACGCTCTTCTGTACGCTCATTGACAAGTCACTGCATTCCGAGCCTTTGCCCAAGACCGACGATCTCACTCTCGCACTTGCATATGCCGTGCGTGCCTTTTCATCGGTGGTATGGGCTGAGATATATCTCGACGGAGTGGCAAAATAAAAAAATTCCCCATTCGTTTGCCCGAACGAATGGGGTTATTTTTGTGTTTAAAGGATCTTTTTAGCGTTTGATCTCTTCCATAACATACGCTTCAAGCACATCGCCCTCGCGTATATCATTGAATTTCTCAAGTCCGATACCGCACTCATAGCCCGATGCGACCTCTTTCACATCGTCCTTGAAGCGGCGAAGAGAGGAAATTTTATCCTCAAATATGATATTGCTGTCACGAAGCACACGAATAAGGGAGTTACGTGTGATCTTACCGTCGGTAACATACGAGCCTGCGATCGTTCCGACATTGGGAACGTGTATCGTCTGACGAACCTCTGCGTGTCCCATAAGCGCTTCCTTATATTCGGGTGCGAGCATACCGTTCATCGCCGCTGTCATTTCCTCGATACAATCGTAAATTACTCTGTACGTTCTTATCTCAACGCCCGAGCGCTCTGCCGAATCCAGCGCTCCCCTGTCGGGACGCACGTTAAATCCGATAATTACCGCCTCGGATGCCGCCGCAAGCATAACATCTCCCTCGTTTATGCCGCCTGCCGCAGTGTGGATTATCTTTATCTTTACCTCGTCGTTTGAAAGCTTGTTCAACGATGCGCATACAGCCTCCGCAGAACCGGCAACGTCCGCTTTTACTATGATATTAAAGGTCTTGATGCCCGAAGATATTTGAGAGAACATATCATCAAGGCTCGCTCTTGCACTGAGCTTGAACTCATTTTCCTTTTCTCTTGTGCGTCTTTGCTCTGCAAGCTCTCTTGCCATCTTCTCATCGGCTACGGCATTGAACTCGTCGCCCGCCAAGGGAACCTCGGACAGACCGATTATCTCGACCGGCACGGACGGACCTGCCGTCTTTATCTTTCTGCCCTTGTCATCGGTCATCGCTCTTACACGTCCGACCGAGGTGCCGGCTATAACTATGTCACCGCTGTTGAGCGTACCGTTCTGTACAAGCACGGTTGCGACCGGACCTCTGCCCTTGTCAAGTCTTGACTCGATAACGACACCCTTTGCCGAACGCTTGGGATTAGCCTTAAGCTCACGCATCTCGGCAACTATAAGCACCATTTCAAGCAGATTTTCAATACCCGCACCCGTCAGTGCCGACACGGGAACGACTACGGTATCGCCGCCCCATTCCTCGGGAACGAGCTCGTACTTTGTCAGCTCCTGCTTAACCGCTTCGGGATTTGCGTGCGGCTTATCCATCTTGTTTATCGCCACGATTATGGCTACGCCTGCCGCCTTTGCGTGGTTTATCGCCTCTACAGTTTGAGGCATTATTCCGTCGTCTGCGGCAACCACGAGTATCGCTATATCGGTACTCTTTGCGCCTCTTGCACGCATTGCGGTAAATGCGGCGTGACCGGGCGTATCAAGGAAGGTTATATCCTTATCGTTTATCTTGACTCTATAAGCGCCGATATGCTGTGTTATACCGCCTGCCTCGCCCTTGGTAACGCTCGTATGACGTATTGCGTCAAGCAGTGAGGTCTTACCGTGGTCAACGTGACCCATAACGCACACAACGGGGCTACGCTCAACAAGATCCTCGGCTTTGTCCTCTTCTTGATCGAACAGCTTTTCCTCAATGGTAACAACGACTTCACGCGTCACCACCGCACCCAGCTCATCCGCAACGAGGAATGCGGTATCGTAATCGACCGTATCGTTTACCGTCGCCATTGCACCCATTCCCATAAGTCTCTTTATGACCTCGCCGACATTCACCTTCAATCTGGATGCAAGCTCGGAAACTACTATCTCATCGGGGAGCGTGATATGAAGCGGTTGCTTCTTCGCCTTTTCAAGCTGTTCACGACGGAGCTTCTCCATGGCAAGACGTTCCTTATCACGTTCGGAAAGTCTGTTTTTAGTCGATTTATCGTTCTGAGTGTTCTTTTTCTTCAGCTTTGTCTTTTCGCCTCTGTAGTTGCTTCCATTATCCTGTACGAACGACTCGAATTTCTCATCGTACTTTCCGAGATCCACCGATACCGTTCTCGTATCGACGATACGTGTACCGGAAACGAGATTTGAATTCTCCATGGAAAGCTTACCGGCGGGCGTTATGACATTCTTGCTTTCAGCCTTGCGATTTTCCGTATTCTTCGGCTTTGCCGCCTTGTTATCCGCAGGTCTTTGATTGAACTTTTCAAGCTGCTTTTCTCTGTTCTGCTTACGCATCTCATCCGCACTCTTGTCATCCATGCGTCTGAATTGCTCATTCTGCGGCTTGCTCGTGCGGCTCAGAGGCTGGCTCTGATGTACGGGCTTGGGAGCATTCTGCTTGCTTGCGTCGTTGCCGCCTTTTTTGGGTGCGTTGTTCTGCGTCTTGCCGTCGCCCCTTGTTTGTTGCGGCTGTTTAACGAGATTTGCGGGCTTTTGAACCTTGAGCCTTGGATTAAGCTGCATATACCTTGCCTCGGTCATGACATCCGTCTTGACCTTGGGCTTTGCATTATCCGCATTTTCTCCGTCTGCGTAAGGATATGTCGGAGTCTTTATCTCGGCTTGTTTCTTCTCGCCGTTCTTGTCCTGCTTCTGTTTGTTTTCCTGCCTCTGCTTGTTATCCTGATTTTGCTTGTTTTCCTGCTTTTGCTTATTGTCCTGATTTTGCTTGTTGTC
>CAZLRV010000026.1:10751-21164 GCA_964562175.1 uncultured Lachnospiraceae bacterium
TTGTTCTGCTTCTGCTTATTGTCTTGATTTTGCTTGTTGTCCTGATTTTGCTTATTGTTGTTCTGCTTCTGCTTGTTGTCTTGGCTTTGCTTGTTGTCCTGTTTCTGCTTGTTGTTATCCTGTTTTTGCTTGTTGTCTTGATTTTGCTTATTATTGTTCTGCTTCTGCTTGTTGTCTTGACCCTGCTGTTTATTGTTGTTCTGCTTCTGCTTATTGTCCTGATTCTGCTTATTGTTTTGGTTTTGCGCCTCTCCGTCCTTTTTGGGGGCGTTGTCTTTCTTTTGGGCGTTGTTCTTCTTTGCCTGATCGTCCTTTTTGCCCTCGCCGTCCTTCTTGGCACCGTCTTTTTTCTTCTCGCCGTCGTTCTTTTTCTGTTGCTTACCCTCGTCCTTCTTCTTCGGCTTATCCGCTTTTGCGACATCCGCCTTAGCCGAGAGGTAGTCATTCATATTGCTCACTTGGTTCGCCTGAGTCAGTGCCTCCATCAGCACCTCAAACTCCTGCGGCTCTATGTTCGATGTGTTTGTTTTTCCGTCGATACCGTTTTCTTTCAATGCACTTACGATATCGGCAGCTTTCATGCCGAGATCCTTTGCCAAAGCATTGATCTTGTATTTCTGATTTGGTGACATACAAGTTACCTGCTCGCACATTTTTTACTCTAAGCACGGTGGGGCAACGTGCTTGGAAAAATGTGCCGATCCTTTCTTTACACTGAATTTCGTTCTGTATTTATTCCGTAACGGATAATATAGCCTTTGCCAATTCCTTATTTGCAACGCCGACAACGCTTGTTGCCGCCTTGCCGGTTATCTTGCCGAGCTGTTGAGAGGTAAGCTCGACTCTTACGTGAGGTATTTCATAATACTTGCACGCATTTTCCGCTCGTTTTACCGTATTCTGCGATGCATCCGACGATATAACGACTACTGCGGGTACCTTTGATATTTTTCCGTGTCTTATCATTTCAACGGTTATATCGCATCCTACCGTAGCTCCTCCCGCTCGCACGGCAAAGCCGATATAGGATGAAAGCTTACCCGCCTTGTTTTCTTTTTCGTTTTTCAATTCTTTTCCGCCTCGCCTATCTCTTCTGTCAGCCTTTGCCGTACCTGCGGATCTATCTCGCAGCCCAAACAATTTCCGAGCCTGCCTCGCAGGGCTTTTTTCAAGCATTCCGAGCTTTTGCATACATAAGCTCCTCTGCCCGACTTTTTACCCGTAAGATCCACACTGCACTCTCCTTCCGGTGAGCGTACTATGCGAACAAGCTCGTTTTTCGGCTTGCTCTCTCCGCAGCCCGTGCAGCGGCGTATCGGTACTTTTTTATTCATCGTCCTCTATCCTTGCCTCGGACGGCTTTATATCTATCTTATATCCCGTGAGCTTAGCCGCAAGACGCGCATTCTGTCCTCTGTTTCCTATGGCAAGCGAAAGCTGTTCGGGAGATACGATCACCCTTGCGCTTCTCTCGCCGTCAAGCTCGATGCTCAAGACATTTGCGGGCGATAATGCCGATGCGATATATTCCTCCGGATCCTCGCTGTATTTTATAATATCTATTTTCTCACCGCTCAGCTCATTCACAACAGCGCTTATACGGCTTCCCTTGTTGCCTATGCAAGCGCCTATCGGGTCTACATCGTCCTGACGGGAATAAACCGCCATTTTCGTTCTCGAGCCCGGTTCTCTGGCAATATTCTCGATTATTACCGTGCCGTCGGCGATCTCCGGCACCTCAAGTTCAAACAATCTTTTAACGAGTCCGGGGTGAACTCGTGACAGAGTTACAAGTCTGCCCTTTTGCTCGTGGCTTACTTCGGTAACGAATACCTTTATGTTGTCGCCGTCCGCATATTTTTCTCCGGGTATCTGCTCATTTCTTATAATGACTGCCTCGCTCGTACCCGTATCAACTATCAAAGCTCCGGTTTCGGGGTCGGTGGTAAGCACACGTGCGGTAATTATCTCCTCGCGCTTGTTTTCGTATTCCTCAAGCATTCTGCCTCTTTCGGCTTCCTTAATGCCCTGAATTATCATCTGCTTTGCTATTTGGGCGCTGGTACGGTTGAAATCCTTCGTGCGTACCTCCTCCTCAACTATAGTGCCAAGCTCGTATCTGCGACTTATCCTCTTTGCTTCCTCAAGTGCTATTTCCGAATTCGGGTCGTTTACCTGTTCAACGACGGTCTTTTGCGAAAACACACGGCAATCCTTCTTTTCGGGATCGAGGGATATTCTTACGTTTGCACTGCCTCCGAACGCCTTTTGATACGCCTTTATCAGTGCCGCCTCAATGCGTTCAAGCATATACGCTTTCGGTATTCCCTTCTCCTTTTCAAGTGCATCAAGTGCATCGAAAAGGGGTGCATTTTCTTTAACCTTGCTCATTTTTTCCGTTTTCCTCCGTTTGTTTCAGCTTTGTAAAATCAAAATACATATTTATCTTTGCTACATTCTTTTTTTCAAATTCCGCTATTGTCGAGTCGTCAAGCCGCAGTCCGACGGTGTCCTCTCTGTGAGGCATAAGCTCGCCGATGTAAGTTTTACTGCCGCAGTATGCGCTGTACAGCTTGAGAGTAACACGACAGCCCGCACATTTATCTATATGCCAATCGTACTTTATATCTCTCTCAAGCCCCGGAGATGATACCTCCATAATATAAGGCTCTGCGATCGGATCCGCCTCGTCGAGGATCGGGTCGCTTGCACGCTGAAAGCTCTCGCAATCCTCAATGCCCACGCCCGACTCCTTGTCGATCGTCACCTTAAGTCGCATATCACCCGCTTCTCTTACGTATTCAACGTCCCATATCTGCAGACCGAGAGACTCAGCCACGGGCGTGAGCAGCTCCCATACGGTCTGAGCCGTGTTTTTCTTTGCTTTCATAAACGATATCCTTTTTTTGGGTTTTTCAAAAAATAATGAAGATGTGCTTTGTCAAGCACATCTTCACCTCGTATATTGTCAACGATATTATATCACGCTTTTCCGAAAAATGCAATAGATTTTTCAAAAAAATTTCGGTTTTTTTCTTGTTTATTTTTTTCGGCGTGATTTTTAATTGGCAGTATTTTACTTAATTTCTATATTATGCTTTTTTGCTCTGAAAAATATACGTATTTTCATAATAGTTAATAATATATTTTCAGTTTGTATAATTTTTTGCGTGATGAAAGTTGTATAATAAGAGGAGATAATTTTCAATTCGGGAGAATATTAAATGAAAGTTTTGGTTGTAAACGCAGGCTCGTCAAGCCTTAAGTATCAGCTGTTCGACACATCGTGCGATAAGGTGCTGGCAAAGGGTATTTGCGAGCGTATCGGCACGGAGACCTCTAAGGGAATAGGCGCAGAGGGTCGTCTTGTTCATCAGAAAGGCGGCGAGGGTAAGCAGTACTTCGATATCCCCATGGTTGACCATACGGATGCAACGAAGGTACTCGTAAAGACTCTGACCGACCCCACACTCGGAGTTATCTCCGATATGAGCGAGATCGAAGCCGTAGGTCACAGAATAGTGCATGGCGGCTCGTACTTCTCACAGAGCGTTCTCGTAAACGATGACGTTATCGCAAAGCTTGAGCTTTGTAAGGACCTGGCACCCCTGCATACCGTTCCCCACCTTATGGGTATAAGAGGTATCACCGCCGTTATGCCGAACACACCCCAAGTACTCGTATTCGATACGGCTTTCCATCAGACGATGCCTGCCGAGGCTTACACGTTCGCCCTGCCTGCGGATATGTGCGAAAAGTATCAGATCCGCCGCTACGGCGCTCACGGTACTTCACACCGCTACGTTGCCGGTGAGATGATAAAGCTCATGGGCGGCGAGGCTGACGGAACTAAGATCATTACCTGCCACCTTGGAAACGGTTCTTCGATATCCGCCGTAAAGGACGGCAAGGTGCTTGATACGAGCATGGGCTTCACACCTCTTGACGGTATAATGATGGGTACACGTTGCGGTGCGATAGACCCCGCAATAGTTCCGTTCGTTATGGAAAAAGAGAACTTCACACCCGCGCAGATGAACGAATTTATGAATAAGAAATGCGGTTTCTTGGGCGTTTCCGGCTTCTCCTCCGACAGCCGTGATATAGAAGAGGAAGCGGCAAAGGGCAACGCAAGAGCTCAGCTCGTTATCGACATGAATACATATCAAATAAAGAAATATATAGGTCAGTACGCAGCGGCAATGGACGGAGTAAACGCAATAGTGTTCACTGCGGGAATCGGTGAGAATAACCCCGAGCTTCGTGAGCGTGTTTGCTCAGGTCTTACATACCTCGGCGTAAAGCTCGATGCGGAGAAAAATGCAATGGCTCACCACCAGCCCGATAATATAAAGATCTCCGCAGACGATTCAAAGGTACTTGTTTATTGCATACCCACAAATGAAGAAAAGGTAATAGCAAACGATACCGAAAGACTCGCTCTGACAGTACTTAATAAGTAATTTATTAAAACAAACGGCTTGAAGCCTTCCCGAATGCGGAAGGCTTCTTTTTGTTTCTCTGTTCACCATATCCTATCGTTCGCCAAGTCTTTCTCCGAGAGTAGGCTTTCGGCGTAGCCGATTGTGTGAGAGTGTGAGACCGGCATTTGCGGCGAATTGCACCTTAAGCCGTTCTTTTCTTGATCTTATCACTATTCACTGTCTGATAAATTCTGTCACTTGGAAGTGAGCTTTGAGCATAAAAAATGTGCCGATGTCGGCACATTTTTTTCGAATATTAGGCTTAGTTATTGTCTATCAAAGCTTACGCTTTAATTTTCTTAGTAACTACGAAACCAACGGTAGCAACTGCGATAACTGCGATAACTGCGATAACTGCGATATCAGCGGTAGCGGGGTTCTTATCATCGGTTGAGCCTTCGCCGTCTCCGGCAGCGGATGTATTATCAGCCTCTGTTGCGGGAGCTTCCGTTGCGGGAGCCTCGGTTGCGGGAGCTTCGGTTGCGGGAGCTTCGGTTGCGGGAGCATTAGTTTCGGGAGCATCGGTTACAGGGGGGTTGATCTCGGGAGCATCTGTCACAACGGGGATTTCGGTTGTGGGAGCTGCTACTGTAGCAACGCAAGCCCAGAACACTTCAGAAGTGCCGTTCTCAAATTCAACAGCAATGTTGACTAAATGTTCACCTGCCGTAAGGGGAACCTTAACATTGAATCTGGATGCGTATGTACCACCGTTTGCTGTAGCTGCAGCCACAACATTGGGTTCTGCTGCCTGAGTGAACGAAGGATCGGTCGTCTTAGCACCACCATCTATGGTATAAGAAAATCCGGAGATTTTTTCGGCTGTACCAAGCCAACCTCTGAAAATAACGCCTTCTTTACCGGCTTCAAGTGAAACGGCAGCCTTTTTTCCCGCATCATTACCTATTACTACAAACCTACTAGCATCGTAATTCTGAATCTCATCATACGATACATGCTTTACGGTAGTCCATGCGGTCTTGTTGTCATTTACTTCTGCGGGCGTTGCGGCAAATGTTGAAACAGCCAGTGTGAAGATCATCATAACAACGAGTGCGAGTGAAAAGATTTTTTTCATTGGAATTCCTCCATTTTTTTGTCTCTCGACATATTTTCATCATTGTAGCATAGATAACTTTATTTGTCAATAGCATTTGATAATTTTTCGAATATTTTTTACTTTTCTCATAGTTTTTTCGAATGACAACAATTCAAAAGCGTGCCGCATAACGACACGCCTTATTCTTTGTTTTTTGTTTATTCTTTTCCGTCCCAGCAATATGTGCAGACCTTTTCTCTGTCCAGACCTATTGCTTCAAGCAAGCCGTCGATAGATTGGTAGCCGAGCGAATCGAAGCCGAACTTTTCGCATATCGCACCGAGCAGGCATTTGCCCCTCTTTGTGCTTGAATCGGAATATTCGTCTATATGCTTCTGACCCTCATCGCCCTCAAGCTCTTGTATCGTCTTTCTAGCAAGCAGGTCCATATCGGAATTACCTCGTGAGAAATTGAGATACTTACAGCTGTACATGATCGGTGGGCAAGCGGAGCGCATATGCACCTCTTTAGCACCGGCACTATACAGAAACTCGACTGTTTCTCTGAGCTGTGTTCCTCTGACTATCGAATCGTCGACAAAGAGGAGCTTTTTATCCTTTATCAGCTCGGGGACGGGTATCTGCTTCATCTTTGCCACTTGGTTACGCACCTGTTGATTTTCGGGCATAAACGAGCGAGGCCAGGTCGGCGTATATTTTACGAACGGACGTGCAAACGTCTTATGACATTCGTTTGTATAGCCTATTGCGTGCGGTATGCCCGAATCGGGCACGCCCGCAACGTAATCCACATCGGGCAGAGTTCCCTTTTCCGCTTCGTCCCTTGCCATGATACCGCCGTTTTTAACACGCATTACCTCGACATTAACGCCCTCGTAATTTGAGTTCGGATATCCGTAATACGTCCACAAAAAGGCGCATATCTTCATCTTATCACGTGCCGGGCTGAGCGTTTCGAAGCCGTCCTCGGTAATTTTAACTATCTCACCCGGGCCAAGCTCATATGCGTCCTCGTAATTCAGCTTATGATAAGCAAAGGACTCAAAGGAAACGCAGTGACCGTCCTCACTCTTGCCTATAAGCACGGGAAGTCTGCCGAGTGCATCGCGTGCGGCGATTATCCCATCGGGGGTAAGCAAAAGTATCGTCATTGAGCCGTCGATAAGCTCTTGAGCGTGGCGTATGCCCTCGCTCAGCGAATCCTTTTGATTTATGAGTGCGGCGGTAAGCTCGGTTGAATTTACCTTACCGGAGCTCATTGCCATAAATTGGTGACCGTGGTCGGAAAAATATTCTTTTATCAGCTGTTCGGAATTATTTATTATTCCGACTGTCGATATCGCATAGAGTCCGAGGTGCGAACGAACCAAAAGCGGTTGGGGATCGGAATCGCTTATACAGCCTATACCGCTGCAGCCGTGGAAATCGGCAAGGTCTTTTTCAAATTTCGTCCTGAACGGCGTATTTTCTATGCTGTGTATCTCACGCTGAAAGCCGTCTTTTTTATCATATATTATCATACCGCCGCGGCGAGTGCCGAGGTGCGAATGGTAATCTACGCCGAAAAATATATCAAGTGTGCAGTCACGCTTACATACTGCACCGAAAAACCCGCCCATTATGCGAAGAACAGCTCGGACAGTGTCATCGGGTCAATATATTTGCCGTCCTTGTAAACACGCATATTGCCCGAGGCTATCTCATCGATAAGCATTACGCCGCCGTCCTTATCGTAGCCGTATTCGAATTTGATATCATACAGCACAAGACCCTTTTCTTTAAGGTCATCGGCAACTATTTTCGTTATCTGCTGTGTCATCGTCTTTATTGTTTCATACTGCTCGTCGGTCATGACTCCGAGTACAACAAGGCCGTCCTTGGTAACGAGAGGATCGCCGAGTGCATCGTTTTTGAACGTCATTTCCACATACGAGGGAAGGTCTGCGCCCTCCTCTATATAATCACCGTAGCGGCGACGGAACGAGCCGACAGCCTTATTTCTGCATATTACCTCAAGACCCTTACCGAAGGGCTTTGCGGGAAGCACCTCCATTGTCGTTTCCTTAAGGTCGGCGCTTATGTAATGTGTCTTTATTCCGGCGGCGTTTATCTTTTCGAAGAAATATATGGACATACGAAGGTTTACATCTCCGACGCCGTCAATCGTCAAGCCTACCGAGTTTTCGCCCGGATCGAACACGCCGTCCTTACCTGTGCAATCGTCCTTGAACTTTAAGAGATAGTTGCCGTTATCAAGTGCAAAAACATTTTTGGTTTTTCCGGTGTAAACAAGCTTCATTTTTTTACCTCTATAATAATAATAAAATTATGGCACATATTATACCATATTTTTTTTTCGAATGCAACATCTTTTTTTCGTTTTTTTCGACAAAATTTCGAGCCGTTGCACTCGAAAAATGCAACGGCTCCGAATTTTATTCTTCTTTATCCTTTGAAAGGTCGGCGATGATCTTTTCGGCAACGGGTGCGGGAGCTTCCTCATATCTCACAAAATCAAGCGTATAGCTTCCTCTGCCCTGCGACATTGCACGAAGTGCGGTGGAATAATCGCTCATTTCCGCCATAGGCACTTCCGCCTCAACGGTCTGGTAGCCCTTTTTCGCCATG
Organism: uncultured Lachnospiraceae bacterium; assembly: GCA_964562175.1. Lineage (GTDB taxonomy): Bacteria > Bacillota > Clostridia > Oscillospirales > CAG-272 > CAZCJU01. Next base: position 18,924 of record CAZLRV010000026.1, read on the forward strand.
GGTGTCATACCGAGTATTCTGCCGCGGCGTTTGTTTACCGTGCCTATAACGTCGCCGACTATCGAATCGGGTACGTTTACCTTAAGTGTTCCGTACGGTTCAAGCAAAACGGGACTTGCTTTTTTCATTCCCTCTTTATATGCGAGCGATGCGGCAAGCTTAAACGACATTTCCGACGAATCGACATCGTGATACGAGCCGTCGTAAAGATCCGCTTTAAGTCCGACCATCGGACAGCCGGCAAGTATGCCCTTTTGCATTGCTTCCTCAAGTCCTTTTACAACTGCGGGGTGGAAATTCTTGGGAACGGAGCCGCCGACACAGCTTTCGGTAAATTGCAGACCCGGCTCATCGGAGGGCGAAAATCTTATCTTAACGTGGCCGTACTGACCGTGACCGCCGGATTGCTTTTTATGCTTGCCCTCTGCCTCAACGGTTTTTTTAATTGCCTCTCTGTATGCTATTTTGGGCGATTTTATATCTACGCTCACGCCGTAGCGTGCCTTTAGCTTGGCAAGGGTAACATCAATGTGAACATCGCCCATTGCCGACAAAATGAGTTGCTTCGTTTCGGGGTCGTTTACAAAGCGCAGTGTCGGGTCTTCCTCAAGCAGCTTTGAAATTCCCTGCGATATCTTATCCTCCTCGCCCTTTGCCTTCGGTACGAGCGCAACACGCATATACGGAATATCGGAGGGTATTTTTCTGAACGGGCGAGCTTCGGGGTCTGCCGAGTAGGTGGCATTCGTGTTTACGTTTGCCAGCTTCGTCGTAACGCCTATATCACCGTAGGGTATGGCATCGACTTCTTTCAGCTCCTTACCGCATACGCTGTAAATGTGTGCGAATTTCTCACCGATGCCCGTTTCGGGGTCGATAAGAGTCATATCCTTTTTCAGTGAGCCGTCCATAACTCTGAAAAACGACATTTTTCCCACAAACGGGTCGGCTATCGTCTTGAATATGAAAAGTCCCGTCGGACGGTCGGCACTCGTTTCAAGCGAGTCAAGCGTGCCGTCCTTGTTTATTACATATTCCATTCGGCTCGATACGGGCGAGGGGAAATAATCGGCTATGTGGTCAAGCAGTATCTCAATGCCCCAGGTTTTTGCCGCCGAGCCGCAGATAACGGGTGCTATATCACCGCTTACAAAGCCCGTTTGTATTGCCTTTACCGCTTCCTCACGGCTTATCTCCTCGCCGCCGAAGAACTTTTCCATAAGCTCCTCACTCGTCTGAGCGATAGACTCATAAAGCATATTTCTGTATTCCTCGGCAACGGGCTTGAACGCCTCGGGTATTTCCGACTCAACGTGACTACCCTCTTTGTCGAATACATATTCTTTCATATCTATAAGATCGAGGAAGCCTATTACGGCATCACCGTCTATCATCGGTATCATTATAGGGCATACGGACACGCCGAATTTTTCTCTCAGCTGTTTGAACGCTTTCGCAAAGCGTGCTTCGGGATCGTCGAATCTGTTCAAGAAGAATGCACGGGGCTTCTTACTGTCTACGGCTCTGTCCCATGCCAGCTCCGTTCCGACCTCAACACCGAGACGACCGTCGGTAACTATAAGCACGCTGTCTGCCACGCGCTTACCCTCCGCCGCCTCAACGGCAAAATCAAGATATCCGGGAGTATCTATTATATTTATCTTTACGCCTTTCCAATTTATAGGAGCAACGGAGAGGGATATCGAAAAGCCTCTCTTTTTTTCTTCTGCATCGTAATCAAGCACGGTGTTTCCGTCGGGTACTCTTCCGAGTCTGTTCGTTACCTTCGAAATGTAAAGCATCGCCTCGGCTACCGAGGTCTTACCGTGTCCGTTGTGACCTACAAGACAAATGTTGCGGATAATGTTTTCCATGATTTTTTCTCCTTAAATAATGTATATATATATGGAAGATCGCAAGGATTTTTGCGACCGTGCCGTGCAAGAGGTCGGATGCGACCTCCTCGCACGTTGATTTGCTTTTGCTTGCGCAAATCGGCTTTGCCGATCTGCATTTTCTCCATTATACAATAAGACGGAAAATATTTCAAGAGAAAATTCGGGAATTCTGCTCTACCGAGTGTAGAAATTTTGAGGCGATTTTTGTATTCTTTTCACAAATAATTATTTTTGTCGCATTTCTTTGTTATTTTTTGCCAAAAAGATGGTTCTCCGTGTCAAAATCGCAACGCGTTTTTTGTGCATTTTGACGACAGCGTTTTAACCACTCAATCGAAAAGAG
>CAZLRV010000027.1:0-20659 GCA_964562175.1 uncultured Lachnospiraceae bacterium
AGTTTGAGCGGTGTGCAATTTTATAAGGAACTAAAACCCAAGAATAACGAATTGTTAAATTGATTTTGTTTGAGCGGTGTGCAATTTTATAAGGAAAAGAGCAAGGTCGCCTGACCTCGCTCCGAAACAGCACAATATGAGAATTTAATAGTAAAAACAAATCCGAACTATTTCGTCAATCGAAATTGGTTCGGATTTGTTACGTATGGTGACCCGTAGGGGAATCGAACCCCTGTTACTGCCGTGAAAGGGCGGTGTCTTAGCCTCTTGACCAACGGGCCTGGTAGCGGAAGTTGGACTTGAACCCACGACCTATCGGGTATGAACCGATTGCTCTAGCCAACTGAGCTATTCCGCCACATTTTGAAATACAGTCATTTTCCGACGTTGCCTGTATACTATATCATATTTTTTTGCTTTTGTCAATAGGTTTTTGAAAAATAAATCGATATTTTTGCAAAAAACACGATGTAAACACTTGGGAACGGTCATTTTGCTGTTGTGGAATTATTCATATATTTAGTGTATAATCATAATAAGACGAAAAGTACGAGGTGAAACAAATGTGCGGCAGGTATACCGTGTTTACGCAGGATGAGAATAGTATGATGAATAAATATCTCTCTCAAGCGGGTTTTGACGATAATATCGGTGATATATGTCCCGGAGGCGATGCGCCGATAATAATCACATCACAGAATAAAATATTTTCCCGAAAAGGCACATGGGGCTTTACCGGTATGTCAAGTCTTGTTATAAACGCACGTCTTGAAACGGCAACGCAGAAAAGATATTTTTCGGAAGCCTTTGCACACAGACGGTGCGTTATCCCCGCAACATCGTTTTACGAGTGGTATCATAAGGGCGGGGAAGAAGGGCGAAGTATAGTTTATAGATTTTTCACGCCCGGCGAAGAGATATTTTATATGGCGGGCTTTTACAATTACGACAACGGTACAAGGCGGTACGTCGTATTGACGATGCCGGCAAGCGAAGATATCGAGGACATACACACGCGAATGCCGGTTATAATACCGCAGGACAAGGTGCGTAAGTACTTGACCGATCCGTATAAATATTACGATATTGCGATACGCTCGTATCCGTCGCTTTGCCGAACGGGAGTCGTAGAAGAATACGAATATGAGGAGCAATAGGCTTGTGCTTTACATTTTTGGCAAAGGGCTTTGACTATACGCACAATGATAGACCTTTTGTATTGAACGGCGGCGTGTGATAGCGGACGGGGAAAAAGCTTAATATGCGGAGCAAGCGGCAGTCGTTTTATCGATTGCCGCTTGAGTAATATATGCAGCTGCTTATTCGTCATCCTCGGAGAAAACACGACAAAGTGTTTCGAAACTCCGAGCAGCGGTGCGGTACGCCACGCTTTTATTCTTATCGTTACCTGTTTGCATTGCTCGTGCAAACGTATTCTTTCGTAAGGCTCGCCGAGAAAACGAGCGCAATTGTCATGCGTGTGAAATTCTATCTTGAAATCCTTTACATTGCGGTGGCGTATAGTCGTCGTTTTTCCGCTTCTGTTCGTTTCGACACAGCCGACCATTTCGCCCTCGGATATTTCCAAATTCAGATCGAAGTGCCTAATCTCTCTCCGTAGTCCTTAGTCAATGCCTCTGTCACAATAACACCCTCGGCCGCACTTTCGATCATATTTTTTCTCCTTTCTTGTTAAACACTGTTGACATTTGAACTGTGTTGTATTATAATAGGTTCGGGAGGAAATTGGAAGCACAGGTTTATTATCATTGTCGAAATATAGACAATGTTAAAAACAGTGTCGAATTTTTGGGGATAATGAAAGCACAAAACCTAAATAATTCATCGAAAAAGACGAGAAAGCTCATAAAAAAGACGTTTGCCAAAATGCTGTCGGAGAAAAAAGAGCTTGGCAAGATATCCGTAAGCGAGCTGTGCAAGCGTGCCGACATAAGCAGAGGCACGTTTTATTGCCATTACGATGATATTTACGGAGTGGCGGAGGACTATGAAAACGAGCTTATAGACGCGTTTTTCGATAACGCAAGACTGATCGGCTCAGTGGATATAATGAATTTTATAGATTCAATATTTGAGTTTATTCGCCAAAACAATGAAAACTACCGTTTGCTGTGCCGCTCAAACGATTTTATCTTTGCGGCGAAAAAGCTGACGGCAATAGCATCGGGCAAGCTGCTTCAGCTCAGCCTTGAGGATGCGAGAATAATAAAAAAAGAATATTTGGAGCTTGATCTTACCGTGTTTTTGGAAGGGCTGTTCTGCGAGTACGTTAAATATTGCAGAGGCTATTGCACGAGAACGCTTGATGACCTGTACTCCTATACGAAATATTGGGTAAGCAATTTCATAAAGCAAAGATCGGAATAAAATTGATAAAAATCTCCTATTTTCAACAAAAATTGATTTAAAATTGAAGGTAGGTTGCAGAATGCGTAGTATAATTGCAGATGTATTATGGCACATTTGGCATTTGAACGGTATTGTGCAAAAACGAATCGGAAGGGAACGAAATAATGAGAAAAACAAAGATAATAACGGATTCGTGTGCCGATATAGGCGGCGATCTGCTTGAAAAATACGATATAGACTATGCAAAAATGACAAAAAGCGAGGACGGAGTCGAAACCGATGCGCTCCTTACTTGGAGCGATGAGGATGCTCACGAGCTTTACGAAACGCTGAGGGCAGGGAAACGTATATTGACCGCACAGGTGTCCGTTGAGGAGTTCAACAGGATATTCACGAAATATCTCGATGCCGGATACGATATAGTATACATTGCCTGCTCGTCAAAGCAATCCGGCTCGGTAAACACGGGTCACATAACGGCGAGAAAGCTGCTTGCGAAATATCCCGATGCCGCCATATACTGTGTCGATTCTCTCAATGCAAGCTGCGGCGAGGGCTTGCTTGCGGTCGAGTGTGCTAAGCTCGCACGCATGGGCAAGAGTGCGGAGGAGATAAACAAATATGCATTGTCAATAAGAAAGAATATAAACGAATTTGCCACGGTGCATACGCTCGATCATCTGAAAAGAGCGGGACGTGTAAAGGCATCTGCGGCATTTTTCGGCAATCTTATGGGAGTTAAGCCGATATTGATATCGGATGTGGTGGGTGATCAGACGGCGATAAAGAAGGTCAGAGGCAGACAAAAATCGCTTGAGGAAATAGTAAGCTGTATGAAAGAGGCAATAACGGACAGCGAAAAGCAGACGATATATCTGGCTCATGCGGATTGCTCACAAGAGGAAATAGAAACGGTAATATCGCTTATCAAGGAAAAAATACCGTGCTGTGACATACACATAGGTTATATAGGGCCTATAATAGGCGCATCTGTCGGACCCGATGCAATGGCTCTTTGGGCAATAGGACAGGCGGTTACATACAAAGCGGAGGAAAAATAAAATGAACGGGACGACAACGATAGACGGGACACTGCTCGGAAAAATGCTCCGTGCGGGTTGTCACAATCTGCGTACACACGCACAGGAGATAAACGAGCTCAATGTTTTTCCCATACCCGACGGAGATACGGGCGACAATATGCTTCTTACGATGCTCGGCGGCATAGATACACTCGGCGATGGCTGTGAGGGCATAGCGGAGGTATCACGCCGTGTATCGGACGGTATGCTGCTCGGTGCAAGAGGCAATTCGGGCGTAATACTGTCGCAGATATTCGAGGGCGTGGCAGACGGGCTGACGGGACTTGAGGAAGCGGACAACGAGGCATTTATAAAGGCTCTGAAAAACGGTGTCAAGCATTCCTACAGTGCGGTGATAGAGCCTACGGAGGGTACCATACTTACCGTAATGCGCAGTGCCACCGAGTATGTAAGCACAAAGGTCACAAACGATCCGTTTACCATGCTCGAAGATTTTTTGAAGCAAGCGAGGCTGACGCTTGAGCAGACTCCGGAAATGCTTCCCGTGTTGAAAAAAGCGGGTGTTGTCGATTCCGGCGGTGCGGGTCTTGTTTATATAATCGAGGGTATGCTTAAGGCAAAGGACGGCGAGGAGGCGGCAGTGTGGGATAGAGAGCTGACGGGTAGTGAGCAAAAGCTCGACCTCGATCTGTTCTCGGAGGACAGTGTGCTTGAATACGGATATTGTACCGAGTTGCTTTTGCGACTTCAAAGGTGCAAGACCGATATAGAATCGTTTGAGGTATCGACCCTGACGGACTATTTTAAGGAGATAGGCGACAGCGTTGTGGCGTTCAAAACGGGCAGTATCGTGAAGATACATATCCACACGACGACACCGGACAGAGTGCTTGCTCACTGCCAAAAATTCGGCGAATTTTTGAAGATAAAAATAGAGAATATGTCGCTTCAACACAATAATACGACTACTACGGGAATAAAGGTATCCGTAAAGCCGAAAAGCGAAAGAAAGCGCTTCGGCGTTGTAGCCGTCGCATCCGGTGAGGGAATAAAGGACTTGTTTTTGGACAGAGGTGCGGATGTCGTGCTTGACGGCGGCAAGAGCATGAACCCGTCTGCCGAGGATCTGATGAATGCCTTCGACAGCGTAAACGCCGATACGGTATTCGTTTTGCCGAATAATTCAAATGTGATACTTGCCGCAAGACAAGCGGCGGGAATGTATAAAAGCTCCGACGTTCGTGTTATCGAGAGCCGCACGCCGGGCGACGGATATGCGGCACTTGCTATGCTTTCTTTTGAATCCGCAAATGCGGACGAGATAGAAAACGAGATGAACGAAGCTACTCGGGGCGTCGTTACGGCTGAGGTATCGAAAAGCGTGCGAGACACCGAGCAGGTGCGTGCCGGCGAGTATATAGGCTTTGTCGGAAAGGATATAATCGCCGCAGAGGGCGAAAGATATGACTGTGCGGTAAAAACTGCCGACAGGCTTGTTAAAGACTGTGATGTCGTTATATTGATATACGGACAAGATACGGAATGTGAGGAGGCACAAAGCCTCATGGAGTATATAACCTCACATTACAGAGGCAAGGAAGTATATCTCGTTGACGGCAAGCAGGAGATATACGATTATATAATGATTTTTGAATGACCGAGGCGTGATATGAAAATACTTATGTATGCTTTGGCGGCACTGTGCGCTTATTGCGTAGGCGGCTTCAATTCCTCAATAATTATATCCAAAGCGGTATATAAAAAGGATATTCGGGAATTCGGCAGTAAAAATCCGGGCTTTACGAACTTCAAAAGAACCTTCGGAGGTGCTTGGGCGTGGGTCGTGTTTGCCGTCGATATCTCAAAGGCGGCACTTGCGGTATATCTGCTTGCACGCCTGCTTGAGGGCGAGGGTTGTTCGTTCAAGCTCGGTGCGGCGTATACCGGCGTGTTCGTTCTGCTCGGCAATGCTTATCCGATATGGTACGGCTTCAAGGGCGGTAAGGGCTTTCTTGCCTGCCTTTCGATGATATGGGTAATATCTCCGCAGACGGGTGCCGTTGCAACGCTCGTTATGGTAGTGCTGCTGCTTACGACAAAGTATATGTCCCTCTCAAGCGTCACCGCTCTGCTGATAAGCCCGATATTGCTGTATCTTTTCTCCGCACCGCTCAGCGTGGTCGCAATATGCGCTTGTTGCGTGCTGTTTGTTGCCGTCCGTCATAAAGAAAATTTCAAGCGTCTTTTGAGTGGGAACGAATCGAGATTTGAGCTGTTCTCGCATACGGCGCCGAGTAAATAAAGTCAAATCAATTTTTTGATATCGGTTCGAGCTTTATGCCCGTCCCGATATCATTTTTGTTTATGTTGGGAAATATATACAAATCAAAATGCTTTGAGGGAATAACGTATCGTCTTATCGCCGAAAGTGAAAAAAATCGAAAAAAAATCGGTTTTACCTCTTGACAAAATTGAAAAAGCTTGCTATAATATCACACGGTTAGCGGAAGCTAACCCGAATTTAAGCACAGCAGTTAGCCACTGCTAATTGAAACGAGGCAAGGGAGGAAATAATATGATACCGCTGACGCTTGCGGATATCGGCGAGGAAAACATAATAAAACGGATCGGAGGCAATGCCGAGGTTCGTTCACACCTTCAAACGCTCGGTTTCGTTGCCGGAGGTGCGGTGACAGTCATTAACACGATAGGCGGAAACGTAATCGTAAACGTGAAGGAGTCACGCATTGCAATAAGTAAGGAAATGGCACAAAGGATAATGATATGATTCCCGAGTGTCTGTTTATCTTAAATAAATTTTCGGAGAGGAGACGAAAATGAAAACTCTGAGAGATGCAAAGATCGGTCAGACCGTAAAGGTCGTAAAGCTTCACGGTGAGGGAGCCGTGAAACGCCGTATAATGGATATGGGACTTACAAAGGGAGTCGAGGTACATATCCGTAAGGTGGCACCTCTCGGCGATCCCGTTGAGATCACCGTGAGAGGCTACGAGCTGTCACTTCGCAAGGCAGATGCCGAAATGATAGAGGTAGAATAAGGCTGCATAATACAAGGGGCATGACCCCTTAAAATTCAAATCGACGGTTAGCTGTAGCTAACCTGAAAGTGAGGATAACGATGAATATCAGAATTGCCCTTGCGGGCAACCCGAACTGCGGAAAAACAACGCTGTTCAATGCCTTGACCGGCTCAAATCAGTTTGTCGGAAACTGGCCCGGAGTTACCGTTGAAAAGAAAGAGGGTAAGCTGAAGAAGCACGACGGCGTGGTAATAACCGACCTGCCCGGTATTTATTCTCTTTCGCCGTACACGCTTGAGGAGGTAGTCGCGAGAAATTATCTTATTTCCGAGCGTCCCGATGCGATACTGAATATTATCGACGGTACGAACCTTGAAAGAAATCTCTATTTGACAACTCAGCTCACCGAGCTTGATATACCCGTAGTCGTTGCGATAAATATGATGGATGTCGTAAAGAAAAACGGCGATCGCATAGACACACTTCAGCTCTCAAAGGAGCTTGGCTGTAAGGTAGTTGAAATATCGGCTCTTAAGGGTACGGGAATACAAGAAGCGGCGGAATGTGCGATAGAGGCGGCAAAGAACGGTAAGACCGTTCCCATGCATACCTTCTGCGGCCCTGTGGAGCATACCATAGCGCATATCGAAGAGGCGGTTCTGCATGATATGCCGAAGCAACGGCAAAGATGGTATGCCATAAAGCTGTTCGAACGTGACGATAAGGTGCTTGAACAGATAAAGCTCTCCGAGCAGGTAAAGGCTCATATCGAGGAGGATATAAAGGATGTTGAGCGTGAGCTTGACGACGACGCCGAATCGATAATCACAAATGAGCGTTATGTATACATAGGACAAATAATAAAGGGCTGTTATAAAAAGAAAAGTGCCGGAAAGCTCTCCGCCTCCGATAAGATAGACAAGGTGGTGACTAACCGTTGGCTTGCACTTCCCATATTTGCCGCGGTTATGTTCTTGGTATACTATATCTCCGTATCGACAATAGGCACATGGGCAACCGATTTTACAAACGACGGGCTTTTCGGTGACGGCTGGCACCTGTTCGGTATCGGCTCATCCGAATACGATGAAAAAATGACCGAATACGCAAAGAACAACGTATGGACAGATGAGCTCAAGACAACGGTTGATAACGCCGTAAAAGCGAGTGTTATCGGTGCGGAGGATATTGCCGGTGCGATAGAGGACGAGGACTACGGCGCATTCGATGAAGCCTACGGCTCATATGCCGATTCACTTGCGGAGGCGGGCTACGATATTTCGGAGCTTTACGAAGTAGCTCTGGGCGAGGATGCCGAAGGTGTTCCCGATACGTCCGAGTACGGTGTATGGGTGCCCGGTATTCCCACACTTGTTCAAAACGGACTTGATGCGGCAAATTCTCCCGAATGGCTCAGCGGACTTATCGTTGACGGTATCGTCGGCGGTGTCGGTGCGGTGCTTGGCTTTGTTCCTCAAATGCTCGTGCTGTTCATACTGCTGGCATTCCTTGAGGCGTGCGGTTATATGTCGCGTATCGCATTCGTGCTTGACCGTATATTCAGAAAATTCGGCCTTTCGGGTAAATCGTTCATACCCATGCTCATAGGTACGGGCTGTGGCGTTCCCGGTATTATGGCTTCGCGTACAATAGAAAACGAACGTGACCGCCGAATGACTATCATGACGACGACGTTTATACCCTGCGGGGCAAAGCTTCCCATAATCGCACTTATTGCCACCGCTCTGTTTGACGGCGCTTGGTGGGTAGCTCCGAGTGCATATTTTGTGGGAATTGCCGCAATAATCATATCGGGTATCATGCTTAAGAAAACAAAAATGTTTGCAGGTGATCCCGCACCGTTTGTAATGGAGCTTCCCGCATACCACTGGCCAACGGTCGGAAACGTGCTTCGCTCAATGTGGGAACGCGGTTGGTCGTTCATAAAGAAAGCCGGAACAATAATACTGCTCTCCTCGATAATCATTTGGGCAGGCTCGTGCTTCGGTACGGTTGACGGTTCATTTACATTCAGCACGGAAATGGAGCTTGAAAACAGTGTACTCGGTGCAATAGGCGGTGTTATCTGCTGGATATTCAAGCCTCTGGGCTTCGGTAACATAAAGGCGACTATTGCAACGATAATGGGTCTTGTGGCAAAGGAAGAGGTAGTCGGCGTGTTCGGAGTTCTTGACTTTGAAAGCATGACGAAGCTTGCCGCTTACTCGTTCTTGGTATTCAATCTGCTTTGCGCTCCCTGCTTTGCCGCGATCGGTGCGATAAAGCGTGAAATGAACTCGGCTAAATGGACTTGGTTCGCAGTCGGGTATCAGTGCCTGTTCGCATATGCAGTGTCGCTTATGATATATCAAATAGGCTCGATATTCACCGGTGGAGTGAACGTAATAGGACTTATATTCGCAATAGCGGTGCTTGTCGGAATGATATATATGCTTTTCATAAAGCGTTATCATGAAGCGGGGCGACTCACAAAAACGGTTAAAATAAAGAAATAATAAATAATAATGACGGAGGTCGGATAAATGCTTGTATGGCTCGGCGAAAACATATACACGATTTTGATATGCGCACTGCTTCTTTTGGTGGTGGGTGCGATAATCGTGAATATGGTAAGAAACAAGAAAAAAGGTAAAAGCTCCTGCGGCTGTGGCTGTGCCGATTGCCCGATGAACAATGCCTGCCACGGTAAAAAATAATCTTTTCCCACGCCCGACGGCGTGAATAACGATGGGGACGAGGCGTGAATACACGTGCTTGTCCCCACGTTTTTTCAAGGCTCATGTGTGTATTTTCGAAAGATTTGGGTACTGTAAAACGAGAGGGAGAAATAATGATATGGAATATTCATCGGCGATATTTTCAATTGCAATATCCGCTTGCGTGATATTATTTATCAAGCTCGTAAAGCACATATGCCGAAAAATACTTGAAAATATACGCCGCAGCGATGATTGAATGAGCAAAAGAACGGATATTATCATATTGAGGTGACAATATGGACGAAAACAGCGGGCAGATATATTATAAGTATTGCCAAAGGCTCGGCTTTGAGGTGGTAATGCAAAAAAAGAGCGGGGAGGAAAGCTGTCTTTCCTCGGCTCTGTGCGGCACGGAGCGGTGCGACAAGGTCGGGGAAGAAAAAAGGGAAAATAAATGAGCCTGTCGTATTGACAAGATATACACCTATGGTTTATAATATAAAAAACGGAGGTGCATAAATGGAACAGCTTATAATGAGATGGTACGGCTCGGATGAAAAATACGATATCGTTTTGCCCGACGGCTTTGAGATAAAGACCTTTGACGGAGGAGACGAGTACCGTGACCGTTGGTGCGATATCGTCAGCTGCGGCTTGACGGACGGTGTTCGGGATCGCAGCTTTTTTGAGTCGTGTTTGAACGAATACGGCAAATACGAAAACGATAAAGTGTTTTTTATAGATAAGGACGGAGAGTCGGCAGCGACTGCAACCGTCATATGCGATTACGAAAAAAAAGAAGGCTACCTTCATATGGTAGCCTGCAAGGAAAAATTCAGGGGTATGGGTCTTGGCACCTTGCTGAACAAGCTTGCCGTAAATACCTTGATAGATGCGGGAATGAGTGAGGCGTATCTTACGACAGACGATTTCCGCATACCCGCAATAAAGAGCTATCTCAGAGTCGGCTTCTTGCCGGTGTTGTCGAGTGCCGATTTCAAAAGAAGATGGGCAAATATATTCAAGAGGCTATAAGCTCGGATACACGGCAAAAGCTGTAGCCCTTATCCAAAAGCATCGGTATGAGTACCTCAAGCGCATCGGGCGTAGGCGAGGTCGGCGTTATAAAATCGTGGAAAAGTATTATGTCGCCTCCCCTAACGTCCTTGCATATTCCCGATACTATATTGTCACTGCTCGGATGTGTCCAATCTCTTGTGTCAATGCTCCACAATATAACATTGCAACCGCTTTTTTCGGCACAGCTCATTACCTTTTCGCTACAGCAGCCTTCGGGCGGACGAAACAATGTCGGTCTTTGCCCCGTGATATCGTATATGATATCCGAGGCTTTTTTTATTTCATTTTCGAGTCGCTCACAGCTGCATTCGGATAGGTGAGGGTGGCAGTAGGTGTGGTTTCCTATCTCGTGTCCCGACTCGTATATGCGTTTGACCTGCTCAGGATACTTTTCCGCATTGCATCCGATGACAAAAAATGTCGCTTTAATGTTGTATTTGTCAAGTATATCCAAAATGCGGTCGGTGTATTTGTAATGCGGTCCGTCGTCAAAGGTCAGACAAAGCAGCTTTTCTTTACTGCGCACACTTGTATAAGCACCCTCGGGAAGATACGCTCCGCCTACGGGAAGCGTGAGGGCAAGTGCAAGAAGAAAGACGATATATCTTATTCTTCGCATAGCTCTTTGAGTGTGCCGAAGGTGTAACCGTCATTTTCCCAGCGTGTAAGAAGCGTGTCGAGAATGTCCGCATTCGTTTTCGAGGTGGGGTGAAGAAGTATCACCATTCCGTCATGAGTGTTTTTCATTATCAGATCTATCGCTTTTTGCGCATCGGGCTGTTTTTCGTTGTCCCAATCGGCGTAAGCAAAGCTCCAAAAAATCGTCTTGTAGCCCAGACAAGAGGCGTATTTCATACTTTGCAGAGAAAACTTACCCTCCGGCGGTCGGAAAAATTTTTCCATTGTCTTACCCGTAAGCTCGTTATATACACTTGATAGCGAGGTAAGCTCCTTTTCAAATTCCTCACGTGAGGTCATTTTTGTCATGTCCTTATGACGGGCGGTGTGGTTACATACCTCATGTCCCTCGTTTGCCATTCTGCAAACAAGCTCCGTATTTCGTCGTATAAGGTTGTCAAGAATAAAGAAAGCACCGTGTGCGTTGTGCTTTTTAAGCGTGTCGAGTATACGCTCCACATTGCCGTTCTCATAGCCCGCATCGAAGGTCAGATATATGACCTTTTCGTCTTTTTTGCCGATATAATATCCGTCGTATTCCTCAATAAAAGAGAATTCTTTTTCAAGGCTCGGACGTGCGTGGTCGGCTCGACGCATACAGTAAAACGAATATGCCTCGCCCGAGGCGGCACCCATAAATTGCGGCAGTATAAGCACGAGCGACAGGAGCGAGGCGGTATATTTTATTGCTTTTATGGCGATCCCTCCGTATCTTTTTTTGAAAATGCTTCCGTCGGTGTTAGTTTGTGCCGTTGATTGAAAAATAAACGCTTCAATATTTGGAAAAGTTGCGAAAAATCTGTCAAATGCAATTGACAAGAGCATTTTTATATGGTAAAATAACAAGATAAGAAAAATGAGTATTTTAAGAAAAGAGGTTGATGCGCATGATGGATTCGAAAGATGAAAGAGACGATTTTTGGAATATCGAAAATATGATGCCCAAAAGAGAGCGTAGACCCGCCCCCGCTGTCGATACCGAACCCGTTGACGTTGAGGTCGGTTCGGGCGAAAAAACTGAGGGCGAGCGGATAGCGAAACGGCGCAATACACCCTCGGAGAAAAGGATACGGGCAAAAAATGTGTTTGACAGAGCAAGCCGCCCGACCTCCGAGCAGCTTGACGAATACAAGCCGAACAATCCGTATTTCGTAAAAGTCCGCATTTGCCGTTGGCCGACAAAATTCACCTTTTACGAAAGATTTGTCATCGACGGTATGAAATATATAGATTCGGTTGGCGTAAAATGCGAATTTGTTCCGTACTTTTCCTTTATGCCGCAGTATAATCAAATGACCCTTAAGCAATTGAGATATTATATCTGGTGGAGGACAAACGTAAAACGGGGCGTGTTCATAAAGAGCGATATAAGCTATATTTCTCTATATCTCTTTGAGCTTATAAATATAGACCGTAAATACACCTCAAGGCAGACGGATATATATAAAGTCGAGCTTATGTGCGATATATGGCTTGCTTACAGAAACGAGTTTCCGAAGCTTGATAGAATGATAGGCGAATGGCTGTGCGATTTTTGCCTCATACATAAGCTTGATATGCCAATGTGTCTTGAGCCTATTGCCGGAGCCGTGGCAATGTGCGTGACGCTTAAAGAGTTTTATATGACAAATTCGACCGAGGCGGTCAAACGAAACACATATGCCTTTGTTGAAAAAGCCTCCGAATACAATTATCGAACCTCAAGCGCATACGGCGAGAAAACAAAGGAACACTACGACAAGCACATAATCGCCGCCGTGGTTTATGCGATCGAAAAAACAAACGGGCTGTCGAACGACAGAACCGCTCCGCATTTGGTGAAAATATCGAGGGATGCTTACAGCGGTGCGTTATGTACGTTTGAAAATAAAAGACGGATAGATATAGAATACTATTCCGATTCACGTTGTTATAAATGCAAGCCCGTTGTGACCTCACTCGTGAAGTATTCGGAAAACAAGCTCAGAGATTATCTTTCGGTAAAAAATCACCTGCTCGCAAAGAATGCGCCGGACGATATGAAAGCGGCAATAGATGAGTATTATGAAATAAATCTGCCAAAGAAGCCCGACCCGATAAGCGAAATGAGACGGCAGGAGCTAAAACGATACGAGTATTACGAGACCTCGGACGGTGAGCTTAATATAGATAAGGCACTTGAGATAGAGGGAGAATCGTGGCAAACGACCGCAATGCTCGTGCAAGACGACGCGGGAGAGGAAAGCACGGCAAGTGCTGTTGCGGCAGAGGAGAAAAAAGAAGAAACCGACAATGTATATCAAGCCTTTTACAACGCACTTTCCCCGCTCAAAAAAGAGCTGTTTAAGTGTATATATGACGGCGATATCGAAAGGGCACGTAAAATATGCAAGGAAAAATGCGTGCTTTTGCAAAGCGAGATAGACGAAATAAACGAAATGGCTTTTGAGATCACCTCGGACACGGTGATCGAACAAATGGAGTTGATCGGAGATTACAGAGATGAATTTAAATTCCAATTCTAATTCAAATTATAATTCGGGCGAGGTCAGAATACCGAAGAGGATACTTTCTTCGATAATCGCATCCGTTTCGGCGGGGGTAGTGCCGAGAATGGGAGCGCCCTATATCGCAATAGGACGCGAGGACGAGGTGCAATCGCTTCTGAATGACCTTGAGAATATCGCCGAGGGCGGTGCCTGTATGCGTTTTATTATAGGCAAATACGGCTCCGGCAAGAGCTTTTTGATGCAGCTTATCAGAGGCTACGCACTTGACCGAGGCTTTGTTACCGCAGATGCGGACCTTTCGCCCGAACGCCGTTTTTGCGGCTCAAAGGGCATGGGACGGGCGACATATCGTGAAATGATGAAGAACCTTGCAACGAAAAGCTCGCCCGACGGCTCGGCATTGTCCGGCGTTATGACAAAATATTTTTCTCTTTTACGTTCGCAGGTCGCCTCGGACGGTATATCGCCCGACGATAAAGCCTTTGATAAGGAGGTCGAAAAAAGACTGTTTTCGTTGACCTCGACACTTCAGGGACAAATAGGCGGCTTTGATTTTTCGTATATTTTGATGAAGCTGTACCGTGCTGAGCTTGAGGGGGACGAGATGGTACGCGGCGAATGTATGCGATGGCTGAGAGCGGAATATACCACAAAGACGGAGGCGAGAAAATCAATAGGCGTCGGCAATATAATAGACGACGATAATTGGTACGATTATATAAAGCTCTTTGCGGTATTTTTCAGACGTATAGGCTATTCGGGATTTGTCGTATTTATCGACGAATGCGTAAATCTTTATAAGATATCCAACAGAATAAGCCGTGAAAACAATTACGAAAAAATACTTTCAATGTTCAACGATACACTGCAATGCAAGGCGGAGGGACTTGAGCTGATACTCGGCGGCACGCCGCAGTTTTTGGAGGACCCTCGCAGAGGACTTTACAGCTATGAGGCATTGAGAAGCAGACTTTTCGACGGCTATTTCGACAGCGGTAAATACAAAAATCTCATAGGCCCGCTTATACGCTTGCGCAGACTCTCCGACAGTGAGCTTTACGCATTGATATTGCGTATTACGAGATTGCACGCTCAGTATTACAATGCACCCTCACGCATAACGCAGGAGGAAATGAAGCTGTTTTTGCAAAAATGCTTATCACGTGCCGGTGCCGATTCGCTTATAACGCCGAGAGAAATGATAAGAGATTATATATCACTGCTCAATGTCCTTATGCAAAACCCGCAGGTAAGCACCTCCGAGCTGATACAGGGCGGCGAGTACACGCAGAACGGAAGCGTTGCCGAGGGAACGGCAAATGCGAGCGAAACGGATATATCCCTTGAGGATATAGACATATAAAATGATGGAGAGGTGAGTCAAGTGGCGGGTGTTTTCGATTGCTTTGCACCGTTTATACAGGACTATATATACCGCAATAATTGGCAATCTTTGCGTGCGGTGCAGACCGAGGCGGCAGAGGTGCTGTTTAATAGTGAGGATAATCTGCTCTTGACCTCACAGACCGCATCGGGAAAGACCGAGGCGGCGTTTTTTCCGATAATTTCAATGCTCTCGCAGGACGAGGTAAAAAGCGTCGGCACGCTTTATATCTCACCGCTGAAGAGCCTTATAAACGACCAATTTTACAGGCTTAACGAACTGCTTGACGAAAGCGGCATCCCCGTATTTCATTGGCACGGTGACGTTGCCGCATCACATAAAAACAAGCTCTTAAAGGACCCACAGGGCATACTGCAGATAACGCCCGAATCGCTTGAAAGTATGCTGATGAACAGAAGCAACGACATCGTGCGACTTTTTTGCGATCTGAGATTTATAGTTATCGACGAGATACATATTTTGACAGGCTCGGACAGAGGCGGACAAATAATCTGCTTAATAGATCGGCTGTGTGGGTTAATAGGGCGTGACGTCAGACGTATCGGACTTTCGGCAACGGTAGGAGACCTCGAGCAAGCGGCAAAGTGGCTTAACGGCTCATCAAAACGCCGCTGTGCCACCCCCGTGGTAAACGAGGGCAAGACGAAATGGAAGCTTGCACTTGAGCATTTTTATATTCAAAATGAAAGCTTTGAGCAGGGTAAAGATAAGGCACTCGGCGACAAAAACATCCAAGACTCAAAGGATATAACATACGGCAAGCCGATATTGCCGTCGCAGAAAAAAGCAGCCTGCGATGCCGGCTATGAATATGTTTATGAGTGCATAAAAAACAAAAAAGGACTTGTTTTCTCAAATTCAAGAGAGGAAACGGAATATGTGACCGCAACCCTCAGACAAATCGCCAAAAACAGAGCGGAACGCGATATTTTTCTCATACATCACGGCAACCTCTCCGCCCCGATAAGAGAAGAAGCGGAGAAAAAAATGAAAGACGACGAGGAACAGGTCGTTACGTGCGCAACGGTGACACTTGAACTCGGCATTGATATAGGACGGCTTGAAAGAGTGGTGCAGATAGATGCCCCAAATTCCGTATCCGCATTTTTGCAAAGACTCGGAAGAAGCGGCAGACGCGGTGAGGCACCGCAAATGTTTATGGTGTTCAGAGAAGAAGACCCACTGCCCACAACACCCATGCCTCAGCTTATTCCCTGGTCACTCATACGCGGAATAGCCATAATACAGCTGTATATAGAGGAACGGTTTATAGAGCCGCCGATGAAAAAGAAGCTGCCGTTTTCGCTTATGTTTCATCAAACTCTTTCCGTGCTTGCATCAAGCGGCGAGCTTAGCGCAAGGCAGCTTGCCGAGCGTGTTATGTCATTGCCTCCGTTTGAGTCGGTGACACGTGAGGATTATAAGGAGCTTCTGTACTCCATGATAAAAAACGATATTCTCGAGATGACCGAGGATAAAACGCTCATTATAGGACTCGGAGGGGAAAAGCTGATAAACAGCTTCAAATTTTATGCCGTATTCAAGGACGAGGACGATTATTCCGTAAGATGTGACTCGGATGAGATAGGAACGATAACCACACCGCCGCCCGTCGGCGACCGCTTTGCGCTTGCCGGACGTGTTTGGGAGGTAGTCGAGCTTGACATATCACGCCGACTTGTCTATGTGAGAAGCGTTGAGGGAAAAATGGAAGTATCATGGCCGGGCGACTACGGCGAGATACACACAAAAATATTGGAAAGAATGCGTCGGGTGCTGTCGGAGGATACGGTATATCCGTATCTTAAACCGAATGCGTTGAAAAGACTCGACACGGCACGCCACATAGTAAACAACGGCGGCGTACCGTCAAGATGCATAATATCGCTCGGCGGTATGACATATTGCTTTTTTCCTTGGCTCGGTACACGTTCATTCAGAACACTGCGAAAGCTGTTGAAGCTCAATGCATCAAGACTTAAAATATCGAATATAGAATATGAGGGCTGTTGCTTTATCACCTTCAAATACGAGGGGGACGGCGTGGGCGAGTTTATAGAAACGCTTCACGATATCACCTCCGAGCATATAGACACGCTTTCGCTCGTTTCAAAAAGCGAAATACCGGTATTTGAAAAATTCGATACGTATATTCCGCACGAGCTGCTGCGCCATGCCTATGCCGCCGACAGACTCAGAACAGATGAGCTTGTGCAAAGGGTAGAGGAGATATACGACGATTATTTGAGAGGAGTATATGATTGATGGAAAAAAGATGGACACAGAACCAATCGCTTGCAATAACCTATCACGGCTCCGATACACTTGTTGCTGCCGCCGCAGGCTCGGGAAAGACGGCGGTCTTGACCGAGAGAGTTATCCGTATGCTGACAAAAGAGGAAGATGCGCTTGACATAAGCAGGCTTCTCATAGTCACCTTTACAAAGGCGGCGGCAGAGGAGCTTGTGACGAGAATAAAGGACAGACTTGAAAAAATGCTCAAGGAAGAGCCGAGCGAGCATTTACGCAGACAGCTTGAACAGCTTCCGAATGCCAAAATAAGCACGATACACAGCTTTTGCTATTCGCTTATCAAGGATAATTTCAGCACCCTCGGCTTACCCGCAGGCGTGCGTATAGCAGACGACATCGAAAACGAGTTGCTTATGAACGAGCAAATGGAACAGCTGCTCGACGATTGCTATGACGGAGCTGTCAAGATACCGAGCTTTGATATTATGTGCGATAACTTTCTACGCTCAAAAACAGATGAAAACCTATGTAATACTTTTATCGCAATATACAAGGAAACGATGAATTCCCCGAGAGGGCTCGCTCTGGTAAAGGAAAGTGCGGAGCGTTGCAGGCAGGTAGTCGACGGCGGCTTTGAGGGAAGCGTATATTTCGAAAAAATATGCAAAAAGCTCCGTTCGTTTTCGACATATTATTTGGGCGAATATAAACGCCTTATCGACAAGTATTCGGATGAAGAGCAGTTTAATGAAAAGTATTACCCCGCATTGTTATCCGATATGGAGCTTATGCGCAATGTTCTTGTTACACTCGAAGCCGAAAATTACAAAAAATGTATCTCTTTAATAAAAGACGAGAAGGATGCAAAATTATCGTCGGCAAAAGGCGAATGCGATTTCAAGGAGGAAACGAAAAAGCTCAGAGGAGCATTCAAAAATTCAAAAAAAGAAATTGCCGCATTTTTCGGCTATGGTGACGAGGAGCTGAAACACGGAGCAGAAAAAAGTGCGGAAATATTTGATGTGCTTTATGCATTCTTGACCGTTTACGACGAGCGGTTGAAGAAGAAAAAAAGAGAAAGGAAAATTCTCGATTTCAACGACCTGGAGCATCTTGCCTGCCGCCTTTTATGGGATGCGCAAAAGGGTGAGAGAACAGAGCTTGCACGTGAGGTAAGTGAGGGAATAGACGAGATACTTATCGACGAGTATCAGGACACAAACGAGCTGCAGGACCTCATATTTTCATCTATAGCATATTCAAACCGCTTCATGGTCGGTGATATCAAGCAATCCGTTTACGGCTTTAGAGGAGCAGAGCCGGAAATATTCGCATCATACCGAAAAAGCTTTTCAAGCTCAAATAAGGGCAAGACCATATTCCTGTCAAATAATTTCAGATGTGCCGAGTGCGTTATAGATTTTACCAACGAGGTGTTTTCATCTCTGTTTTCCGACAATGACAGCGTGCCGTATACTGCGGATGATGCACTTGTTTTCAGCAAGACGGAAAACGAGGCAAGCGGTGAATGCGGCGTTGAGATAGCATTGATCAACTCATCGGAAGACTATGTGGCAAGCGAGGCATATTGGGTTGCGGAAAAAATATCGTATCTGTTAAAGCACGGACGCGACGAGAACGGCAACAGATATAAGCCGAGCGATTTCGCAATTCTGATGCGAAGCACAAAAAGCGTATCAAAGCTTTATGAAAACGAGCTTAACGCAAGAGGGATCCCCGTAAATAACAGCTCGGAAACGGGCTTTTTCGATAATCCGGAGATCGAGCTTGTAATATGTATATTGAACGCCGTGGATAATCCGCTTAACGATATTTATCTTGCCGGAGCAATGAAAAGCCCGATATTCGGCTTTTCGCTCGATGAGCTTGTCGAAATTCGCACCTCATCCGAAAAAGGGTCGCTCTATGAAGCGGTGATGGAAAGAGCCGATGCGGACGACGAAAAATGCAAGGCGTTTATTGCCGCCCTGTCGGAGTACAGACGAAATGAGCGTGCAATGCCGGCACACAGATTTATCGATCTGATATATCGTAAGACCGGCTTGCGTGCCTTGCTGTACGCACCGAGCGAGATGTCGGGCGTAAGTGCCGAAGCGAAGGATGCAAATTTGACATTGCTTTACGAAATGGCGAAAACCTACGAAAGAGGCTCCTTCAAGGGCGTATACAGCTTTATAAGGTATATAAATAACATTATTGAAAAGGGCAAGACTCTCGGCAGTGCAAAGACCGATGGCGGCGACGGCGGCGTGCGAATACTTACAATACATAAATCAAAAGGACTTGAATTTCCCGTTTGCTTTTTGTGCGAGTGCGGACGAAAGCTGAATGTGCCGAGACAGGGAAATTATAATTATTCCACCGATTATTTGTTTGGAATAAAGGTCAAGAGCGAGGACGGATTTTTGATAAACAAATATCCAATGTACTCGGTGATAAACGACGATAACAAGGACAAAGACTTTTACGAGAGCGGACGTGTATTATACGTCGCTTTTACACGCGCAAGACAACGACTGTTTATAACCGCACAGCTTGATGATGCCGAAAAGCTTCTCGGTGAATACTATACTCCGCACCCGAAAAGCGGCTACGGACTGAGAGGAATGCAAAGCTCTGTCTCACTGATACTTTCTTGTCTGAATTCCGAAAGAAAAGACAAGCCGTATAAGATATCGGTAATAAACAATGTGTTTGATGAACGCATCGGAGAGGGAATGACAACACATAATGATAAGACCGTGATAGACCCCGAGCCGTTTATCGGTCTGTTCAAAGAAAGATTCGATTTTGTATACCCCTTTGAGCATATAGCGAAAATGCCGAAAAAGGTAGCCGTATCACACCTTTATCCCGATTTTCTGGACGATGACGAAGCAAGCGCAAAGACGGACGATGTCGAAGTGCCGTTTATTTTCCCCATGTACGATACAAACGAAAACAAAAGTGCCGAACGAGGAGTGGCAACACACGTTTTCATGCAGTTTTGCAATATGAAAAAAGCGTGCGAAAGCGTGACGGAGGAATGTCACCGCCTGATAAATGAGGGCTATATGCCGCGTGAGTACGAAAAGCTCATATATGTATCGGAAATAGAACGCTTCTTCGAGAGCGACTTGTATCGCTACATTTCGGCAACACCGTATATGCTTCGCGAATACAGATTTAATGTCGGCTTACCCGCATCCGAGTTTTCTTTCGAAAACAAAGAAGCACTTTCCTCCGAACTGCTTTTTGTACAGGGCGTTATAGATTGCGCTTTCGAAAACGAAAACGGAGAGCTGACAATAGTTGACTACAAAACAGACAGGCTCAAAAACACCGAAGCGGATATCGCCGCATTCATCGCACGCCACAGTACTCAATTGCAGTACTATAAAGTGGCACTTGAAAGAATAACGAAAAGGAAAGTAACCTCATTGCTCCTTTATTCTTTCTGCCTCGGCAAAGCCGTAAACGTCGATTTTGACCGATAAATATCTTACCGCTTAAGCCGTAATTTTGCCGAAACCGCACTTGTCGGGCAACAGGATCACAATGCAGGGCGAAAAAATATAAA
>CAZLRV010000028.1:0-19767 GCA_964562175.1 uncultured Lachnospiraceae bacterium
TATATTCCGCTTTTGCAATGCAAAGAATATCCGCTTCGTAAAGATACGGCGGAAATACCTGACCATCATATTCCTCTTTGAAGGGGATATCCTCATCCACAAAAAGAATGCCGTGTTCGGTGATAATTCCGGTGCCGGATTGCATCAACCGTCTGCCGATTTCGGCGTATTTGGGATTATCCTCATCATTGGCAGGAATACAGCCGTCACGGTTGAGTATATACTCACGACCGACCTTTCCCATATTGCCGATATTTTGAATAAGGCAGTATTTATTGAGATTGAAAGTCAGATTGATGATGTCTTTTATTTCAGTGAAGCCTTCTTGCTTCATGGCTTCGTAAAACTGTTCTTCTTCCGTGCCGAAGAAACTCTCCATACGCTTGGCAAGATAGTTCAGCTCGTCCGGATTAACGAAGCGGTCTTTTAAGTGACCGAGTTCTTCGGGAAATACCACATCTTTGATAAACAGTTCAAGAGAGGTATTGTCGGCTGCGTGTATCTCCGCAAGTGCCGATAAAAGTGTATTTTCGGAGCATGGGAAGTGGATGTCAGCCATGTGGTCGTTATATTGAACAGTGACTTTTATCATAATAATTCCGTCCTTTCCTTAAATTTTACAGCACCCACGCCATATCTGCGGATAGCCATAGCATTACACACAAGACCGAAAATTTTCGGCTCGACGATCTCGGTATCCGCAAGGTCACCGATGGTTAGATTCTTTGTGCCGAGGTATAAGTCTTTAGCGGCACAGTACAAAGTGTAACCGTTTGTGCTGCTATCCTTTAGACGAATTTTTTCAAATAGGATTTTATTTCTCTGCACATATCTTCCGGTACAGCTCCACAGTCGGCTGTCTGCGGAAAGCAAATATACCGCCGCCATAAGCGCATAGTCCTTTTTATCCAATTTAGCGATAGCTTCGGTGAAAACAGTGCGATGCTTTTTGTTCTTAAAGTACATAGGGTTTTCCTCACTCTCTTTCAGATATTGATTCAGTCGTTTAACAAAGGGTGGGTATTTGATGGCTGCCATCGTTTCGGCAACAGCTTCTTTCAGCGTTGCGGCTCCGGCTGTGATCCTTTCGTTAATACATAGGCATTTATCCGCTAAACAGCCGTTATGGTTGCTGAGATAATATGGGCAAAGGGTGCAGTCGCAGTCTTTATCGGTATATTCATACTTTCGGAGTATAACAACACCGTGACCTCTCGGCTTGAAATTCGGAATTGAACACATAATCTTTTCAAGTTGTCGCAGTTCATAGCTTTCTGAAAAATACATTGTTTTTTATTCCTTTCCTGAAACAGAAAAAACCCACGGTCTTGTTTCATTTTCAAAACCGTGGGCTTAACCTTATTACATATTTAATTGTGGTGCTTCATCCTCATCAAAGAAAGTCGGAGCATACTGCATTTCGGGATACGCATATTGCATTTTCTCCATAAGGAGCATAAGACCTCGATCCTGAACGTAGGTCAGCGAGTCACAGTTATCTCTTGCGAAAGCTGCACATTTGAATAATTCCTTCGCTTCTTCTGCCGTAAACAGTTTGTCCTTATTTACCAATCCGGCACGAACGGCATAGTTTTCTTTTGAGGAGAGGTAGTCCGGTGAGTAGTCGCCGTGGGCAAGGTAATTTCCGTTGTTTGATTGCCGCCATGAGCAAAACATAAATCCGTGTTTTTGGCTATACATTCCGGCAAATACAACATCGCCGTACTCGGAAAATTTACGATAGTTCTGCACATCCTTTGGTTTCATCTTCGGAGCAGATTCATAAAGTCCGACATACTCTCGGACGACTTCGGCATCCTCGGTCAATCTTGTGAATATTTCTTTGGCTTCCATGTCGGCAAGGTCTTTGCTCATATAGTGCATATATCCCTCGGCGGTGATGCCTGTGAGATAAACATTTTTATACCCGATGCACAGCAACTGATCTTCTTGATTGTATTCGGTAGTACATCCGTAGTGCTGTGCTTTTCGTTGCATTTCTTCTTGGTATATGGTCATTTTCGTTACCTCCTGATTTATAAAAATGGGTATAAAAAAGCGTATGGATTTGCTTGTATCCATACGCTCGGTGGCTTGTATTCTTTTTTCGGGGAGTTCACAACCTGCCACAAAGGAAAATGCACCATTTTCGCATTCGCAAAATCGCAGATTTTTTTCTGACCGTAGAAACGGCGAAACCCCCGATAAAATCGGGGGTTTCTTGGGCAATATCTTTTTCATTGCCCTTCGATGGTGCGGGTAACAGGACTTGAACCTGCACTCTTACGAATTGGTTCCTAAGACCAACGTGTCTGCCATTCCACCACACCCGCGTGTAGGATATGATACAACAAATTGAAAAAAAAGTCAAGAGGTTTTGATGAAAATTTTCAAATAATTACGAATAAATTATCGCGTTTTTTGCAATAGATCGAGATAGTGCGGAGAGGAATTGAAATTAACGAAGATAATTATAATGCACAATATGTAAAATTTCATTTAACATAAGTCACAAAACGTGCAAAAAACTTCATATTGCGTAGATTTAAGTGGTTTCACCCCTTGCAATTTTTTCAAAATTGTGATACAATAGAATGGATTTTAATGTAGAGCGGCGATTATATAAACGTAGCTGTCGATAGAAGATATAAAGAAGGCTTTCGGGGGCGGGAGCCAAGGAAACGAAAGGGTAAATTATGACACCAAATAAGACTATGATTCAATTCAACCAACCTGATATCACTCAAGCGGAAATTGACGGAGTGGCAGAGGTATTGCGTTCGGGTTGGATCACAACGGGGACACGTGCCAAGGAGTTTGAAAACAGGATCGCCGAGTGGGTAGGCTCAAAAAAGTGTATTTGCTTAAATTCGCAGACGGCATGTGCCGAAATGGCGCTTCGCTTGCTTGAAATAGGGCAGGGGGATGAGGTCATTGTACCGGCGTACACATACACGGCATCGGCATCGGTGATCGATCATGTCGGTGCAAAAATAGTTATGATCGACTCTATAAAGGACGGGACGGAATTTGATTACGATATGATGGAGGCGGCGATAAACGAGAATACAAAAGCGATAATTCCCGTGGATTTGGGCGGAGTACCGTGCGACTATGACAGAATATTCGAGGCAGTTGAAAGAAAACGGCATTTGTTCAAGCCGAAGGGCAAGCTACAACAGGCTTTGGGCAGAGTAGCGGTATGCGCCGATACGGCGCACGCATTCGGAGCGAAATATCACGGCAAGCCCGTTGGTACGGTTGCGGATTTTTCAAGCTTCAGCTTTCATGCGGTGAAAAACCTGACTACCGCAGAGGGCGGTGCATTAACGTGGCGAAGCATAGACGGTGTGGACGATGATGAGCTGTACAACACGCTTCATC
Organism: uncultured Lachnospiraceae bacterium; assembly: GCA_964562175.1. Lineage (GTDB taxonomy): Bacteria > Bacillota > Clostridia > Oscillospirales > CAG-272 > CAZCJU01. Next base: position 3,385 of record CAZLRV010000028.1, read on the forward strand.
TCTACTCCTTACACGGTCAATCGAAGGATGCCTTGTCCAAGTCAAGGCTCGGCGCATGGGAATACGACGTTATCGGAACGTGGTATAAATGCAATCTTACCGACATTGCAGCGGTAATGGGTCTCAAACAGCTTGACCGTTATCAAAAAATGCTCGATCGCAGACGTGAGATAATACACAGATACGACGAGTGTTTCAGACCATTGGGCGTACAGACGCTTGAGCATTACAATTCGGAGCATGAGTCATCGGGTCACTTGTATATTACGAGAGTACCGGGGATATCACTCGATGAGCGAAACGGTATAATTACAAAAATGGCGGAGTGCGGTGTCGCTTGCAATGTTCATTACAAGCCTCTGCCGATGCATACGGCGTACAAAAGGCTCGGCTTCGACATTGCCGATTACCCGAACGCCTACGCATATTTTGAAAACGAGATAACTCTGCCGTTACATACCTGTCTGACAGACGACGAGGTTGAAACGATAATAGATAATTACACAAAAATTTTGAAAGAAGTTATGTGAGCGTAGTGCTTCACAAAGTGATAATATGAACATTTGGTACTTACATCACTATGCCACACCGTATGAGCTGCCGGGACTTCACCGTCCGTTTGAGTTTGGAGAATATTTTGCCGAAAAGGGTCATAAGATAACTGTTTTTTCCTCCTCATATCTGCATTACAACGGCGACAATATGATAAAGGACAGGCAAAAATACATTATTCGCAATTATGGTGCTGTGCCTACCGTTTTCGTTAAGACCTCGCCTTATACCTCCGGCTTCGGTCGAGTTGCCAACATGGTGCAATTCTATCGCAGAATGCTCCGTGTTGCAAAGAAATACGGCAAGGAAAACGGATATCCCGATGTTATAATCGCATCGAGTCCTCACCCGTTGACGATGCTTGCGGGATTGAAGATAGCGAAAAAATTAAAAATACCCTGCATTTGCGAGGTGCGTGACTTTTGGCCCGAAGTGTTTTTCTACGGCGGCAGGCTTAAGGAAAAGAGCCCGGCGGGCAAGGCATTGCTTGCGGGCGAGAGATATATTTACGAAAAAGCGGATGCTCTTACTTTCCTGAAAGAGGGAGATCACACCTATATCACCGATAAGGGCTGGGATATGGAGCATGGCGGCAGGGTCGATATGAGCAAGTGCATATATATCAACAACGGTGTCGATATTGCGCTTTTCGACAAACGCAAAAAAGAATTCGTTTATGAGGATGCGGATCTTGATTCGCAGGGCTTTAAAATCGTTTACTGCGGTACGATACGTCCCGTAAACGATGTGGATCTTATTCTCGATACGGCGAAGCTGCTCGGAGGAGATTGCAAATTTCTCGTATACGGCACGGGAAACTGCGTGCCGGCTCTGCAAAAGAGAATAGACGACGAACATATAGATAACGTAAAGCTCAAGGGATATGTTGATAATAATTACATTCCGTCGATATTGAGCCGCTCGTCGCTTAATTTGCTGAATTACTCCGGCAGTGCGTACAATTGGAGTAGGGGAAACAGCTCGAACAAGCTATTTGAATATCTTGCAAGCGGCAAGCCCGTTTTGTCAACGGTGAAGATGGGCTACGATATTATCGAAAGACATAAATGCGGCATATCCGCCGAGGAGACAACGCCGCAAAGCATAGCACGCGGCATAGAAGAAATGAAACGGACATCAAAAGAGGATTATACGAAAATGTGTGTAAACGCACGTGCGGCGGCAGAGGAATATGATATACCGAGGCTTGCCGATGAGTATTCGGCTTGCATAGAAGCCGTAATCAAAAAATACGATGCCACACACGGTCGATAAGGAGAAAAATAAATGGTAAATGTGATCGGACTCGGCTACATAGGTCTGCCCACCGCTCTTATGCTTGCATCGCACGGAGTGGAGGTAGTGGGAACGGACTATGATAGCGAGATCGTCAAAACTCTGAACGAGGGTATGACCACATTCAAAGAAGAAGGGCTTGAGGAGCTGTTTCGGAAAGCGACGGAGTGCGGAATAAGATTTACTACAGAGTATCAAGCAACGGATACGTATATAATCTCCGTGCCGACACCTTACGATAAGTTCAGCAAAAAGGTCGATGCGCAATATGTTGCATCAGCCGCAAAAAGCGTATGCGAGGTATGCCCGACGGGGGCTGTCATTGTCGTGGAGTCAACGGTATCGCCCGGAACGATAGACAAATATGTGCGACCCGTTATAGATAAAGCGAACAAAGGCTTGAGTCTTGTTCATGCTCCGGAGCGCATAATTCCCGGAAATATGGTGTATGAGCTGGTACACAACGACAGAACGATAGGGGCGGACAGCACCGAAACGGGTGAACAAATAAAAAAATTGTATTCATCGTTTTGCCGCGGCAACATAGTCGTTACCGATATCAAGACTGCGGAAATGACAAAAGTCGTGGAGAATACGTTCCGTGCGGTGAATATCGCATTCGCAAACGAGCTTGTGAAAATATGCAGACACTACGATATGGATGTCTATGAAGTGATAAAAATATGCAATATGCACCCCAGAGTGAACATATTACAGCCCGGTCCCGGTGTGGGAGGTCATTGCATTTCGACAGATCCGTGGTTTATCGTGGGCGATTGCCCGAGTATAGCAAAGCTCACAGAGCAGGCAATGACGGTAAACACATCCATGCCCGAATATGTGCTTGACAGAATATACACGGTAATGAAAGAAAATAATATAAAGGATATATCAAAGGTCGGCATATACGGTATTTCTTATAAGGCCAATGTGGACGATCCGAGAGAATCGCCGACACTGCAGCTTATCGAAAGCCAAATGAGGCATTTGGCAGAGCCGATAAAGTGCTATGACCCGTTCTTTGAGCGTGATATAGTACCCAACCAATATCATTGCTTTGAGAAGTTTCTCAACGATTCGGAGCTTGTCGTGATAATGGTAGATCATGACCATATCAAAGAAAATGCGGACAAGCTGAGGGGCAAGCTCGTTCTCGATACGAGAAAATGCTGTGAGCTGCCCGGTGTATACGGGCTGTAATGCAATGGTGAAAAACCTCAAAACGGCGTGCCTTATAGGTCATTACGGCGTGGGCAAGCAGTTGCTAAACGGACAAACGATAAAAACAAAAACCGTGACCAAAGAGCTGATAAGAATATACGGCTCGGAGCAGATCATACAAAAGGACACCTGCGGCGGAACAAAGACGCTCTTAAAAGCTCCGCACCAAGTGCTTTCGGCACTGAAGAACTCTCGCAATGTGATAATATTTCCCGGTTATAACGGACTTTTGGTGTACGCACCGTTGCTTGCGTTCTTCAATAGCTTTTATAAGAGAAGGCTTCATTGTGTAGTAATAGGCGGCAGACTCGCACAGCAGGTAAATAAAAGCAAGCTTATTAAAAAGGCTTTGAGTAAGTTTTGCGGAGTATATGTCGAAACCGGTGGTATGAGGGGCGAGCTTGAGGCGCTTGGCTTGAGCAATATATTTGTTATGCCCAACGGCAAAGAGCTGAGGATAATCGACAAGGCTCGACTCGTATATCATACCGAACCGCCGTATCCGCTTTGCACCTTTTCGAGAGTTTCACCCGAAAAGGGAATCGAAAAAGCCGTAAATGCGGTGAAAGAGATAAACGACAGGCTCGGATATACCGCTTATACGCTTGATATATACGGTCAGGTCGATGCGGATAAAACGGAATGGTTTGACTCATTAAAGGCTCGCCTGCCCGATTATGTTCGGTATATGGGAACGGTTGATTTTGACAAGAGCAGTGATGTACTTAAGGATTATTTTATGCTGTTGTTTCCGACATATTATGAGGGAGAGGGCGGTGCCGGTACCTTGGTCGATGCTTTTTCCGCCGGTCTGCCGGTTATCGCAACGGATTGGAGATATAACGGCGAAATAATCAACGACTCGGTAGGATATACTTACCCGACTCATGAGGACGAAAGACTCGGTGAGTTGCTTGAATTTGCGTTGAACAACATATCGCAAATAGAGGAAAAAAAGACCGCTTGCTTAGATATGGCAGAAAAATACAGGATAAGTCAAACGGTAAAGAGCTTAACGGAACGGATAGAATGATGCGTAATATGCGGACGGAATATTTTTATGGATGAAAAGCTGAGGATCGTTCAGGTAATACCGATGTTCTGCCTTGCGGGGGCGGAAGCCATGTGCGAAAATTTAACATACGAGCTGATGAAGCTCGGTCATGATGTTACGCTTGCAAGTCTGTACGAGTATCATTCACCGATAACCGAGCGGCTTGAAAGCAAAGGCGCGGATATACGTTACCTGAATAAAAAACGCGGGCCCGACTTATCTATGATATTTAAGCTGTACAGATTATTCAAAGAGAAAAAAGCAAATGTCGTTCATACACATTTGTATTGTGCCGAATATGCCTTGCCGGCGGCAATGCTTGCGCACGTTGAGTGTCGAGTGCATACACTGCACAATATCGCCGAAAAGGAAAACGGAAGGCTTGCGAGAAGATTAAATAAGTTCTTTTTCAAGCATTGCCACTTAACGCCCGTTGCACTGAGCGAACGAATAAGAGCGTCCGCAGTACGGGAATACGGAATAAAAAAAGAAAAGATATGTGTGGTTTTCAACGGCGTTGACCTCTCGCACTGCTTGCCGAAAAGCGATTATTCGGTGAACGAAAGCTTCAAAATACTTCATATAGGCAGATTCAGCGAGCAGAAAAATCACATGGGGTTACTTGCGGCATTTGCCGAATTCCATGATAAATACCCAAAGAGTGAGCTGTGGCTTATCGGCGACGGAGAAAAAAAGAAGGATATCGAGGGATATGTTATGGAAAACGGGCTTTCATCATCGGTCAGGCTTTTGGGTCTGCAAGCGGATGTTTACCCGTATCTTAATTCGGCTGATATCTTTACACTGCCGTCAAATTACGAGGGCATTCCGATGACTCTGATCGAGGCAATGGGAAGTGCATTGCCGATAGTTGCCACTCGTGTCGGAGGTGTTCCGGATATGCTCGGCGAGGGTGATGCGATATTGACGAATGTCGATGAAAATGAGATAACACGTGCATTTGAATCTTTTTACACAAACAGACAGCTGAGAGAAGGCTGTGGACAAAACGCACTTGAAAGGTCGAAGGGCTTCTCTTCAAGTGTGATGGCAAAGGAATACGAAAGCATTTACAAAACGGAAGGGAGGAGAGCATGAAAAAGAGCGTTTCATTTAAAAGCGTATATGTATTTTTGATATCGATATATTTATTGTCGCTCCCTCTCAATGCGGTAAATATCGGAAAATTCGGCTCTGCAATGAAGCTGTTTGCGATATTGCCCATAGGCTTTGCGCTTGTATGCGGCAGCAGATCTAAGCTCCACTCTACGGAAAAGTGGCAGCTGGCTTTCACCGTATTTGCCTCGCTTTCCGTGTTTTGGTCGATATCAACGACGTTGTCTTTTTCAAGAGGTGTGACATATATTTCATTGTTTATGCTCCTGTTTTCCGCAACGATGTTCGAATACAATGAAAAGGACGTAAAGATCCTAAAGCGTTGCCTTGTTTATTCCTCTCGGGCCATGGCTCTCATATTGCTGTTTTTCGGAAAGATAATCAGAGGGAGATTGTGGCTTCACGGAGTTATCACGGAGGACCCCAACTATATTTGCGCATATTTTGCATTCGGAGAAATATATTGTCTGAACATTTTAGTAACCGACAAAAGACCCTCACGCAGGCTTCTTGCACTCGCCGAGCTGTTATTCTATGTTTTTGTGACATTTATGACCGGCTCGAGGGGCGGCTTGCTCGCAATGCTTGCCTCCTTGGGAATATTTATCCTATCTTATTCCGGTCGAGGCTCAAGACGTCTGTTCGGTAGGATGGTATGTCTGCTTTTGATATTGCTCATACTGTATACGAGCATAGATCTTTTGCCCGAAAGCTTGAAAATGAGGTTCAGCTTGGACGATCTGACGCAGACGGGCGGCTCTGGAAGAATAGAGCTGTGGATAAATGCGGTCGATATGTATATAAGATCCGATCCGATAACGTATTTCATCGGAAGCGGAACAAGCACGGCACGATACAATATGGCTCTTCACGGCTACAGACGTGTAAATGTCGTTCACAACATCTTTTTGGAAACGCTCGTCGAGCTTGGAATAATAGGACTTATATTCTATACGCTGGCTATAGTATCGTTTATCAAAAAAGCGTTTACCTATAAGGATAAATTCGCCTTTGCCGTGATAGTATTCATGTTTATGCTCTCACTTACAACTTCGCTTTACGCATTTAAGCCGTACTTTAACATCATGCTCTATATAATCGTATTGCAGAACTCGAATATGCCGAGGAACGACGAAATAATTGTGATCAAAAGGCGAAGAAGGCATTTGACAGAACCGAATAATCAAGAATAAGTCGAAAAAATCGGTTGCCTTGCCCGACAAAAGAGCAACCGATGCGGTAATTGCGTATGGAAAAAAACGAAGAAACAAAAAGCGGATTGCCGAAATTGATTTTGATGATCGTCCTCTCCTGTGTATCGCAGGTCGTTTCACTCGCAAAATCCTCTATCCTCGCACGCACCTTCGGTGTCAGCGAGGAAATGGATGCATTCAATTTTGCAAACAATATATCCGCATTTATATTCAGCTTTTTTTCGGCGGGCGTGCTGACCGTCGTTATACCTTGCTATGTTAAGCGAAAAAACAGAAAAAACACCGATGCGTTTCTCACGGTGATACTGTGCGGTATAGTTGCCCTATCCGCAATTGTGCTGATATTCAAAACACCACTGCTCACGCTTGTAACGATGCGTGATGAAAAGTTTATAACGCTTGGCGGTCAGATACTTTCGCTTTTGATAATATGCAATATGTTTTCGTTTTTCACGAACGTAGGCACGGCGTATTTTCAATATTTGGGTAAATATAACATTCCGAAGCTGACAACGCTTTTCGCTCAGCTGTGTGTGGTCGCTTTTTTGGCGTTCAACAAGAACATTTCCGTGTACGGCTACGCTTGCGCATTCGGTGCGGGTATCGTCGTGACGGCACTGCTTGATGTGATTTTCGCACTCAAAAACGGCTGGCGATACCGTCCCGTTTTCTCCGTTAAGGATAAAGAAACGAAAAAACTGCTTGCGACGTTCGTTCCGGTGCTGTTCAGCACGGGCGTGTATCAGCTTTCTTTGATAGTCGATTCATCTATCGCAGCTCGTATGGATACGGGCGATGTTACGGTGCTTAATTACGCAAATCTTATATCCTCGACAATAAACTCATTGCTTGTAAATAATTTGCTTATTTATTTTTATCCCAAGCTCGTCAAGGATGTCGAGGAAAAAAAGGGACAAAAGGGCTTTTGGGAAAAAACGTATTTTTTCCATGCCGTAATGTGCCTCGTTGCCGTTGGCTATGCGATGATAGGACGAGAGGGAATATCGTTGCTTTTCGGGCACGGAAAATTCGACGACGGCGCCGTGTCAAGAGTCTATCTGCTCAGCGTGATATATGTTTCCTCACTTCAAATTAACGTGATACGGGATCTTATATACAGATATTTTTATTCGTATCAGGACACAAAAACGGCTACGCAAAACAGTATACTCGCAACTGCGGTGAATGTTGTCGCAAGCCTTATTCTCGTCAGATTTATCGGACTTTACGGCGTAGTAGTCGGTACGGCGATATCCTCTGTCGTATCGCTCGTTGCGGTAATTATCAAGTTCAAGAAAAAATACGGCTTTGAGGAAAAATTTATAAAAAACATATTACGGTATTTGCAAACGATGGCAATATCGGCAGTGACCTTCGTTGCGGTATTTTCATTGAAAAAGCTCTTTGCCGTGAACAGCGATATTTTATCCCTGCTTATTTGGGGAGTTCTGACCGTTATTGTTTATGTCGTCCTTACATTGATATTCAATAAAAAAATGAAAGATATAATGCTCGGACTTTGAAAAAACAAGGAGAAAATTATGAAAACGGTCATGCTCGTTTTCGGTACACGTCCCGAGGCAATAAAAATGTGTCCGCTCGTTACCGAATTGAAAACGAGAGATAATATAAAAGCCGTCGTGTGCGTTACGGGACAGCACAGGCGAATGCTCGATCAGGTGCTTGAGGCTTTTTCGGTGGTACCCGATTACGATCTGTCTATCATGAGGGACAGACAAACGCTTTTCGATATAACAAATAATATACTGAACGGAATAGGACAGGTGCTTGACGAGGCACGCCCCGATATAGTGCTTGTGCATGGCGATACGTCAACGACCTTCGTTACGGCGTTGGCGTGCTATTATAAGCAGATCCCCGTCGGACACGTTGAGGCGGGACTTAGGACGTATAATATATATTCTCCCTATCCCGAAGAATTCAACCGCCAAGCGGTCAGCATAATATCTCGATATAATTTTGCCCCAACGGAGCATTCAAAGCGGAATCTTTTGAATGAGGGAAAGGACCCGGACAGTATTTTCGTTACGGGCAACACCGCAATAGACGCTTTGAGGATAACGGTAAGGGAAGACTATACGCATCCTGAGCTTGAATGGGCGGCAGACAGCCGTTTGATAATAATCACTGCACACAGACGTGAGAATCTCGGTCAGCCGATGCATCATATGTTCCGTGCAATACGCAGAATATTGGATGAGTATGACGATGTTAAGGCGATATACCCCATCCATATGAATCCGGAGGTACGCAGTGTTGCCGATGACGAGCTGGGCGGATGCGATAAGATACACATTATCGAACCGCTTGAGGTGCTTGACTTCCATAATTTCCTCGCACGCAGTTATTTGATATTGACCGACAGCGGAGGAATACAGGAGGAAGCCCCATCGCTCGGTAAGCCCGTGCTTGTCATGCGTGATACCACCGAGCGTCCGGAGGGAATAAAGGCAGGCACCTTGAAGCTTGTCGGAACGGATGAGGAGCTGATATATCAAAGCTTCAGACAGCTGCTTGAGGATGAGGAAGCATATAAGAAAATGGCACACGCAAGCAATCCCTACGGCGACGGTATGGCGTGTAAAAGAATTGCCGACGTACTTGAAAAGTATATATAATGAAAATCGCTCACCCGACAGTTACGCAGGTGAGCATTTTTTCATTCTATGGTATCGACTCTTATCGTGTTCGTGGTTCCCGACCGTCCCGTTACCGTACCGCCCGTTATTATCACCGTGTCACCGCTCTGCAAGCCGAAGGTGCTTTGAGCGATCTGACTTGCCGAGTAGAACAGCACCTCGGTGGAGGGATATATCTTGCACAGCACCGGAGTAACGCCCCATGAAAGTGCCAACTGATGATAGGTCTTTTCGCATACGGACATTCCGATTATATCGACCGGCGGTCTGAAACGCGAGACCATTCTCGCCGTTCTTCCCGACATGGAGCATACGACTATGGCACGTGCCTTAAGGTCTATTGACATATTGCATACCGAGTGCGATATGGCATCTATTTGATTTGAAATCCTGAATTCGGAATCGTGAAATCTCTTCGCAAGGTCTATGCTTTTTTCGGTGTACAGAGCGATCTTCGCCATTGTTTGAAGTGTCAGCACGGGATACTTTCCCGCAGCCGTTTCACCCGAAAGCATTATTGCACTTGTTCCGTCGTATACGGCGTTGGCAACGTCCGATATTTCCGCTCTTGTCGGGCGGGGATTGTGTATCATTGATTCAAGCATTTCCGTTGCCGTTATAACACGCTTGCCGAGCAGACGGCACTTTGTTATAAGCTGTTTTTGTATTGCCGGCAGCTCCTCAAACGGTATTTCAACACCCATGTCGCCCCTGCCTATCATAATGCCGTCGCATTCGGTGCAGATATCTTCAATGTTGTCTATTCCCGAACGGTTTTCTATCTTTGCTATCAGTGCGATGCTCTCGCCGCCGTTTTCTTTAAGCAGCTTTTTTACGTCCAAAAGGTCTTGCTTTACCGATACAAACGAGCAGGCAATGTAATCGACATCGTTCTCAATACCGAAAAGTATATCGGATATATCCTGACGGCTCAAAAACTCTTGCTTTAGCACCTTGCCGGGAAAGCTCATGCTCTTTCTGTTCGATATCTCCCCACCGGATATTACTCTGCATATTATATTACAGCCCTCAATACGCTCGACCTCAAAAATGAGAAGTCCGTTGTTTACGAGAATCTTATCGCCCGATGCAAGCTCGTCGGGAAGACTCTTGTAGCTGACCGAAACACACGTTGAGTCGCCCTCAATATCCTCCGCGGTAAATGTGAATGTATCGCCGTCGTTTAAATATTCCTTGCCGTTTTTAAACATTCCTATTCTGTACTCGGGTCCCTTTGTGTCAAGCATTATGGCAACGGGGATCCCGAGGCGTGAGCGCACCTTTTTTATCGTATTTATCAAGCCGAGATGATACTCGTGCGTGCCGTGTGAAAAATTGAGCCTTGCCACGTTCATTCCCGCAAGGCACATTTTTTCAAGCGTGCCTTCATCGGAACAGGACGGACCTATAGTACAAACTATTTTTGTTTTTCTCATAATAATACCCTCGCTTCAAATACGTTTCGCATTTATTTCGCCATAAGCAAAAATGCTTGCAAGACTTACCGCATTTATTCTATCATCTTTAAAAGAAATATCTGTATGCATTTTATGAAATTTCTATAATATTTGATGAAATTTGCCCCATAAGCGGGAAAACGATATATTTTTTCAAAAAATATCGTTTTCCCTCTTTTCTTTTAATAATTTTTGTGATACAATATAAAGAGTGCATAAAGGAGGGATATTCTATGGGTTCTTTTAAGCTCGTATCGGATTATAAGCCGACGGGAGATCAGCCGCAGGCAATAGAAAGGCTGACGGACGGCTTGCTGCACGGTATGAAAAATCAAACATTGCTCGGCGTCACAGGCTCGGGAAAGACCTTTACCATGGCTAACATAATCGAAAAAATGGACAGACCGACGCTCGTTTTGGCACATAATAAGACGCTTGCCGCTCAGCTCTGTTCCGAATTCCGTGAGTTTTTTCCGCATAACGCCGTTGAGTATTTCGTGTCGTATTATGACTATTTTCAGCCCGAGGCGTATATCCCCGGTAAGGATCTGTATATAGAAAAGGATTCCCTCATTAACGATGAAATAGATAAGCTTCGCCACAGTGCGACCTCCTCGCTCTTTGAGAGGCGTGACGTTATAATAGTATCGAGCGTGTCGTGTATTTATTCTTTGGGAGACCCATCCGAATACGAAAGCCTTGTGCTTGCGCTTCGTCCCGGCATGGAGATGAACAGGGACGAGCTTATAAAAAAACTGCTTTCGATAAATTATGACAGAAACGACGTTAATTTCGTGCGTGACAAATTCAGAGTGCGTGGCGATACGGTGGAGATATTCCCCGCAAGAGAGGGAGAAAAAGCCATTCGTGTCGAGTTTTTTGGCGATGAGATAGACAGAGTTTGCGAAATAAACGCATTGACCGGACAGGTGCTTGACGTTTTGAGCTATGTCGCAATATATCCCGCATCACACTATGCGATATCGGATGACAAGAGAGCTGCCGCAATTGAGCAGATATATGACGAGATGCTTGAAAGAGTCGATTTTTTCAAGGCTCAAGACAAGCTTATCGAGGCTCAGCGTATCGAGGAGAGGACAAAATACGATCTTGAGATGATAAGCGAGGTAGGCTATTGCTCCGGCGTTGAGAATTATTCAAGGGTGTTTTCTGGCAGAGAGCCGGGAAGCACGCCGTATTGCTTGCTTGACTTCTTTCCAAAGGATTTTCTGCTCTTTGTCGATGAGAGCCATGTAACACTGCCGCAGGTCAGAGGTATGAGCGGCGGCGACAGAGCGAGAAAAAAGAACCTCGTTGAATACGGCTTCCGTCTGCCGTCGGCTTACGATAACAGACCGCTGTATTTTGACGAGTTCATATCAAAGCTGAATCAGACCGTGTTTGTTTCCGCAACTCCCGCAGAATACGAAAGGGAGCATTCCGAACAAACAGTTGAGCAGATCATACGTCCCACGGGCTTGCTTGACCCGAATGTGCTTGTGCGTCCGATAAACGGTCAGGTTGACGATATAATGGGTGAGATACGTATAAGAGTTGCAAAGAACGAGCGTGTTTTGGTGACTACCTTGACGGCAAAAATGGCAGAGGATTTGACTGAATATCTGCAGGGCAACGCAATAAAGGCGAGATATATACATCATCAGATAGATACAATGGAGCGAAACGAGATAATAAGAGATCTGCGGCTCGGTGTTTTCGATGTGCTTGTCGGAATAAATCTTTTAAGAGAGGGACTTGATATGCCCGAGGTATCGCTTGTCGGAATACTCGATGCGGACAAGGAGGGACTTTTCCGTTCTCAAACGGCATTGATACAGACTATAGGCAGAGCCGCCCGCCATGTTGACGGTACCGTAATAATGTATGCCGATACCGTAACGGATTCGATGAAATATGCAATAGACGAAACGATGCGTCGCCGCAGTATACAGACGGAATACAACGAAAAGCACGGTATCGTGCCCAAGAGCATCGAAAAAGGCGTGCGTGACGTTATAGAAATATCCGTAAAGAACAAGAATAAGAAGGAAAAACCGAAAAAATACACTCGCAGAGAAGCGGAGGACGAAATAGAACGCTTGACTGCGGAAATGAAAGCGGCGGCACGTGAGCTTAAATTTGAGTATGCCGCGGCGTTGCGTGATAAGATAAACGCATTGAAGGGAAATATAAATGGCAAATAACGAAATAAAGGCAAGGGGCGTAAGAGTCCATAATCTGAAAAATATCGATGTGACCATACCGAGAAACAAGCTTGTCGTGCTGACAGGCCCGTCCGGCTCGGGTAAGTCATCGCTTGCGTTCGATACGCTGTACGCCGAGGGACACAGGCGGTTTGTGGAATCGCTTTCGTCTTATGCGCGTCAATTCTTGGGTCAATTAGATAAGCCCGATATAGATTATATAGAAGGACTTTCGCCCGCAGTTGCGATAGACCAAAAAACAACGAGCAGAAATCCCCGTTCAACGGTCGGTACCGTCACGGAAATATATGATTATATGCGACTGCTCTATGCAAGAATAGGCGTGCCGCATTGTCCCGTATGTGGAAAAGAGATAAGAAAAACAACTACGGAAACGATAATAGAAAAGATACTTTCGTTGCCCGAAAAAACAAAGATACTCGTTTTAAGCCCCGTGGTACGTGCGAAAAAGGGTATGCACGAAAAAGTGCTTGAGGATGCGAAAAAAAGCGGCTACGCACGTGTGAGAGTTGACGGAAGTATGTATGAGCTGTCGGAGAATATTACGCTTGACAAAAATATAAAGCATAATATAGAGGTGGTCGTAGACCGTCTTGTTATAAAAGACGGAATACGCTCACGCCTTTTCGATTCGGTAGAATGTGCCTTGAAGCTGTCCGACGGGGAGCTGATAATTTTTACGCTTGATGATGAAAAAGAATTGAAATTTTCGGAAAAATTCGCCTGCGAGGAGCATAATATAAGCTTCGGCGAGCTTGAGCCGAGAATGTTCTCATTCAACAATCCGCTCGGTGCGTGCGAAAAATGCGGCGGACTCGGCGAAGAAATGACGATAGACCCCGAACGTGTAATACCGGACAAGAGTCTGTCGCTGAGGCAGGGAGCAATTGCCGTAAACGGCTTTAAGACCGTGGAAGAGCATACGTGGAACGGCCCTCTTATCATAGCGGCGGGAGCAAAGCACGGCTTCGATATAGATACGCCGATAGAAAAATTGTCGAAAAAAGCATTGAAATGCTTGCTCTACGGCACGGGAGAGGACAAATATGCGATAACGAGGTATTTTGACGGCGTGCGACATGACCAAAGCGTCAAATTCGACGGTATAATACCCATGATAGAGCAGAGAAGAAGCCAATTCATGAGTGAGTATTACGACCAATTTACCTATGAAAAAAAGTGCAGTGCCTGCGACGGAAAAAGACTTAAGCCCGAAATACTTGCCGTTGATGTCGGAGGGCTTAATATACATGAGCTATGCTCGCTCTCCGTAGATTGTGAGCTTGAATGGATAGAAAAGCTCACCCTTGACGAAACGGAGATGAAAATTGCCAAGGAAATACTAAAGGAAATAAAAAGTCGTCTCGGTTTTTTGCAAAGCGTGGGTCTGGGATATCTTACGCTCACAAGAAAGGCGGGCTCGCTGTCGGGCGGGGAGGCGCAAAGAATAAGACTTGCAACGCAAATAGGCTCGGCACTTACGGGCGTGATGTACGTGCTTGACGAGCCGAGCATAGGACTTCATCAAAGAGACAACGGGAAGCTTATCGCAACGCTGAAAAAATTGCGTGACTACGGGAACAGTATAATAGTTGTCGAGCATGATGAGGAAACGATGAACGAGGCAGACTATATAGTGGATATCGGACCGGGTGCGGGAATACACGGCGGCGAGATAGTTGCCTGTGGTACGCCCGATGAGATAAAAAAATCAAAAAAATCACTCACAGGTGCGTATTTGTCGGGACGAAAAAAAATAGAGGTTCCGGAAAGCAGACGAGCGGGAAACGGAAAATTCTTGAGGATAATCGGTGCAAGAGAGCATAATTTGAAGAATATCGATGTAAAGCTGCCGCTCGGCGTTATGTGCTGTATTACAGGCGTTTCCGGCTCGGGAAAATCCTCGCTTATAAATTCGATACTTGCAAATAAGCTGGCTCGTGACCTGAACCGCGCGCATACCTATCCCGGCGAGTGTGACCGCATTGAGGGTGTGGAGGAGCTTGACAAGGTAATAATCATAGACCAAAGCCCGATAGGAAGAACGCCGAGAAGCAATCCCGCAACATATACCGGACTTTTCGGCGAAATAAGAGAGCTTTTCGCAAAAACACCGGATGCCCGTGCAAGAGGCTATACGGCAGGTCGCTTCTCGTTCAATGTCAAGGGCGGCAGATGCGAGATGTGCGAGGGCGACGGAGTGTTGAAAATAGAAATGAACTTCTTGCCGGATGTGTATGTCACCTGCGGACAGTGTAAGGGCAAAAGATATAATACCGAGACGCTTGAGGTGAGATACAAGGGCAAGAATATATATGAAGTTCTTGAGATGACCGTAGAGGAGGGCATGAGCTTTTTCGATGCGATACCGAAAATATCGAAAAAATTGCGTACTCTGTACGATGTTGGACTCGGATATATAAAAATAGGTCAGCCGGCAACAACACTGTCGGGAGGCGAGGCGCAAAGAGTCAAGCTTGCCACGGAGCTGTCACGCCGTGCTACGGGAAAGACCGTATATATCCTTGATGAGCCTACAACGGGCTTGCACATGGACGACGTGAAAAAGCTTATCTACGTGTTGAATAAGCTCGTCGATGCGGGAAACACCGTTTTTGTAATAGAGCATAACCTCGATTTGATAAAAACGGCGGACTATATAATCGACCTCGGACCCGAGGGCGGTGACGGCGGCGGACGGTTGATAGCCGAGGGTACACCGGAGCAGATAGCCCAAAACGAAAGCTCTTTTACGGGTCAATATTTGAAAAAAGTGTTGAAATAATATGTTTGACAGAATATTCTACGGACGCTTTGACCTCGTCGGTATGTATTACCTCGACGATCGCTCGGAGCTTAAACGAACACTTGAAATAGGACTGAGATTGTTTCCCGAAAGGCAGAGGGACAATAAAGCCGATAAGAACGCCGTCGCCGTAACCGACGGCAGAGGCAGACTGTACGGATATATCAGACAAAGACAAAATACAGAGCTTGCGTTTTTGATGGATTCGGGAGTTGAGTTTATCGCCGAGGTCACGGACTACAAAATAAAACGTACAGGTGCGGCGGCTGTTTTGGCACTGTACAGTATAAGCCGAAGAGAGGTATACTTTGAGGCGATAGAAAAGTATAAGCGGTACACATTGCTTGAGGAGATCAAAAAACTGCAGCAAAACGACAACGAAGATTCCAAATAATTCCTGTAATATATTTTGCTCGGCTGAAAATAATAATGTCGGAGGCAAAAGTCTCCCGAAAAATAAATTAAGCTAAAGAAGATATTAAGGAGTTAGAACATGGCAAAGCATGTAGTACCCGAAGCAAAGGATGCAATGGAAAGATTTAAGATGGAGGCGGCAAACGAGGTAGGCGTTTCTCTCAAGCAGGGATATAACGGCGATCTCACCTCAAAGCAAGCAGGCTCCGTCGGCGGACAGATGGTCAAGAAGATGATCGAAAATCAGGAAAACGAATTAAAGAATAAATAAGCGGCAGACAAACGTCCCGTACAGTGCATATAAACGCACCGCACGGGACACTTTTTTTAATCCTTTGGCGTGTAATGAAGTACTGAACTTCATTACA
>CAZLRV010000029.1:0-16478 GCA_964562175.1 uncultured Lachnospiraceae bacterium
TGATGATATGCACGCTGACGCGTGATGATATGCACGCATTCGCGTGATGATATGCCATTGCTTTGCAATGAATAAAAAAATCAAGTCTTACGACTTGATTTTTTGGCTGCGGAAGAAGGATTTGAACCCTCACAAACAGAGTCAGAGTCTGCCGTGCTGCCATTACACAATTCCGCAATATTCGGTTTGTTCCGTGGTGATATGTATTATAGCAGAAAAAATCGGATTTGTCAACACCTATTTTCGATTTTTTTTAATTTTTTTCGGATTTATCCGATTTTTTTAAGAAAACGCCTGTCCCTTGTGCGGAAAGCACATTACATTATATACTCAATAAAGAGAAAATATTCCCGTCATGGAAAAAGAATTGATAAAAGTAAAAAAAATACAATCAAAAATTGGCGGACAAACGTGGTGTGTGCTGTAAGTGAAAAGAGAATTTAATATGTTTAATACGAATTTTCATTGACAAACAAAGGCGTTTGTGATACAATAATATGCGAATTCGGAGGTGTTAATATGTTTGATGCAAATAAGGTTTGCAATGAATGTGTGCAATGGATAAAGGAATTTTTTGAAAAAAACGGCAAGGGCTGCAATGCCGTTGTCGGAATATCGGGAGGAAAGGACAGCTCTGTAGTTGCCGCTCTTTGCGTAGAGGCACTGGGGAGGGATAGAGTTATAGGCGTACTTATGCCGTGCGGAGTACAGCATGATATCGATGCGGCGTATTGTCTTGTTGAGCATTTGGGTATAAAGCATTATGAGATAAATATTAAGGACGCACTTGACGGACTGAAGTCGGCTATGCCGAACGATCTTGAATTTACTTCTCAGGCAAGCAATAATCTGCCGCCCCGTATAAGAATGGCAACGGTATATGCTATAGCTCAATGCTGTAACGGCAGAGTTGCAAATACCTGCAATCTTTCGGAGGATTGGGTCGGATACTCGACACGCTACGGCGATTCAGTCGGTGATTTCAGCCCTCTGTCACGTTTTACCGTTGATGAGGTCAAGCAGATAGGCAGACAGCTCGGTCTACCCTCCTGCCTCGTGGATAAAGTACCGATCGACGGCTTGTGCGGAAAGACCGATGAGGACAATTTGGGCTTTACCTATGCCGAGCTTGACAGGTATATACGTACCGGTGAGATAGATGACATGGCTAAAAAGGCAAGAATCGACGAGCTGCACGAGAGAAACAAGTTCAAGCTTGAGCTTATGCCTTGCTTTGAGCCGAATATACAGTTATTCAAATGAAAAATAAGCTTGAGGTAAACGAATACAGCTTTCACATCGGACGCACTCTTTGCTTTGCGTTTCTGTCGGATCTGCACGGACACGAAAACGAGCCGATATTGGATATAATATCACAGCGAAGGCTTGACGGTATTCTTATCGGCGGCGATATAATACACAATAATGAAATGTATGAGCGCGGAGTCGAATTTCTCGGTATGGCAAACAAAATATCGCCCGTTTTCTGCTCCGTAGGCAATCACGAGCGCAAGTTTAAGGGCGATATCGTCGGTATGCTCAAAAGCACGGGTGCGTGCTTGCTTGATAACGAATATACCGAGTACAAGGGTATATATATCGGCGGTCTGTCCTCGGGATATAAACAGAACGAAAAGCAGGGTGAGCTTAAAACGACGCCCGAACCCGATCTTGCATTTTTGGAGCGTTTTTCATTTCTTGAAGGCTTTAAGCTGCTTTTAAGTCATCATCCGGAATATTATCCGAGATATATCAAAGATAAAAACATAGATCTTACCTTATCCGGACACGCTCACGGCGGTCAATGGCGTCTTTTTGACCGAGGAGTTTTCTCGCCGGGGCAGGGTCTGTTTCCGAAATACACATCGGGAATTTACGATAGACTCATCGTCGGCAGGGGAATAGGAAATCCGTGGCCGTTTCCGAGAATAAACAATCGGGGCGAGGTAATATTCCTCAATTTGACGTAACGCTTAACGTGCGCTTTTTTCGCACGAGCTTATACAGCTCCTCAACGGCAAGACGAGCCTTTGCCACGGATACGCTTTTGTCGGTGGGGAAGCAATAATACAGAGCGGAGCGGTTGCCTATGCATATCATATCGCCTATTTCATACCAATAATAATCGGAATAAAGGCTATAGGATGCTACGGGCTTTTGCGAAAAATCAAGCTTTCCGTCGCATCCGACGAGGTGGAAGCCGTCACGGTCGTGCGTTATATGACCTCCCCCGACATTATATACGCATTTTTTATCTACAAGCATATATATATCAACGTCCGTATCGAGTCGGTACGTTCCGTCAATAAGCTCCTTTTTAACGCATTCACGTTCCCATGCGTACCAATCGGGAATGTGAGTAAAACGGCTCTCACCGTCATTTGAAACGATATATCCGTGCTTGTCGAGCGTGTATGATCTTCCGCAGGCGTGGCATATAAGCTCCGTGCCGACTCCTTGGGTCTTTCCCTCGGTTTGGCAGTGCGGGCATTTATACAGGACACGTTCAAGTCCGACGGCTCTTTCGGAGTCGTCTATTACTATGTTGTTTTCTTGCTGATATTTGAAATTGTCAAATTCAAATTCTTTATTTATAATTTCATTTATTTCTTTATGCGACATATTTTCTATATCGTCGGGCGAAAGCAGATAACGCATCGTCGCACCGACCTTTACACGGCGTGTGCGCAGACCGTTGTATAACGGCTGACGTGCGAAGGCTCCGTGCGTTTTTATCATTACGACGGGAATCTTCAAAGCTTTTACAAGCTGTCCTATGCTCTCCGGCAACGGTGTTGCACAGCCGTCAAACGAGTAGCTTGCTTCGGGATACATGAGTATAGATGAGCCGAGCTTATTCACCGCATGCTTTATATCGAGAACAAGGCTTATATCAAACAAGAATTTTTCCGTCGGTATACAGCCGAGCGAGCGCATAAGTGACTCCTTGCCGACAAAACCGTCGGAGGTGCATATTATACTGTAGCGGCGCGGAAAAAGAAGCGACGAGGCTATTTTCAGATCTATAAAGCATGAGTGGTTCATCAAAAACAGCGCACATTCGTTTTTGCCCAATCGCTCCATTCCTTGCTTTTCGCATTTGAAGCCTACGGATATAAGATCCGGCAGGGACACTATTTTCATTAGCAGACGAAGGAAAGGGCTTTGCTTTATCGGCTTTTTGTGCTTTTCTTTTTTTATCTTTATGACTTCATCGTAAGACAGCTTTTTTGTTTTTATCTTCATTTTCGGTATTCTCGCGACTTTTATATTACCGAGGCTTAAATCAACGCGCGGTATGCACCGACATATCGCAGGCGAAGCCCGATACGTATATTTTACCACATCAATTGACAAAATGCAACACAAATATCATAAATATATAAAAAAATCGGCGAAAATAAGGTGAGTGAGTCATGGAAGAAATAAAAAAAGGGCGTTACCGCCATTTTAAGGGAAAAGAATACGAGGTATTGTTTAGTGCAAGACATTCGGAGACTTTGGAAAAAGTCGTTGTATACCGTGCATTGTACGGTGATGGGGAAATATGGGTACGCCCCGCCTCGATGTGGTGTGATACCGTTATCGTGGACGGGGCGAAATATAAGCGTTTTACTTATCTTGATTAGATTTTTGAAATGCGATACGTTCATCGCCGTTTTCAATGTGTATCACGCCGCAGTAACGAAAACCGTTTTTTGCAAGCGTCTTTTGCATCGGGATATTGTTACGGTGTGTGTCGATCTTGATGTTACCGCATTTGCTCATGCAATGCTCAAAACAGAATGAAGCGACACCCTTTTTGCGTTCCTTTACCGCAATGCGGTGAATTACGCCGTAGGGCAGGGAATTGAGCCATTGTCCGTCGCAGATCTCCACGTAAGTCGGGTCGGTGCCGATAAAAAAGCAGAAAACACCGATTATCTCATCATCCTCTGTGCAGACATAGAGCCTGTTTTCGGCAATATCCTCGCAAAGCAGTTCAGTCGGCGGATGATCCTCGCCCCACTGCGTGGGATTTCCGGATTCAGCCATAAATTTGCGTGCGGATCTGTAGATTTCTTCTATATTGGGCAGATCGGCAAGTACAGCCTCTCTTATGTTCATGCAATCACCTCTCAGGGGCGGTAAGCTCGTCTATATGCGATATGATATCGATACTTTTAAGCGTGAAAGCCATATCCTCATATATCGGCTCAAGTGCGGAATTTTTTACATCGTTTTCATTCGTCATTACCCGCTCGACCTGTATCAAATTCTTATCCTCATCGTAGGATATATCAAGCCCGTAGCAATACTCTTCAAAAAACGATAGGGGTGCATATAGTCGTTCGTCCTCTACATACGGTGCGGCGGTGAGACTTACGCTGTTGCCGTTTACGGAGGCGATACAGCTGTCTGCGGTAAGCTCAATATACTCGTTTCCCGAACCGGGCGATATGTATTTGTATGTATTATTTGCATCGAGCGAGGTAAGCTCACAAAGCTGTGCCAGCTGTTGTACGCATACGAACGCCGAAGTGCGCTCGGCTCGGTATTTGTCATTTTCACCGATACGAACGTATATGCCCGTATTGACGGCGGCGTAACGGTTCAACGAAAACATATTTACGGCAAAGGATATGAAAAACAGAATGATACCGCAGATAAAAAATGCGACTGTTCTTGCCAGGTAGGAGCGTATGCGTTTTTGAAAACGTATACGGGAACGCTCCTTTTGCATTCTCGCACGTGCGTTTTCCTCCGCACTTTTTTCTTTACCGTAGCGTGCATTGCGTTTTTTTACGGCGTCACGCCGTTTTTTTTCGTATTCTTTTCGCCTTTTTTCCTCAAGTCGGCGCTCTCGCCTTGTCTCTTCACGCAGCTTTTTTTGCCGCAAAAGCTCCTTTTGACGTGCTTTGCTTGCACGTTGCCTTTTTTCCATGAGCTGTTGCTCGTGTGCCCGACGGACTTGCGCTTGTCGGTGCTTTCGTTTCATCTCGTCGCTTTCATACGGCTTGCCGTATTTGGGGTGCGATTTGACATTTTCACGCTCGGCAACTGCCGTTGCGGAACGAGATGGGGATGGCGATGTATTTGTGCGTTGCCCTGCCGTTTTGCGGGCATTTCCGTTATTTACGAATGCAAGCTCGCTCTGTATACGGGAAAGCGGTTTTTTTTCCTCCGCTTTTTTCACGGGTACGGGTATTTTGTTATATTGTCGGTAAGGCATATACACCTCCGGGGGTGATATTATTTTTCGTTATAAGCCTTTATTGCGTCTCTTATCACAAAATTGTTTTCGGAAAGAAGCTTGTACGCCTCATCCTTTGATATACCGACGATCTCCGATGTGATGGAAGCCGCACGGCTCTTGAGCTTTTCGTTTGCGGCACTTACGTTTATCATAAGATTGCTGTATACCTTGCCGGTCTTTATCATTGCGCAAGTCGAGAGCATATTCAGTATGAGCTTTTGAGCGGTACCGCTCTTAAGTCTTGTGGAACCGGTTATTACCTCGGCACCGGTGTCGGGTGAAATCTTTATATCCGCCAACGAATCTATGTAGCCGCCGGGATTGCTCGTAACGGAGCAAACGGTTGCGCCTGCCTCACGTGCCGCCTTCATGGCACCGGCAACATAGGGAGTTCTTCCGCTTGCGGCAATTCCCACAAGAACGTCGGCACTTGTCAGACAAAGCTCTTTTATCTCACGATAGCCGTTTTCCTCAAAGTCCTCGGCACCCTCCGAGCTTTTACGCAGAGCCTTGTCACCGCCGGCTATTATACCGACAACGAGCGAGGGATCTACGCCGAAGGTGGGAGGACATTCGCTTGCGTCAAGCACACCGATGCGTCCGCTTGTGCCGGCTCCGACGTAATAGAGATGACCGCCGTTGTCAAAAGCCTTTGAAATAGCGTCAACCGCCTCGGCAACAGAGGGCAGTACGTCGTCTATCGCATCAAATGCGCGACGACTTTCCTTGTGCATGAGCGTTACCATGTCGAGCGTTTGCAGACGGTCGATATTCATCGTGTTTTCGTTTCTTTTTTCGGTATTTATTTTTTGCGTATCTACCATTTTTTCATCCTCCGGATAATAATGTTAAAAAAACGCACCTTTGTCAACGACAAAAGTGCGTTATTTGATGGTGACCTGTAGGGGAGTCGAACCCCTGTCGCCGCCGTGAGAGGGCGGAGTCTTAGCCACTTGACCAACAGGCCATCTTCGGTCAACATCGATATTATATCACATCTTGCGAAAAAAATCAAGCCCTTTTTCAAAAAAAAATCAGTTTTTTTGAAAAAATCCGAAAAATTCATAGAAAAGCCATAAATCAAAGCGATAACCACCTAAAAAATAAGCATTATTACATTAAATGGATGGGAAATTATCCTATTTTTTCTTGAAAATACTTATAAACCACTTTTCGTCCTCGTCACTTATAGAGCTTGTGATGTGCAAAAACATATAATATAGGATAAAACATATAATTATTCCGACACAAAGAGATATTATATCGAATGCATATCGTATGCCGAATACTCTGAATATTATTTTACAGCCGCAGGTTGAGGCAATTATTCCGAGTAGGGGAGATACGAGCCAGCCGAACGGCTTAAAGCTCAGCTCGCTCACTCGGCTGAGGCGTGATAGGGAGAGAGAAAAATTCAAGACCTCACAGACAAAAACCGTTAGTATATATCCCCTGACACCGAGCGGAGGCAACAAAAAATAAACGAGAATGACACCGGATAAAGCATCTATTATGTTATATTTCATAGATGAAAACTGCTCGCCGAGTCCCTTGAGCATTGCGTCCGTGGTGTTGTCGAGGTAGCTGACGGGAATGAGCGAGGCAAATACCTTGATATATACGCCCGCCTCGGCTCTGTCGTATATCAGCATACCGAGCATATCCGAATAATAAATAAGAATTCCCGAAACACCGACAGAAAAGATTATGCCGAATCTGAAATATCTGTTTACTATATAATTTATCCTTTTTTTCTCGCCCCTCGCTTTACACCGTGCAAGCTCCGGAATGAGCAGTGAGGAGGATGCGGACAAAAATGCAAGCGGAAAGAATATGACGGGAAACACCATGCCCGTTATTATGCCGTATGCAGACAGAGAAGCCTGCCTATCCATGCCGCTCTGTGAAAGTCGCGAGGGTATCAGAATGTCCTCAAGTGTCAAAAGTGCAGAGCGTGCATAAGCCGATACCGCTACGGGAAGTGACATCTTCAGCAGACGAAGTGTTATTTTTGAGGACGGCGGAGTCTTGCTTTTGTTTTTATGTGCCTTGATATCGGCAAGATACAGTGCAAAGGAAACGAAGAAGGCGACAAGCTCCGAGGCTATCAGACCGACGGATATGGATATCATTGCACCCTCTACACCGTTTTTCGAAAAGAGGGAAAAAAACGATACCGTGATAAATATACGCAAAAACTGTTCGAGTATATTTGTTACGGCATTTTTTATGACACGTCTTACTGCCGAAAAATAACCGCACAAAGCACTTGAGAGGGAGATAAACGGTAAGGCGAACGACAAGAGCTTAAGAGATGAAACACAGCGAATGTCGCACAGCCAATTGAGTGAGATAAATTCGGCTGAAAAAAACAGTATCAGAAATGCGGAGATGCCGAAAAGCAGAGAATACAGTAAGCACTTTTTAACAGCCGAAGCGGCACCGGAAAAGGAGTCCACGGCAAGCTCCTGCGATACGAGATTCATGCAAGCGAGATTTATTCCCGAGGAGGCAAGAGTAACGCCGAGAGAGTAAACGGATAAAACGAGAGAAAAAAGCCCCATTGCGGCAGTGCCTATGTTTTTTGTCAGCCATACGTTGAACAGCATTGAAACGAGCCGCATAAATACGGAGGTTATGACCAAAACGAGCGTGTTTACGGCAAATCTTTTAACGAGCTTCATAAAAACGCTATCCTCTATAATTTGTAAATTGAATTTATAATTATGAATATGCCGCAGTCAGCTTGTTTATGTAAGATACATATGTCACAGTAGAGTATAAGCATATGAAAAATAAAAAAATAAGAAAAAAATAAGGAAATAAAAGTCAAAAATGCAATTTTGCTATTGACAATCTCGCAAAATTTTGGTATATTAGTAGTTAAACAATACGATTAACGGCGACGATTGAATTTTTTTCTTTTAATAATTCTGTTTGGAGGACAAAAAAATGACCGATCTTTGGTTCTTGTTACCTATTGGTGCGTTGCTTGCTTTGGCGTTTGCCGCATTTAACGCAATGAAGGTGCGTAAATGCGAGCGCGGTTGTGACCGAGTAAAGGAATTATCCGACTCGATAAAAGCGGGCGCAAATGCATACCTCAAACGGCAATATAAGACTGTCGTTATATTTTTCGGAATAGTGTTCGTGCTGTTGTTCGTGCTTTCGAATATCAAGGCGGGCGATAACGGACAGACTCTTATTACAAAATTTACGCCGTTTGCATTCCTGACCGGCGGAGTATTTTCGGGATTGTCGGGCTTTTTGGGCATGAAGATAGCGACAAGTGCCAATTGTCGCACGGCTACGGCGGCACAAAAGAGTCTCAACAAGGGATTGCGAGTTGCATTTTCCGCAGGCTCGGTAATGGGCTTTGTGGTAGTCGGTCTGGGCTTGCTTGATGTGTCGATGTGGTATTTGTTGCTCCGCTTTGCTTTCGGCATTTCCGATATGGGCGAGCTTACCGCAAATATGATAACCTTCGGTATCGGCGCATCTACTATGGCACTGTTTGCGAGAGTCGGAGGCGGTATATTTACCAAAGCCGCCGATGTCGGTGCAGACCTTGTCGGCAAGGTCGAGGCGGGAATACCCGAGGACGATGCGAGAAATCCCGCTACGATAGCGGATAACGTCGGAGATAACGTCGGAGACGTTGCCGGAATGGGTGCGGATCTGTACGAGTCATATGTCGGCTCTATAATATCTGCGTTTTCTCTTGCCGTATCGGCGGGCTTTACGGATGCAAAACGTGCGATACTGCCCATGCTTCTTGCCGTGCTTGGCATTCTTTGCTCGATAATAGGTACGTTTTTCGTTCGTTGCGGTGATTCTACGGAGCAGAAAAAACTGCTTTCCGCACTTCGTCGCGGAACCTACATTGCGGCAGTGCTTTTCGCTCTTACCGCATTCCCTCTCATATGGTTCGTGCTTGGAAAGGAAAACCTCGGCGTTTACGGTGCCGTTCTGTCGGGACTTGCCGCAGGTGTATTGATAGGCTATTTTACGGAATATTTTACCTCGGATACATATAAACCGACTCAAAAGCTTGCCAAGACCTCGGAAACAGGCTCGGCGACGATAATAATAAGCGGCTTTTCGCTCGGAATGAAGAGCGTTATAGCCCCGATAATCATTATTTCAATATCCGTGCTTGCATCGTTCTTTTTGGCGGGCGCATCCTTCACCGGCGGAGCAATTACATTAGACACGTCTAAGGGACTTTTCGGTATCGCAATATCGGCTGTGGGAATGCTCTCCACGCTCGGTATAACGCTTGCGACAGATGCATACGGACCCATAGCGGATAATGCGGGCGGTATCGCCCAAATGGCGGGACTTGACGAGGTGGTAAGAGAACGTACAGATGCGCTCGATTCCCTCGGTAATACGACCGCCGCAACCGGTAAGGGCTTTGCAATAGGTTCTGCGGCACTTACGGCTCTTTCGCTTATCGTGGCATTCAAGGACCAGCTGAAGCATTTCGGATGCGATAGTTTTAAACTCGATATAACCGACCCCATTGTGTTAGTCGGTGTGTTCATAGGCGCTATGTTGCCGTTTATATTCGCCGCAATGACGATGGATTCGGTAGGACAAGCCGCTCAAAGCATAGTCGTTGAGGTAAGACGGCAATTCCGTGAGATAACGGGAATAATGGAGGGCAAGGCAAAGCCCGATTATAAGCGTTGCGTTGATATATGCACAAAGGCTTCACTCGGAAAGATGATCGCACCCTCTGTTTGTGCGGTGGTAGTTCCCGTTGTTGTGGGTATACTGCTCGGACCGAGCGGCGTTTCGGGTATGCTTTGCGGCTCGCTCGTTACCGGCTTCTTGCTTGCGATACTCATGTCGAATGCCGGCGGTGCGTGGGATAATGCGAAGAAATATATAGAGGGCGGCAAGCACGGCGGCAAAGGCAGCGATGCACACAAAGCCGCAGTTGTCGGAGATACCGTAGGTGATCCTTTCAAGGATACAAGCGGACCGTCGATAAATATATTGATAAAGCTGCTTTCCATAGTTTCCATAGTTTTCGCTTACATAATAGCTAATACGAATTTCATCGGCAGGCTCTTTCTTTGATAAATAAGAATAAACGAAAACAACAAAAGCCGTATCGGAGAACCGATACGGCTTTAAGCATTGCGTATTATCTTTGATTTTTTGCACGCTCAAGTGCAATTACCACTCTGCGGCTTGCTTCTTGTCCGACAGAGAACGTCGTAACACCCTCGATATGCTGTATTTCGGAATGGATAACACGTCTTTCCTGTGGTGACATAGGCTCAAGTGTGAAGTTCTTCTTGTACTTCAATACTTTAGTCGCCATTCTACGTGCGAGAGCTCGAAGAGTTTCTTCTCTCTTTGCACGATAATTCTCAATGTCTATTACCACACGAGTGTACTCACGATCGTCATCGGGCGATTCTTTTCTGTTTGATGCGAGGTTTACCAAATATTGAAGTGAGTCCATCGTGTCGCCGTGATGACCGATAAGCACGCCGGCGTTTTCACCGGTGATGCTTATGCAGAGGTCACCGTCCTCGTTTATGCTTGATGTTACTTCAGCCTCTATATCCATATCCGCGATCACCTTTTTAACAAACTCAATTGCGATTTCGGACGGCTTCATACGATATGTGACCTTAAGCTTAACGGGTGTGGCACCGATACCGAGAAAGCCCTTCTTAGCCTCCTCAAGAACGACGTATTCAACGTCTTCCGCAGCCACGCCGAGCTGAGTGCAGGCATCGGCGAGAGCAAGCTCATTCGTCTTTCCCTGTACTATCAATTCTTTTTTCATTTTTGATACCTTTATTATTTTTTATCCGAGTCTTTTCTTTTTGCTTTTTTTATTCCGCTGTTGCTCTTTTCCTCTGAACGGTGCAGAGTGCTGAGGATCCTTTCCTCTTCCTCCTCCGTCATGGGCTGTCTGCGAGGAATATCCTCTTCTTCCTTAAGTCTTTCGAGTCTTGCTTTCTTACGTTCTTCCTCTTGCTCTTTTCTTGCCGCCTTTGCCGCTTTTTCGGCATCACGCTCCATTTGCCTTATCTCCTCGTCACTCATTTTCGGAACGGGGAACATTTTGGAGAGGATGACCTGCTGTAAGAATCCGAGTACGCTTTGATACATCCAGTAGAAAGCCATTGCGGTAGGCAGAGAATAGGAGATGAACGCCGACAATGCGGGCATTGTGTAGTCCATCATCTTCATTGACATATTTGTCGACGGATCCGTCGTCGGAGCTTGATAGGTGAATTTACGTTGCAATCTCATCGTTACGAAGTAAACGACGAAAACTGCAACGGGTATAAGAATATACCACCATAGCTTCTCATTGGGACATACGGAAAGGTCGATAAAGCCGAATTTGAATTTGGGTAAGCTGTCGGAGGAGGTAGAGAGCTTTTGCACAAGCTCATCCCTGAACGCAGAGTAGTTGTCGATGCCCGATATAGAACCGTCTACCGGAATATGAGCTATAAGGGTGTCGATATTTTCGCTTCCGCCCGACAAATACGCCGATGCGCGGAGCGACGGCATCGAGGATGCGCTTTGATATCCGACGATACGCTGATATGCACCCGTGATGACCTCGATCTGAGCCTTGGTAAAATTGCAGACATAGTAGAGGGGGTTCTTTATTATTTCGTAAAGAGCAAACAGAACGGGAAGCTGTATAAACATAGGAAGACAACCGCCGAATTGATTGTGTCCCTCTGCTTTATACATTGCCTGCAGCTCTTCATTCATTTTCTGCATAGTTACCTGGTCGTTGCGTCCCTGATACTTTCTGCGTATTGCAAGCTCCTTGGGACGAAGCTTTGCGGACATTACCTGGTTCTTCTGCGTCTTAATGCTTAAAGGAAAAAGGATCACCTTTATGATCAACGCAAAGAGAAACAGGGACAAAACATAATGATGCAGCGATATTTTATCGCACAGCAGCATTATATATTTCATCAATTCGGGAATCCAGTCAAACATTTACAGTGGTTCCTTTCCACACAAATAAGTGAATGCTAACGTAAAGTGCGGATGCGTCAAGCATCGTGACCTTTGCCGTGTTTTTTGAAAATATAGCTTTTGACCTCGCCTTTTTTCGGCGGCGGGTCATAGCCGCCCTTGCAAAAGGGGTTGCATCGAAGTATTCTGTACATGGTAAGAAGCGTACCGATGATCGCACCGTGCGTAGCTATTGCCTGCCGTGCATACGACGAGCATGTCGGTGTGAACCGACAGCATGACGGCTTAAGAGGCGAGATGCGACGGCGATAAAAATCTATCAAAGAAATAAGTAAATATCGCATTTTTCGCCGGCTTAAGCAAAAAGGCGCAATTTTTCAAAGCAATGCACAAGATCGCCGTACACCTGCTCACATTTGGCATTTGTACAGGCATCTCTTGCCGACAGGACTATAAGAAAGCCTTTTTTTACGTTATGCTCCCTCTCGATCCGGTAATACGACTCTCGCAGAAGACGCTTGCAACGGTTTCTGCACACGGCACCGCCGAGTTTTTTCGTGGCGGTCAGACCGACACGGTTGATCCTCAATTTTAATGGATTCTCTCGCTGTAAACGGTTGGCGTGATAATCGGGTAAGACGTATACGCATACGGTTGCACTCAAGGCTCTCTTGCCCTTGGTATATGCTTTGTTGTACAGATGGTTTTCGGTTATGGGATACAGCTTCATTTATTCAAACGAAATTACCGACAAAAAACAATGCCTCGCCGGACGGAAGCATGTCCGCTGCCGATCCTCATTCGAGGCACGATTTATGCGGTTAATATCCTCAGTATGTGAGTCTTGCTCTACCCTTTGCGCGTCTTCTCTTGAGAACCTTGCGACCGTCTGCGGTTGCCATTCTCTTTCTGAAGCCGTGCTCCTTTTTTCTCTGACGCTTTTTGGGCTGATATGTTCTAAGCATTGTTTTTCTCCTTTGTAATATTTAAGTGATACGCAGTACCGTCCCGATCCTCCGTCACCGCGTTCATCATTTACGTAAATACACGCACTTAATATTATACAATATTAAAGTGGCATTTGTCAACACCATTCACAAATTTAATTTGTAAATTTTTATACCATTACGGTTATTTTGAGCTTTGTCTCCTCTTTGCACATACCGTGCATTTCGATAAAATAGACGATGCTCAGCTTGCCGCCGTCCTCGGTGATATCGTTCTTGAGCAGATATGTGTTCATCGTCATGTTGATGGGTATGACACCCGTATCATAGGTCGTGTTGTATCTCATACCCTCTGAAAATATCAACGACAGCTTTGAGGTGCCTGTGCGACTCATTGTCAACTCGCCTCTCTTGTTCTCGTCAAAACGCAAGGTCGTGACAGAGCCTTTCATGCCCGATGCGTCGCTTTCGTTGTACACCAAGGTGTATTTTCCGCGGTCGTATGTCAATGTGCCGAGATTGGAGGATTCAAGCACCTCATGCTGCGGCTGTGCATTTTCAAATAATTCGTTTTGGAGTATCGTTTGCTCGGAGTGTACCGTTATTCTTATATCTTTTTTTATCGACATTTTTCACCTATCCCGTAAGCTTACTCAATAATAAATGTATTTTATCATATCGCAGACGGAAAATCAATACTTTTAACTTTAATTTTTGAAAATATTCGTCAAACCCCTTGACAAAACGGGAAATACATGGTAAAATAACCGCAGTTATACAACAAATGTTATATCAGGAGATAGCAATGCCGCCGAAAAACAAATATACATCGGAGCAGATAATCGAGTGTGCCGTTGAGCTGACAAGAGAATGTGGGTACGAGTCACTTACCGCCAGAGGCGTTGGAAAAAGGCTCGGCATATCCTCTCAGCCGGTCTATACGGCGTTTGAAAATATGGATGAGCTGAAAAAAGCCGTCGTGAAATACGCCGAGGGTGTTTACGAACGGTTCTGTGTGAGTGAAAAGGAACGTGGAGAATATCCGGCATATAAATGCTACGGCATGGCGTATGTTCGCTTTGCAATGGAGGAGAGGGAGCTTTTCAGACTTCTTTATATGCGTGACAGAAAGCAGGAGGACAACGAGGACGGTGGGCTTGACGAGGTCGTGGGGGTAATAGAGAAGCAAACAGGGCTTGACAGCCATCGTGCAAGACAATTTCACCTCGAAATGTGGAGCGCCGTTCACGGAATTGCCGCAATGATAGCCACGGGCTACCATATGTGGAGCATTGATGACGTGAGCAGAATGCTGACGGATATATATACCGGACTTAGGCTGGCATATGCGTCCGATAACAAGACGGAGCGATAAATATGAGTAACGTAATTGAAATAGAGCATTTAAGCAAATCCTACGGTGATGTTAAAGCCGTGTCGGATCTGAGTCTGTCCGTAAAACGGGGAGAATTTTTTTCATTCCTCGGTGTAAACGGTGCGGGCAAAAGCACGACGATATCCATTATGTGCGGTATAAGCAAAAAGGACAGCGGAACGGTACGTATAGACTCATACAACGTGGATGACGGTATGAAAGAAATAAAAAGCAAGCTCGGTGTTGTTTTTCAAGCCTCGTTGCTTGATCCGGTACTGACAGTTAAGGAAAATCTTTCCGTAAGAGCGGCATTGTACGGTATATCCGACAAGGACTTTAAGCAAAGGCTTGAAGCGCTTTCCGCCTTGCTTGAGCTTGAAGAGCTGTACGGCAGACGTGTCGGTAAGCTTTCGGGCGGTCAGCGGCGGCGTGTCGATGTTGCCGGAGCCTTGATACATGAGCCGAAAATACTTATACTCGACGAGCCGACAACGGGACTCGACCCGCAAAGCAGGCAAATGCTGTGGGGTGCGATATTGAAAATGCGGACGGAGAGGGATATGACTGTATTTTTGACAACGCATTACATGGAGGAGGTCACCGACTCTGACAGAATAATAATACTCGACTCCGGCAGGATAGCCGCCGAGGGTACTCCTCATGAGTTGAAAAACAGATACGCAAACGATACGCTGATATTATACGGCAACCATTCCGAGGCGGATATAGCCGCACTCGGCGTACAGTATAAAAAAACAAACGACGGCTACAGACTTGCCCTGACGGATACGAGCGTTGCGACAAGACTTATCGTCTCACATCCGGAGCTGTTTTGCGATTACGAGATAGTAAAGGGCAAAATGGACGATGTGTTTATAGCTGCAACCGGCAAAAAATTAACGGAGGCGAAATAGGATGACGGAGCTGAAAGGCTTTATAAGAAGAAATACAACGCTGTTTTACAGAGACAAGGGAGTTTTCTTTACTTCGCTTATAACTCCCGTGATATTGCTCGTGCTCTATATCTCTTTTTTGGGAAATGTATATAAGCAGACATTTACCGAAAGCCTCGGCGGTATGCATCTCCCGCAAAGCATCACAAACGGACTCGTTGCATCACAGCTCGTTTCGTCCCTGCTTGCCGTTTGCTGTGTTACCGTGCCGTTTTGTGCCAATATGCTCATGGTTGCCGACAAAGCGTCCGGCGTCATAAACTATATTTGCGTAACACCGGCAAAAGCATCGACAATAGCTCTCGGCTACTATATATCGGCGTTCATATCGTCAATTTGTATAGGAATGATCACGCTTTGTGCCGGACTTGCATATATAGCAACGCAAGGACTGTATTTTTCCGCACTCGATGTGCTTATGCTCTTTGCCGATATGATAATACTCGTGGCATTCGGTGTTTCGCTCTCATCGCTTATAAATTTCTTCCTCTCGACACAAGGACAGATCTCCGCTGTCGGTACGATAGTAAGTGCCGGCTACGGCTTTTTGTGCGGAGCGTATATGCCCATATCGAATTTTTCACAGGGACTTGCAAACGTACTTGCGTTTTTACCCGGAACTCACGCAACGGCACTTTTGAGAGAGCATTCAATGCGCGGTGTATTTGAGGAAATGAAAAACAGCGGAGTCGATGAAAAAACAGTTAGCGGTATACATGATGCGGTAGATTGTACGCTGTATCTGAACGGCAACGCAATTCCCGTGTGGGTAAATTATACGGTCATGCTCACCGCCGTTTTTGTAATTACGGCAGTGTATATCATTCTGAATAAAAGAAAGATAAAATGAGGAGATAAAAATGGTAAAGCATATTATTTTATGGACGCTAAAGGACGGATTTACGCCGAGCGAGAAAGAAAAGATAAAAAAGGGAATAAAAGAAGGCTTAATAGTGACAAGTAACTATTTTGTCTTGCACTGGGGCAGAGAACGG
>CAZLRV010000030.1:0-16198 GCA_964562175.1 uncultured Lachnospiraceae bacterium
TATCCGACATCGAGTTTACCGTTACAGGCTCGGACGGCAAAGAGGTGTACAAGGGTAAGACCGACAAGGACGGTATCATCACACTGCAGCTTCTGCCGGGTACATACACCGTAACCGAGACCGTGCCGAACGGATATATCACACAGCAACCGCAAAGCGTAACGCTTGCGGTAGGTGATACGAGCAAAACGGTGACGTTCAAAAATGACGTGAAAAGCGTCGGCTTGACGATAAAGAAGCTTGACATATCGGGTCACGGAAAAATATCCGACATCGAGTTTACCGTTACAGGCTCGGACGGCAAAGAGGTGTACAAGGGTAAGACCGACAAGGACGGTATCATCACACTGCAGCTTCTGCCGGGTACATACACCGTAACCGAGACCGTGCCGAACGGATATATCACACAGCAACCGCAAAGCGTAACGCTTGCGGTAGGTGATACGAGCAAAACGGTGACGTTCAAAAATGACGTGAAAAGCGTCGGCTTGACGATAAAGAAGCTTGACATATCGGGTCACGGAAAAATATCCGACATCGAGTTTACCGTTACAGGCTCGGACGGCAAAGAGGTGTACAAGGGTAAGACCGACAAGGACGGTATCATCACACTGCAGCTTCTGCCGGGTACATACACCGTAACCGAGACCGTGCCGAACGGATATATCACACAGCAACCGCAAAGCGTAACGCTTGCGGTAGGTGATACGAGCAAAACGGTGACGTTCAAAAATGACGTGAAAAGCGTCGGCTTGACGATAAAGAAGCTTGACATATCGGGTCACGGAAAAATATCCGACATCGAGTTTACCGTTACAGGCTCGGACGGCAAAGAGGTGTACAAGGGTAAGACCGACAAGGACGGTATCATCACACTGCAGCTTCTGCCGGGTACATACACCGTAACCGAGACCGTGCCGAACGGATATATCACACAGCAACCGCAAAGCGTAACGCTTGCGGTCGGTGATACAAGCAAAACGGTGACGTTTGAAAACGATCTTACCGTCGGTCGTGTCACGGTACGCAAGACGAGCGAGGACGGGGTGATCGGCGGTATGACGTTCAGGCTTCACGGAACAAGCACGGCGGGGGTAAACGTTGATATGGCGGTTGAAACGAATGAGAACGGCGTGGCAAGCTTCGATGATGTGCCGATCGGAAAATACACGCTTGACGAGGTAAACGTACCCGACAGATACGTGTTGTCCGAGAGCCTTGAGGTGGTCGTAAACG
The DNA here is from genome assembly GCA_964562175.1 of uncultured Lachnospiraceae bacterium. GTDB lineage: Bacteria > Bacillota > Clostridia > Oscillospirales > CAG-272 > CAZCJU01. The sequence goes on from CAZLRV010000030.1 coordinate 1,237, forward strand.
GTATAGTTGATATCGAATACGAATTTGAAAATGTGCTGAGACGCGGAAGTCTTAAGCTTATCAAGACCTCATACGACGGCAAGGTAAGCGGATTTTCGTTCAGAGTGACAAACGATAACGGCTACGATGAAATATTCGTCACAGACGAAAACGGTGAGATAAAAGCAGACGGGCTTTTGCCGGGCGAATATACCGTGTCCGAGATAAGCAATGAGGCAAGTGAGGGATATATACGCCCCGAGGATACTGTCGTTGTGATCCGATATGATACCGAAACGGTGCTTGAGCGATATAACGGGCAGATACCCGAGGTACCGAATCCGCCGACGGGCGATATAACGCACGCAGTACTCGGTATAGCGGCAGTTACGGCACTGCTTTTCTGTATATTGATATTCAAAAAAACAAGGAGAATTGAAAAATGAAAAACACGAAAAGAATATATAACGCCATAATATCGATAATGCTCTTGTGCGTCATGCTTGCGATAATACCGCAAGCGGCGGAAATAAAAATAAAGGAGTTTGACGGAAACGCTATCGTCAGAACAATAATCAACTCGATAGTCGGCATCGTCGCCGTAGCGGGTATCGTGATAGGAGGGCTTCAAATATTCTCCGGAACAATCGGACAAGATCCGAAGCAAAGAAATACGGGAATAGTTACCGCCATAATCTCCCTGTCAATAGGAGGAATAATCCTCACGATAGTTAATATGATCCTTGTATAAGGTCGGGGGGAGGCAGCTATGAAAGCTAAGCGGATCGCCGCCTCATCCATAGCGTTGATCGTATTCTTGTGCATGATAGCATCGGCGGCAAGCTTACCGAGCATACCCGATAAGCCCACAGATTACAAAGGGAGCGTTACCGATTTTGAAAAAGAATATAAGGAATACTTATTCGACTCAAACGGAGACGGTGCAATAAACAGCCTTGATTATGTTACCGGCGCAATTGACCCGTTTACCAAGTCAGGTAAAGTAGAGATCGGATATTATTTACTGATATGGAACGCCGTGAAAAACGGGCAGACGGGTAATGAATTTATAGAAGAAAGAAAAAGAATAGACGCAATAAATAAGCTAATGAAAGAAGAAGAGGAAAAGAAGAAAGAGGAGGAGGAAAAGAAGAAAGAAGAAGAGGAAAAGAAGAAAGAAGAGGAAAAGCGACAAGACGCCCACAACGAAATAGGCAAATACATTGAGGAGGGGAATAACTTTAATAATCTCGATCATAACGTATCATATATAATACGGCAATATGCGAACGAATACCACGACGATGGTCATACCGTAAAGGAGGCTAAAGCTTATGCCGATACTCTTGCATCGATAGCGAAGCACACCATTAAGATGTGCGATATGGCAGGGTACGAGATGGAGGATTCACCAAGCAAGCATAATGCGGAAACGTGTGGTGTGTGTCTTGCCACCAAGGAGGCGTTTAACGATTACAAAGAAACGGGCGATGTAAACTCCGCCAAGTCGTCGGGATCCATTGCCGCTCTCGGCAATGTTTCGTTTGACAAATCGCACGACAAGATCGAGGGCATAAAGGAAGGCGGGTACGAATACTACTCGCAAAGCGTTATCGATCAAGTCAACAAGCTGTACGATTATACATATCCGTTCGGTGTGGCGATAATGCTTATCGCATGGGCTATCGGTATCGCAAAAACGGGAATAACGAGTTCATTCTCGTTATCGGATAAATACAGCATAGTGAATGCCGTACTGAAAATAATGGTGGGTATCATCGTCATGGGTACGCTCGATACTATGCTCAGCCTCGGTGTCGGTGCATCAAGGCAAATGTGCAACGACGTATACAACACGTTGCAAAACGGTCTCATATCGTCGTTCAGCTTTTCATTCTTCGGAACATTCATAAAATACACGCTTATGCTCAACATCATACTTCTTGCGCTTCTGCAAGGAATCGCACCTTTGTTTGTCGGTTTTTGCGTCATGGAACACGGCAAGCCCGCCATGAATTTCCTGCGTGAATACATCAAATGCTTGCTTGTACCTCCATTAACGATAATATATGCCGTGTTTGCGACAAAGGTAATGGAGGGATTCGACTTAACAGGCTTGAATGGAATCTCAAAAACGATCGGTGCTATAGTGATAAGCATAGCGTGTATAAATGCCTCGAAGAAGGTGATCCAAGGGTTGGCAACATAATGAGGTAAAGATATGAAAAAGAAGCTTACTCAAAACATTACAAGATACGACGACAAGATACGCTTGAGATTTGACCTATACACGTTCAAGGTGGTGGGTATATCGGTGGTATGCGGGGCGGCGGTGCTGTCGGCACTGATAAACATCTCCCCGGTGGTGGCGGTGAGCTTGTCGGCAATGCTGTCGCTTACGGTATTTTTGCTCGGAGTCACAAAAATAGACAATATGCCGCTGTACAGCTTCGCAATATACGCCATTAAAACCTACTCGAACAAAAACAACACGCACAAGTGCTACGAACATATCGATACACCGTATCGAATAAGCGTAAATACGGAGGACAAGATCTTTGATGAAAAGAAAAAAAGAAAAGAAAAAAGGTAAGCCCGACGATGAGGAGATATATATCGAACACGGACGCTCCGTATCTGAGGACATACCGTTTATCGAATACTACGACAACGGCATATTCCGAACGCATGACGACGAATATTGCATAGTTTGTTCATTCTCAAACACGGGATATCTTTCAAAAACAGATGCGGAAAAGTCCAAGAAGAATGCCATATATACACAGCTGCTGTGCGAGCTTCCGACGTATCTGCATTATCAAGAAAGCATATACAACACTCCGGCGGATCAGGCGGCATATGAGCGGGCTATCGCCTCGGAGAGCGGCGAGGATGATTACGAAAAAGCCTTTTTCGATGTGCAAAAGGGCTTTGCAAAGGGAGTCGATCCCGACCATTCCATACAAAAATATTATCTGACACTCTCGATCACATGCGGCGAGAACGAATCGGCGCATAACAAGCTCAACGATGCTTTCTTGAAGTGCCAAAAAAAGTTCTCCGAGCTTGATTCCACTCTTACAAGACTCGATGCACAGCAAGTTTTCGCCCTGCTATACAGAGCATACGATCCGTTCAGAGGCAACATGGAGCCTTTACCGCCGTCGCTGTACCGACGGGGCTTTACAGTAAAAGACTACATAGCACCGGACAGCATCAGGTATGAGTATGACGGTCTTCTGCTCGGTGACAGCACGCACGTCAAGGTCATGTCAATATCATCGTATGGATCCGAAATACGTGATGAGCTGATATATACCCTGCTCAACAACTCCATGCCGATAAGCTTGACTAAGCATATCGACCACGTATCAAAAAGCGATGCCGTGGAGCAAATAAAGAAACAGCTTGACGAGCTTATCGCAAGAAAAGGTGCGAGAGAGGAAAAAAAGAGATATATCCCCGGCGAGCTTAACCGTTCTATCGAGGGCTGTAATCAGCTGCTTGATGCGCTGTCGGGAGACGAAGAGCTGCTGAGGCAAACAGTATATATCACCGTATATGCAAAAAACGAAGATGATATGAGTATGTACTGCGAAAGGATACGTTCGATAGCACGTTCACAGGGCTGTACGTTGAGGAACATAAACATCACGACTCGTGAGGCGTTCATATCCTCCCTGCCGCTCGGTGTCGATCTGCTGACACGTCATCAGATAATGCTGTCGGGTGAGGCAAGCATATGTCTTCCTTTTGCTTACGAAGCGTACTTCGATCAAAACGGCTTCTATTACGGCTGTAATTACCACAACGGTGAGCCGGTCATACGCAATCGCAAGCTCGATAAATCCTGCCACGGCTTCGTGTTCGGACAAACGGGTGCGGGTAAAGGAATGTGGGTCAAGCAAGAGATGTCAAATGTATTCTATCAACCGTATTGCAAGGAGGATGATATAATCGTCATAGATGCGACGGGCGAATATATCCCGCTCGCACACGCCGTCGGCGGCAAGGTGATAGAGCTTGAGGCTTGCGGAAGCACTCATTTGAACCCCCTGCACGTGTCGGAGGCGAGGATAAAGGAGAGCGGACTCGATGCGGCCGGAGTACACGCTCATGAACAACTGCGTAACGCAAATATTTCTCGGAACAAGCGAACCGGATGCCCTCAAATATATATCGGAAGCACTTGGAAAGACGACTACCAACGAGCTGTCACGCCAGCGCACCTCGGCGTTATCATCTCATCAAGGCTCTTCCTCCGACTCGGATAAGGCACTCGGTCGTGAGCTTGCATTGCCCTCGGAAATACGCTATGCCGACGGTAAGCACCAGATCGTGCTGATACAGGGCAAAAGTCCGATATATTGCCGAAAGTTCCGCACGGCAAAACGCAAATGGTACAAGCTTCTCGGAGGTATGGGAAATCCCGATAACAGCCGAGACATAAGACGTGATATGCAATCGGTACGAGTTATCAACGAGCATGAATATGATAAGGAACGAGAAGAAAGGATATTACTGAAAAAGAGCAGTCGATAATGGAGGAGCGTATTATGAACGATACAAGCTACGAAGATGCAAGAAACAGCATAGTAGAGCGTTTGAAGGAAATAACGGCACTTAAGCGTACACTTGAAAAAAAGCACGCACTTGTCAAGGACTCAAAGCGGCGAGGGAAGATATACAAAAAAATGAGCGATATTGCCGATGAGGAAAGAGAGCTGCTTGACGAATACAAGCAGCTACAAATGAACAGGTGTATGCCGGACGACAAGAGCTTTGTCGGATATGATATGAAAGCCGAGCAAGACGACTCGACGGTCTGCCCATATGCGGAATGCGTTTGTATCTGCTACAACCGAGCAATATATCGAACCGACGACGGTACGCTTTGCGTGGATAAGCTTGCCGGCGAGCAGGTACGGGTAGGTGATGTCTACTCCGGTAACGTCCTTGCCCTGCCTACACTCGATCTTCTGCCTGTCGGTGAGCAACGCATGATAATGCGATGCCTTGAAAGAATGAAAAACGATGTATCGTAATATAGATGCTATGGTGATATTTGTGTATCCTATTGACAAGGTTGTATTTTTGTGATATAATATGACTACCGAATATAGGAGGTATATTTAATGGATCATAATATATCAATAAGACCGTCAAAGGACATACGTACAAATTACGCCGATATATCAAAGCTCGCACGACAGAACCCCGTGGCTATCACCGTAAACGGAAAGGAAGATACCGTTGTAATAAGTCACGAGGATTACCGCCGACAGCTCACATATATTTCCGAGCTTGAGAGCAAGCTTGCCGTGTATTCTCATTTAGCACAAGCTATGGACGATATACGCCTCGGAAGAACTCAAGATGCCGATGTTGCATTTTCTCTGATATTAAACGATCTTGAGGAGCTTGACATATGAAGCACACCGTAAAGCTCACGGCAAGTGCGATACAAGATATGCGTGAGATAGGCTATTACATTGCTCAAAGCTCAAAGGACAAGAGCGTAGCCGCCCGTTTTGTGAAGGAGCTGAGAGAAAGGTGCAAAATACTTGAGGATTTTCCGGAATGCGGGGCAATACCGACCGATAGAGTTATGGCAAGTGCCGGATACCGATATTTAGTGCATAAGGACTATTTGATATTCTACACATATTCAAAAGAAGATGATACCGTATACATACTTTCAGTATTCAACTCAAAGCTTGATTACATGAGAGTCATGAAGCGATATCTTCGGTAGTATATTATCTTTGATAATCTACTATCCCAAATGATATACGTTTTTTCCGCATCCGTAATACGACGGGTGCTTTTCTTTTTCCCGCAGTAAGCGGATGAATATACCGAAAGGAGGATGAGCCTATGGAGGGCTATTCAAGAATACCGAAGCAAATACTTTACCGTCTGAACTCGGGCAAGGAGCTTAAGATATACGCCGTGATATCGTATCTCAATGCCGCAAACAAAGGAAAGTATGTGAGCTTGTCATATGCAACGCTGGAAAAGCTGACCTCGATGTCGCACAGCTCCGTGATCCGTGCCGTCAAGGCTCTGTCCTCCCAGGGACTGCTCGATGTCTTGCCGACGTGGGGAAAGAGCAAAAGAGCTTGTAACAGATATTCGGCAGTCGGTGTAGGCTGCAAGAAGGATTACGTAAGCCTTTCGCTTAAGCTCGTTGAGGTATTGAGGGTCGATAAGCTGCTCGTATATGCATATCTTTGTTCATTTACCAACAAAGAGCGCCGCTGTTACATATCCCAGCGGTGTCTATCCGAGGCAACGGGAATATCACGCACGACGATCCGCAAATACATATCCGAGCTTGAGCATGACGGGCTGATATGCAAATACTCAAGGACATACAAGAAAACTTGTGCAAAACGCAGCTTCGCATACCGTTTTTCTGACGTTTGCGAAGCACTTACCGACAGAGACGAGCTTGACGAATATTTCATCGAAAACGCCGAGAACGGTGAGAATGATGAAATATATATCGCCTCACGCAGAGGCTTTGCGGCTCGTGTCGGCACGTTATTGAAAAAACTGTACTTGCATATTCGAGTTTTCATACGCAAAAAAGCCGGCAAAAGAAGCCGTACTCCGCCGTAGTCTTAGGGGGGGTGGTACAAATCTGACACAGCATAAACTACAAACAAGAGATATCTCTTAAGCAAAGAAGAAGATATTTGGGGTACTACATATAGATACTATAGGGGGTAGTATATTTTAATGCATAATTTTAACGCACAATGCATAATGTGTTCCGCATTCCGCATTCGGCATTATGCATTTGTTCGTGCATCGGGGCGGCACATTGGGAAGGAAGCTTCCCTTTTTTCTTTTGCTTGAGAAATATTACAGAAACGATCACGGGGAGGTGATACATACGGCGATATTTAAGGTCGTGCAAACAAGCTCGGGAGGCGTTGCGGGATACGCCACGCCCGTATCGGTGGAAAAATATCTGAAATACAAGCAAGATGAAGACGGCAATGTACTACTTGACGAATATGGAAACTTGTGTATGAGAACGAGTCACATATCGGCTCAAAACGCACGTGCGGACTTTTTCTCGGAGGATTGCCGAGCCTTGTCGTCCGTATACGACACGTGCAATAAATATGACAGCCTTAAATACAAGCACTTCGTGCAGGGCTTCGCACCCGAGGACAGCAGTCTTATGAGCGAGGAGCAGTGTCACGCCCTCGGCGTTGAGCTTGCCGAAACACTGTGGGCTGAATTTCCGGTTCTTGTTGTAACTCACACCGATCGGGTATCGGACGGGGCGGACAAGTGCCGATGGCACAATCATTTCATCGTATACAACTGCTCGACAGCCGGGCGTAAGCTGTGCGATGACCGTGCAACGCTCAGATCTCAAAAAAGATACGTCATATCTCAAGCTCAAGCTCACGGTCTGACTCAAGCCGGGCTTGTAATGGAGAACGGGCGTATCAAGGAAAGTACACGTGAATATTCCGAAGATATTCATCAAAAAAAGCTTGAGAGGCGGCTGAACAATAAGAACGAGCTGACTCGGAAAGCCGAGCTTAGGCTTGCCGTGAATACGGCTGTGGCAGCTGTCGGTTCATACGAGGAATACGGTCATTATCTGCAAGATATATACGGTGTAAAAACACGTATTCGCAACGGCGAGCTGTACTATATGCATCCGGAATCGGAGCATAAAAAATGGATAAGCTCGGCAAAGCTCGGCAAATATACGCAAATGGAGGCGGTAATAAGTGGCATTAACGAATCGAATAACAGGCGAGAGCATAGCCTCGGAGCAAGAACATCGTACTCGGACAGAGGATTATCGGACGAGTATAGAGGAGGACACCAGACTGAATATGCTCGTTTTGACCTTGGACAAGACACGGGAGGCTTTAGACGAATACAAGAAATGTACGATGAGCTATTCAAGGACGCTGACGAGCCTGTACGAGGAGCTGAGAGAGCTGATAAGACAGCTCGGAGAGAAGACCGAGCAGCTTCACACCTCGGATCTAACCCTCACCGAATGCATGGAGAGGATACTGAACGAGCAAGCGAGGGACTACATGGAAATGACGGCATCGGCGGCAAACACATATGACGAATATTTGAGGGATATATCAAATCAGCATATGTCCGATATAGATATCTCGGTAAAAAAGATACGCACGGTACTCGATACCGCATATGACGAGCTGAGCAAAGCACGTCGAACGAGCTTTTTGCTGAAAATATCGCTCATAGCCAACGCCGTGGGTGCGGCTTCGGTCTTAATACTTGCAATAACAAGATTTTTTTGAAAAAGGAGAAAAACGATGAATACCAACATTTCCGATGAACAGAGCTTAAACGCCGCTTTGGCACTCACAACGGAGGGAGTGACGAACTCCTTTCGTTTCACACGCTGGATAATACGGCACAGAGATCTGTTGAAGATCAACGAAAGCGGCACGAATAAGCTGCTCGACAATGCCTGCTCGATGTACCGAGGAGGATATTGCGAGGGGGACGGGGAGAAGCTGAGAGAGCTGTTTACCTCTCTTGCGCAAGGCACGGAAACACAAAAGGACGGCAACTTCGTGTTCTTAGGTGACGACACTGATCTGTCGTATTTTTGGAAAAAGACGGGCAAGCACGAATATGTTACCTTAAGCGATGAGACGATATCTCAAATCGACGATACAAAGCTGAGATACAAGGTCAAAAAGTCGCTTGATATGGCATATCTCAACGGCAAGCTGAACTACGATAAAGGGGTTTACGAGCTGAACAGCTCCGGAAACGCATATATCCATTCGCCGGATTTTATCGAAAAAAGGCTTCGAGGCGAAGGTGCGTATTTTTCAAAAGCCTCCGAGGCGCTTGAAGATATCGACGAGACGATAAAGGCGGACAAGCTCAAGCTCCGTTTATCCGAGCTTGGGCTTGAGGGCGTGTACGACGATCATTATCGGATAACACTGAACCGTGACAAGCTGTATATAGGGCAGAGCGAGGGCAATATGCAATTCTTCGTCCCCGGGACGAAAAGAAAAATGACCGTGAGCATTCCCTCATCCGATGTAATAAAGCTTGACGAAAATACATATTGTGCGTTTCTCAAAAAAAGCGGCACATATTCGGTAAACAACGGCGGCAAAAACGAAAGGCTCGATTCTTCTTTTTTGCTTAAGCATTTTGAGCTTAAAAGCAAAAACAGGGCAGATCGGACTATATTTGAAAAAGCCGAAAAGAGCGTGGCAGATGAGAAGGATATCATACCGAATAAGGAGCTTGGCGGCGACAGCTTCGATGTCGATGAATTTATGGATCTCGCCTTAAAGAGAAGCTACAAGGAGTTTAAGCCCTCGGGACAGGATATATCCCCCAACATGGGCAAGCTCAAGCTCGGGCAGGTGTATGAAATGTATATGCCAAACGGGGAGCTTAAGCAGTTTGTCCCGACAAGGCAGTGGACAGACCACGAGGGAGTGGAGCATATAAACTTCAAAAGTGTGACGGGGGATATAAACGACGTGCTGTTGCCGGAGGACGCATACGGCAGAATAGTATTTGACAACAAGGAGCAAGCTATGAAGGTTATCGGCAAGAGAGATGATATGTGCAAGAGATACCACACACTGCTTGACCGTCAGCTCATGCCGGAGCATAAGGAAAAACGCAAGCTCGATGTGTTTTTCAAGAAAAACACATGGCGTGATGCGGGTGACAAATATATCATCTCGGGCAAGCACCCGGAAACATTTGAAGTGCCTAAGCAGTGTGCCGCCCCTCAGAACGACGGCACGCTCGGTGTGCGGATAAACGAGGGTGATACATACCGCATAAATACCGGCAAATACTCGTACACCGTATCGGGCGATGCGTTTGCACGCTCGGATGTATTCGACAACACAATGCGCAGTGTATCGTATGAGCTGTCCGACAAGATACCCGACAGCAGGCTCCACGCCGTGTCCGATATAAAGGACGGCGTAAAGCAAAGTGCAAAGGGCGTATCGCAAGGAGTCAAGGAAGCAACTCATACAGTCGAAAAAGGTGCGGAGGCGGTGGGAAACGGTATAAAGACCGTAACGCAGACCACATCCGATATTGCCTCACATACACCGCCTGTCGGCGTGGTAAGCACTGCGGTAAATGTAATATCGAAAGCGGTAAGCGTAACGACCAAAACAGTAAGCGTGGCACAAAAAACACATACGCTTTCGCAAAAGCTGTGAGGTGAGTCATGAAAAGACCGAGCAATTTTGACGAGCTGTTATACAAGGCTCAGCATGAGCCGAATCTGCCGGATGCCATGCGTTCGTGCGGCTTTGAGCTTAAAAGCATAGGCAGAGTAACGAACCGAGGCTCACGCAGATTTGTAACGAGCGGAAAAAGCGGCGTATCGGGAGATCTGTCAAGCGTATCGTTTTATCTGAACGCCGACGGCACTTGGATCGCCATAGACCACAGGGCAAGAGGCGGAGACACGTATTTGGATGCCATAGGGATAATGCGAGAGTTATGTAATATGTCGTTTGACGAGGCTGTTTATGCCTTGTCAAGCACCGCAAGCCCGACTCCATATGTCAATTCACCTCCGTTATCGGAACGGCGACAAAGCACCGAGATCGAGCTGCCGCCCGTATCGAATATTTGCGTAAAGCAAATAATAGGATATCTTGTAAACGGTCGGAATATACCGTATGATGTTGTATATTCCATGCTTCGCCAAGAATTGATGTACTCAAGTATGTACAGTCTTTCTCCGAACGGCGAGAAAAAGCCGTTTCTCGTGTTTCCCATAACCGACAAGGACGGAACCTGTGTCGGAGCCGATATGTGCCGTGCAAGCACATACATAAAGCTAAAGTCGTTGTCCCCCGGCTCCTCTCCCATGCACGCATGGGGCTTCAAGTACATGACCGAGCGAATAGAGAGCGGCACGCCGCTGTATTTCTGCGAAAGCGCAATTGATGCGATATCTCTTTTTTGCCTATACGGCAAAGAAAACAAGCCGGGCGTATATCTGTCAATGGCAGGGCTTAAGGATATCACACTTGAAGCGATGACGGACAAGCTCGGCGGTACACCGATAATATGTGCAGACAACGACGAGGCGGGCAAAAGCTTCCGCAAACGTCACGAAAGCATCCAAGCACTGATACCCAACGGTGCAAAGGATTGGAACGAGATACTTCAAAGCACACCTCCCGATACATTCCGTTTCAATACCTCGGCGATACGACCGCTTTACGTTAAAGGAAGCAAGGTACAGCGCTTGCAGCTGTAAGTCGCTTAACACACAAAAAACGTGTCGCATAATGCGACACATTTCCAAATCAAAATATATGGAGTAGGTTGAAAATGAGTTACAACAAATTAAAAGAGTACGTTATCCCCGATGGGGTCACGACCGTAAGAGAAGGTCAGGTTCCGCATTTCGAGGTGGGGAGCGTAAAGATACCGAACAGCGTGACAAAAATAGGTCATCATGCGTTTTACTGCTGTGTTGACCTGAAAAGCATAGAGATACCGAGCAGTGTTGAGCATATATCACCGTTTGTATTTGAGGGCTGCAAAGATCTGACGATAATATGCGAAAAAGGCTCTTACGCCGAGCATTATGCAAAACGTGAGGGCATACCCGTATCAACCGACGGCAAAGCACTTGTAGCGACAAGCAAAGCCTCGCCCGATATACCCTCGCACACGCACAAAAAAGCGTTTCATCTGTAAGAGCTTACACCGAAAGAGAAATGTGTCGCATTATGCGACACATTTCTCATAAGATGAAAATCGACTTTTTTCGGGCAAAGCTATTGACTAACGCAACAAAATATGATACAATAAACGCAAGAGAGACACAATAACGGTGGCGGTCGCCTTGCTCCATATTTTACTTATGGAGGAGGTAGACGTTCTTAAGAATGAAAAACCTCCTTACTCTATATAGACAAGGGGGTGTTGCATATGGTTACATGGTCTGAGTTATTTCAACTCGCCCTGTTTATCATGGCGATCATTACATTTGTCAATAATGACAATAAAAAGAACTAACCGCCTTTCCCTTGCAACGATGGGCGATTAGTTCGCTATAGCAAGGCAACCGTTACCGGTGTCTCTCTTCTTGTATATAGTATACCACACTTTTTGTATTTTGTCAAGAGAATTTTTCAAAGGAGAAAAATATGAGTTCATATTCAAACGAAATAACCAAGATCCCCATAGAAAAGATAGTACCGTTTCCGAACCACCCGTTTAAGGTGGTGGACGATGAAGCAATGGATCTGCTTGTTGAAAGCGTACGGGAAAACGGCGACGTGCTGACCCCGATAACGGTACGTATGATAGACAATGAGTATCAGCTCATCAGCGGACACAGGCGTACACACGCATCAAAGCGTGCGGGACTTGATACGATATCGGCATTGATAATCGAATGCACGGATGAACAAGCCGTTGTCAAAATGGTAGATTCGAATATGCAACGCCCGAAGCTTGCATACAGTGAACGAGCGTTTGCTTATAAGATGAAGCTCGATGCGATAAAGCATCAGGGTAAGGCAACTTCCCGACAAATAGTCGGAAAGAAGGAAAGTGCCGATAAAATATCCGACAATAAGAGCGGCAGACAGATCCAGCGCTTCATCCGCTTGACGTATCTCATCCCGGAGCTGTTGCAAATGGTGGACGAACGCAGGATCGCATTTCAATGTGGGGTCGAGCTGTCCTACCTCTCGCAAGCTCATCAGAAGCATCTGTATTCCGAAATGCTTCGCACACGGTACGATATCAATTTGCGGCAAGCATTGAAATTGAAGAAAGCCGAAAAACAGCATATGCTGAACGATGAGGAGATAACGAGAATATTAACCACCGTACCCAAGCAGGATCGGATATGCTTCAGAGTGTCACCCGCTCTGAAGGAAAAGCTCGACACCCAAAGCGAGCTTGGTCGAATGTCACGCTCCGAGCTGTTGAGGACAGTATCAACGGCAAGCGGTAACGTATACGTAGCTCAAGATCTCAAGGAAGAGCTATTCCGACTCAGAGCGGATGTAGCCCGCCTCGGAAACCTGTACAAGCTCCATGCGGATCAGCTCGCCGTCCTTCTCGAAAACCCGTTGCTTGCATCTGCGGATCGCCAAAAGGTACATGAAATGCTGAACGACGTGACCTCCGATCACGCCGAGCTTGTCGCACTCAGAAAAGAAATGGTCGATACAATGCAACGCCTTAACAAGACCGTAAATCGCCTCAACGGCAAATACTGACTTTTTCTTTTTGCTCCCGCACCGCCTCATTCTTGCATAAACCACACTCCGCTTCTTTTGCTTAAGAGCGGAGCTTTTTTTGAAAACACGTGCGGAAACAGTATTTTTCGCACCTACACGATTCTTCATACGTTGCGGGATTTTCTGCGAAAATCCGTTATTGCAAGATATGGTAGTGTCGGACAAAATGTCCAACACTACCCATCTTGCAAGCTGCGCTTGAGGCTTTCGTATAGGTATTGTATAGGTATAACGGCTCGCACGCTCGCCGCTTCATCTCAACGACGTTTTGCATGAGTGAAATGCAATAGCTTGCATGATCCGACCGCAACAAAAAAATGTGTCGCATAATGCGACACATTTCCGACAAGCTTAATGTCCTCGCCGGAGTTGTTCGTATCGGTCACGCTTGCCTTGTATTTGCCCAAGACGGCATCGTATTTCAGCGTGATAGGGCTGTTCGCCGCTTGGGCTGAGCCTGCCGAGAAGCTCGGCGTTTTGCCGTGCTTTGCCATTTTTTGCAAAATGTAATTATAGCACTTCTCCGCAGCTCGTCCCTTGATGATCCCATAATATGCATCGGCGGGTACGGTTACCCTTTTGCCATTTACATAAGGATTTCTCTCATTTATTTCCGTCGCACTCGTTCTGAGTCCCTGCTGTATCTCCCATATGATTATCTGTGTTGCAATGGCGTAATCGTCTTCATTGCAATCACTGTACGGTGCTGTCCTACCCGGCTGCCAGCCGCAGAAGCAAGCGGATGTTATCAAAATCTTTTTAGCCTCTCCCATGGTTTTCAGATAATTGCTTATTTCTCCGCTTTCAGCCTTGTAATCACTTACATACGAGCCGAACGGCACGCCGGCTTCGATACAAAGTACTTGCCTTGTATCATCGGTCTTGTAATAGTCACGTATCATAAGCTTTCGCTTTACACTGTCCTTTTTCGTTACGCCCGTACCGACTATTGATGTACCGTTGAATATGAAGTACGTAGTATCATTCGGCACGGTGTAAGCTTTTCCTTGCTTGTCCTTGTATTCCGAGCCGAGATACGATTCCACTTTTGTTGCATCATCGATATTTACGGATAATGTCGTGATAGGCAACGTGCAGAATACTGTCAGCAAAGCAAGCAGAAACGAAGTGAGCCTTTTGAATTGTTTCATAACAAATTCCTTTCAAGTATATTTTGTATATGTAAAAAGCGGAGATCGTTACATCCCCGCTTGAATTTTTTCGATAGCAAAAAAGGAAATGAGATCTTACTTCATTTCCTTGACAGCTATTTAATTATGCTTTTACTTAATGAATTGCCTTAACTTTGTAACCGTTGCTTGTAGACACGAACCACAGTCCGTAATACTCATAGTCAAATTCCCAACTCCACATAGGTACCAGCTGCCACAATACGGATTCTTCGTTTCGAGCTTCGCCTTCTATGTATGCCCATGTGGGTCCATACGTACCCGTTGTTTCTTCGTTTATCTCGTCAGTGTACTTCCAATATCCCAAATAATCCCCAAACGCTATCATATCAGCCTTTATAGCCTCTATATCAAACGGCTTTGTCGTATATATGGGGTTGCAGAACACGATACTGTGAAGAATATCACGCCCATCGTCTTTGCTCCAAGCCCAATCATCAGAGTTCCAAGGATCTTCCTCGAAGTACTCCTTTATTGCCTCGTATCTGTTCTTTTTCATCA
>CAZLRV010000031.1:0-13602 GCA_964562175.1 uncultured Lachnospiraceae bacterium
GAATCGAACCCACATAACCAGCTTGGAAGGCTGGAATTCTACCACTGAACTACACTCGCACATTACGCTCCGCTTCACGGTGCTTCAATATAATACCACATTTATTTCGATTTGTCAAGAGGATTTTTGATTTATTTTCGAATTTTACAATTTTTTTTTTGCTCGTTTCATTGTGTTGAGAGTGAGAAATATATATCAAAAATCAAGAAAACGGGAGAAATAGCGTGAAAACACCTTGAAAAATTGAAAAAAACAAAAAAATATTTCAAAAAGCTATTGACAAGCGGGCGATATTGTGATACAATATTGCGGAAATGAAAAAGAAAGTATAATTCGGAGGAATTAAGCAATGTCTACTTATATGGCAAAAAAAGAGACGCTTGTCCGCAAATGGTATGTCCTCGATGCTGCGGGAAAGCCTCTCGGCAAAACGGCTGCAAGAGCCGCTGAGATTCTCAGAGGTAAGCACAAGCCCGAATTCACCCCCCATGTTGATTGCGGTGATTTCGTTATCGTTATAAACGCATCCAAGGCGGTACTTACGGGCAAGAAGCTCGATCAGAAGGTTTATTACCGTCACAGTGGTTATATCGGCGGACTTAAGGCAGAGGGATATCGCAAAATAATGGCTGAAAAGCCCGAGTTCGCAATGACCAAGGCAGTTCGCGGAATGCTCCCCGGCAATAAAATAGGCGATAAGGCAATTACTCGCCTTAAGGTATTTGCAGGTGCAGAGCATACACATCAGGCACAAAAGCCCGAGCAGGCAGAATAAGCAGGAGGAGTAAACAATGTATACAAGCGCAAAACCTTATTTCTACGGCACGGGAAGAAGAAAGAAGTCCGTAGCAAGAGTTCGTATAGTTCCCGGTACAGGTGCTATCACAATAAATAAGAGAGATATAGACGATTATTTCGGTCTTGAAACTCTTAAGCTCATAGTAAATCAGCCCTTCGGCGTTACAAACACTATGGGTAAATTCGATATAATCTGCACAGTTGCCGGCGGCGGTATAACCGGTCAGGCAGGTGCTATCCGTCATGGCGTTGCAAGAGCGTTGCTTCAGGCAGACGAAACATACCGTCCCCTCCTTAAAAAAGCGGGTCTTCTCACACGTGACCCTCGTATGAAGGAGAGAAAGAAGTACGGTCTCAAAGCCGCACGTCGCGCTCCCCAGTTCTCAAAGAGATAATCAAACTATACAAAAAAGCTTTCCCACTGTCGGGAAAGCTTTTTTACTTGTATATGCGACATTGAAAAATTCACAAAAAAATGATATGATTTTTCGCATCGAAGATATAACTCGAAATCTACGGGAGAAAGTATCATGTGGAAAAAATTATACAATGCCGCAAGAGAGGTACAGAACGGCAGGGTGATCTCACCTTTTATAGAGGCAGGCGGTGTCGGTGCGGCTATACTTACAAAAAAAGGAAATATCTATGTGGGCGTATGCATTGACAGTGCCTCGACTTTGGGAATGTGTGCGGAGAGAAATGCAATCGCCAATATGATAACCAACGGAGAAAGTCAAATAGATAAGGTCGTTGCCGTAATGCCGAACGGCAAGGTGGGCGCACCGTGCGGTGCTTGTCGAGAGCTTATGATGCAGCTTGACAAGGATAGCGGAAATATTGAAATTCTTCTCGATGTTGAAACCGAAAAAACTGTCAGACTTAAAGAATTGCTGCCCTTTTGGTGGGGAGAGGACAGGTTTACGGAATAGATTTTGATTTTTATTTTCGTCAGTATCGTTTATTCCGTCGGAGTTAAAAGCCCCAAGCGTTATAAGGCAGCAACGCTGTTTATGATCGATCAAAATTCGCACCTTGGCTTTGTGCCAAGGTGCGAATTTAATGTGTTTGATTATTTGTTTCTTATAAGAGTGAGTATTTCGGAAATTTCCTCATCCGTTAAGGTCTTGTCGTTGTTTCTGTCAACGGCTCTCATATATCCGGTAGAGGTGTAACCGTACTTCATTGCGTCTGCGGCGATCAGATCGGCGATGCTTACAACGCCGTCTCCGTCAATATCACCGGTAACTATTATGGTGTACTCCTCTTGTATCTTACCGCCGAGGCGGCTTATGAGCTTGTAGCCGGATTTGAGGGGACCGTCAACGGTTCCGCCGTTTGCGCTTACTACCTCAAGCGTGCCGACTTTAAGAGTAGCGGCACCCATAATATCGGCAGTCGTCGCACCCTCTGCCATATTTACTATGATACCCTCTGTCTTATCGATCTCAATACCTGCGGGGAAGGTCATTTCCTCGTAGGTCGTTTTGATAAGCTCAAGGTTGAGTCTTGCAACGAGGTATATGCCGTTGTTTTCGGTCTTTCCTCTTATAACTATTTGATGTGCGCCGAGGCTCAGACTGTTCAGATCGACACTGCCCGTGAATCCGCAATTTACATTGCAGCCGGTATATCCCGTGGCATTAAGAGCGTCCTGTCTTGCAACGGGGGCAAGGTCTACCCATGCGCCGTTATCTATCGAGTATTGGAACTTGTATACGCTTTTGGCGTGTACGCTCCAGCCGGTGATCGTATACGAGGTGGCAATATTGAGATCTACCGTCTGCGTATGGAATGTGGGCTTGTTAGTGGTTCCGGCAAGTGCGGGGCTGTCAAGGTCAACTATAAATTTGGAATTTGCAAATGCGGTACCGGGGTTTGCGGATGCCGCAGCGGGCATTCCCGAAAATACGGGAATCTGGAATGAATGGTCTACATCAAGAATATCGGCTATTTCCATTGCCGTGCGTATGCTTCTGCCGTCGTTCCATGCACCCGTTACATCCTGCATATACTGTCCCCAGAAGTTGCGGCTCGATGAGGGATGAACATTATACTTGAGGTAATAGGGAGAGGTCTGACCGTCGGACACGTATTTTTGATTTATTGTGTCCGCACCGCCGGCTATAGCCTTCTTCCTCGTGTTCCAGCCGCCTTCGTATGCTTCCTTTGCACCGTTGAGAAATACGGAAAATTTGCCCGTACCGCCGGCGTTTATATTAAAGAAATTGTAATAGCCGTCGTATTTCAGCAGCTCCTCCTGCGTATAACCGCTTGCAGGTGCCATTATGTAATTTCCGTTATCGTCATATCCCGTATATCCGTTGCTGTACCATGTCCAAAGCTGTGTGCCGACTGCACCCTTGGTGAGAAGGTTTCCGGTAGCGCCCTGCTCAAGCTTAAGACGCGCGGCAAGGAAGAACGGGCTGAGGTTCTTTTCTTTGCCTATCTGCACGAGGTATTCCGCATATGTTTGGGTGTTGCCCTCGTCGGGAATTACCGTGTTGTGCATAAACGTGCCTTTGAAAACGGCGTCTGTTGCCTCTGCAGTCATGTAATCCTCGTAGAAGAATGTCGTGAATTGGAAAATGTTGTCTTCATTGAGGAAGTTTCTCGGGTCCATAAAGAATTTTACGGTCTCAACGCTTGCGGGATACGATGTACCCGTGTCTGCGGTCGTACTGCTGTTGAGACGGTAGCCCTCTTCGCTGTAGTATGAATCGATGAGGTTGTTCGTTGTGTCTGCGGTCTCCTGCCCGATAACGTAATCCCATGTATATGTACCGCCGCTCAGTGCGGTGATGTCGTGTACGGTAAACGTCCAATTGGGATGAATGTCGTGCAGGTTGCAGAGCGGCTCAATGTACGATTCGGGGAAGCCCGCATTACGCAACGTCGTTGCATAATCGTCCGTAGCCGCCGAAGGGGTGAAAGCCATGCATGATACTATTGTGCATACAGCCAAAGCACACGCGAGTAATCTCTTGATGCTCTTCATTTTGTTCCTTTCTTTTTTTCGGTCAACGACCTTTTTCCCTATTTTACTACAAATCGATGAGAAATGCAAGAAAAATATACCTTTATTTTACAATTTCATCGTTTCGCACAGAAAATGTTTGATAAACTGCAGATGAAAGACGTTAAAATGGTTATTATATACAAAACGCTTGCACGAAATTTGCCAATAATACTCGTGCAAGCGCTCTATTCGATTTGTTTTCGGATAAAGGAGTCTCAAAGCGTCGCTTCTATATGCTCGATCAAGCTCGCTACCGCACCCTGTCGGCAATCCGCAACGACAATGTCCGCCATATCCTTTATCTTTTGCAAGCCCGATGAGGGGCAGGCCGATACATCGGATTTTGAAAGCATATTTTCGTCATTCTCGTAGTCGCCTATGCAGTAAGTTTTAACACCTCCGAGCAGGGATTTCAAATAAAGCACCTGATTGCCCTTGGTGGCATCCTTGTGAAGCAGCTCGAGCATGGAGCTGAATGACTTTGAAAGCGCATATTCCTTTTTTGAGCTTATTATATATTCACGTATTTTTTCAAGGCTTTCGGGCTTACCGAAAAACACTACCTTGTCAAAGCTGTCCTTCGGCATATCGCAAAGATCGAGCTTTTTCACCTCGGTGAAATAGTTTTTCAGCTGTTCCGCAACCGCACGGCTCAAATGCGGTGAGAAAAATTTATCTCGGTAGTTTATACGTATCTCAACGTCATCGAACCTGTCGTTTATCTCGTGCAGAAGCGGCATTACATCCTCGCTCGGCAAGCGTATTTCGTGCATGGTCTTCTTTGTATTGAAGTCGTAAAGATATGCGCCATTGCAGAGAATGCCCGGAGCGTTAATGTAGGGAATTATGCCCGGAATGACACTGCCCAGAGCGTATTGCATTCTTCCCGTTGCGAGCGTAAAACGACCGCCGTTTGCGGTAAAGTATTTGACCGCTTCAATGTTTTTCTTTATACCCTCATCCGAGCCGGTAAGCGTACCGTCAACGTCGGATATTATGATCTTTCCGTCAAATTTCATTTTATCTTCCTTTTATATATTTATTATTCTTTCTGTCATATTCGTATTCCCGCACCGAGTGCCGAGGCGAGTATCTCCGTTCGCTTTTTCTCATCGACACGAACGAGAGGAAGCCGCAAATACGGCTCTATAAGCCCGAAGTCCGCCATGACGGATTTTATCGGCGACGGATTTGTGTCACAGGTAAGGGACTTGAGAAACGGATAAAGAGCAAGATATTTCTCTTGTGCCTGCGTTGCTTGAAAAGAGCTGTAAAGCTTGAATATTTCGCTGAATTGCCCGTAACACAGATTAGAGCAGACGGAGACTGCACCTCTTGCGCCGAGTGAGCAGAAAAAAGGAAGCAGTATATCGTTTCCGCAATAGAGCTTATCGCCGAACATTACAAGCTTTTGGGTGATATCGGCTATATTCGTTCCCGCTTCTTTCAAAGCCTTGATATTCTCATGCGAAAATAACAGCTCGACGGTTTCCGGCTCAAGCGATACGCCCGTTCTCGATGGTACGTTATAAAGCATTATCGGTGCCTCGACTGCCTCTGCAACTGTAAGATAATGGTGCAGAATACCTCTTTGTGACGGCTTGTTATAATACGGAGTGACAACAAGCAGACCGCTTGCACCGAGAGTATATGCGTTTTTGCACAGCTCTACAGTACTTTGAGTGTCGTTTGACGAGCAACCGACTATCACGGACAGCTTTGATGCCGCTTCCGATACGGCACACTCGATAAGCCGATTGCGCTCAAGGCTTGAAAGCGTTGCCGCCTCAGCCGTAGTGCCGAGAATCAACACGGCTTCCGCACCTGCGTCCGCTTGCCTTTTTATGAGAGCGGAAAATGCTTCGTAATCGACGTCATCCCCGCAAAACGGTGTAACCAATGCGGTAATTATACCGCTCGGAAAACACTCGGAAGAATATTTCATAAAACAGATACCTCATACCGAATAATGTTGAAAATTTAACACTTATATGCTACAATACAATGGTGTGACGGTATTATGATATGCTGTTTTATTGATTTCCGATACGATGTCTTCCGTATCAGTATATCACACATTATAAAATATGTCAATGAATAAAAAGGAAATTTAATTGTTATGAACGATATTACGCTTAACACACATGATTTTTTTTATGAGCTTCCGCAAGAGCTTATAGCGCAAACACCGTGCGAAAAGAGAGAATGTGCAAGATTGCTTGTTGCGGATTCAAAGAACAAAACACTTGAACATAAGCATTTTTACGATATTTGCGATTATATAAACCCCGGGGACGTACTTGTCATAAATGATTCAAGAGTCATGCCGGCACGAATATACGGAAAGAAAATAAAGACCGTAAACACGCCGCAAGACGGTTCAAGGGTTGAGGCGGTACTGCTCAGACAAACGGAGCTTGACCTATGGGAATGCATAGTCAGACCCGGCAAGCGACTGAAAGAGGGTGCGAAAATAGATTTTTCATCCGTACTGTTTGGCAAAATAGAAAAAGTAAAAGACGATGGCAACAGACTTATAAGATTTTCGTATGATAAAAATAAATACGAAAATATTTTTACCGTTCTCGATGAAATAGGAAAAATGCCGCTTCCTCCGTATATTACACAGGAGCTTGAGGACAATGAAATGTACCAAACGGTGTATGCCAACGAAACAGGCTCGGCGGCAGCCCCCACGGCGGGACTTCACTTTACGACACAGCTACTCGAAAAAATAAAAAGCAAGGGCGTTTATATTGCCCCCGTTATGCTCCATGTCGGACTCGGGACATTTCGCCCCGTAAAGGTTGATAATATAACCGAGCATAAAATGCATTCGGAATATTTTGTCTTGACCCGTGAAAGTGCGGATATAATAAACAACGCAAGAAAAAACGGCGGGCGGGTAATA
This sequence comes from uncultured Lachnospiraceae bacterium, assembly GCA_964562175.1. GTDB lineage: Bacteria > Bacillota > Clostridia > Oscillospirales > CAG-272 > CAZCJU01. Next base: position 6,726 of record CAZLRV010000031.1, read on the forward strand.
TCCGTCGGAACAACGTCAACACGTGTACTCGAAAGTACTGCGGACGAGAACGGCGTAGTACATCCGTTTTCGGGCGAAACGAGTATTTTCATATATCCCGGATATAAATTCAAATGCGTGGATGCACTTATTACAAATTTTCATCTCCCCGAAAGCACGCTTATAATGCTCGTATCCGCATTCGCCGGCAGGGAATTCATTCTTGACGCATATAAAACCGCAGTGGAGAATAAATACCGTTTCTTTTCTTTCGGAGACGCTATGCTTATATTATGAAAGATTTCCGTTTGTTTCCGATGCCGAAATGCACAACTTCTTTGTGATAAAATGTTTTTTGGACTTTTTTGCAAAGATTCAATTTCAACATTTACGGGATAGAAACGTATATTCACACAATTTTTTCAAAAAAATCCGAAAACCAATTGACAAAATGGGATAAATCCTATATAATATCAGTGAAAGACGAATTATACCGTTTTTGCGGAGAACAATAAATGAATGAGATCAAAATCAGATATTCAAAGGATGCACTTAAATTTTTATCAAAATTGGATAAAAAATCGGTTGGCAGAATCCGTGATGCTATTGCGGGTCTGACCTATAATCCGCCTGTCGGAGATATAAAAGCAATGCAAGGCTACAGCGATGGCCGCAAACGACTTCGTGTCGGCTCATGGAGAATTATCTATCGAAATGAAAATGAAAAAACGGTTGAGATCATCTTCGTAATTGATATTGGCAATCGCGGAGATATATACAAATGAGGAGGTATCTTATATGTCAAGTATTGCAATTGAAGCCGCACGTTTAATGGACGCTTTGCCCGAAGATGACAAAGTGCTTGCCTATGAGTTTATAAAAAATTTGGTTCTTGCTTGGGATCCCGATTTTACAAAAGTAACCGCTGAGGAAGCAAAGAGAATAGAGAAAGCGGAAAACAGCGGATATGTTGATGCAGATGACATTGATTGGGAGAGTATTGGAACCAATGAGTAATGTGACCCATACTGCCCACGCAAACGAAATTACACGAGTTTTGATCAAGGCAAGACATGCATCGGAAATGACACAAAAGGAATTAGCCGATCGCACGGGCATTGCTCAGGCTGACATCAGTAAATTGGAAAACGGCAATGCCAACCCGTCCTTGCGAACACTTCAAAGATTGGCGGACGGCATGGGCATGCGGTTAAAGTTGGAGTTTGTGCCGACCAATCGTTAAAAGCGATCCACCGATCGATTTGTGTAGCATCAACGATCGGTGGATTTTTCTTATATACCGTATGGCTTTAGAATGTTATGTATGCTTGTCGGAGATATAAAAGCAATGCAAGGGTACAGCGACGAATGTAAACGGCTTCTTGTCGGTTCACGGAAAAGTATTTACCGAAACGAAAAAAAGGTCGTTATTGCATTCGTGATCGGCAAGGCTTTGCAATATCCGAAAGTTACAATTTATGAGCAAAAAAGAGTTGAAATGTTAAGAAATATATCGTATCATAAATAGGTTAATTACTTAAATTTGAGGAATACAAATGGGTGGATTGCAAATAGTGGGAATGTTTGCCGCAACATTGCTCGCATATACAACAAGCGGCGTGATAAAAAAGCTCTACAGCAGACGCTTCGGGAATATCAAAGCCGCAAAATACATATACAATTCGATAACGAGCGTAGTTTCCGCACTTGTACTCTGTATTTGGGGCGGCATCGGCAGTATATCGACTTTCACATTATTGCTCGGCTGTGCATTCGGCGTGGTTACGGCAATTCAGCAGATAACTAATTTGAAAGCTCTTGAAATAGGACCGCTTTCATATACCTCTGTCATAATATCGCTCTCAACACTTATCCCGACACTTTCAGGTGCATTGATCTGGGATGAAAATATAGTGTGGAATCAAGTACTCGGTATAGTTCTTATGATGCTATGCTTTGTCCTCTCAGTCGAAAAGAAGTCCGGAGAGGGAAAAATGTCGTTTAGTTGGTTGCTATACAGCCTTGCGGCGTTTCTCTGTACGGGTATGATAGGTGTTATGCAAAAGGTACGCGGAAAAAGCGATTATCCCGATGAAATAAACGGCTTTCTTATAGTTGCATTTGCGGTATCGTTTGTCTATTCGGTCACATCCGCGCTTGTAATATCGAAAAAAGAAAAAGCGAAAGATGACACACAGACCGAACAAAATAAAACGGACAGATCGGTAATAAAATATGTTTTTCTCATCGCCTTGGCGGGTGTATGCGTTGCCGCAAACAACAAATTGAACTTGTTTTTGGCAGATGCACTTGACAGTGCGGTATTCTATCCGATAGTAAACGGCGGCGGACTTGTTTTAATGTCGATCTGTGCCATAGCGTTCTTCAAAGAGAAACTCAGCCTAAAGCAGTGGTGCGGACTGTTGATAGGTATAATATCGGTCGTTTTGCTTGCAATTAAATAGCAAATAAAATGAATGTTATCGATACACTTTATTCTTATGCGGATGATGAATATCGAAAATTTCAAATCAAGCTTGTTCCGAATATAGATGGGTCGAGTATGATCGGCCGTGCGTATGCCTCAAATGCGAGAGATTGCGAAAAGGCTGATAAAAGACGGCGAGGATGAGGAATTTATGCGAGAGCTTCCGCATAAGTATTATGAGGAGAATATTATTCACGCCATTGTTATATCCGATATTTCCGACTATGATGAGTGCATTAAACAGCTTGAGCGTTTTCTGCCGTATGTCGATAATTGGGCGTGCTGTGATTCTATCAGACCAAAGTGCTTCAGGCGTGAACATGATAAGCTTGGTGAATATTTGCTTGGGGTCATAGACTCGGAGCATAATTACACCGTAAGATTCGGTATTGAAATGCTCATGGTGCATTTTCTTGATGCGGACTATTCAAAGAAATATTCGGATAAAGTAGCGAGCATAGTATCGAATGACTATTACGTTAATATGATGATAGCGTGGTATTTTGCCACGGCACTGGCAAAGCAATATGATGATGCGGTAAAATACATTGAAAATAACTCACTTTCGCATTGGGTACATAACAAAACGATATCAAAGGCACACGACAGCTATCGAATTTCGGACGAACGAAAAGAATATTTGCAAAGCTTCAGACTTAAATGATAAAAAGCACTTGACAAATACATCGGCTTGTGATACAATAAGAAAACTATGAGGGAGTAGTGTGCGTACTCTTGTACGTAACAAGTCAACATAATGATCCGCCCGGATCTGGCTTGTTTCAAAATGCGAGACTCATGTATAATTCGTTTATACATGCGGTCTCTTTTTTCTTTGAGGTGAAAAATGGTTGATATTACGTTTTTGATTAACAGCGTTTTGCTCGGCGTCGGGCTTGCAATGGATGCATTTTCCGTTTCACTTGCAAACGGACTCGGCGAGCCTAATATGAAAAAGACAAAGACCTGTACTATTGCCGGTACTTTTGCACTGTTTCAAGCTCTTATGCCTATGATAGGCTGGCTCTGTGTTCATACGGTGGTACGCTATTTCAAAGCGTTTGAAGAATATATACCGTACATAGCTTTGATATTACTCGGATATATAGGCGGCAAAATGCTTTATGATTCTTATAAAAGCAAAGGCGAGGAGGAGCAGGGCGAAAAATTGACGTTTTCATCTTTGATAGTGCAGGGTATCGCAACAAGCATCGATGCATTGAGCGTGGGCTTTACCATAGCAGAATATGACCTTGCATCCGCTATCATGTGCGCAGTTATAATAGCATCCGTCACATTTGTAATATGCTTGATAGGCGTAAGTCTCGGAAAAAGGGCAGGTACAAAGCTATCGGGCAAGGCGGGAATATTGGGCGGTGTAATATTGATATGCATAGGACTTGAAATATTTCTGTCGGGAATACTGAAGTAATTCAAAACCCGTTGTAATATCAAAAGAATTGAAATGTTGTTACATACATAATCAAAAAAACGAGGTCATCTATACGATGACCTCGTTTTTTGAAGATCGTTCTCGACGTTTGATTTACCAAACATCACGAAACGGAATTGCTTATGATTCAGTTCTTCTTTTTCTTGAGAACTACGAATACTACAACACCTACTACCGCAACAACGACTACTATTGCGGCAATGAGAATCCATATCCAAGTGTTGCTGTTGCCATCTTTCTTGTTGCCGTTTTCATCGGTTGATGCATTGTTTGTTCCTGCAACATTGCTGTCCGAGGGATCTCCTGCGGAGGTGCCATCTTCGGGAACATCGGTCTCATCATCCGGAATGGGAGTCTCTACACCGGTGTCGTCGCCGTAATCCTCAACCGGTTCACCGTATACGGCATCCTTGTCAACGGTAAATCCTGCCATCTTGTTGGCATCTGCGGCATTCTTGTAAAGACCGATAGCGTAAACCTCGATGATCTGATCTGCAATATCATCAAGATCGTCGTCTATAAGGTCAAAACGCAAATTACCGATCTTACCTGCCCAGTCACCCTCGCATATAGTCATATCTACGGGGATAACTTGGAACTTATCCTCAGAGCCTTCGGCACAATAGAAATCTACCGAAGCACCCTGCTCAAATGCGGTTACGTTGTCGGTGGTGAAGTATATACGACCGGTAGCCACAGTACTCGATTTCATATATATGGTGATGTACTTGTAATCGTCTGCCGAAGCATTGTACATTTGCCAGAAATCAGCGGTTACGTGAGGGTCTAATCCTACGAATGTTGCGGTTGCAACGCCGTCTTCAACGTCCCAAGACATATTGTTTGTGGCGTTCATCTTTTCAAAGTCAAGGAATACATAGTCGCCCTCTGCGTCGGGAGCTTTTTCAACGGGCTTGGGAGTGTAATCGGGATCGGGGTCGGTCAATGCCGCACCGCCGAAAACAGTCTCGGCAACGTACGTGATTCTGTTGGAACCGTATTTCTTTGCCTGTCTGCCGCCGAAAAGGCCTGCGCCCCACTCTATCCAGTTTTCATAACCGTCTGTACCGTTGGAGGTGAGCATACCTATTGTCATACCATGGGATACACCAACGTGAGGTCTGTCCTCTTCAAACATATCTTCCCACGGAATATATGCCTCGTATGTGGTCTTTGTTCCGTCGTTCGATACTTTGTACTTACCGTTGGAGTTGGTAAGGTCTACGTTCTTGTTATCCGGACCGAGACCGAACCAACGATATGCATATGTCTGATTGTCGTTGCCCATTGCCAAACCGAATTCAGCATAGTTTTCACTCCAGTTGTTTCTGTCCGCACCGTTTACACGTCCTTGGTCAACACCGCTACCCGCAGGGTCGAGTCTGAACTGCAGACAGTCACCCTTCCACATGCTGCCGACATTTGTTGCCGCAAAGCCGTTGTAGGGCTTTGTGTCGGGAGTGGTGAGAGCTATGTAGAAGCCGTCGTAGGTGTAACGAAGCCATACGGAGAATGATAATTTTGATGCTTTCGCCGTATTCTCGTTGTTGGCGGATGTTACCGAGTTGTCAACCGTAATGTCCCTGAGAGTGGGCGTGCCCCATTCAGCTTCCGTAACGGTACCGTCGATATCGGGTACTCTGTCAAACTGAAGAACATTTACGCTGGCGATCTTTTCTTCTTCTGCGCCTACCACGGTAACCATGGTGAAGAGCATGGAAAGGATCATAATTGCCGAAATGATTTTTTTCATGTTTCCTCCATAAAAGAAATTCTTTATTGAGTACATTCTATACTAAAATTGCGTAAAAGTCAATAGGTTTTTTGAAATTTACCGTTATAAATTGAAAATTATGCTCATTATTCACAATTTTTCGCCGACTATTTGCTCGTACGATATTCATTTTGTTCAAATTTCAAAAAAAATAACTTTTTTGCGAAAAACCACTTGAAATTTTCGTCCGAGTGTGATATAATAACACCGTTAAGCTCAATACGGAAAGATGGCTGAGCTGGTCTAAGGCGCACGACTGGAAATCGTGTGAACGCTAATACCGTTCCGTGAGTTCGAATCTCACTCTTTCCGCCATTTTCTCTCACCGTACGGGGGTACGGTGAGAGAAACAATTGACTCATCCTGCCCAAGCATCGGTGCATTCCGATTGCGTTGCTTGTGTATAGCATCCCGATTATCAAGCTCGGGTGTGTCTGTCACAGGTATCCACGGCACATTCGTGTGACGAGCATCTTATACTCGTGCAATGATCACCTCATTGCGGGTGCGTAGGTTGCGCCCACGCCAGCCGTAACGTATCAGGCAGGGTTCAGTTGTCAAAGATCACAGAATAGTGTAGCTTTTTGAAGTTTTTATTAGAAATGTGAAAACTTCACAAAAAAGCTACGGCAATTCGCCGTAGCCACTTGACTTTCGTTTTTGCTTGATGTATAATCAAGCTAAAGTCGTATGGACGGCGACGATACATAGACGTTTTGGGAAAAAAAGTGGTCTATATATCGATCAATCAGCCCTCGCTTGAGGGCTTTTTGAATTGCTCCCTATTCTTTTGGAAACTATTGTATCACATTTTTCGTAATGTGTCAATAGTTTTTTTGATTTTCGGCGATTTTTTAAGTATTACATATAAAAATGTACATTATGGTAATATATTGAACGTATTCAATGGGAATTTTCACATCTTCGGTATTGACAAAACCTTAGCTGCGGTATATCATATAAGAGGTACTGTGTTGCAGTAACCGTTGGATCTCTTATGCAAAGCAGAGTAACACGTACCGTCCCGAACGAAGTTAAGGAGATAATATCATGATAGCAAGAAAAGCGGCATCCTTTGTTCTGATGTTTGTTCTGATCATCGGAGCGTGCGGGTGCAATATGAAAAAACAAAATAAAGTCGATATAATGGTATCGTATATAAATAACAAGTACAAGGACGATA
>CAZLRV010000032.1:0-13352 GCA_964562175.1 uncultured Lachnospiraceae bacterium
GAAAACCGTATACACTCGTCGCCGCAATAGTACTCATGTCCATCGACAAAAACTTTGATTTCGGTGGGGAGATAGTGTAAGTATTTTGCCATCGGCTAAGCGCTAACCGTCCGATAAAACATCATCTGCTCTGCGGGAATAAAAAGAGGCATAACCCAAATAGTACATAAAAAAATCATAAGGCTGCAGGGATGATTTTAGCACGAAGTCGGAATTTACGGAATCTACACCTGCAACGTACAACTCCGCGAGCAAAAGAACGCAAAGCTGATTCGCAAATAAACGTGCGCTTACCATCGTAAGCTAATGGATAATGTGCGGTAGACATAAAAAAGCTTCCGAAACCGATATGCACCTCAAAAGTGTCTGACTTTTGAGGTGCATATCGGCTTTATGTGCGTTCGGCACGTATTATCATTTGGTGGTGAAAGTCCACTACAGACTTGGCGGCAGGAACTGTTAGCCGAAGGCAAGTGCGTCCATCGCGAGGTGGAGTCTGACGAAAGAGGGTTCACCGGAACGGCGGTTTGGTGGGGTTGTCTGAAAAATAGCAAGAGTATATTGCCTATGCCATCAGAACAATCTTTTTATTCTATATATTCACTCAAAAAATCGTCCAACGTCCAAACTTCGAAGAGCAATTTGAATAAGACGCGCCGAAGCTCGTCTTTTTTCATCTTCTTAACACATTCTACCACTTGATCATACAGCTGTGTGGCTTCATCAATTGGTTCCACATATTTACGATAATATTTTTCCGCTTCTTCGGGGTAAGCGGTAAAATATGTTGCCACCATATGCTTGCAGACGGTGTGGTTACCGTCAGCGTAAGGGCAACTGCAGGTCGATGTTTCGGGCTTATTAACATCAATTGTGACAACGTAATGCTTGCGTGCTTTTCCTAATACCTCGGCGGTAAACACACCTTTATCGGTCTCTTTTAGGTTCTTGACGTATTCCTCATCATAGTATTCATATCCGCACCAAACAGAACGATCTTTTGCCAACACATCCAAGTTGTAGTGCCGTCCCTCAAACTCGGCACGCCATTTATCGGAGGAGAAGAAATTTATAACTTCGGGAAGGAGCGTATCGGCAAGTGATCCAATTTCATCATCCGGAATTTTCCATTCTTCGTGCTTGTCTTTCAGTACCGCAATGATTCTTTGGCTCAGAACTTCAACATTGACCTTGGAAGGCTCAAATATAAGACCACGTTGCATAATTGTTCTTGATTATGCTAATCGTTCTGTTTAATATTTTTCTATCTTCAAGATACATTTACCTCCTATCGCTTTGTCTGCCATGACAAAAGCAATGCTTGCTAAGTCAAGCAGATACATAAAATATATTATTTTTTGTCGGAACCTGTGAAACAACTCGGCGAGAACTGCTTTTGCGGCGTCCAAAAGCAGTGATTAACACGGAGCGTTCTTTTCGTAATCAAATAGCTGACGGCTTTCCAATGAAATGGCGGCTCGATGGGTTGCTTGACAGAGAATGCAGTTGCGTACTCTCCCTTTTCGGAGAGAGCCTTAACGAGTGGTTAAAATACGGGAGTCGGAAACAAAATTTCGACTCCCGCTTGTTTATAGTAGTTACGGTATTATCTTTACATCATTTTTCGGCTACGACGTAAGGAAATTTTATTCTCATGCAGCTTACGACTCTTGACCAATTCTTCACGCTTGTGGGGTCATTGGGATAAGACGTGTACAGGCAGGATGCGATATCATATTCGCTCGCTTCGTAGAAGGTTTTGCCGTACAGCCATTCTCTGACCGTATCTATACCGTACATTTTGCCCACGTTGTTCCACACCCAGATGGGGGTAGGCCACAAATGCACATCGGCATCTATCGTCTTATACACGTTTTCGTCTACGCCCGCCTGACCGTGGTGTGCCATTTGCACTATGTCGCTCTTAAGCTCATCGCCGTATGTTTTAAGCAAACGCTTTCCGCCGATAACGCCCAGATCGTTTAAGAACAGCACGGTCTGATCTCCGATATTCGCACGCAGGACAAGCGAGGTATCGTTGAGGTTCGAGGTACCGTCCGCTTTGTTCCACGTCTGCAAAACATCTATCTTAACGTCATCTATTTGGAAAGAAAGACCTTTTGCCACGGCTTCGGAATTTATAACCGCACCGTTTATATCGTCGTAATAGGTCGAGCCTTCCTTGACCTTTGCGCCTATTGCCTCTCCGTATTTGTTTATGTTCTGCTTAATTTTTGAAATGTCCATATCCGCATTTGCGGCGGGATATTCCTTACTTCCGAACGTCGGGAAATCAAAGTATATGTTATTTATCTTGTAATTTGACTCCGAGGAATACTTGTTGAGCATCTTCGACAGCTCATTCATATGATCCTTATGTGCATGAGAGAGGAACCACGCTTCAACTTCAAAATAATCGCCCTCATTCAAACCTAAAATGGCACGCAGAGCTGCGGGCATATAGGGCTTGCGGTCCTTGCCCTCTCCGTCAATGCCTCCGTCAATAACGATAAGCTTTCCGGCGCCGGTCTTTATGACATACGATTGCATTAAGCTGTTTTTCTCCGGTGCAAGCTGGTACAGCTCCACGGGCTTAAGTTCAACGGGCGGTTTTGTTTCCTCCGTAACTGCCTCCGTGCTTTCCTCCTTGGTATCGGTAACGCCCTCTGTCGCAGATTCCGCAGACTGCTCCGATGAGCAGGCAAACAGAGACATACAGGTCATAACCGATAAAAGTGCGGTAACGATTCTTTTCATCATGATAATAGATCCTTTCTTGTTTATTTAGCCTGCCCTTTTCAAGCGGCATCGGCTCGTGCATATATTCTATCATATATCCGAATTCAGTTTGTAAACGCAATGTTAATTTTAATCACAAATCCGATTCTTTTAGCGTTTGACCTCTTCTGCAAAGGTGTGAAAATGTAAATAAAGTAACATTGTCTATTATTTTATTGACAAATGCGTGAAAAAGTGATAAAATGAAACAAGATATATTTATATAAGGAGAATGCCATGGGAAGCACCAAGAGTGGCAAAGGGGAAAAAGCATCGGCAAAAAGCATAATATCGGCTGCCGTAAAAAGCGAGCGTTTTTTGCCGTTTATCTGTATATCCGTACTCGTTGTCGGTTTTATCCTACGTCTGTATTATGTTCACATTACGCCGTTTGACGTATCGACCCACGACCTGGGGTACAAGGTCGGATACAGATCCGACACTGTCGGCACGGGACATTTGGGATATATTGAGTACATATGCAACAATTTACAGCTCCCCGATTTTTCTCCTTTGGAAAGATGGTCGTTTTACAATCCTCCCTTTTTTCATCTCACCTCGGCAATACTTTTGAGATTTTTTATCTTTCTCGGCATTCCGTACGATGCCTCATGGGAGCTTTTGCAATATTACCCTTGCGTAACGATATTTTTCGCAACGCTCGGTGTATACAAAATATTGCGTAAATTGAATATAAACGATCTCGTCCTGCCGCTGTCGTGCGTATTTGTTGCGTTTTCACCCTCTCTTTCGTATTTATCCACTACACTGAACAACGACCCGCTGAGCGTGGCGTTTATCATATGGACGGTATATTTTGCTCTTGTATGGCATGAGAAGCCGAGTACTCGAACGATAGTACCCGTTGCCCTTTGCATAGGCTTGGGAATGATGACAAAGCTGACCGTGGCTTTGATCGCACCACCGGTCGCCGTGATCTTTGCATTTAAGTTTTTCAAGGAGAAAAAATATCTCGTCTACTTAAAACAATTTTGCATATTTGCCGCTGTTTGCGTGCCACTCGGTATGTTTTGGAGCGTGCGCAACATTTTACTGTACGAGCTGCCGATGACGTACGTTCAAGAGATTCCCGCCAAGCTTCCGCAGAATATATCCGGGCACAGCACATGGGAGAAATTCGGTATTCCGCCGCTTTCGGATCTGACGAATATATATTCGTCGTGGGGTGAGGGTAGCGAGGCAAGCTTCAATATGTGGTCTCAAACGCTTCGCACGGCGATATTTGATGAAAATATGCTGACATTTCACTCCGTCGCCGAGCAGAGGCTTGCTCTTATCCTGATGCTTTTAACGCTCGGCGTGTATATTTTGCTCGCTGTCGTATCGGTCATAGGCTTTCTCAGAGCAAAAAACACCGCACCTGTTATACGCACCTCGCTCGCTTTCGCTTGTGTGTTGCTTTTGCTCAATTTCGTGAAATTCTGTCACGATTATCAACGTACCGCAACATTTCATTTCCGTTATATCGTCCCTGTGCTGTTGTATATGTGCATAGGCTTCGGTCTGTACACCTCATCATCAAAAAAGAGCTTGCCAAATAAGATCATCGTCGCCGCAGTGTCTTTCGGAATACTTATAACATCGACGTTATCCGCAGTGCTGTATACGTGCTGTCTGTAAAATAATATAAAAACCAAAGGAAAATAAATATAAATGAAAAAGAAAATACTTATAATAGGTGCCGGTCCCGCGGGACTTACCGCCGCACTTGAATTGCTAAAGCATTCGGGTGAATATGAGGTGGAAATATTTGAAGGCTCGCAGGCAATAGGCGGTATATCGCGCACGGTACGCCACAGCGGCGCATATGGCGAATGCCGTATGGATATAGGCGGACATCGTTTCTTTTCCAAGGACGAGGCGGTCAATGCATGGTGGAAAGAGATCATGCCATATCAGGGCAAGCCGTCGTTCGACGATAAAAAGCTTGACCGTGAGGTACCTCTCAGCGAGGGCGGCCCCGATCCGGACGAGTGCGACAGAGTAATGCTTACAAGAAACAGAGTTTCGAGAATATACTATAAAAAGAAATTCTTCGACTACCCCGTAAAGATGAACATGAACACGATAAAAAACATGGGCTTCGGCACAACGATGAAAGCGGGCTTCAGCTATCTCGGTTCAATGATAAAAAAGCGTCCGGAGGACTCGCTTGAAAATTTCTATGTGAATCGTTTCGGAAAACAGCTGTACAGTATGTTCTTCGAAGGCTACACCGAAAAGCTGTGGGGGCGTCATCCGAGCGAGATATCCGCAGATTGGGGCGCTCAGCGTGTAAAGGGGCTGTCGATAAGTGCGGTGCTTAAGGATATGCTCTCGAAGGCGTTCGGCAAAAAACAAAAGCAGGTCGAGACCTCTCTTATCGAATCGTTTTCATATCCCAAGCTCGGTCCGGGTCAGCTTTGGGAGAGTGTGGCAGGCGAGATCGAAAAAATGGGCGGTGTGATACATATGGGTTGTCAAGTGAACGGCTTTGACTGCTCCGAGGGACGCATTACCGCCTTGCATTATACCGATGAAAGCGGAAATAATATGACGGCAACGGGAGATGAGATAATTTCATCTATGCCGGTAAAGGACCTTGTACACGGGTTGCCGAATGTTCCCGAAGATATATCGCGCATTGCAAGCGGGCTTCCGTATCGTGATTTTGTTACAGTCGGACTTCTTGTCGATAAGCTCAATCTCAAAAACACGACGAAGCTGAAAACGCTGAATAATATAGTACCCGACTGTTGGATATATGTTCAAGATACCGGCGTGAAGCTCGGACGTATTCAGATATTCAACAACTGGTCGCCGTATATGGTATGCGATCCGGAAAAATATGTATGGATAGGACTTGAGTATTTCTGTGCCGAGGGCGATGAATATTGGAAAATGTCGGAGAGTGAATGGGTAAGCTTCGGTACTGACGAGCTTATTAAAATGGGCGTTTTGTCATCTGCGGACAATGTTTTGGACTCTCACAAAGAATGCGTTAAAAAAGCATATCCCGCTTATTTCGATACATATTCGGAGATGGACAAGCTCATAGAGTACCTCAACACCTACGAAAATCTTTGGTGTGTCGGACGTAACGGACAGCACCGTTATAACAATATGGATCACTCCATGGCAACCTCATTTGAAGCTGTGAAATGCATCGTTTCCTCAAGCACCGACAAGAGCGCCTTGTGGAACGTAAACACGGAAAAATCGTATCATGAGGAAAGAGCCGATGCGCAAGACAAAAACGGTGACGGCAAATGAAAGAATTTTTCTCACTGCTTAAGCAGGGCAAATTCAGAGAGATATTCATTTCGCCGACAGATAACGGGTTTTTGCAGTTTTTTCGCTATGTTTTTGTAGGCGGACTTGCGACAGTTGTCGATTGGCTTCTCTCTTTTGCATCCGAGTCCTTGCTTTCTCCTTTGTCGATGGACAAAAAGCTTATATACATAATAGCTACAACGGTGGGATTTGCGGGCGGTCTGCTTGCAAATTATCTGCTTTGCCGTATGTTCGTATTTTCGGCAAAGCAGGCACGGGCAAAAACGCAGCTCGGTGAATTTTTCGGACATCTCGCCGTCGGTGTGATAGGCTTGGCAATGTCATATCTGATAGTGCTTGCCGGCACGAGCCTTGTAGCGGACAATTATATGCTTTTCCGTATGCTTGCTACGGTAATCGTGTTTGTATGGAACTATTTGGCAAGAAAAATGATAGTGTATAAATAATCTGCGGCAGAATAGACTCTGCGGCAAGCGTAATATTTTAAATGTTGATTGGAGAAAATAATATGTCAATATTCAAATGTAAAATCTGTGGCGGAGATCTCAGCTTCGAGAAAAACGAGAGCATAGCGACGTGCGATCATTGCGGCACAATGCAAACACTACCGAGAATTGACAGCGAAAAAAAGGCTAATCTGTATGACCGTGCAAATCATTTTCGCCGCAGTAACGAATACGATAAAGCGACGAATATCTATGAACAGTTGCTGGAGGAGGATCGAGCAGACTCCGAGACGTATTGGTCACTCGTGCTTTGCCGTTTTGGTGTCGAATACGTTGAGGATCCTGTGACGCATAAGCGCATACCCACGGTGAACCGTACACAATATACCTCGATATTTGATGATGAAAACTACAGATCCGCACTGAAATACGCCGACAGTCTTCAACGTGACATATACGAGAAGGAAGCAAAAGCCATAAACGAAATACAGAAGGGTATTCTTGCCATTTCTCAAAATGAAGAACCCTTTGACGTGTTTATTTGCTATAAGGAAACGGATAATAACGGCAGACGCACGCCCGACAGTGTTTTGGCAAATGAGTTGTATCATGAGCTTGTAAATGCGGGCTATAAAGTGTTTTTCTCTCGTATCACGCTTGAGGACAAGCTCGGTACGGCATACGAGCCATATATTTTCGCCGCACTTAACAGCGCAAAGGTAATGGTAGTGCTTGGCACAAGAGCCGAACATTTCAACGCCGTTTGGGTCAAAAACGAGTGGAGCAGATATCTTGCTTTGATAAAGCAGGGTCAAAAAAAGATACTCATTCCCGCCTATAAGGATATGGACCCGTACGATCTGCCCGAAGAATTTTCACATCTGCAAGCACAGGATATGTCAAAGCTCGGCTTTATGCAGGACCTTATCCGAGGAATAGAAAAGCTCACCCAAAGCGGCACGCCCAAAGCAAATGTCGTCAACCAAAACGCAACCGCTCCCGCCTCCCCAAACACCGCACCCTTGCTGAAACGCGCGTTTATGTTTCTTGAGGACGGAGACTTTGCCGCCGCAGACGAATATTGCGAAAAGGTTCTCGACATCGACCCCGAAAACGCAAGGGCATACCTCGGCAAGCTGATGGCGGAGCTTAAGATAACGAAGCAAGATGAGCTGAAAGACCAACCCGAGCCCTTTGACAAGAATAAGAATTATCTGAAGGCCGTTCGTTTCGGCGATAATGAGCTGAAATCGGCACTTACCTCGTATATAGAGCATATCAACAAAAAAGCGGCTGTTGCTTCACTGAATAAGGCAAACACCGAAAAGCTGTGTGATAAGCTGTTTGAAGAGCTGAAAGTCGACTATCAAGGCAGAGCTAAGGCAAATAGTGCCAAAAGCCTGCTTACTCCTTTGAAAACTCGGCTTAATGCGCTTACCCGAAAGAGAGATAATTGGGATATAGCACAAAGCAACATAGAAATACTCGACGAAGAATTAAATGAAAAACGCACCGAAATGTCGAGGCTTGAAAGAGAAAGAGACGGACTCGGATTTTTCGCATCGAAAAGAAAAAAGCAAATATCACAGCAAATAATCGGCTTGACAGAAGAATGCTCGGTGCTTGAAAGTCAAAAAAAGGAGCTGTCGAAAAAAAACAGTGAGTACGAATCACTTGATGAACTTCTGGCTGATATTAAAGACTGCGAACAAATGCTGAGTACCAAAGAAGCGGAATATGAAAAGCTATCGAACACAAAAGCGATAAACGAGCTTACAAAACAGCTTGAACAATATGAATACGGGAAAAAACTGCTTGATTCCTATTGGAGGTGCGCAGAAAAAGGAAATTATATTAAATTCGGTAAATATAAGCAAAAATCAAACGGCGGAAAAGAGGACATCGAATGGCTGGTGCTTGATGTGAAATGTGATAAAGCACTCGTGATAAGCAAATACGCTCTTGATTGCAAAAAATATAATGAAGTAAACGATCTTGTCACATGGCAGACCTGTACACTGCGTAAGTGGCTGAACCGCGAATTTTTCAACACCGCTTTTTCCGATGCGGAAAAGAGCGTAATATCGGCACAGAACGTGATCGCTTATAATAATACGTTGTACGATACGAATGCCGGCGCTTCAACAGAGGATAAAATGTTTTTGCTCAGCATAAACGAAGCAAAACAATATTTTTACACAAATCAAGAAAGAACCTGCACAGCCACCGAATATGCACTGGAAAGATGTATGATCAAGGATGCAAGCAACGGCTGTTGGTGGTGGCTCCGCTCACCCGGTGAGAGCCAAACACGCGCCGCTCGTGTCAGTTGCTACGGTATTGTCGAAGATAAGGGCAATAGCGTAAACTTCGAAGTCGAATTGGTTCGCCCCGCCATGTGGCTGGACTTAGACCTGTAACACCGATTACCCTCTCAACTCGATCCACCATCATAATTCTACCACTCGCCGCCCACTCCCTCCGAAAGGAATGGGCGGCGTAGCCGACTGGGGGGAGAGTGCGCAGCTGCATTCTCTATCAAACAATCCCATCGAGCCGCTTTTTCGGTGTTCGGCGGAAAGTAGCCGGTGATTAGAATTTCCAACAACGCCGTTCTACAATGCCCTCATCCGAGATGAGGGCATAAATTGAAAGGCGAGTGTTTTTTGTTATATCTCTTCTTGAACGGCTGTTATGCTGAACATAACTCGGAAGAATTGAAACACAGATTATGACATAATATGTAAAATAAATACGAATAATGGCAATGTCTACATAGAAATTATCACCATTCTGATGAGAATATTTAAAAAAGTATTGACAATATCGGAAATATGTGTATAATGAGTATTGTACTCACATTTTGAATCTTTTTGCGATTTATTGTGATGTCGTGTTTTGAGTAACAAATCCTTTAAGGTGAGAAGTACGAAAATAATTTCCGACAATACTCGGCGGCGTCATATCAAAATATTACGGTGGTGTTGTATTCAACACAAAGTGTTCCTTGCATTTTGCCTAACACATATATGACTTGTAGGATGCAAGCCGAGTGGAATGATCCATTCGGCTTTATTTGCGTTGCCATGCGGGAATTAACAAAAAAGCGTTTCGTGCGATCTGCGGTCGGTTCGCACTCTGTACCTTTCTATTTTGGGCTGTTGGGAAATTTGCGTTCGGAAAAAGTCGGGGTATGGGCACGGGCAATGTATATCGATAAAATTGTAAACAATGATATTTGCATATTGACAAGTTCACTTCGATGAGCTATAATAGTTAATGTAAGTGAACTTCTTAAAAAACGGAGTTTGAAATGAACCGAAACGACAGATCATGGAATCCGTGGCACGGCTGCCGAAAATGCTCGGAGGGGTGTCAAAACTGCTATATGTTTTTTCTCGATAAAACACGAGACAGGGACGGCGGCGAGATACATAAGAATAAGACCGAAGCGAATCTGCCTCTTAAGAAAGACAGGCATGGCAATTATAAGATCGGATCGGGCGAGTTCGTCCGTGTTTGTATGACGAGCGACTTTTTTCTTGAGGAAGCGGACGAGTGGCGTGAGGAGGCATGGGAGATAATCGGGCAACGCCCGGATGTGACCTTTTCTCTTCTGACAAAACGTGCGCACCGCATCAAGGACTGCCTGCCGACGGATTGGGGGAACGGTTGGGATAATGTATTTATTGCCGTATCCTGTGAGAATCAAAAAAGAGCCGACGAGCGTATCCCTCTTTTGCTCGACGTTGCCGCAAAGCACAAATGGGTGAGCTTAAAGCCATTCATCGGAGAGATCGACCTCGATAAATATCTTGCCACAGGGCAGATCGAAACCGTCCTTGCCGGTGGCGAGAATTACGAGGGGATGCGGCCGCTCCGCTACGAATGGGTAAAAAAGATCTATGAGCAATGTATTGCATACAATGTGGAGTTTATTTTCGGTCAAACGGGAAATGTGTTTGTCAAGGACGGTAGAACATATTATATCAAGGACACGAAAACACAGATAGACCAAGCACTTGCATCCGGACTGCAAAACAGAGATATAATACACAAATGACAAAAAAGGCTTCCAAAGCTGTCCAAGCGCGATGGGCGTGCCGAATATTGCCGACCGATTTGCTGCAAGACAAACCGAATAATTAAAAATAAATGAGGTAAGGATATGGAAAAGCTTGAATTTTACCCTAAGCATCCGTCGGATGCAACGACCTTTACGATCGAGACAACGGCTATGCCGCTTCTTTTGCAGGATGCACCTTTTGCCGCAAAGACACTTTGTGACGAGTTTTATACCGATGCGGACAGCTTCTATGAAAAATATGCAGATAAACGCTTTGAGGTAACAGGCATTGCCAAAAAGATCGGACCGGATATACACAACAAGCCGTCCATTGAGTTGTCCGACAGCAAGAACGGTCGGACATTTGCACTCGTGATCTTTCCGACGGACGAGCATTACGGCAAGGTTGAGATCGGAGATATGGTAGTTGTTCGTGCCAATTATCTTGTCATGAGTAACCGCTACGGTCTTGTAATGAAGTTCAGCGAGCTTGTCTCGGTAGAAAAATGAGCAAGCTGATATTAGATCACCCGTTATTTGACGGAGAAAAAATCACCGAGAACGCATCTGTCGTCATCGAGAACGGCGTAATAACCGCCGTGAAAGAAACGAAAAGCGTTGACAGCCGTTA
The DNA here is from genome assembly GCA_964562175.1 of uncultured Lachnospiraceae bacterium. Classification (GTDB taxonomy): domain Bacteria; phylum Bacillota; class Clostridia; order Oscillospirales; family CAG-272; genus CAZCJU01. The sequence goes on from CAZLRV010000032.1 coordinate 11,216, forward strand.
TCTTTTGATGCCCGGTGTGATAGATGCGCACACGCATATAACAAATTCATATCAGATCTCGGCTATGTTAAAGAGCGGTATCGTTGCCGCTTGTGACGTCTGTGCTTCAAGCGAGCTTGTTGCAAATTCCAAGGAGCTGACGATCATATCTTCCGCAGGTATGACGATGGGAACGCTGAACGGCAAGGGATACGTCAAAAAGTCGATTGAAAACGGTGCAAAGTACGTTAAGGTCTTGCTGTTTGAACCGAATTTGATGCCTAAGGCGGCACTGAAAAGTATTTGCACTTCGGCTCATGAGTGCGATCTCAAGGTCGCCGTTCATGCAACGAGCATAAAGGCGGAGAGAATGGCGATCGGGTGCGGTGCGGACATTCTGCTTCACGTGCCGATGAAGGAAGAATTGCCCGAAGGTCTAGCCAAAGAGATCGCCGAGCGTGGGATCGCAGTCGCCCCAACACTTGTCATGATGGAAGCCTTTTCGCACAGCGGAAGGAACGGTTATCTTCCCGAGCATTACAAAAATGCGGAAAATGCCGTTCGCACCCTTCACAAGTGCGGTGTAACACTGCTTGCCGCAACCGATGCGAACAACGGCAGCTTTGCGCCTGCCGTTGCTTACGGCTCGTCCATACATCGTGAAATGGAGCTGCTTTGCAAGGCGGGACTTGCGCCAATCGAGGTGTTGGCGGCTGCGACAAGCATGGTCTGCAAGGTGTTCGGCATTGACGGGCTCGGTTCTGTCTCACCGGGCAAGAGGGCAACGCTTGTCTTAATTGACGGCAGGCCGGACAAGGATATTGCCGCTATCAAAAATATCAAACAAATTTGGATAAATGGGGAGCAAAAATCGTGAAGATAATTACGATAGAAGAGCATATACCGCTTAGAGCTTTGAACATGGCGCTTGCCGAATATCCGTCAGAGGATGCCGCGCCTACCTCGGCGGCAGCTTCACCCGATCTGCCGTATTATCCCGATGCCGAGCTTTATTGTGATCTTGAAAAACGCATCGAAAACATGGACAGATACGGCATCTCAAAGCAGATCCTTTCGGCTCCCGTCTGCACACAGCTTTTGCCGAAAAAAGAAGCGTGCGTTGTCAGTGAAGCCAATGACGAGCTTGCGGAAAGCGTAAAAAAACATCCCGATCGCTTCGGTGCGTTTGCAACACTTCCGTGGAAAAACGTCGGTGCTTCGGTCAAGGAGCTTGAAAGAGCTGTTACAAAGCTTGGTTTTCAAGGAGCGATCCTTGCCGGACGGGCTTCGGGAGAGGATAAATTTCTCGATGACAAGGCATTTCTTCCAATCCTGGAGGCGGCGGAAGGTCTGAATGCTCCTATCTATATTCACCCCGCACCGCCTATGACGAGTGTGCGGAAATGCTATTACGAGGGGCTTGGCGATAGGCTCAGTGCAAGACTTTCGTTGTATGGCTGGGGCTGGCACAATGAGGCAGGCGTGCAAGTTTGCCGACTCATACTATCCGGCGCATTTGAGCGTTTTCCGAAGCTGCGTGTCATCGCCGGACATTGGGGCGAGATGGTGCCGTTCTTTCTCTCACGGCTCGATCAGGCTCTACCGAGATCCGTGACAAAGCTTGACAGGACGATAACGGAAACCTTTAAGGACAATATATATGTCACACCGAGCGGTATTTTTGATTATCCGCAGTTGAGATTTTGCTTGGATGTGCTTGGTGCCGACAGAATAATCCATTCGGTGGATTATCCGTTTATCCTGAATGACGAGGCACTCGCATTTATAGAAAACGCACCGATAACGAAAAGCGAAAAGGAGCTTATCGCATATAAAAATGCGAAAAGATTATTTGGAATATAAAGAGGAGAAAAACCATGAACATAAAAAATAGCAACGGCGTTCTGAAAATATGCTCCGTTCTGTCGGCACTGCTGCTTGCACTTTCCGGTTGCTCCGGCTCAAGCGAGGGCTTATCGACAGACAGCGACACCACACTCGAAGGTCCGCCGACGGTCGAAACGCCGATACTGCCCCCCGCACCTCCGAGTGCCTCTGTGCAAAGACCTACTCGTCCGATAACTACCACAATAACGCTTGCGGATAACGATATTGTCGTGAACGGCAACGGCGCATCGGCAAACGGAAATACGCTGAC
>CAZLRV010000033.1:0-10987 GCA_964562175.1 uncultured Lachnospiraceae bacterium
GGCGAAAGCATTCGGAGTAGTGCTTTCGCCGCATTTGTTTTACGGTAATTTATTTGATTAATTCTTTTTTCGCCCCGAAAAACAGTACTTTGGGGCGAATTTCTTTAAGTCGGGCGAGGCAAACGGTGTGTTTTTGGGAGTATTGCTCCGATACAGGCTCGGAGAGCAGGGTTTTTGCGATATTTAAAAAGTCACGTGCGGGGAAGGAATGGTGCAGATATTTAGCCCAAAGAGCGTATGAGGTAACGCAATCGTTACAGCCGAGTATCTCGCTTGCGGCACGAACACGCTCGGCATCGCTCAACTCATATTTTATAAGCGAGAGATGTGCTAAATAGACCTGCTTTATCGCCGCTTTCTTTTCGTAAAGCTCGAAGCTTTTTTTGTTTTTTGTTTCACTCGGAGCATCAAGACCGCACTCGGCGAACAGAGTAGCCATTGATACGATATCGTCAAGTGTATCTTGCGAAAACATTCCGTTATTGATATCTCTGAGCAGTGCGTAAAGCTTATCTTTTGTTTTCATCGTATTACATCCCGTATTATTTCAATTAAGCCGTAAAGTAAGTCCCGTGTGTGACTGAGTAAATCCGAGTGAGCGGGCAACGAAATCATCCAAGGGACAAAACACCGCGTTTTCAATTCCGTATGAGGCGAAAACATCAAGCACATAGCAGAGAAGTGTGCGCATTATCTCATCGTTGCATTTATCATCAACTGCCGTAAGCTCGACTATTTTTCCCGACTTTGCAAGCTCTGCACAGCAAACGGCGAGTGTCAAGCCGCCCTGCGATGCGGTGTAATAGCTGAGCTTACTTGAGTATTCCGTATTTACGGCGTGCAGTATTTTTATTATTTCTTCAGCCTCGGCTATGCTTTTCAGACTTATCATTATTTCCGACTTTGTTCTTCAAATATTCGACCTGCGCCCTTGTCAGGTGCTTCCATTTTCCGACAGGGAGCTTATCGAGGGAAATGTCACCCTCGGCAACTCTCACGAGTCTTGTAACGGAAAGTGAGGCTTGCTCACACATTTTCCTTATCTGCCTGTTTCGTCCCTCTCTCAACTCAAAGCGGAGCAGGGAAGAAGTCTCCGTGCTTTCAAGCAATGATACGCCGACCGGCTTTATTTGATAACCGTCTATTTCCATGGGTGAGGTGAGTATTTTCAATGCTTGCTCACCTACTGCGGGACGTACTCTCGCATGATATATTTTTGAAATACCGCCCGACGGATGCATGAGCATATTCGCAAGCTCGCCGTCGTTTGTCAATAAAAGCAAGCCCTCAGAATCCTTGTCAAGTCGCCCGATGGGATATACACGCTCATCAAGACCCTCCAAAAGCTCGGTAACGCATTTACGCTCGTACTCGTCGTGAAGCGAGGTTATATAGCCTCTGGGCTTGTTAAGCATGATATATACTTTTTTATCGGGTATATTCTTTACTCTCTTGCCTTTATATACTATAACGTCGTTTTTCGGATCTACCTTCGTTCCGATAGCGCAGACTCTGCCGTTTACGGTTATGAGTCCCTGCTCGATATCTCGCTCGGCGGCACGGCGTGACGTTACGCCGGCATCCGAAAGAAATTTTTGAATCCGTATTTTTTCCATATTCTACCACAATATTTTTTCAAATAACGATTTTTTATACACTGTTTTCTCTACCGTATCGTAGGCTTTTATTTGTGTGGAGCATATAAGCCGCTGTCCGCTGTAATAGCAGAGCGTGCCGAGTACCTGCCCGCTCTTAACAGGTGCATAATAGAATCTCTTAAGCACAAGAACACGACTTATTTTCTCACCGTCACGAAGCGTTACGCCGAGAGGTGTGTCAATATACAGCCTTACGGTATCTGTAAGCCCACCGCAAATATGAGCTGTATCCGAAAGCAAGGTGTCAGACTCAAGCAAATGATATTTGTACAGCTTGATACCGTATGCGTAGAGCGCTCTGTGGTCTGCCCAATCGTCCGGATCGTCAAGAGTGCAGGCACAAAGTCGCACGCCGTCCTTTTCGTAGCACGTTACAAGGCAACGCCCGCTTTTTTTCGTATATCCGGTCTTGCCGCCGATTATACCGTCCCGACCGAGCAATTTATTATGGTTGAGCAAAAGTCGGTTGTAGGTGGAATCCGAGGCGGGTATTACGGTTCTTTTTGTTGAGGTGATCTCGTAAAAATCCGCATTTTCCATGCAGTATGACAAAAGGCGGCACATATCGTAAGCTGTCGTGTAATGCTCATCGTTGTGTAAACCGTGGGGGTTGGTAAAATGAGTATCTGCAAGCCCCAGCTCTTTTGCATATTCGTTCATCTTATCAACGAAAGGCTCAAGCCCTCCAGAGACGGAGTAAGCTATCGCAACGGCGGCATCGTTTGCACTCTGAAGCATAAGTGCGTAAAGAAGCTGTCGCATGGTAAGCCGCTCACCGCATTGAAGATAAATGCTTGAACCTTCCACTCCGACGGCTTGGGGACATATCGTAACATATTCATCAAGTGGAAAGCCTTCAATGGCAACTATCGCCGTCATTATCTTTGTTGTGCTTGCCATCGGCATACGCTCATGCTCACGGGACGAGGCGATAAGCTCACCGCTGTTTGAGTCGAGCAGGGCAAAGGAGCGTGCATTAAGCGAAGCATTTATATTTTCGCCGTCATATGTGGCATGGCATACATTGCAGATAAGCGACAGCGTGAGCGAAATGGAGATGAAAAAGAGCGTAAAGCTTTTCATGAAACACCGTCCGACATAATATAAAATAAATATTTATACTATTTTATTCGCTCACGTCTTTAAGTATGCTTATTTATCGTCGGAGACGATATCTGACAGGTCAAGCTCCTCACAATCGTCCGTTTCCTCATCCTTGTTTTTGTCCTTTTTCGAAAGTGATCTTATCTTTTCGATAATAGTGGGGGCTTTATTGAGTAGTGAAACGATATTTGTACCGAGGTCGTTTTGCTGATTTTGTGGGTTGTTTACCGATATAAGCTCCACATCGCCCTCGGGCTTGATTATCAAAAAAGCGACGGGGGTTATTGAAACACCGGAGGTGCCGCAACCGGAAAAGCTGTTTGCCTTCTCCGAATCCTTCTTTGAATGCTTGCCGATATAATCCATGCCGCCCGTTACAACACCGACGGTCACCTTTGAAACTGGTATGGCTATAACGCCTGCGGGTGTGGTTATAGGCTCACCTATAATAGTATCGGCATCGACCATATTTCTGATATTATCCATCGTGTTTTTGAACGAATCGGTGAAATTTTGCTCTGCCATATCAAAGCTCTCCTTATATTTTATCAAGTATTTTTTTTACAAACGGCAAAGTGGCAAGCAACGAACGGATGACACCGAAAAGGTTTATTCCAAATCGCAGTTCCACATTCGCCGTGCTTTTTTCGTGAATAAAATCGGCTCGTGTGCGTATGCGTGAAACGTCTCTTTGCATATCAAAGTCGGTGTGATCTTCAAGCAGGGTGACAAGAGTTCGTATTCCCTCATTAACTCCGCCCAAGATGAGAGCGGTCTTTGCGCAATCCTCACCGCATACGGTGATATCAATGTCAACGAGCTTTATTTTAAGGTGATTGGAAAATCTGTCAAAAAAAGCTTCAAGTGCCGATATTATATCGCATATGAGGTCATAAATATCGGAAAGCGAGTGTTTTTTTTCTTCTTTTACCTCGCTTGCCGCCGCTTTTTTTCTATTTTGCTTTTTCAGTGCCTTTTCTCGCCGGGCACGGACTTTTTTCGATGAATAATATGAAAGGCGAACTCTTTTTTTTCTCGGCGGCGAGATGGGAATTTTAATAAACAGCACACGTGCGTATATTTTAAGCTGAGTGTTGTATTTGATAACGAGCGTCACGGGCAAAAAAAGCAGGAGAACAAAGAAGGCAAGCATGCAGGCTATGATGATAAGTGCCTTAACCATTGCCGACTCCCCAAGGCTTAATTATGACTTGACCGTCTGCCGAGGGCAGCTCAAACGGGGGAAGCTCATATGTCGATGAAAGACCGAAAACACGCAAAAACTCCGATGTCGTTTTCCACAGAGTGGGCTTGCCCGGTGCATCGAGAGTACCGCAGGGCTCGATAAGTCCTTTTTCGGCAAGAGAATTTACCGTATAACCGCAATCAACGCCGCGAATGCCGTCGATATAAGAACGTGTTACAGGCTCATTATATGCGATTATCGCCAAGACCTCAAGCGAGGCACGCGAAAGATTTCCTCCGCTCTTTATATCAAGCGCACATCTTATATATTCGCCGTATTTTTCGTCAGTACATAGCTGAAGCTCATCGGAGAGGTGAAGCAGTCGAATGCCGCCCGAAGAATATTTTTTATCGAGCAATTCAATTGCCTCGTCAAACAGCTCGGTCTTACAGCCTATTGTCGAAATAAGCTCGGCTTTTTTCATTGCATGACCTGCGGCAAACAGAACAGCCTCGACTATCTCCGCCACAGTACCGCTGTCAAGTACTTTTCCTTCTTCCTCGGTCATTCGGCATTCACCTCTCTTTCATGCTTATCACGCCTTATTCCTATAACGCAGTTGCCTGTGTCCTCATCCTCACAGCTGACATATATTCTGTCCGCTTTCAACAGCTCAAGAGTTGCCATGAAAACGGCTACTATCTCCGAGCGTGAGGACGAAGTCATAAATATCGTATCTATATGAGTATCGCCATGCTTAAGCAGATATTTCATAACAAAAACTATCTTGCCGCCAACGGGAACGATACGCCGCTTTATTATCGGGCGTATATTGTCGCCCTGCGGCTTTTTTGTTTCCGCAACACGCATAAGCACACGAAGCATTGCATTTTTCAGAACACTTACATTGTAGGGTCTTATGTGGTCGTCGTCCGCCTTTATCTCGTCCGTATCCTTGACGAAACGAGATGAAAATATCTTTTGTCGCTCGTCAAGCTCGGTGCTTGATTCCTTAATATACTTATATTCAAGCAGTGCCAAGGCAAGCTCCGCACGCGGATCGGATACACCCTCGGGCAGGGGGCGAGGCAAGAGAAGCTTGCTTTTAATAAGCATAAGCTCCGATGCCATGACGATGAATTCACCGGCGATCTCCATATCCATCCTTGCCATTTGCTCGATGTACTGCATATATTGCTCAAGTATAAGCGCTATCGGAATGTCCATTATATCGACTTTGTTTTTTGATATAAGCGAAAGCAGAAGATCGAGAGGTCCCTCAAATACTTCGGTCTTGTATGTCAGCTCGTTCATATTTACAGATGCTCAAAGAACGGAATGAGCTTAAGAATCCTCTCAAAGCCGCCGCAAATACCGCTTGCGATAAATTCGGTCGGAAAATCGAGTATTCCCGAAACGAGCAGAACTATGAGCGCAAGCATTATAAAACGCTCATATTTCATCACTCCGAAATACAGCTTATCAGGCAGGAAAACAAAAGCGAGCCTTGAGCCGTCAAAGGGCGGTATCGGTATGAGATTGAAAACGGCAAGAATGAGATTATAATAGTAAAAATAAAATAAGAAAGAATAAACTACCGTGAGCAGAATGCTCAATGACTCGTTATATACAAGCCCGGTCCTTATCGCTATTTCATTGAAAACGGCGTAAACTATCAAGCCGACAAAGAACAAAATGAAGTTAGATACCGGTCCGGCTATCGCCGTAAGTGTCATATCACGCTTTGGTTTTTCAAAATAACGTGAGTTTACGGGCACGGGCTTAGCCCAACCGAAGCCGCCTATCACCATGCAAAGCGTACCGAGCAGATCGAGGTGCTTAAACGGGTTCATCGTTATTCTTCCGAGGCTTTTTGCCGTCGGGTCGCCGAGCTTATCGGCAACAAAGGCGTGTGACGCCTCGTGAAATGACAACGCTATCATTGCAACGGGCAAGGTTATAAGATATCCGACAAGCTGCCACGGGTCTAAATTAAAGGTAAAAAGTCCTAACATTCAGTTTCCTCCGATTTCGGTTTTCAGCATATCCTCAAAGCTCTGACGGCGAACCGAAAGGCGGTCAACGCCATCCTTTACGATGACTATCGGAGCTTTCGGGATCCTATTATAGTTCGATGCCATGGAATAATTGTATGCACCTGTCACGAGCACGGCTATTTTATCGCCTCTGCTTACCTTCTGCAGCATAACATCCTCGGCAATAAGATCTCCGCTTTCACAGCAGCGTCCTCCCACAGTGCAACGCACCTCGGCATCATCGTTTGCTTTGTTTGCGCAAAGCACCGTATATTGAGATGCATAAAGAGCGTACCTCGGATTATCGGGCATACCGCCGTCTATGGAAACGTAATTCTTGAAGCCCTCGATCTCTTTATACGAACCGACGGTGTAGAGCGTTACACCCGCCGCACCGACGATACTGCGTCCCGGCTCCATAAAAATACGCGGCATATTCACGTTGTACTTTTCCGTAAGCGAGCTTATTGCCTCGGCAACACCCTTGATATACGAGTCTATATCGCAATCACGTTGCGATGAAACATAAGCAACGCCGAAGCCGCCGCCGAGATTCAATATCTTTGCCTCAAAGCCGTACTTATCGCGCATGGAAGCAATAAAGCGTATCATTACCTCGCCCGCTTCCTCAAACGGCTCAAGCTCAAATATCTGCGAACCGATATGGCAATGGAAGCCGCACAGACGCACGTTTTTCAGCGAGAGAGCAAGGGCGGTTATACGCTCCGCCGCTCCCGTTTCGATAGGCGAACCGAATTTGCTGTCTACCGAGCCGGTGGAAATGGCTTTGAGCGTGTGAGGATCTATACCGGGCGTTATTCTGAGCAGTATATCCTGAACGATACCGTGCTTTCGGCATATCGAATCGAGTGCGTAAAGCTCGTCGATATTGTCAACGGCAAAATAACCGATACCGCACTCGATTCCGTATTCTATATCCGCATCGGTCTTGTTATTGCCGTGAAATATTGCTTTTTTCAAGTCAAAGCCTGCTCGTGCGGCAGTGTAAAGCTCACCCGGCGATACTATATCGATTCCCATATCAAGTGAGCCGATGATCTTGTATATTTCATAAAACGACAAAGCCTTGCTTGCGTAAAACGGCATTGAGCCTTGGGGAAAATATTTTGCCATTGCGTTGATATATTTGCGGCATTGATCGGTTATCTTGTTCTCACTCAAAAGATACAGCGGAGTGCCGTATTTTTCCGCAAGCTCGACCGTATCGGCACCGGATAAGGTAAAATGTCCTTTTTCGTTTATACTGTAGATGTCATGTATCAAATACTCATCATTCATTTCTATCACTACCTTAGTTATTTAAGAATTTCTTTATGTTGGAAAGCACCTCGTCCCGTCCCTCCTTTGTCAGTGAGGAATAGGGAATTATCGGCACTCCATTGGGTATGAGCAGATTTTCTTTAAGCAGAAGCACAGACCGCTGCCTGTCCGTTTTGTTCAGCTTATCGCACTTTGTCGCAACGACGATAAACGGCACACGGTAATGCGCAAGCCAGTTCAGCATCGACTCATCGTCCGCAGTAGCTCCGACCTTAAGATCTATCAGCTGAAGCACGAGCCTGCGAGCATCGGATGCGAAATAGCTCTCCATCAGCTGCCCCCAACGCTTTATTTCGTCACCCGAACGCTTTGCATAGCCGTAGCCGGGCAGATCGGCAAAGAAGAATTTGCTGCCCACATTGTAATAATTCACCGTTGCGGTCTTGCCCGGTGTGGAGCTGACACGTGCAAGTGCCTTTCGTCCGCATAATGTATTCAAAAGCGAGCTTTTGCCGACATTTGAACGCCCCGAAAAGGCTATTTGCGGAAGCGAGGAAGATATAAGCTGTGAGGGGTGAGCGGCCGAGATCACAAGCTCGATATTATTGAAATTGATATCATTCATCTCGCCGCACCGTCCACAAGTGCGTTTTTAAGCACGTCATGCGCATTACTGCACGGAACAAATTTCAAATTATCCAAAACAACGGGGTCGATGTCCTTAAGATCGTCTACATTTGCGCTCGGTATAAGTACCGTCTTAACGCCGGCACGATACGCCGCCGCCGTCTTTTCACGCAAGCCTCCGATAGGAAGCACACGACCGCGAAGAGTTATCTCACCGGTCATTGCGACATCCGAACGAACGGCTCTTCCCGACAGCTCACTTGCAACGGCGGTCATTATCGTAACGCCCGCACTCGGTCCGTCCTTCGGCGTCGCCCCCTCCGGTACGTGTATATGTATATCTCTGTTCTTGTAAAAATCGGGGTCAATGTCAAGCTCGGGTGCAATGGAGCGTACATAGCTTATTGCGGCTTGTGCCGATTCTTTCATAACATCACCGAGAGAACCGGTAAGCTCGCTTTTGCCAGTACCGGGAAAAGAGCATACTTCTATCTTGAGCAGATCGCCTCCCGATTGAGTATATGCAAGCCCGTTTACGACGCCGACCTCGTCCCTGTCCGATACCTTTTCACGCACTATTTTGTGAGAGTCGAGGTATTCGCCGAGATTTGCGGATGTAACGTGTATCGAATTGCTTTCCCCGTCGATCATCCGCATGGCGGCACGACGCATCACGGCACAGATGGTACGCTCAAGTATACGTACTCCCGCTTCCTCGGTGTAATTGTCTATAATATCGAGTATTGCCGATTTATCGATTTTGAATGTTTTACTGTCCAAGCCGTGAGCCTTCAGCTGCTTCGGTATCAGGTGCTTTCGTGCTATCGAATACTTTTCATCACGTGTGTAGCCGTCAAGCTTTATTACCTCCATACGGTCGATAAGCGGACGGGGAACAGTGTCAAGCGTGTTCGCCGTGCATATGAACATACAATCGGACAGATCCACATCTATTTCGACAAAATGATCGCGGAAAGCTTTGTTTTGCTCACCGTCAAGCACCTCAAGCATTGCCGAGGCGGGGTCGCCTCGCATATCGTTGCTCATTTTATCTATTTCATCAAACAAAATGAGCGGATTCATTGTTTTCGCTTTTATAAGCGCATCTATAACACGTCCCGGCATTGATGCGACATATGTCTTTCTGTGACCTCTTATATCGCTCTCGTCCTTAACACCGCCGAGAGATACCCTGACGTATTTTCTGCCCGTCGCACGTGCAACGGAGGCGGCAACCGAGGTCTTGCCGACACCAGGCGAACCGAGCAGACAAATTATCTTGTTCGAGGTGTGCGGATTGAGCTTGCGCACCGCAAGATATTCGAGTATTCTTTGCTTGACCTTCTCAAGCCCGTAATGGTCTGCGTCAAGAATACGACGAGCTTTTTCGATGTTCGTCTCCTCATTGCTCAGCTTCCCCCACGGTATATCAAGCACCGTGTCCAAATAAGAGCGTATCACGGAAGCCTCCGATGAGCTGTAGGGCGATTGGGAAAGCTTCGTTACCTCTTTCATCAGCTTTACCTCGGCGTCCTCCGCAAGGTGTAAAGCCTTTATCCTGTTTCGGTAATCGATTATTTCCTCGTCCTCGTCCTCACCCTCGCCAAGCTCCGCTTTAATGGCGGCAAGCTGTTCACGCAGGTAAAAATTACGCTGGTTACGCTCCATTGCCTGCTGTACTCTGGCACGTATATGTACCGAGGATATTATAACATCAAGCTCTTGGCGCAGATATTGAATAATGAGCGAGGCACGCACATCCGGCTCGTACTCGTCAAGCAGGGAATTACGCTCGTCGTTGTCGCTCAACACGTTTGCACCGATATAATCGGTGAGCAGAGAAATATCGTTTTCTCCGTTGATATATCTAATGATATCCTTTGAATATCCCGGATAAAGAATGCACAGCTCGGAAAACACCTTGCGTATCTCTCGAATATATGCAAGCTTTTCCGAATCACTGTCCTCGGAATAGACAAATTGCTTTACCAATACGTCGGTTTTTGTCAAACCCTGCTCGTCCATGTATATCTTCGAGCAGTCGGCACGAACGATGCCGCGGAACAATACTCTCAACGGAGCTTTTGGGGAGCTTGATACCGTCTGCTCGATCTTGGCAAGCACACCCGTTATAATGGGCGTTTCACAATAGGAGGTTATAACGCCGGACTCCTTTGCGTAAACGAGAAAAACGTATTCGTTGGCTTCAAAAGCACATTTTATCGCCGCTTTTTCCTCTTTTATAGTCAGCTCCGCCGATATTCCCGTTTCGGGAAACGGCACAATATTCAAAAGAGGTATGCAATAGCAAGAAATTTTATTTACTTTTTCAAGAGTTATGGACATGATTTTTACTTCCGTTTCATTAACCGATATTATCATCGCCGCATTCTTCATCGTTACCCTTGTTCAGCATGACGACGAGAGGGCGAATAAGGATGACCAAAACGCACGATATCAAACTCGCTATCAAAGCGGGCATGGAAAACAGTGCTTTAACGGTCTCGTATGCACCCGTAGTGAAATCTTCGGGGCGAAAAAGCAACAGCGAATAGTGTATTATCGCATACCGTGAGAATAAGCCTGCGATCGAAGCTATCGCCGAACCCATGCGCAGCTTTTTCGAAAGCAATCGGATCAACAGTATCGAAAGCACGGCACTTACGACGGTTATCATATAAAATACGTAGTTGCCCGAGGTGCATACTATGTTGAGTATTACAGATACGCAAGCGAAAGAGCAAAAGCCCCACATCGCATCGTCAAATGCCAACAGTGAAAAGGTGACCGACGACAGAATAAAATACAGACAAAACATCACATTGCCGCCCCCACATTTTGTTGCGAGAAACAGCTGAAGCGCAATGGACAACAGCGCACATATTATATATGTAGTACCGAGTATACGACTTTTTTTCATAAACTCACTCCAATCAAAAAATATATCGCACATATTATATCACAAAAGCGTTATATTGTAAAGTGGTAAATATAAAATAACTATAAATTTTATACAATATACCCTGAATACGCCGAAATATTACCGCTCACCGAGACCACATACATTATGATTTTTCGATATAATATTACCACTC
>CAZLRV010000034.1:0-10938 GCA_964562175.1 uncultured Lachnospiraceae bacterium
GGATAGCTGGACTCGAACCAGCGTAGTGCAAGAGTCAAAGTCTTGTGCCTTAACCAACTTGGCTATATCCCAAAAACATATAACACCTGTATTGTACCACAAATTTTGAATTAAGTCAATACCTTTTGGCAAATTTCTTAAAGTTTTTCGAGGTCAAATGGCGTTTGCTGATATACAAAGTAGTTAAGCCAATTGGAAAACAGCAAATGTGCGTGCGAACGCCACACATTTTGAGGTGTTTTTGTCGGGTCGTTGTCGGGAAAATAGTTTTCCGGCACTTCGATTTCAAGTCCTTTGTTTACATCTCTGAAGTACTCCTTGGCAAGTGTATCGTGATCATACTCGCAATGTCCGGTTATGAAAAATCTTCTGTTCAGATCGTCTGCGGCAAGATACATTCCCGCCTTGTCCGAATAGGCTATTTGCTTAAGTCCGACTGCGGCATTAAGCTCGTCCTCGTTTACCGCGGTATGGCGTGAGTGAGGTGCAAGAAAACGCTCGTCGAAGCCGCGCACGATCGGGTGGGACGGCAAAAGCACACGATGCTCGAACACTCCGAACACTTTTTTATCGGTCTTATGCTTATTTATTCCGTAATAATAGTAAAGTGCCGCCTGCGCCGCCCAGCAGATATATATTGTCGAATATACGTTTTTCTCGCTCCATTCGAATATTCTGCACAGATTATCCCAATAAGTGACCTCTTTGAAGTCAAGGTTCTCGACCGGTGCGCCCGTCACTATCATTCCGTCGAATTTTTTGTTTTTTACGTCATCGAAATCGGCATAAAACGATTCCATATGCTCCTCGGAATAGTTTTTGCTCACATGTCGGTCAACTCGCAAAAGCGACAGCTCTACTTGAAGCGATGTATTTGACAGAAGGCGAACGAACTGTGTTTCCGTTGCTACCTTCGTCGGCATAAGATTCAGCACCGCTATTCTCAGCGGACGTATGTCTTGATGCTCCGCACGCAGTTTTTGCATTACGAATATATTCTCCCCACGCAAAATATCTGCGGCGGGTAGCCCGTCGGGTATTTTGATCGGCATATTTCTTTCTCCTCCCGTATTTTATTCGTTAGGTACATCCTTTGTTATAATGGTTATCACGTCGTTGCAGACACTCGCTATTCCCGAATGCAGATACAGCTCAAGCAAACACACGCCGTCCTTTTTGACCTCAAGCATACCGTCTGAAACGGAAATAAGCGACGGGGCGTGGCCGGGGCGTATTCCGATGCTTCCGCCGTTTTTACCGTCAACGCCGTCGGAGGTGAAAAACTTAACATCATCGCATTCGTACTCCGAGCCGCGCGTATCCGGCTGAGTCAGCCTCAATATCATCTAAGCTCACCTCTTGACGAGCGTAAAACATCGTCTACCGTACCCGCCATCATAAAGTGCTGTTCGGCAATATTATCAAGCTCTCCGCCCAAAATGGCTTCAAAGCCCGAAACGGTCGCTTCTATAGGTACATAAATGCCCTTCATTCCCGTAAAGCCCTCGGCAACGTGGAACGGCTGGCTCATAAATCTTTGCACACGCCTTGCTCTGCTTACCGTCGTCTTGTCCTCCTCGCCAAGCTCGTCCATACCGAGTATTGCGATTATGTCAAGCAGCTCGTTATATCTTTGAAGTATTCTCGTTACTTCCTTTGCGACCTTATAATGTCTTTGACCGACGATATCGGGTGAGAGCATACGTGAGGACGATTCAAGCGGAGAAACAGCGGGGTAAATACCAAGCTCAACTATGCTTCTCGAAAGCACTGTCGTGGCATCAAGGTGTGCAAATGTCGTAGCCGGTGCCGGGTCTGTCAAGTCATCTGCGGGGACATATACGGCTTGTACCGAGGTTATAGAGCCGTTTGTAGTCGATACTATCCTCTCCTGCAGCTTGCCCATTTCCGAGGCAAGTGTCGGCTGATATCCGACAGCCGAGGGCATACGTCCGAGAAGTGCGGATACCTCCGAGCCGGCTTGTGAAAAACGGAAAATATTATCTATAAACAGCAAAACGTCTTTTCTCGAATTTTCTCTGAAATATTCCGCCATGGTAAGACCCGCAAGCGGTACACGAAGTCTTGCGCCCGCAGGCTCGTTCATCTGTCCGAAAACGAGTGCGGTCTTATCTATAACGCCGGACTGCTTCATTTCGTTCCATAGGTCATAGCCCTCTCTCGAACGCTCGCCCACTCCGGCAAATACGGAATAACCGTCATGCTCGAATGCGATATTTCGGATAAGCTCCATTATAAGAACCGTCTTACCGACTCCGGCACCGCCGAAAAGACCTATTTTACCGCCCTTCATATACGGCGTCATAAGATCGATGACCTTAATTCCGGTCTCAAGTATTTCTTCTGAGGTCACTATATCGACAAACGACGGTGCGGGATGGTGTATAGGCCATTTAAGCTCCGAGCCTATGTCGCCCATTCTGTCTATCGGCTCGCCCATTACGTTTATCATTCTGCCGAGAGTTTGCTCACCGACAGGTACGGATATGGGATATCCCGTATCGCACGCCGTCATGCCTCTTGACATTCCGTCCGTGGATTCCATTGAGATACAACGTACCTCACCGTTTCCGAGATGCTGGAGTACCTCAAGCGTGCATATTCCGTTTTTCGTATCCACGTTCACGGCGTGGAATATATCGGGGATCTTACCCTCATCGAATCTTATATCGACTACCGGACCCGTTATTCTCGTAATAATGCCCTTACTACCTGTTGACATTGAAATTCTCCTTAATTATGTTCCGTACAAGCGTTTTCGGACGATGTTTCTATAACGCTCGACGTGACCTCGCTCTGCCTCTGACGGCTTATCGCATTTTCAAGTGCTTCCGCGGCTTCACTTGCGTTGTCGTACGCCGTTCTCATTGCCATGAGAGTTGCCGCAGCCGCTCCCATTGCGGCTTCAAGCACTATGGAATATATCATACAGTCGATACAGTAAAGACAGCACGTTTTATTGACCGTATCCCTGTCGGGGATGAAAAGCACATCCTCTCCCCCATCTTCCTCGCTCTCATCAAAGGGCAAGAGTCGGTAAGTACAAGGCACGCTTGTCATTACGTTTTCGTAGCTTCGGTATATAAATTCTATTCTTGAGCATTCTCCCTGCTCGTACATTGTCTTGAGAAGCTCACACAAGCACGCCGCATCGTCAAAGCTCGGCGTATCGGACATAACAAAGCTTTGCACTATCTTATCGGCAAAGCACTGTCCGTGCTTTTGCGAAAAATACGCTATCGCCTTATTTCCGCACAAAACGAGCTTATATGGGTCGGCGCACTCGTTGAGCTTTTTGTGCGCATATGCCAGCAACTCGTTATTGTAGCCGCCGCACAGACCTCTGTTTGCGGCAAGCACGACATAGCACACCGTATCCGTGCTTGACGGAGGGTAGACTCTGTTCAGTGAGGAGCCGAACATTTTTGCCGTATCCTCACACGCCTTTTTGTAGTCCTCGAAGCCGTCATAGGCACGGCTCAGCGTTGAGAGCTTTGCACTTGATACCGTTTTCATCGCTCCCGCAAGCTGAGATGAAATGTTTATGCTCGCAAGGTGCTTTTTGAGTTCTCTTAAGCTTGCCATGCTCTACCTCACTCAAATCGTTTTTTCAGCTCACCGAGAACGTCGTTTATATGCTCAAGCGTTTCTTTGTCGAGCTTTTTGCCCGTCTTAAGCACAGAGGTTATCTCCGGATGCTTAAATTCGATAAACTCATAAAGGCTTTGCTCGTATTTCTCCATTTCCTCTGGCTTTACGTTTGACGCATAGCCCTCGGAGGTGGCGTATATAAGTATTACCTGCTTCCAATCGGGAAGCGGTGAATATCTGTTTTGACGGAGCGATGCCATCATTCTCGCACCTCGATCAAGCACACGCTTTGTGGAGTCCTCAAGATCCGAGCCGAATTGCGAAAATCCCGCAAGCTCGCGGTATTGCGCAAGCTCCATACGAAGACGTGAAGATACTTGCTTCATGCACTTGCTTTGTGCGGCACTGCCCACACGGGATACGGAAAGTCCGACATTTATTGCGGGGCGTTGTCCCTCGTTGAAAAGGTCGCTTTCCAAGAATATTTGACCGTCCGTTATTGATATGACATTCGTCGGAATGTATGCCGATATGTCGCCCGCCTGCGTTTCGATTATCGGCAACGCCGTCATCGAGCCGCCGCCAAGCTCTGCAGAGAGCTGTGACGCTCTTTCAAGCAAGCGCGCGTGCAGATAGAACACGTCACCGGGGTACGCCTCACGACCCGACGGTCTGTGAAGCAGAAGTGAAAGCTCACGATAAGCCACGGCGTGCTTTGACAGGTCGTCGTAAACTATAAGCACATCACGTCCGCCGTACATAAAGTACTCGCCCATTGCGGTTGCGGCAAACGGTGCTATATATTGGAACGATGCCGAGCTTGATGCGGCGGCACACACGATTATCGTGTGATCCATAGCGCCGTATTTTTCAAGCTTTTCGCGAATGTCCGCAACGGAGGTATCCTTTTGTCCTATTGCAACGTAAATACAAACGGTATTTTTACCCTTTTGATTTATTATCGCATCGACCGCAAGCGAGGTCTTGCCCGTTTGCCTGTCTCCGATTATAAGCTCACGTTGTCCTCTGCCGATAGGCACAAGCGCATCTATCGCCTTGATACCCGTCTGCATGGGGCGGCAGACCGCCGAGCGATCCGGTATTGACGGTGCATTGCACTCTATCGGGCGGCGTTGTGAGGTATATATTTTACCCTTGCCGTCAAGTGCGTGACCGAGCGGGTCTATAACACGTCCCAAAAGCTCCTCGCCGACAGCCACCGAGGCTATTCTGCCTACTCTGCGAACTCGGCTTCCGCTTTCGATATGCTCGTATCTTCCGTAGATTATACAACCTATTCTATCCGGCTCTATATCAAGCACCATACCGCGCTCGCCGCATTCAAACTCGACCACCTCGCCGTACATTATGTCGGCAAGACCGTCAAGCCAGCAAATACCGTCGGACACGCTGATAACACGTCCGAGCTGGAAGCTGTCGGGGGCAATATCCGATGAAAGTATGTCCTCCGTCATTTCCGCAATAAGCGTCTGTGCGTCCTCTTGTCCCGTGACATTTTTCTTTTTAAGCTTGTTTTTCAAAAAATACAAGTCATCGGCTACGGTATAACCGTATACCGTATCGCCTATACGCAGACGGAAGCCGCCGATAAGCGACTCGTCAACTCTTACCCAATACGAGGGCTTGCCGCCGACCTCGTCAAGCAGCTCCGTTGCCCTTTTTTCAAAAAGCTTTACTATATCCTCGTCAAGAGGCTTTGCCGAGGTAAGCGTTACGTACAAAACATCGTGCGTTTTCAGGTACGCCATGTCACCCGGGGTAAGGTGCATCATTTTAAGTATCTGCTCGGCAAATTCATGTTGCTTTGCCTCAAGGCGCGAGGCGTAAGGCTCGTTTGCCAAAAGATCGGCAATACGCTGTGCTATCTTGTCCGCTTCCTCATCTCGCAACGCCGAGAGCTGATCGCGTTTTATCCGCAGATCCTCCGAGTGGGCAAGCTCCGTTATACGGGCAGCCTCAGCCTCTGCCGAGGCTATTATCGCATCGATCTGTTCTTTCTCTTTGTCCGCTTTCTCCGCCTCGGCTGTCTCAAGCTCCGTCGGCTCCTCCGGCTCATCCTCCGGTGCCTCCGCCTCGTCAAGCTCTTTGTTTATTCTTTCCAGACGTGTTGTAAATATCGACGCTATCATTTTTCTTCCGATAAGAGCGACAACGCCTGCCAAAAGAAGAAAATTTATAAGCGCATACAAAAAATCCATTACGGTTAATTATGACAACAGCTTAGATATATATGCATCGACCAATTTGTCCGTGCAGTTGTCAAGCTCCTCTCCCAGCTTATGCGTATCTGCCAAAAGCTCTGCCGAACGTGCGTCCGCAATTCGGTATTGCTCCGCTTTTGCCGCATTCACTATCTTTTCGGCTTGCTTATGTGCCTGCGCTATATGCTTGGCACATCTCTCCTGTTCGACTCTTGCCTGCTTTTCCGACTCGTCCTTTTGCGAGGAAAGAAGCCGCTGTCTTTCCTCTTGCTTTTTTCTTTTGCTCTCCTTCGCACGCTCTATTTTCTCGTTTCGCTTATCCATAACGGAAAAAAGCGGCTTGAAAAGCAGATTTTGAAGAATGACGATAAGCAGACAAAAGCAGATCACCGTCCATATAAGAACGGATAGCTGTATAGTCAAGACTTACCCCTCCTTAGATCTTGGAGGCAAGAATGAAGGCGATAAGAAGTCCGTAAATGGTAAGTGCCTCCATCAGTGAAAGCGATATGATAAGTGTGGAACGTATATCCTTTGCCGCCGAGGGCTGACGTGCTATGCTCTCCATTGCCGCCTTTGCCGTCCAACCTTGGCTCATTGAGGGAAATACGGTGCTTATTGCGATCGTAAGTGCCGCCGCTATGGCGATTATTGCTTTGCTATCCATTTTTTCAGTTCTCCTTTTTTATTCAATGGTTTCTTCCAAATATATCGAAACAAGCATCGTAAATACGACAGCCTGTATCGCACAAAACAGTGCGGAAAGTGCCATCATTATGGCAGGTATTCCGATAGGCAGTATCTCATAAAGATTTTCGGTAACAGTCTCCTCGCCGAATACGTTACCGAACAAACGCAACGCAAGCGATGCCGGCTTTATGAACTCGTCAAGCACGAGCAGAGGGAGCATAACGAATATCGGGGAAACGAAACGCTTGAAATACTTTTTCGGTCCGCTTCTGAAGCCCGATATCTGCAGGAAAAAGAATGTCACAACACCGAGACCGAGCGTCACGGAAAGCGACGAGGTCGGTGCCTTTGCGTAATCCGTAAGCCCCATACCGGGAATAAGTCCCGAATAGTTTGCAAATATGATAAATATGAAAAGCGAGCCTAAGAAATAGAAATATTTTCTTGTATTCTTCTTTCCTATTATGCCCGTATAGAAGCTATCGAGCATTTCTATACCCGTTTCAATGACGTTTTGAAGCTTACCCGGACGCTCCTTCAAGCCTCGTCTTACCAGCAAGCACAGCAACGTCACGATAAGCAATATGCCCCACATGGCTATTACCTCGCCCGTTACGTCAAGAAAGCCGAAGAGCTTGATGACTACCGCCGATTTTTCACCCATATCTTATCATCTCCCATCGTTATCGTCATTTTTGTTTTTGTTTTTTTCTTGTATTCTCTCGTTTTCCTTTATCAAAAGCGAGGTAAAGAATATCAAGGGTACGGTCAAGCCGACGCAACCGCCGACAAGAAACCATGTGCGGTCGTACCCTAAAGGCTCGGCAACAAAATACAGCAATATAAGAAACGCAAGATTTATCGCCGTTCTGATATATTGGGTCAGGTAATACGAATCCCGTTTCTTGTTCAACAATATTTTGGATACGGTATAATTCAAATATGCAATGCCGACACCGACAGCCAAGGCAATGACACAGCCTATAATATCGTGCTTCATTAACACCTCAAAATAAATAAAACGCTCGCAAAATTCGACTTGTAGCTATTCTTATTATAATAAAACATTTCTCCAATTCTATCAACGGGAATTTGTAAAAAATGATGTCCTGAAATGTGACTTAATACCTCATTTTTCTCTTGCGGCATAACTTAACGTAAAATTTCATATCTTTTATGAGATATTTTCGGAGGTATACGGTAATGCTAAGTGCCATGACAGCGCTTTTGTGCAACTTTTTTTGCCTTTTTCTGAAGGTTTCGCAATCGGATTCGTATCCGCCGCCGCTTAGCCGTCAGGAGGAATCAGAATGCTTTGCAAGGCTGAAAAACGGTGACGAGTCGGCAAGAGGGGTGCTGATAGAGCATAATCTTCGCCTTGTCGCACACATTGTAAACAAATATTATTCTTTGGCAAAGGACCGTGACGACCTGATATCCATAGGCTGTATAGGGCTTATCAAGGCGGTGGACAGCTTCGATGCCTCAAACGGCACGAGATTTGCCACCTATGCAAGCAAATGTCTGCAAAACGAGATACTAATGCATTTCAGGGCAAGCAAAAAGCTGAACAACGAAGTATCCGTAAACGAGGCTATAGACACCGATAAGGACGGCGACGCTCTGACCTATGTCGATATAATATCGACTCCCGACACGATAGCCGACGATATCGACCGAAAGACCAAGAGCGAAAAAATGATACGCATCATAAACGAGCAGCTGGAGGAAAGAGAGCGAAAAATAATAATAATGCGCTACGGGCTTGACGGCAATGTGCCCATAACGCAAAAGGAGGCGGCTCGGCGACTCGGCATCTCACGCTCCTACGTTTCCAGAATCGAAAAATCGTCGCTTGAAAAAATAAAAGAATTGCTTTAAGGGCTTGAAAAAAAGTGGGATTTGTGGTAAAATATATCTTATCACGGTAAAAAGGAAGGAACATTTATGTCAACGGTGCAAATATTCGGAAAAGACAAGTGCTTTAATACGAGAAAAGCACAACGATATTTTAAGGAACGCGGAATAAATTTTCAATACGTCGATATTATGCAAAAAAATCTCTCACGCGGTGAGTTTCGTTCCGTTGCCGCTTCCATCGACTCGTTCGATGTGATACTCAACGAGTCTTCACCCAATGCCGCACTTGTGAAATATCTTTTATATGAGGATATCGAAGAGAAATTTCTCACCGACCCGACACTTTTCAAAACGCCGATAGTACGGTTTGGCAGAAAAGTCACTGTCGGATACTGTCCGGAGGAGTGGGGCGAATGGGAGCTGAAATGAATCTCAAGGCCTTCGCAAAATCATTTTTGTTACAATGCGCAAATCCCGACGGCGTTTACGTCGATTTTACGATGGGCAACGGACACGATACGGAATTTTTATGCACACTTGCGAAAAACGGCACGATATACGCCTTTGACGTGCAGGAGGATGCCCTGAAAAACACCGAAAAGCTTCTTGCAGAAAAGGGACTTGACAACGCACATCTCATTTTGTCCGGTCACGAAAACGTAAAGCAATTCGTGAAATGCCGAATAGACGGCGGTATGTTCAATCTCGGCTACCGCCCCGGCGGTGACAAGACAAAGCACACGATGACGCAAACCACCTTAAAGGCAGTCGCAGACGGTATCGACCTGTTGAAAAACGGGTGTGTTTTGACCGTTTCGGTTTATCCCGGTCACGCAGAGGGCGAAAACGAGGGCAACGCCCTTGCCGATATGCTTTCGCAATACGATAAAAAAGCATACTGCATAATGTGCCACCGCATGATAAACTCGCCCGCCTCGCCGTACATATATCAAATAATCAAGTATTGAAAAACGCTTCACGCATAAACGAGTCCACCATCGGACCGAAGCGATAATACAGCCGTGCGACAACACACCGCATTTTAACTCTGTCGTGCAAAAAACGGAAATACCGAGGCAGATCCATGACTCGATATTTCCGTTGTTTTTTCTTCCGCAAGCACGAAGGGCGAAGTGTTGCATTCTCAATGTGTTATAGGTTATAGCTCCGAACCTCATTGTAGCAATCATCACACACAAAGGCGATAATTCCAATTTGATATAAATTTATTATTTGTTGCCGACAGTGGGAGATGCTACCCTACGGCGGGCTTTACAGAGTATCACGCCAAGCACGGCGATTATCGCCAAGCTTGCCCATTGTGATGTCGAGAGTCCGAGCAGTACCCCACGCTCAACATCACCTCTGAAAAACTCAAGCACAAAGCGGATCATAGGGTATACACAAAAATACACGAGCGTATTTTGATATCTTTTACCGTTTTTCAGATACAAAAACAATTGTACGGCAAACAAAACGAGTAGTGCCCCCGCTTCTATAAGCTGTATGGGCAATAACGGCACGCCCAAAGGTGTCGTGCCAGCGGTAGAGTGATAGACGTGGCCGTATCTCCACGGTATACCATAGCAACAGCCCGCAAAGAAACAGCCTACACGCCCAAAAGCGTGACCGAGCGGTAGGACGGTGGCATACAGATCGGCGAATTTGCTCATATCCATTTTATATTGTTTTCCGTATATCAACAGCCCTACAGCACCGCCGAGTAAGCCGCCGTAAAACACAAAACCGCCTTTTATTACGGCAAGCAACGGAATATGCTCTTGTATTATAGTCGGAGCCGTTACAGCCAAAAAAAGCAGCTTCGCCCCGACAACACCGCCTATCATAACATAAATGCCGGAGCTGGCAATATCAAAGCCGTCAAGCCTTGTGCGTTTATTTAAAAAAAACACGGCAGATGCCGATAAAAATATCCCCAAATAAAAGAAAATACCATAAAGTGGTATTTGCCTGCCAAAAATTGTAATTACAGATTCCATTAACATTTATGCCCCCGTTATCGAGAGCATCCCTTTCATTTGCATAACCGTTGTGTCATTTGTGCGTCACCGTGCCTCGGAAGTTACGCAAGGCACAGTGACGTATGACACAAAAGTATCTCAGAGCAGTGAACCTAAGCCCGAACCTATTGATGCGGACGTTCCTGCGGCACACAGTATGCAGATACCGCAAGTAAAGAATGCTATTGCGGTAAACACAACTGCTATGATACCGAGAACAAGGCCTGCGGTAGCAAGACCGGAGGGCTGTCCTGCGGCTTTTGCCGCCTTACCGCCCGAAACGCTCAAGACCAAGCCCACTACGGCAATCGGCAGACCTATGATCGAGAACACACCGCTCAGCAATCCGAATACGATACCGACAATACCCATTACGAAGCCGGCAACGATTTTTCCCTTTCCCATTGAAACGTACTCCTTTATGTAAGATTGACAAAAAAGCAAGCACCGCGGATACCGCTTTATTGTCTGCGATCAAGTAACACCGGCTGTACACACTATTCGGTGGCATAAAAGTGTACTTTTTTGCAAAA
>CAZLRV010000035.1:0-8383 GCA_964562175.1 uncultured Lachnospiraceae bacterium
AGCTGACTGTGTGCTTTTCCTTTATGATATTTTCTTTCATTAGGCATTCGAATCAAATTGATATCGAATGCTTTTTTTGTTCGCTTGCGATGGCTTGTAATTGTCTTTGGGTACAGCGATTGGAAACAACACATTTCTCATGTATTTCTTTTTCGGCCATCTGTGCAATAAGATAGGATGGTGCGAGCAATTCGCCACCAAAAACATCGGCTTGCCACTCCGGATCGCGAAAAGTCGGGATCTTTCCGTTTGGTTCTAACTTGCAAAAGGCAATTGAACCTTTACCATGCATGAGCAAATGACCAAGCTCATGCGCAAGTGTTAATCGATCACGCCCTTTTCCATTACAAGCACCGATGTAAACATCTTCTCGCAATCGTATTTTGCACTCGCTTGGAAATGTTTCGCCATGTAGATTTCCCATTTCTTCTTCCGAACAAATCTCCAAAACAAAGTCGGGCAACAAATGGGGCAATACCTTTTCGATAAAAGCGACAATGTTGAAATACAAGTCATTTTCGACCCCCAAAAGAGTCCGAAGTTCTCGCACCATTTCCCAAATAGCCTGTCTTGAGGTGGGTTTAACAGGTATTAAGCTCATTTACTGTCCTCGTTGTTCATCAATTTTTTCAAAGCTTCCAACTGCTCGTCCGAAAAATCGCTAAATGAACGTGCAAACGAAACAGCCAGCTTTTTAGCGGCAGGAGAAGCTTCTTCAAAGTCAAGTATGACCGCTTTTTCTGAAAGCGATATGGCTTCGTCCAGCTCGTCTTCTTGTTTGGGTGTTAAAGAATACGCAGAACGTATCTTCAAATTCCACTCGTATGGCATTTTCTTTTTTCCAAGCTCAACAGCAGAAAGAAATGACGGTGTGACGTCAAGCTTTTGCGCCATATTCAAAAGCACCTCTTCGTTTTCTACACGCAGTTTTTTTAAAAATTTGCCTATTTCGGTCATATTCAACACTTATCCTTTATCCTTTTCTTTATTATATTATACCACAATTAGACGCATTTGTCAACCCCTTGGTGAATTTTTTTTACCATATAGTTTATTTTTCCGCATATTTATTATTTGTTTTGCAAAGCTCCGCTTATATGTTCTATGCTTTGTCACTCATATACTCAGCTTATAAAAATCGCAAAATGCAAAGCTCGCAGCTTTTTTTCCGTGAAAAAATACTTGCTCGGTGCTATAATACACTCACAGGCTGCTTTTGGATGGTGCGTTTATCCACACCCCGTTGCACGAGGATATTCCAAAGTGTATTACTAAGAAAGTGTGTCTGCGGAGCGTGTTCAGCTCACGACGCAGGTTCGAATCCTGCCTGTGCCGCAAGGCATAGCCATGGTTGGGTTTAGGAGTCGCCCGTAAGAGCGGCTTAAAAAATAAAATTTTTTACTTATTTCCCACCGCACAGATGTGATGTGTCACAGCCGTCCAATGAACGCCGCCTTGCCCGAGAGCGGATACCGTGTTATGCGAGCGGAGGTCAGGGAACCTCTCCCCCACCTCCCCTACCCTCTCACTTAAGCTCTCGGCCGCCACGTTCATTCAAGCACACGTTCACTCAAGAAAAAAAGAATTATTAACCTTAAAGGAGGTATTCATGTTATGAAAAAGATAATAATCAACGAAAATCAGAGAGGCTTTCTCTTCAAGAACGGTAAATTCGTAAGGCTGCTCGGTGCAGGTAAATATCACACCTTCGGCGGCAAAACGATAGAGCTTTCCTCCCTCGCCTCTGCCTTGAGCAGTGCAGTCTGCTCGCTCGACACACTGCTTGCGGATAAAGAGATCGCCGAAAACACGGTAACGCTTGAGGTTGGCGACAACGAGCTTGCTTTGCACTTTGTAAACGGAAAATTCAATCAAGTACTTCCCTGCGGCAAATACGCTTTTTGGACATTTTCCGACAGTCACGAGTTTCAGATCGTACAGTCTTCCTCACCTGTTCCCGACCCGTCCATCCCCGCTTACATACTTGCGAAAATTCCGGACACCTACCGCACCGTCGTGAACGTGAAGGAGCATCAAAAAGCAATAGTTTACTTTGACGGAAAATACACAATGTTGCTCGATGCCGGAACGCATTACTTTTGGAATACCCACGTAAACATAAAAACCGATATCGTAGATACTCGGCTTACAAATATGGAGATATTAGGTCAATCATTGCTCAGTGCTGACAAGGTCACCTTGCGTGTATCATTTTTCTTCAACTACCGTATCACCGATTATGTTCGCTCGGTCACCGAAATAGATTGTCTTCGTGAGCAGCTCTATTTGCTCGCACAGATTGCTCTGCGTGAATGTGTCGGCAGATATAAGTTAGATGAGCTGCTTGAGAACAAAAATCTTATATCCGATTATGTTATGGATAAGTTTAAGAAAATCCAAGAACGCTTTTGGGTTGAAATATCGGATGCAAGCGTAAGAGACATCATCCTTCCCGGCGATATACGCGAGATAATGAACACCGTGCTTGTTGCCGAGAAGCGCGCTCAGGCAAACGTGATTACACGTCGTGAGGAGGTCGCCTCCACCCGTTCGCTCTTAAACACCGCAAAGCTTATGGACGAAAACAAGACTCTGTATAAGCTCAAGGAGCTTGAATACATCGAGCGTATCTGCGAAAACGTCGGTTCGCTCTCCGTAAACGGCTCGGACGGTATACTTACCTCACTTGCACAGCTCATAAGCACAAACGACAAGGCGACAAGCTGACAGGTGTGAAAAATCACGGCGTGAGATGACGAAAATTTTGACAAAGGTATTGACAAAAGCAAAAAAAGCTTTTATAATATAGTAGGCTGAAAAACCGCTCGCAAGAGCGGTTTTTTTCAAGGCAAAACGATAAAACGAGCCGAGCCGATGCAAAAACGGTTCTTTTTCTTTTGCAAGCACAGAATAATATCGAAAAATGTAAAGGAATGATTTAATATGTCACCAAGCGCACAAGAAGAACGCATGGGAGCGGCAAGAATGTTTCCGCTTATAATGTCTATGTCTCTGCCGGCTATGTTCTCAATGCTGATACAAGCACTTTATAATATAGTTGACAGCTATTTCGTCGCACAGTACAGCGATAAGGCGGTTCCCGCATTGTCGTTGGCTTTCCCTATTCAAAATCTGCTCATAGCCTTTGCGGTGGGAACTGCCGCAGGCGTGACCTCGCTCATATCCCGACGTCTCGGACAGGGTGCGAGAAAGGAAGCGGAGAGCGTTGCCGCTCACGGTATCGTGTTGAGCGTAATAACATGGGCGGTCTTTGCCCTGTTCGGCGCATTTTTTACGGACCCGTTCTTCCGTATGTTCGAAAGCGATACGGAGATAATAAGAATGGGAAATACATATCTTTCCATTTGCTGTATATTCTCTTTCGGACAGTTCGTTGTATGTATGCTTGAAAAGATACTTCAGGCAACGGGCAATATGTTTTGGCCGATGATGTTTCAGCTTGTCGGTGCGATATTCAACATAATATTCGACCCTATTCTTATTTTCGGTTGGTTCGGTATTCCCGCCATGGGCGTCACGGGTGCGGCAATAGCTACGGTGGGCGGTCAAATAGCATCTATGGTGCTTGCAATAGTCGTGATATCACGCCGTCAGCCGATAAAGATATCGCTTAAGGGCTTTCACCTGAGCGGAGCAGTTGTCAAAAACATATATGCCGTCGGCGTACCCGCAATAGTAATGCAAGCCATAAGCACGGTAATGAATATGGCAATAAATGCCATTCTCGCCTCGTTCTCAACTGCCGCTTATACGGCGTTCGGATTGTATTTCAAGCTCAGATCGTTCGTATTTATGCCCGTACTCGGCTTAAATCAAGGCTTGATGCCCATTACCGGCTACAATTACGGGGCTAAAAACAGAAAACGACTCCTGCAATCGTTCTATTACGGTTGCCTCGTCGCATTCATTATAATGATGATGGGAATGCTCGTGTTCTTGTGCCTGCCTCGTCAGCTCTTGGGTATATTCAAGCCCGACGAGGAGCTGCTCAAGGTCGGAATACCTGCGCTCAGAATAATAAGCCTTTGCTTCCCGCTTGCCGCACTCGGTCTTGTTTCGTCGAATATGTATCAGGCAATCGGCAAAGGAAGCTACAGCCTTATAATGTCCCTAATGCGTCAGCTCGTCGTGCTTGTACCCGCGGCTTGGCTTTTGGCTCATTTTACAAATAATGTCGATATGGTCTGGTGGTCCTTCCCCATAGCCGAGGCGGTATCACTGGCAACGAGTGCATTCTTCTTTTTCAAAATTTACAAAAACGAGCTTGCCGCACTTGACAAAGCAAACCCGTAAGCTTTCGATCGATATTCCTCGGGGGATATATGCTTTTCTTCTTTCCTCTGCTTGAAATTCGATAAAAATGCAGATCTCGCTTGATGGATACAAGGACTTTTCTTTGTACTCGATAAGTTTTGTTTGGCGACAATTCGGGTCTGCGTTTTTAGGTGTGCCGACTTCGGTCGGCACATCTTTTGTTTTTTGCCGAAATGTACAAGTATATAAACAGCCGAAAAATTTAATTTGTACAATATTTCCGCCGTCATATATACCATTCCGATCTCATAAAAAACAAACGTAAAGCTATTGTTCGAATTACCCGCCGAGAAAACAGCACCTTAAACAAATGATCTCCCTCCCCGTGTATAAAAATCCACCCGAGGCGGACTTTTTTTTGTTGACAAGCGATACATAATGTGATATAATCTCATATAACATCAGCGCCGAAACTCGGCAAAAACAAGTCTTACATGTGTCAAAGTGATAAAGCAAGGGGAATAGAAAATGGTAAAAGATTTGGTACACGACCCGATATTTCTTGCGGTAGCCTCGGATAAAGCCGCACTGGAGGATATGCAAGTTGTGCAAGATCTGCTTGACACGCTTGCCGCTCACAGCAAAGTGTGCGTAGGTATGGCGGCAAATATGATAGGCGTGCGCAAGCAAATAATCGCCTTTGTTGACGGCAGCAGCGTTACAGGCTACACCGTAATGCTAAACCCGACAATTATCAAAAAAGAAATGCCTTACGAAACGGAAGAGGGTTGCCTTTCCCTGCTCGGCTCACCTCGCAGGTGCAAAAGGTATAGAAAAATTAAAGTACAATATCAAACGCCAAAGCTTCAAGCACGCATAAAAAGCTATGACGGATTTACGGCACAAATAATCCAGCACGAAATAGATCATTGTAACGGCATTTTGATATAAATATTTTACGGAGGCGCATAAAAATGTGGTTTGTATTTGCATTGCTGTCGGCAATTTTTGCGGCTTTGACATCTATATTGGCAAAGGTCGGCATTGATGGTGTAAATTCCAATTTGGCTACGGCGATACGGACTGTAGTAGTCGTTATAATGGCTTGGGGAATGGTCTTTTTGACGAACACTCAAGGTGGAATTACCGAAATCGGCAAAAAAAGCTGGGTATTTCTCATCTTATCGGGACTTGCAACCGGTGTGTCATGGCTTTGTTATTACAAGGCATTGCAGATAGGCGATGCGACAAAGGTCGTTCCCGTCGATAAATTAAGTGTCGTTTTGACATTAGTGCTTGCTTTTGTGTTTTTGCACGAGAAATTCACCCCGAAATCGTTGGTGGGATGTATTCTTATAGGTGTCGGAACACTTGTCATGGCACTGTAAACTATGGATAAGGAGAAAGAGCAAGTGAACAGACCTTATATTATTTGTCACATGGTATCTTCGATAGACGGCAAGGTCACAGGCGAGTTTTTATCCTCTCCGGAATGTGCCGATGCGACGGAAATATATTATCGCATAAACAAAGAAGCCAAAGCAAACGGCTTTATATGCGGTCGTACTACAATGGAGGGCAGTTTTACCGGCAAATGGTATCCGGAGCTTGATAAATATGAAAATGCAGAATGCGATCCCGATATAAAAGCGGATCGGATAGTATGCGCCAAGGGCGGCTTTTACGCCGTTGCATTCGATACGCACGGCAAACTCGGTTGGAGAAGCGATAAACTCGTCGATCCCGACGGCGATCCCGGATACGACGGTGCTGCGATAGTCGAGGTGCTTTCACAGCAAGTCGATAAACGCTATTTGCTTTATTTGCGTGATATGAATATATCATATATCTTTGCGGGCGAAGACTCAATAGATATACCGCTTGCACTGCATAAGCTGAAAGCCTTGCTTGGTTGCGAAGCCTTACTTCTTGAGGGCGGCAGTATTATAAACGGAGCATTTGAGCGAGCGGGATGCGTTGATGAGCTGAGCCTCATCGTAGCCCCGATCGTATCGGGGAAAGACGGCAGAGCCTTATTTGCCGATGCAAGCCCGACGAGCTTCAAGCTCAATAAAGCAGAGTCCGAAAACGGTGTTCTCATTTTGAATTATAAAAGAAGCTAAAATAAGGCAGATAGCATATCACAATAATTAATGGAGGGTATATGTTCGACGACAAGAACGGCATTTTTGGGTTTTGCCCCGATATGAACGGTGACGGCAAGCACGATTTTGCCGACTATTTAATATACCGGGATTTGATGGAAAAAGAAGCGAGCGAGGATAAACCGAGGCGATTCGATACGCAGACTACCATGAGTAAGGAAGATATACAATCGAAGTATGGAATAGACAGCGAAGAATTCAACTCAAGAGAGGACTACCTGCAAGCAATAAACGATGTTTCGCTCGATTTTATCGGCGACGACGATATCGATGATGACATTGATTTCGAATGCGATGACATATTTGACGAAAACGACAGTATATCGCTCGGCGTGTCGGATGATGATATTTATGACGGCTTGGAATATGACCTTGCAAGTGAAGCCGACGATGATGGGAGGGGCGAAATGTATTCCGTTTCCTTGGAATTTGTCTCTCCGAATGATTGCGACGAAATAAAGGAATCCGATTACCCAAACAAAAGAACGTACACCACCGCATGGATGCTTTCTTTCCTAAAAAACGATGAGCTGTATATTCCATCCGATATGACAAAGGAGGAGGAAGAAAAGCTTTTAAGATTTATTCTTTCGCAAAGCTGTATCGCCGCACGTTATTTAAGTTGCTATAACGGATTTCTTTACGTACAAGCCGTAAAGGAAAACTTTTCCCTGCCAATATCTGCAGAGGACGAGGACAACATAGCCGAAAACACATTTTCGACTTTTTTCACGGAGCTTGTGGAAGAAGATACGGAGCTGGCGTTGGATGTGTGGGCATGGTGTATCAAAGAATTCGGCGCATATCAATGCTATATGAACGAAAAGCACGCCTTATATTCTCACGTTACGCTTTCATATGACGATTATCCCGACGAATTTCGGCAACGCCTTATAGATCGCCTCGGTGACGACCCGAGCTTTTGCCGAGGTCTTTTCGCCGAATCACCCGATATACCTCTCGGCACAAGCGAAATAATAATCGTCGCACTGCAAAGCGGAAAGGAAAAAGCCGCTCGTATGATATTTGTCGGCTCATTGATAAATCAAAACGCAATGAGCAAAACAAAGACGGACCTTTTGGAAAATATCATCTGCAATGCCTCAAATTGGGAAGAGCTTGAAACCATGGAGGCAATACAAAAAAGCATACTGCCGCTTGCAAGAGAATCAAACAATAAACGAATAAACCGAATGTTGCCGAAGCTTGAGAAAAAAGTCGACGATTATATAAAAAGCGTTGAACTCTCTGCGGAAAAATACCGATATTCACGCCGTTTTTCTTGGCGTGCGGCATATAAAGAGTGCGATACAGATCCCTTGAAATATGAAACGGAAGATGAGTATCTTGCCGCAGTCAAGGAAGGTAACTACGGTTGGCGTGAGCATGTGGCACCGTCTAAGCTGTTGTTCGCAGACCCGCTCGATTATGAAACGAGCGAAGAATTCAATAAAGCAGTACGCACGGCTTGCTGCGGAAAGCTTAGAACCGACACAAGAAAAGAAGCCGCAAATGACAATAGAGTGTATAAATTCTGCAAAGTCAAAACAGAGCTTGAACCGAACAGATGCTATTACTATTTCCCCGGCGCACTCTCGCTCTGTCTCGGAGATGAAGTTATAGTCCCGTTCGGTCAAGATGATCAAGAAATACACGGAAGCGTAGTCTCGATCGGCGAATGCTACCGCAATGCCCTACCCTGCTCCCCCGACAGCATCAAATACATAAAACGCAAACAGAATTAAACATACTCTTTTATAACATATCATCCGATTATGTTGCCTCCGAGATATAGCCGGCGACAAAGCCGACCGAGGGAATCTGCGCAACTTCATTATACATCAAACCGCCGCTTCGGTGAACACTGCTCACCGTAACCCCTATCCGCCGCTCAAGCTTAAAATATTCACACTTATCGGTTAAAATAAGGTAACACGAAGAAA
>CAZLRV010000036.1:0-8240 GCA_964562175.1 uncultured Lachnospiraceae bacterium
TATCGTCCTTGTACTTGTTATTTATATACGATACCATTATATCGACTTTATTTTGCTTTTTCATATTGCACCCGCACGCTCCGAAAATCAAAAAAATAATCAAAAAGAGGGCAGCTGTTTTTCTTACGATAATCATAATACAACGCCACAGATCAATGTCGGGAAATACGGGTCGGGAGTCGGATGACCGAGTCACCCGATCCGTATTGCACCGGTTTAAACTTATTTGAAGGAGTCCGCAAGATTTGTATTTGCGGTTTCCGTATCAAAATAGCCTTGCTCAACGTTATTTCTGAGGAATTTAACGTACTGATCGAGTATATCCTTGTAATCCTGGAAATACTTTGCCGAGAACTCGGCAAACGCCGAGATGGTTGCCTCTGCCGCCTCACCGCTCCATACGTTTGCGAGGCTGTCTACCGTAGCCTTCGCATCGTTAAGCTGGTCGTTGAGCTGATTGTTGAGGCTTTCTATGTTAGAAGCTACTTGAGCGACTAAGTCTGTATTGATCTTTATGCTATTTCCTGCCATGATTCGTTTATTCCTTTCCTATAATCAGTTTGTAAGCTTTCCGACTTGATCCATGTTATCCTGCTGACGAGCCTCATAGTTTTGCTTTTGAAGCTCAAGAACCTCACTTGCGTGCAAAAGCTTACCTGCCATTGCTTGAAGCTCCTCCGTAAAACCGGTTATGCGCTCAACGAATGCGAGATTATCCGCACCTTCCCAAGCAGCCCCCATTGTTTGTGCTTCCTGCATCAATTGAGTATAGATTCTTGTGTAGGTTTCCGAGATCTCATGCAATTTCTTGGAAGCCTTTTCCATTTCCTCAAAAGATGAAACGCTTAAAATTTTTCCCATGTTTCTTTTCCTTTCGGTTTAATATTTATATCAACATAAGGCGTGAGCCCGTTTTTATGCCAAGCTCGGCGACCTCAACATTAATATTGTAAATAATTCCGGTATCCGCATCACACAGTACCGCATCGGCTGTTGCCTTATACTTGTTGTCGGAAAGCTCGCTCAGCGCCGCCGCGACGAGCCTCACCGCCTCGCTCATTTTGATCTCCAAGGGTATATACACGTCAAACTTTTTTGCGGCGGCGGGGACGAATACTTCCACCAAGGCTTTATTGTTCATCATTCTCATCCTCTGCTTTGTCATTTAACAGCTTAAGCTTAACACAGTTGCCTTTTATTACCGAATATCCGAATTCGGGCGTTATGGTGTCGTGCTGATCGCGGCTGTCCTTGTTGCTTTTTAACAAGCCTTGAATTCTAAAGCCGTTGCCCACCCACAAGCCATTGGAGGCAAGCTCATTTTCGGAATACCAGCTTTCATAAGCCGTTGCCGAAAAGCTTTTCATTTTATCTGCCACTATCAAATTGATGCTGTACTCTTTTCTTCCCTTGCTCAAAATGAGATTCAGCTTTTCCAGCGCTTCATCGGACAACGAGGACTTAAGCCTTGACAACGACGTTACGATTACAAGAATTTGCTCATATTTCTTCGGCGTATTGCCGTTTTCAAGCTCGGTCTTATACTCATTGTTACGTGAGCGTACCGTCAAAAACAGCTTTGATATTTCATCCTCGCACTGCTTGTCGGATGAAAATACCTTCATTGTGCCGTTCGATGCTTCGACGAGCATCGGAATATCAAATACCACTCCGTTTATCTTGCAAGCATTTGCCAGCTTTACCAACTCGGAAACAAACGGGCGATATTCCATATCGGATGACATTATTATGTTTACATACGATTCACCGAACGGGTAACGATGCACGTTCAATGAAGCGCTTTCAACTCCGATGGGTATATTCAGAGGCTTACCGGCATCATAATAATCGGCAAGAAACTCCACATTCACCCTATCCGGAAGTATTGGTATTTTCTTTGCCGTCTCGCCGCTCCATTCCTTTGCAAGTCTAATGCACGTGTCCTTTATAAACGAAAACGGTACATTCTCCTCGGTCAAGCACGCCGCCTGAAATTCATATAACCCATCTCGTTTGACAAGACCTCTGCCCTTGAATTTTGCGGGGATCAGTCCGTCCGTCTTACCTACAACGGTTGCATAATCGCCGTCACTGTTCAATCTCAAGGTAATAAGCTGCTTGAAGTTTTGAATAAGTCTCATACGTACGGCATTTGTTCCGATAGCCGTAAGCACAAAATATATGCCGTATTTCGTACCCTCGCGTGAAAGATATGCTATTGCATCCTCTCTTTGCTCGTATACCTCCGTAAAGGCGGCAAAGTTATTTATAACAACAACTATTGACGGCAACGTGCTTTTTGACGATCTTATATACGATGAATAATCTCCGCCGTAATCGGAAAACAGCTTTTTTCTCTTATCAAGCTCCGATTTGAGCATTTTGAAAAGGTTGCCTATCTTCTCGGCCTCATACGAAAGCATTACATCACCGACATGAGGCGCCTTTGAGAATGCCCTCAGCGTTTCGGATGCAAAATCGAGAATATACAGATTCACCTCATCGGGAGTATAGTCGTTTATGAGCGAATATAGCATCGCATTTAAGAAAGTCGTTTTTCCGCTTCCGGCAACGCCGTATATGACTACGTTACCCTCTCGTGTGATAGGCAATCTGAATACGCATTGCTTTTGATGTGCCGGGTCATCATACTCTCCGATCGTCGGCTCAAGCACAAAGCGTTCTGTTGTCACATTATATTTTTTCTTTATTTGGTCGTGTAGAATGACTCCCGGTATCGGTTCAAGCCACAGAGGCTTTATTTTTATTTTTTCATCTTCTGCGATATTGCGAATATAATCGGTGATAACGTCAAGCTGCTTCTTTGCGTTTTTGTCGTTACCGCGTTTCTTTTCAAGCTTCACCTGCTTGATGGTATGCCCGTTGTTGTCTATTACGACTACGCTGTTGTCTTTTTCTTTAACGACCTGCTCCGAGGGATAATATGCCGCACCCGACCATGCGGATTGACCCAATTCGAAAAGCTCGTTATATCCGACCTGCAGATAAAATCTGCCGGTATCTGTAAGCTCTGCCGCATCCGCTCTTTTCAGCATATCCATACTGTCGGCTTTTTCCTGAACCTTCAAGCAAACTCTGAATTTACTGTTGCTCCATATTTGATCGTCGACAACGCCGCTCGGCTTCTGAGTTGCAAGTATCAAATGTACGCCGAGGCTTCGTCCTATACGAGCCGTGCTGACAAGCTGTGTCATAAATTCGGGTTGCTGTGTTTTAAGCTCGGCAAATTCATCCGAGATGATAAACAAATGCTGGAGCGGCTCGCTTACCGAGCCCTCTCTGTAAAGTCTTTGGTATTTATAAATATCTATGTTACTTACGCCGACCTTTTTGCTCGCCTCGGCGAAAATAGCCTGTCTGCGTTTCAGCTCGCTTTCAATGGAAACGAGAGAACGCTTGATAGCCGAGCCGTCGAGGTTTGTCATAATGCCCACGGTATGCGGTAGGTTTTCAAACGACTTTGCCATGCCTCCGCCCTTGTAGTCTATAAGCACAAATGCGACTTCCTCCGGGTGGTAGTTTACCGCAAGCGACAAGATATATGTAATTATAAATTCCGATTTACCCGAGCCGGTCATACCCGCAACAAGACCGTGAGGTCCGTGAAACTTTTCGTGCAGATCCAGCATAAACGGCTCGCCGTATGTATCAACTCCGACAGCGGTTTGAAGCGATTTTGTCGGGTCATTCTCTTTCCAGCGGGACAGTATATTCAAATGCTCCACGCTACCCACGCCGAACAGCTCCAAAAAGGTTATCATTCCGGGCAGGTGAAACTTTGTTGCCGTTGTGTCAAGCGAGGTGTTTGCGAGTATCACGCTCAGCTCCATGGGGTTCTGTGACGGATAGATATCCGGCGTAAATTCCGTAATGCTTCCGCTGATATCGCTCTTGTTAAAGAGCTTGCCTCTGCCCCCGTCAAGCTCAACGACTATCGAGCATTCCTTCGGCAGATTCTTCAATTCATCGTAAAACGAAACAACGCTTATGTGAAGCTTATCTTTTTTTGCGAAAACGCTTCTCAGTGTTTCCGCTCTGCAAGCCAAAGTCTTGCTGAACGAGAAAAATATATAATACGGTCTCACCTCGTCCATATCCGCGGCGTTTATACGGTTTCGTTCCTCGATAATGCCCTCAAAATATGCCGAGATCTCTTTGACCTCGTCGCTGTCCGTTGCTATAAATCTGAATTTGTTGCCCTCGCTCCAAACATGAGGAAGCCATTTTATAAATTCAAGCTCTTTTTCCTCGTTTTTGTCAAACAAAAATACAAACTTAACTTCGTCATAGCTGTAAAATGCCGACAATTGGAGAATGATTCCCTTGGCAAATTCCAGCACTTGCTTTCTTTGTCCGATAATTCCGGATATATGGTCCTCGTAAAGCGAATAGACTACCGGGACATTATGCAGAGTCTTTTTGCTCTCGCAAAGAGTATACAATTCATCTTGAAGGTTATCATCGTTTAACGAAAATTTCCGCTCCGCATAATTGAATTCCGCATCAAGCACGCCCTCGCCGTTGCCTATGCGAACGAGCAAAAAATCATTCTGCCCGAAGGAGCGCTCCCAAAGATTTCTGCGAACATATCTGATCCTGTTTTCGCATTCTTGAATGGTCACATTGTTTTCGTTGAGTATTTCCTCCTGAAGTCTGCACGCTTCGTTTATACGAAGCGATACCTTATCGAGGTATTCGCGATATTTTTTCTGACGCTGAAGTTCCTTCTTTTGCTTATGACTTTTTTCATATCTTTTTGTAATCATCGGCAAAAGCACCGTACCCAAAAGCATACTGCCGCCCATTATCATGGAAGTAATGTTCTTGGAGGTTATTGCGGATACAAGCGTTACGAGCGACATCATGCCCATAGCCATGGACGAGCCCATTACAAGCAGCCACGGCAGCTCCTCCGAAATAGGGCTCTGAGGCGGAGAATCGATCTTAAAGGTCGCCGTTTCGATATCTCTTTTAAATCTGGGAGAGCGGTAAAAATATTCTTTATCCGCTAATTCATATTCATATTCGTTGTCCGACTGTGATACGGGTTGACTTACAAAAGGAATAAGTCTTGAGCATACTCTCACACATCCGTCCGGATCGTTCAAAGCGATCATATTTTTGCCTACAATGAGCTTGAGTCCCATTATGAAAACGGTATCGCCGATATTTAATTTTGCTTCCGATATGCGAACACCGTTTACAAATATTCCGTTTGTACTGTCCGTGTCTTTAATATACCAAATGCCGCCTCTTGAATAGATAACCGCGTGGTGCGATGATACGATTCCGACCGGATAACAGATATCATTGCTATCGGAACGACCGATCGAAATATCTATATCACCTCTGACGAGATATTTCGTAAAGGTGCGACGATCGTCCGTGACCGGCTCCGTGAAAACGAAGACTCTCTCCCCGTCCGTCTTTCCGAGAACATACACACTGCCCGATGATATTTCCGTATTTTTGATTGTGTTTCCGTCGTTGTCCAAGATTCGTATCCTGCGAGTGGATTTCATTATCCACTTGCCGTTTACCCCCTCGACATTCAAAAGACGCTCATCGCCTGTTTGCAAGCTCTCGTATATCCAAAATTGCCCCTTTATCCTTTCGGGCAATGAAATACTGTTTACACAATACTTGTTTATCGTTGTTACGATCATGTAGCGATCCTTTCGCCGTATCTTATTTCCCGCTGTCCGAGTCCGATAATGTCATGTAATATGTTAAGCCGATTGCATTCACAAAATGCGCATTTAAATTTATTATTATTATATCATAAATGCCAAAAAAAGCTGTAAAATGTAAAAAACGGGCTTTTAAATGTAATAATCGAACATTTTTTTACAAGGCGGCGGGCGTATTTTACTCTGCCTGCAAAAAAATATAGTGTAGTAAAATGATATATTTTAGTATAAAGGATTGACAAATGAAGAAATATGTGTTATAATGCAACCGCAAACAGATTTGACAAGCAAGTCAAGGAGTGTTTTTCCGATTTTAATATCTATGAACGCTCTTTTTCGATATATATGATTGCCGTGCGGATTCCGTCGGTAATTGCGAGAGGGATATTATTCGGTTGCTTGAGGTTTGCTCGGCAACGGTCGGAGTATGTGCAATAGACGCGGAGCTTCG
The DNA here is from genome assembly GCA_964562175.1 of uncultured Lachnospiraceae bacterium. GTDB lineage: Bacteria > Bacillota > Clostridia > Oscillospirales > CAG-272 > CAZCJU01. Next base: position 6,163 of record CAZLRV010000036.1, read on the forward strand.
ATCGTAAAACTATTATTCTATTTTTTCGGAGGAAAGAAAAAATGTCTCGAAAAACGCAAAATTCGCAAAAACCGTCTGTTCGTTCGTATCTGACACGGCTTATCTGTGTTATGATGACGCTTTCGTTATTGTTTACGGGTCTTACGGCTTGTAAAAATGACGATGCCACTCCGGTAGACGGCGATGCCACGAAATCGGCAAAGGGTGATAAGCTCGGCAACGAAGAGCTTATCCGTGCAAGGATAAACGCCTTCGCAAAGGCTTACAACGAGGGTGATATGGAAAAGGTGCTTGAGTGTCTCGATGCAAAAAGCCGAAACGCCATGCAAGCGATGCTTGACCTGCTCGGAGGCGTTGCAAGTAAATATGCCGGCTTTACAATAGATCTGAAGGATCTTTTCAGCCTTGGCGTGAGCATAACGGCAGACGACTTTATGGGGCTGGAGATACAGAGTATCGTTATAGACGATGCAAAAAAGACCGCATCGGTCAAGACCTCCATGCGGCTGGAAAATCAAACTGCGACCATATATTTTGATATGGTACACGAAGATGATGATTGGTTCATCAAAAACATGACAGACTCGTCGTCATACTCTACGACCGGCTACTATACCGATACGGATGCCGCAACGGATACGCAAGCGCCCGAAGCGATATCTATAGATCCATTTGACGGAATAGAATACGTTGTGACCGGTATATCGCCCTATTGCGAGATCAGTATAAACAACGGCAATTGCGATGTAAATGTGCAAGAGAATGTTACATATTCACTTGATAAAGAGAAGTACGCCAACGGTGAAACGGCAGTAATAACCGCAAAGCTCGAAACCGGCTGGGGCTATGAGGAAAATAAGTACACACTTACCAATACCACAGGCAAGTTTACGGTTAAGAACCAGCCCGAATACATTACCTCCCTCGATTCTCTTGACCTGTCACTGCTTGAAAGCGAGGAGCGCGATTATTTTGAAAGCAAATGTTCCGAGGCTTTGGGAAGCGGTAGTCACGGCTTTCTTTTTGGCAATAATGTCAATAGCTGGAAGAACATTGAAAATATAAATTCCTCGCTTCAAGAAAAGTATTTTTCATCGTTAAAGTTGATGAAGACCGACTCCAAAGATTACGACACACCGTTTAACAGATTATCTTTCGTCTACAAGATCAATATAAGTGCTAAAGGTGATTTCATTCACTACGTTAATATAAGTGCATGGAATATTGTAAAATATCCCGACGGAAGCATAAAATGGGGAAGTGAGTCGGTAGATGACTTTGATTTTCATTATAATGCATACACAAGCAATATGGAGGAGTGCATTGCAAACACGATAACCGCATATAAAGCCGACTTCAATATAAAAAAGCTTGAGCCTACGTCTGCGGAAACGGAAACCTCATCGGCATTTTAATACAAGAGGCATTAACGCCGGGTGCAGATCTAAAAAAATCAAGGTCAGTTAATGACCTTGATTTTTTGTTTCTTCTACGTATATTTCTTTGGGGTGCCGCATCACTCATATAACCGTGCTTTCTTTCAATCGGCAACACCATTATACCGAAATGAAGCAGAAAGCCCTGTAAGTATTTGGTATTTATTTGTTGGCGAATTTCTTTTCAATCGTAATACACGAGGAAGTAAGCATTCTTTGGATCCTACCGCAAAGATTACGATGGCTTTTGAAGGTTTCTTCATCGATCACCTTTGTGTTATAAAGCAATTTAAGCCAACTTTCCGTTTCAGCACACTCTTTTCTTGCAATTTTTAATTTAGAGAGCATATCAGCAAGGCTTTGCGGATATTGAGCTTCGGTGATATTGGCAAACACGCTTGAGGATGATTTGCGTAGTTGAAAAACCGTATTTGCGTTTCCGCTGATAGATTTGCAGAGCAACTCGCACTTAATTGCAAGCTTTTCGGAATAGTCATACAATAAGTTTTTAGCCATATAATTTCCCCTTCACATCCAAATCGCGGCAACGCCGTGTATGTTATCACGGCAACGCCGTGTATGTAATTACGGCAACGCCGTGTATGTAATCACGGCAACGCCGTGTATGTAATCACGGCAACG
>CAZLRV010000037.1:0-7155 GCA_964562175.1 uncultured Lachnospiraceae bacterium
TCAGCCGGATAGAGCAACTGCCTTCTAAGCAGTAGGTCGAGGGTTCGAATCCCCCTGGGTACGCCACATTCGGTGGATATAGCGCAGCTGGTTAGCGCGTCAGGTTGTGGCCCTGAAGGCCGTCGGTTCGAGTCCGATTATCCACCCCACAAAAAGAGAGCTTGCTTAGCAAGCTCTCTTTTTTTATCTGTTTATAAATTTTTTTATTGCCTCAAACGCCTCATCGCTTATATGATGCTCTATCTTGCAAGCATCCGACGAGGCGATTTTTTCGTCCACGCCTATCTTAACGAAAAACTCCGTGAGTATGGTATGACGCTCGTAAATCCTCTCAGCCGATTCCCTGCCGCTGTCCGTCAGCGTTATATGACCCTCTGTGTCCACCGTTATATATTTATTATTCTTTAATATGCCGACTGCACGGCTTACACTCGGCTTTGAATATCCCATTTCATCGGCAACATCTATCGAACGTACGTATTGGTTCTTTTTTGACAGTAGCAATATCGTTTCAAGATACATTTCCCCCGATTCAAGCAAATTCATTTCTTCACCTCACTTTTTTCTTTTTTACGCATATAATATAATAGCATATAATTGTGAATTTTTCATGTATTTCAAGAATACTCTTGACAAGTACATATAAACGTGCTATTATATAAACATCGTTTTATATAAAGGAGTGTTTATATGACACACGATCACGATAAAATACTGCAGCTTGTAAAGAACGACCTGCCGCACGATGAGGTTCTGTTCGATCTGTCGGATCTTTTCAAGATATTCGGCGATACCACAAGGCTGAAAATACTCTTTGCCCTGTTTGAGCATGAAATGTGCGTTTGCGCCATAGCAGAGCTTCTCGGCGTAACTCAGCCGGCTGTATCGCACCAGCTGAAGGTCTTGAAGCGTGCAAATCTCGTCGGAAACAGGCGAGAGGGAAAGACGATATATTATTTTCTGTCGGACGATCACGTAAGAAGCATTATAGCTCAGGGATTTGAGCATTTACTTGAAAAGGAGAAGAGTAATGAAGAAGATATACAAGCTTGATGAGATCGATTGCGCAGCTTGCGCTTCGAAGCTTGAACGCAGTATAGGAAAAATAAAAGGCGTACAAGACGTATCTGTCAATTTTATGACTCAACGTCTGACACTTCAAGCCGAGGATGATATATACGATTCCGTGTTTGAAGAAGTAAAAAAGCTCGTTGCAAAAAAGGAGCCGGATTGTAAAATAATATGAGTAAAAAGCAAAAGCTCGGTTTGTTCAGAATAATCACGGCATTTTGTATGCTCGTGTTGTTTCTTATTATCCCGACCGAGGGATATTTGCGTCTTGCGGTCTTTTTGATACCGCTCATCATATCCGGCTATGATGTCGTATTGTCCTCCGTATACAATATTGTTCACGGTGAGTTTTTCGACGAAAAATTTCTTATGAGCATTGCGACGATAGGCGCATTTTTCATAGGCGACTATCCGGAGGGCGTTGCGGTAATGGTATTCTATCAGCTCGGCGAGCTGTTTCAGAGCATTGCCGTCGGAGCGAGCAGAAGAAGCATAGCATCCCTTACGAATATGCGACCCGACACGGCAAATGTGCTTGACGGTGAAGAAGAAAAGGAAACGATGCTTGAGGATATCAAGATAGGCGACATTATCGTTGTCAAGCCGGGGGAGCGTATCGGCGTTGACGGCATTATCGTAAAAGGTGCAACAAGCGTTGATTGCTCCTGCATTACCGGTGAAAGCCTTCCCGTACAGCTCGGCGAGGGCGAGCGTATCATGAGCGGTTGCCTCAATCTTTCAGGCGTTATTCGCATGAGAGCGGAAAGCGAGTATTCGCAAAGCACCGTCGCGCGCATTTTGGAGCTTGTCGAAAACGCTACCGAAAAGAAGTCAAGAACCGAAAATTTCATAACGAAATTTTCGCATTATTACACGCCCGCGGTCGTTTTAGCAGCAGTTTTGCTTGCCGTTTTGCCTCCTCTCATTTTGCAACAGCCCTTTACAAAATGGATATACAGAGCCTTGTCGTTTCTTGTCGTTTCCTGTCCGTGTGCGGTCGTCGTTTCGGTTCCGCTTGCCTTTTTCGGCGGTGTCGGAGCTTGTTCGGCTAACGGAATACTCGTAAAGGGCAGTGCGTATCTGCAAGCGCTTGCCTGTGCCGATACGTTCGTATTTGACAAAACGGGTACGATAACAAAGGGTACATTCAAGGTAAAGCAGATAGTGCCGAACGGTATAAGTGACGAGAAGCTTCTTGAAATATGCGCATTATGTGAGAGCTATTCGACTCATCCCATCGCAAGTGCAATAAAAGCTGCCTACGGCAAAGAGCTTGACAAAGCACGTGTTTCCGATGTCAAAGAGCTGTCCGGCTACGGGCTATGTGCCGTAATAGACGGCAATACGTATTATGTCGGCTCTGCCAAGCTCATGAATAAAGAGAAAATAGACATAGGTGACGAGTATGCAAGCACCTGTACCGTATATGTATCATCCTGTGGAAAATATCTCGGTCATATCACGCTCGGCGACGAGGTAAAGGACGAGGCGCGTGAAGCGATCGCTTCTTTGAAAAAGCAAGGTGTAAAAAGAACCTGTATGCTTTCTGGCGATGTAGCTTCATCTGTTAAAGAAATCGGTTCATTCGTGGGAATGGACGATGCCATAGGCGAGCTTTTGCCGGAGCAAAAGGTATCACAGCTTGAGCGGCTGATAGAGCAGAGCCGAGGCTCTTGCGTTTTTGTCGGTGACGGTATAAACGATGCCGCCGCACTCGCACGTGCCGATATCGGTATAGCCATGGGCACGCTCGGCTCCGATGCGGCGATAGAATGTGCGGATATAGTTATAATGAACGACGATCTGTCAAAGCCGTCGCTCGGTATTAAAATTGCCAAAAAGACCGTCCGAATAGCAAAGCAAAATATCGTATTTTCGCTTTCCGTAAAGCTTTTAATACTGATATTGAGTGCCTTCGGTGCGGTCGGAATGTGGATATCCGTATTCGGCGATGTCGGCGTTGCCGTGCTTGCCGTGCTTAATTCTATGAGAATGTTGAAAAAATAAATTGACAAGTAGCGAATTTTGTGATACAATATCGGAAAATCCAAAAAAGAAAAGTGTGATAAAATGAAACTTATTTCGTTGCTTAAGGACGATGCTCTATCCATATCATATGAGGTATTCCCTCCCAAAACGGATATGGGCTTTGAAAGCGTGAAGCGCGCAACGGAGGAAATAGCCTCACTAAAGCCCACCTTTATGAGCGTAACGTACGGAGCAGGCGGCGGAACGAGCAAATATACGCTTGAAATAGCGAAAAACATCAGCGACACATACGGAGTTCCCACGCTTGCGCATCTTACCTGCGTTTGCTCGACGAAGCAAGCAATACGCGAGCGAATAGAGCAGATGAAGGCTCTCGGACTTGAAAATGTAATGGCATTACGCGGAGATATTCCCGCATCCTGCCAAAACACGGACGGCTGGTATTACAAGCACGCCTCGGAGCTTATACGGGAATTGAAGGAATCGGGCGATTTCTGCATAGGCGGTGCTTGCTATCCGGAAATACATCCGGAAAGCGCAAATCAAAAAGAGGATATAAAATATTTGAAAGAAAAAGTAGATGCCGGATGCGATTTTCTGACTACTCAAATGTTTTTCGACAATTCTCTGCTCTATAATTTCCTTTACAAAATAAGAGAGGCGGGAATAACCGTTCCCGTGGTTGCGGGTATCATGCCGATAACAAACGCAAATCAGGTAGAGCGTGCCATAAAGCTCTCCGGCTCGTATATGCCTCAACGCTTTAAGAGCCTCGTTGACCGTTTCGGCTCGCATCCCGATGCAATGAAGCAGGCGGGCATAGCATACGCTACCGATCAAATAATAGATCTTTACGCAAACAATATAACGAATGTACACGTTTATTCTATGAACAAGCCCGACGTGGCACAGAAGATAAAGGAAAACCTCAGCAATATTTTGGGTATAAAATAATATGGTATACGTCAAGTCCTACCCGCAGCTCCCTCTCGACAACGGGCAGATACGCCGTTTTTGCGGACTCGGAAAAGCATCGGGCGATGAGCTTGAGCAGTTGCTCGTTCAATGCTCCCGTGAGGCGGAGGGTGAGCTTTCGTATAAGCTATGCTATACCGAATTGCCGCTTTGCATATCGGGTGATGATATCAACCTCGGCACTTTTTCGCTTACCTCGCATGATTTGTCGAAAAATCTTGAGGGTTGTTTTGCCGTCGTGCTGTTTGCGGCAACCATCGGACTTCAGATAGACCGATATATCGAAAGATATTCATCGGTATCACCGACACGCTCTTTGATATACAGCTCGATAGGCTCATCTCAAATAGAGGTTCTGTGCGATGCGTTCTGCTCGGAGCTTGAAACGAAATACAAGCAAGACGGCATATCTCTCCGTCCGCGATTCAGTGCCGGCTACGGAGATCTTTCCGTCTGCGTCCAAAAAAATATTTTTTCGATGCTTGATTGTCCGAGAAAAATAGGACTTGTCTTAAACCAAAGCATGATAATGTCGCCGTCAAAATCCGTAACGGCATTTGTCGGTCTGTATAAAAACGACCGACTCGGAGTGTAAAATGAATTTTTCCGATTTTTTAAAAGATAATATAGTTTTTCTCGACGGCGGTATGGGCACGCTCCTGCAAGCGCAGGGGCTTGAGCTTGGACAACTGCCGGAGGTATGGAACATCACTCACCCCGATGTGATAATCAAAATACACAAGGATTATTTTGATTCCGGCTCAAACGTCGTAAACACGAACACCTTTGGTGCAAACGTGTTGAAATTTTCGCACGATGAGCTTGATGAGATAATAAAATGTGCGGTAGCCAACGCAAAAGCCGCAAGAGAAGCAAGCACGAACGAGGGCGATAAATTTATTGCTCTCGACATCGGTCCGACGGGCAGACTTCTTAAGCCGTTCGGTGATTTTGAGTATGAGGAATGCATAGAGGTATTTGCCGAGACCATTCGCCTCGGCGTAAAATACGGTGTTGACCTTATAATGATAGAAACGATGAACGACTCTTACGAAACGAAAGCGGCATTGCTTGCGGCAAAAGAAAACAGCACTCTGCCCGTAATAGTGTCCAATGCGTACGGTGAGGACGGAAAGCTTATGACGGGGGCAGACCCTGAGGCTATGGTGGCACTTGTTGAGGGTATGGGCGGCGATTGTATCGGCGCAAACTGCTCGCTCGGTCCCAAACAGCTTTATCCCGTTGTCAAAAAGCTCGTCGAATGCGCATCTGTCCCCGTGGTTTTGAAGCCAAACGCAGGGCTTCCCGAATGCGTTTGCGGCTGTACCGTCTATAATGTTACCGCAGAGGAATTTGCGCAAGACGTTGCAAATTATATCGACATGGGCGTGCGTGTCGTCGGCGGCTGTTGCGGAACAACACCGGAATATATAAAGGCATTGACAAAGCTTGCATCAAGCAAAAAGCCTTCACCGCTCGTTGATAAAGGCTTGACTCACATATCATCATATACACACGCATTGCGCTTCGGTTCATCCCCCGTTTTGATAGGCGAACGGATAAACCCGACAGGCAAAAAGAGATTCAAGCAAGCATTGCGTGAAAACGATATCGATTATATTTTGTCCGAGGGACTTTCACAGCAAGAAAAAGGCGTTGATGTACTCGATGTAAATGTCGGACTGCCCGAAATAGACGAGGCATCGATGCTTAAACACTCGGTCGCCTCCTTGCAAGCCGTCATAGATCTGCCGCTTCAAATAGATACGTCAAGCCCCGAGGCAATGGAGCAGGCTCTGCGACTCTACAACGGCAAGGCAATGATAAACTCCGTAAACGGCAAAGAGGAAAGCATGGCTTCGATCTTTCCCTTGGTAAAGAAATACGGCGGTGTTGTCGTTGCCCTCACGCTTGACGAAAACGGTATACCCGACAATGCCGAGGGCAGAATAGAAATAGCAAAGAAGATACTTAACGAAGCAGGCAAATACGGAATCGACAAAAAAAATATTATTTTCGATACTCTTTGTCTTACGGTAAGTGCCGACCAAAGCTCGGCAATCACGACACTTGATGCCATGCGATATATAAAGAATACTTTGCATTGCAACACATCATTGGGCGTTTCAAACATTTCGTTCGGTCTGCCAAGCCGTGATTGTATAAACTCCACATTTTTCGCTCTTGCCCTGCAAGACGGCTTGAGTGCGGCAATAATGAATCCGTATTCGCTCGATATGATGAAAACATATTACTCGTATCGTGCATTAAAGGGACTCGATATCGGCTGTGCCGATTATATTGAATTTGCTTCGAGTAATGCATTGCAAAGCACACCCGTAGCCACAGCGGAACAAAAGACAAGCGATCCGGTCTCAAGCACCGAGCTTCAAAACGCCGTTATCAAGGGGCTCGGTGAGAGGGCAAGCGCATTGACAAAGGACTTGCTTGCAACCACACCCGCACTTGACATAATCAAAAATGAAATAATACCCGCACTTGATAAGGTCGGTGTCGGATACGAAAACAAAACGGTTTATCTGCCTCAGTTGCTCATGAGTGCGGAGGCGGCAAAAGCGGCGTTCGAGGTAATAAAAGCCTCAATAAGCATAACAAGGTCAAGCGCAAAAAAGCTGACGGTGATACTTGCTACCGTAAGAGGCGATATCCACGACATTGGCAAAAATATAGTCAAGCTTTTACTTGAGAATTACGGTTTTGAGGTGATAGACCTCGGACGTGATGTACCGTGCGAAAAAATAGTCGATACGGCAATTGAAACGCATTGCCACCTCGTCGGACTCTCAGCGCTTATGACAACGACGGTGCCGTCAATGGAACAAACCATAAGCGAGTTAAAAAAACACGCTCCTTGGTGCAAAACAGTAGTCGGCGGTGCCGTGCTTAATGAGGAGTATGCGCAAAAAATAGGTGCCGATAAGTACGCAAAGGATGCAATGGAAACGGTAAGATACGCCGAAAAAATAAATACGAGCGTTTCTTTACAAGATAACTTGTAAAATATTTTTAAAACCCCTTGACAAATTGCAAAAAGTGTGCTAAACTATACCCGTTCTTATGCGGATGTGGCGGAATTGGCAGACGCGCTAGATTCAGGTT
>CAZLRV010000038.1:0-6536 GCA_964562175.1 uncultured Lachnospiraceae bacterium
CGTGATGATATGCACGCTGACGCGTGATGATATGCACGCATTCGCGTGATGATATACACGCTTGCGCGTGATGATATGCACGCTGACGCGTGATGATATGCACGCTGGCGCGTGATGATATGCACGCTTGCGCGTGATGATAGTTATGTTGCCGCACATACTTGACAAAACGATAAACAATATGATATTATATATACTGAAAAAATCTTTATGATTTTGCAAGTAAGCATTTAATGTGCCGAACTTGCATATGAGAAACAAAAAGAAAAAGCCTCCGGGGAGGCAATTCTCGCACACCTGTGCTATCGGCTGTGCCGACGATTTGAGATTCTTTTATTTGAACTCGTAATGCAATTTAATAAGGAACTAAATTACGTGTACATTATAACACAAAAAGGAGCATTTGTCAAGATGGAAAACAAAAATTATTACGTGGGCTTAGATATCGGCACAAATTCCGTAGGATATGCCGTGACGTATGAGAATTACGAGCTGTGCCGCTCGAAGGGTGAGCCTATGTGGGGAGTCAATCTTTTCGATGAGGCAAGCAGTGCGGAAAAACGCAGGAGCTTTCGCACCTCGCGAAGACGACTTGACAGACGGCAAATGCGCGCAAGTCTGATACAAGAGCTTTTTGCACTGCAGATCGCACAAATCGACGAGGGCTTTTACACGCGAATAAAAAACAGCTATCTTTACCCCGACTCTCCGAGTGAAAAACAACGCATTTTCGATACATATGAAAAACAAAAGGAATATACAGATGCATACCCGACAATACACCATTTGATAACCGAGCTTATGGATAAGAACAGCGGAAGCCACGATGTACGCCTCGTGTATCTTGCTTGCGCATGGCTCGTTGCACACAGAGGTCACTTTCTCAGCGAGGTCGATGAGAACAATATCGACGGGGTTACTGATTTCGGACTTGTATTCAAGACTTTGGAAAACCATATCATGCGTGACGGACGCACGCTTCCTTGGGGTGAGTGTGCGGATGTGGACAAGGCTTGCCAAGCCCTGCAATTAAAATGCGGTATTACGAAAAAGGTACGAGCCTTGACGGATGCATTATTCGGCAAAGAATGTGCCGCACCGAAGGAAATAAATGACGAGTACGAATATAACTATGAGCTCGTGATAAAGCTGCTTTGCGGAAAAAACGATAAAAACAAGGTCAAGCTGAATGAGCTGTTCGGCAAGGAAGAATATGCAGAGCTTGAGGAGCCGTATATCTCGCTCGGATATGACAGCGATAAAATGGATTCCGTTATGCAAAGCATAGGGGACGATGCGGAGCTTATCGTATGCTTGAAGCAGATATACGATTGGTCGGTGCTGGTCGAGGTGTTGAGAGGAAAGGGAACAATATCCGATGCCAAGGTCGCCGTCTACGATACACACAAGAAAGATCTCATTACACTTAAGAGATTTACAAAAAAGTACTGTGAGGACAAATACTTTGAGCTGTTCCGTTTCGAGAATGAAAAAATCAAGAACTATGCGGCGTACATAGGCAAAAATCGCTCATCCGGAAAACGACACAGCTTAAAGAAGTCGGCAAGCAAAGAGGATTTTTGCAAATACGTTAAAAAACTATTCGAGGACATTACGCCGGAGGACGCCGACAAGCGGGAATTTGACGATATGCTCTTGCGTCTTGAGTCAAATGAGTTTATGCCGAAGCAGGTAGACGGCGATAACAGGGTAATTCCGTATCAGCTTTATCTGCATGAGCTTAAGAAAATCTTGGAAAACGCAAGACGATATCTGCCCTTTTTAAGTGAGAGGGATGAAAACGGTATAAGTGTTGAGGAAAAAATAATATCGGTATTTAAATTCCGAGTTCCGTATTTTGTAGGACCTATCGGAAATAGCGGTGACAAAAAGTCAAATCATTGGGCAGTACGTCGTGATGGTCGAATTTATCCGTGGAACTTCGATGATATGGTAGATATGGATGCATCGGAGAAGGCATTTATTGACAAAATGAGGGGCTGCTGTACTTATTTGCCCGATGAAAAGGCTTTGCCTAAATGCTCTCTTGTATACTGTGCGTTTCAGGTTTTAAATGAAATAAACAATATTAAAATAAACGACTCAAAGCTTCCCGTTGAGGTAAAACAAAGCATTTACAACGAGCTGTTTATGAAAAAGGCAAAGGTCAGCCCAAAGAATATAAGAGAATACTTATTAAACAACGGTCATATGTCCGAGTCGGATACGCTGTCCGGACTTGATATCACCGTGAAATCATCGCTTAAACCGTATTTGCAATTTAAAAAGCTTATTTCAAGCAAGCTATTGTCGGAAAAAGAGGTTGAGCGTATAATCGAGCAAGCCACGTGTTCCGAGGATAAGGCGAGGTTTAAAAAGTGGCTCGGTGCGGAATACCCCGACCTTACCGAAGAGGACAGAAAATACATTCCTTCCTTGAAATTTAAGGATTTCGGCAGACTCTCACGCAAGCTTTTATGTAAAATCGGCGGTGCGCTGAATCCCGATACCGGCGAATATATGAGCATCATCCGTGCAATGTGGGAAACAAATTACAATTTTATGCAGCTTATGTCCGATGATTTTTCCTATAAAAAGAAGATAGACGAGCTTGTTGCCGAATACTATGGTGAGAATAAAAAAAGCATTTCCGACAGACTTGATGAAATGTACGTTTCGGCATCGGTCAAACGTCCGATACTGCGAACACTTGATATTTTGAAAGATATCGTCAAGCTTCAAAAGCAAGCCCCAAAAAGGGTATTTATAGAAATGGCACGTGGTGAGAAAGAGAAAGAACGTACCAAATCACGTCTTGAACGCCTTCGTGGGCTTTACCGAAGCATTGACAACGAGGATGTTCGAGAACTGCAAGCTGTTTTGGACGAATGGGGCGATACGGCACATAATCTTTTGCAAAGTGATAAGCTGTTTTTATACTTTATTCAGCTCGGAAGGTGCTTGTATACGGGAAATAAGATAGAGCTTGACTCGATAATTGCGGGTGACGGCAAATATAATATAGAGCATATCTACCCGCAAAGCTTCGTGAAGGATGAGAGCATATTAAACAATAAGATCCTTATTGACTCAAAGATCAATGGAACCAAAGACAATAAATACCCCATCGATGTATCAATACGCAACAAGATGACGGGCTATTGGTCATACCTGAAAAGAGTGGGTCTGCTCGGTGATGAAAAATTCAAGCGTTTAACGAGAAACACGGGCTTTACGGAGCAAGAACGATTTGAATTTGTCAACCGTCAACTCGTTGAAACAAGACAATCGACAAAAGCACTTGCCACGCTTTTAAGGGAGCTATATCCGAAAACGGAAATAGTTTACGTAAAAGCACAGCTCGCGTCCGACTTCAGACAGGAATTTAAGCTGGTCAAATCACGCGATATAAACGATCTTCATCACGCCAAGGATGCGTATTTGAATATAGTAGTCGGAAATGTGTGGCATATGAAATTCAGCAAACAGTTTTGGCGTCCCGAAAATGACAATAACCCAAAGACAAAGGTAGTGTTTACACACCCGGTAAAGGTCGGCAACGAAACAATATGGCAGGGTGCTGTCGATAAAGACCGTGTTGTGAAGATCGCACAAAAAAACACTGCGCATATCACAATGTATTCTTATTGCAGTCACTCCGGACAAAACGGAGGCTTCTTCGACCAAAATCCCTTGCCTGCGGCTCCGGGCTTGATCCCGCTGAAAAAAGGAATGCCTACCGAAAAATACGGCGGATACAATAAAGCCACCGTTGCGGGCTTTGTTTTGGCAAGCTACACCCTCGGCAAAAAAAGGGGAGTTTCTTTTGTCCCGCTAAAGCTGCTTGATATGGATAAATTCCTCGCCTCGGCTGAATATGCAAGGGAGTATGTATCGGCTGAGCTTGGCGAGAAAGCAAAGGATATAAAGGTCTTGCTCGATGGCAGAATACTTAAAATAAATTCCGCACTCTCCCTTGACGGAGCGATATTCTGCATCAGGGGAAAGGCAACTTCAAGCACTCTCGGACTCATGAATATGATGCAGTTTAACACTTCCCCCGAAAAGGAGGCTTATGTAAAGAAACTGCGTGTACTTTGTGATAAGCATAAAGAAAACGAAAACATAAAATGGGACGAACGCTTCGACGGGGTATCAAAAGAAGAAAACGCTCGTTTGTACGATTACTATATTGAAAAGCTCGGTGCTTGGCCGTACAACAAACGCCCGGGAAGCGCAACATTGCTCGATAAATTAAGTGATAAAAGGGATGCTTTTTTATCGCTTGATATATTCAAGCAGTGTGAAGTCCTTTTGCAGCTTCAAGGAATATTCGGTAGGATAAAACAAGCCGACCTTTCCGCTTTGAAAGAAAGCCCATCGTCGGGTATTGCCGCCGTGTCGCTTAAGCTTTCAAATTGGAAAAAGAGCTATACCGACGTTCGCATCATTGACAGTTCCGCATCCGGACTTTTTGAAAAACGCTCCGATGTCAACCTTCTGGAACTATTATGAGTTGGAGATGTGTTGTAATTGCTTCAAGATGTAAGCTGGATTATAAAATGGGCTATATGGTGATAAGAGGCGAGGAGACTAAAAAGGTCTTTATCGATGAGATCTCCGTATTGCTCATTGAAGATCCGGCAATATCGCTCACGGGCTGCTTGCTTGAGGCACTTGCCCAAAAAAAGATACGAGTAATTTTTTGCAACGCAAAACGCAATCCGTATGCCGAGCTTCAACCGTATTACGATTCGTACGACTGCTCCCGAAAGCTCAAAATGCAATTGGCTTGGTCCGAGGATATCAAGGCAAATGTGTGGGCAAGCATAGTCGGCGAAAAAATACGTAAGCAAGCCGAGCTTCTTCGAGAGTCGGGAAAGGATAAAGAGGCGCAGTTGCTTTGCTCATATATCTGCCGGATAATGCCGAATGATACGACTAATCGCGAGGGACATGCGGCAAAGGTATATTTCAATGCACTGTTCGGAGTGGAGCATACAAGAACTGCGGAAAATGCCACGAACGCCGCATTGAATTACGGATACAGTATCATTCTATCCGCATTTAACCGTGAGGTGACCTCAAACGGTTATTTGACACAGCTCGGTATTTTTCACGATAATATGTTCAATCATTTTAATTTAAGCTGTGATCTTATGGAGCCGTTCAGAATACTTATAGACCGCAAGGTGAAAAATATGGAGCTGAACGGCTTTAACAGTGCGGATAAGCATATTTTGCTGAATACGCTGAACGACACGGTCGTAATAGATAATACAAGACAAACGGTCTTGAATTCGATAAAGTATTATTGCAGAAGTGTTTTCGATGCGCTTAATGAAAAAGACGCTTCACTTATACGGTATTACAGGTTATGAGTTACAGATTTATGAGAGTATTGGTATTTTTCGATCTTCCAAGCGAAACACTTGAAGAAAAACGCATATACGGAAGATTTCGCAAGCTGTTGATAAAAAACGGATTTATTATGTTGCAAAAATCGGTCTATTGCAGAATGCTGATAACACCGAGTGCGGGAAAGGCGGTAATAGACATAATACGCAAAAACCGTCCGCCGAAAGGAATCGTGCAGGTGCTGACTGTGACCGAAAAGCAATTTGCCGGTATGGAATACATAACGGGAGAGTATCACAGCGAGGTGATTGACAGCGACGAGAGGCTGATAGTATTATGAAATTGATATACGGTGAAATGGAACACGTCCTGCTGTTTGAGGACGGATATGTAAACGAGCTTGTTGTCGAAAACAAAAAAATGTTTCTCAACATGGTGAGAGATATTTCAATGCAAAGTGACGGAGAGAACGGACGCTTCATTCTTTCAAGGTCGAATGAAAAGCTTGAAATATCCAAATATGTTGAGGCAATAGTACAGCTCGTACCGTTTGATATCAATAAAAAAAGCTTACTGAACAAGCTCTATGCCGCAATCGAAAAAGTGGGACTCAGAGCGGAAAACTATATGAAAACAAATGAGCTGCTTGCAAAAACGGAAAACTATATCACATATCTTGCATCCGAGCTGTCGATCGATATCAAAAGCCAAAAGCTCGCACTTTCATCGATAATAAAAGCACTCGGCTTTGAAATAGATGCGGATGATGAAACCGATATCGAAAAAGTATTTTCATATATGGAGCTTGTGCGAGAGCTTGAATGCGATAAGCTGTTCGTTACGGTAAATATGAGAACGTATTTTTCCGATGACGAAATGGAACGCTTTGTGCAAAGTGCTTGCTTGCACGGCTTTAAGGTGCTGTTGCTCGAAAGCACATCCTACCCACTGCTTAAAAATACTAAAAGATATACAGTAGATGCAGATCTTTGCGAATTTTGACTTGATTTTTTTTGAATTGTGTGGTACAATATAGACAAAGAGACCTGCAAACAAGGATTTTACCTTGTTTGCAGGGTAATGATAGGTTCCTTTGCACCTCTCGGCAATTCGTAATGTTGTTTCTCAAATGTTGATTTGAGGTTTGAGCGGTGTGCAATTTTATAAGGAACTAAAAC
>CAZLRV010000039.1:0-6006 GCA_964562175.1 uncultured Lachnospiraceae bacterium
AGAGCGCATGACTGTTAATCATGATGTCGCTGGTTCGAGCCCAGCAGGGGGAGCCAAAAATCCAAGTTGTAAGACTTGGATTTTTTCATTTGTGTCCGCAGGACACAACATCATTTGACCGAAGGTCAACATCATTATGAGCGTAGCGAATACATCGTATTTCATTCAAGCGGACACACATGAACGAGCTTGCGCTTTGCACAAATGATGAGATAATTAACATCATCGATCTGGGCTTTTGCCAACGACGTTGTGCTTTGTGCGAACGAAAGGCAACAATTTTGCATTCTAACATAAAAGTCCTTGAATTCAAGGGCGTTCGTGTTTGGTATGAAGAGCATACCAATGCTCTGTGGTGAAAGTCCACCGAGGCGTAGTTACCGACGAACTCGAAAGCGACTTGCAAGTTTCACATCGTAAGGTGTGGGAGATAAGAAGCAATCGCAAGATCGAAGCCTGACGGACAGAAACCCGATAAAAAGGCGTATTAAGCGGATCAGTCACGAAGTCCAAAGGTGACCGTAACCTTAATGCGTAAATCGGGCAGGTAGATGAGGAAAGAGTCGTGAGGTCTCATAGGTGCGAAGGCTCAATGAAACAAAAACTCAAAAGTATAGAAGAGTGTATGAGAAGAATAATGAGAATAATCATTTGGAAATAGTGGAAAGTGCTAAAGAAAAGAGCGTGGGGATTAACGAAACTCGGAATAAATCTGTGGCAAGCAAAACTGACGACAGGATTTGGGTAAGCGAGCAAAATACCTACCGAAAAAGAAAGCAATATTCAAAGAAACAACTAATCGAGGCTTAATCAGTCTTTCGGATTATTATGCTAAAGTGCATATTTAATTTTGAATTGAACCGCCGTGTGCCGAACGACACGCACGGTGGCGTGAGAGTCGATTTGTTTCGCACCGCTCGATAATATTCAACAATAGGTACAAAAATCACCCAAAGGGAAACAAATACATTCGGTTGTGGTATAATAAATGTACAAGAGAAAGGTTAGGTACTTATTATGACTGAAATAGGCAAATTGTTGAAAAAACTACGTGTAGAAAACGAATAGGTGCTATTGAATATGGCGCAAAAGCTTGACGTCGCACCGTCATTTCTTTCTGCTATTGAACTTGGAAAAAAGAAAATGCCATACGAGTGGAATTTGAAAATCCGTTCTGCGTATTCTTTAACACCCAAGCAAGAAGACGAGTTGGATGAAGTCGTATCGCAGTCGGAAAAAGCGGTAATACTTGATTTTGAAGAAGCTTCTCCTGCCGCTAAAAAGCCGGCTGTTTCGTTTCGTTGTGCCAAAAGGCAATTACAAGCCATTGCAAGTGAACAAAAAAAGCATCCGATATCAATTTGATTCGAAAGCCTAATGAAAGAAAATATCATAAAGGAAAAGCACGCAGTCAGTTGCTGCAACAACAGACCATGTGCCTTAAAATGTGAAGATTACTCTTCAATTGCATATATAGTATATCACATTTTCTCCTTTATGTCAAGATATTTTTGACGGCAACCAAAGGTTGACTTTTATGAAAGGGGGTACTGTGATGTAGTCTTTGTCTCACGTCCTGAAAATCAGGGCATCGTAACCGATTATGCGCGGCTATTATGCAATGTTGGCAAAATAATCACCATCAAAAATTGTGTGCTTCGGTACGCCGTTTCCCGAAATGAAAGGCAACATTGTGTCGGTCGATTGCAGAGCATCAAGAAAGGTGGTGCGTTAATATGGGTGGTCGCGGAACATTTGCAAGCGAAAATCAAGTGGCGTATAAATATAATACAGTGGGATATATTGAAGGGGTAAAAATTTTGCAAGGAAAAGACTTGCACGCAGGGGATATTACGATATATCCGAAGCGTACAAGTCTATGCACTTAATATGATTACCGCCGTGTACAGAATCGTACGTACGGTGGTGTGAGAGGTCGGCTACTCAAGTAATGGGTAACCTCTTACTCGACTGTGCCGCAAAGCGAAATGGTGTTGCGCTTTGCGCAAATGATGTTGCCTACGGCAAATGATGTTGTGCTTCGCACAAATGATGTTGCACTTCGCACAAATGATGTTGCCTGCGGCAAATGATGTTGCGCTTTGCGCAAATGATGTGATACTTCACATCATTGATGTGGACCCGCCCCAATGATTTATTTTTTGATGATCTTCATCAAAGCGATGCCGTCGTCTACCGTTATCTTGCCGTCACCGTTTAAGTCTGCGGCGGTCGTATCGATCTTATCGGTCTTGTTTGCCATATATGCATCAAGCATAATCAGGTCGGCAATCGTAACCTTGCCGTTGCCGTCTACATCGCCCTTTACGCCCGTGCCTGTATAGAGTGTTACGGGTGTGGTAACGAGTGTGTATTTGCTGCCCGACTGCATTGTTTGCGTATACTCAACGGCGTATGTTACCTTACCGAGTGACTTAACCGTTATCTTATTACCCGATACGGTCGCTATATCGCCGCCCTCAAGTATTATTATTCTTGAATTTGCGTTTGTTCCCACATCGGTCGTTTTTCTGTTGTAAAGCGTAAGGTATGCACTCGGAGTATGTGTTTCTCCGATCTTCAAATTATACGTTGCTTTCGTTACTTTAAGTGTCTTACCGTAGTTTTCAAAGTAATCACAGCAGTTTGTTGTAAGTCCGTCCGCACCGTAGAGGAGATAATTGTCGGAATCCGAGTTATCAGCATACGTCCACGGCCAGCTCGTCAGACCTCTCATATTGGCAGCCGCCAAAAATCCGGCTGTATGACCGGGATATTGAGGGTTATACGTTGAGCCGAGCGACTGAACCGTGTTAAGCACGTTCTTGACCTGCGCCTCACTCGTTCCGCCTGTTGCTATATTGCTTGTCAGATATCCGAGCGACATTTCCGGCCATACCTCTTTCATAGTTTGGCAGGCACCTGTATGACCGAATGCTATTACGGAGACTTGATCCGTCATTCCGTACTGCTCGGTGAGCTGTTTAAGATATGTGATTATTTCTTTCTTATACGATTTTATCTCTACGAATATCCTTACGTCCTTGCCCTTAAACTCTTGATAGTATTCTTCAAGTGTTGGTATGGTTACATTGGGATAATTGCTGAAATTATTCTTCGGAACGAGCGTTTTCAGCTCTGCCAACGTATGCTCCTCTACATTCCAAGAGGTGCCGCACGTTCTCGATGTATTTGCATCGTGCATTATAACTATTTTGTTATCGGTGGTAAGATATATATCCACCTCGATGCAATCCGCACCCTTGCTGTATGCAAGCTTTGCACTTTCAAGCGTGTTTTCGGGTGCCTTTGACGGCAGACCTCTGTGTCCGATATTGAGCGGAGCGCGAGTCAGCACATTGCTTCCCATATAATTTTTCGTAACATTGTAAAGCAGCTGTGTGTTGTCGCTGATAACGCCGAACGTGCCTCGTGCTATAAGGTCGAATGCTCTGGTAACCGAATTGAGCGAGCCGGTATCATTGAAAAGCCATGTTGTCATTATCATATCCTGCAGACACTTTATAACATTGAAGTTTGTACAGCAAGCGGGAAGAACAACTATGGAAGCCCATGCGTTCGTTGCCTTTGTGCGTATGCTCAGGCAAGCCTCTTTACTGAGTATCGGCTTTCCCTTGTACTCGCTTGTGAGATCAAGCACACGTCTTGCTATTGTATATCTGTCCTTTACAAATGTCAATACCTCTGTCGAATCGCTCATTATGAATACATCGGATATCTTGAAGGTCTCAAGATATTGACATATCGCCTCGGCACACTCTTTGTTCTTTGCATAGAACGTGGGCATTATTTTGCCGCCGAGTGCAACTCTTATCTCTTCCATGTTGCAGAATTGAGTTGAGAGGGATGAATCCGTGCAAGCGTATTGTTTTTCGTTTATGTAGAAAATTGCATTTGCGGGCTTGATGCTTGCGTTCTTTACGGAGTTGAGCTTGTCCTTGCTCGTTACATATTCACTGAAGCATATACCGCCCACAACGTCTGTCTTGGGCTGTGCTATGGTAACATAGGGAGTATCGGGAATCGAGCTTGCATTGAGCGTTACGGTTACCTTGTTGACCTTTATTGTTGAGTTGTTTGCAATAAAACCGATACCGCCCGTGTTGTAATCCGCCATCGAATCCGAGGCTATAACGCAATAGTTGTTAATGTATTCTTTTACGTTTGAGCCGCACGTTTTTATTGTAAATGTATAATCCGTGCCGAGCGTTAAAGCACTTGTATACGACGAGGTATTGAACACACTCCATGCGTTGCTTTCGTTTCTCTTTGCAAATTCAACACCGTTTGCGGCGGAAGCGTTTTGTCTGAAGCACATATGATAAAACGGATAGTTACCGTTTTGAGTTCTGAACGTGATACTGCCCCAACGTGATGTGTCGGAAGTGTTGTTTATGGAAGCAACAGCGGTGATTTTATAATCACCGAACGAATCGAGATACGAGGGCAAAAGCACACGGGTCATATCCGTGCCGGTGCCGTTTACCACAAGATATCCGCCCGAAACATAGATCTTACTGCTATCGCCGTTGACTATTCTGTAATCCGACGGCAAGGAGGATGAAAAATCGTTTGAGTGAAGCACAAATTCATAGTTGTCCGTACCTCTTACAACAGCCTTGATCTTTTTGGAGAACTGTCCGTAAGAAACGGTCATATCGTAAATACCCGTTGCCGTAGCGGTTATTTTGCCGTTGCTGACTTTAATTGCCGAGCTTGAAGAAGTGAAGGTGCATTCACTGCCCGTATAGCATACGTTATTGAAATAAACATCGGTATTGTCAAGGTGATGCTCTACGTTTGCAATAAGCGGTAACGCCGGTGAGGTATCCGTAATGTATGTTACTCTATCCGAATCCGCGTTTTTGGTAAGCTCCGTGGCGTTCAAGGCTCTTGAATAAACTCTCACGCCCCTGAACTCCGTCTTGTTGGCCTTTTCAGACGCAACAGTGCCTATCTCTATAAGTCCCGCAGATTGAACGGTCATCGTGGGCACTTCACTGCTGACAAGCACACCGTCAATGTAAAGTCTGATAAACGAATTTAAGGAGAAGGTAACGGCAAGCGTGTGATACTGTGCCGAATCGATACCGTAAGTCTTGCCCGGTCTGGGATTGGTATTCGCTTTGAGTTGAAGTATATCCGTGTCGGTTCTCAAAAACAGAGCAAAATTGTCGTTGTTCGTAGAGTTGATAAAAGTGGTAAATGACGAGCCTGTTTCATATATCTCGCCTATTCCCACCTCGACCGTAAATTCATTTGAGTTTACAGCCGAAAGCACGGAATTGCTTAGCGTAAAGGATTCGCGATCGATTACGAAGCCGTGCTTTGTAAAGTAGGAATTTGTCTTTTTTGACAGATCCAGATCGTTACCGTTTCCGCTCAGATCCTGCCAAACATTCGAATAAATATCGTGTCCGTCGGCTTTGTTTAACGAGCCGTCGTAGCGTGCGACAAGACCGCTTTCAACGTATTTTCCGTCCGATAGTGCCTCTATCCTCGGAAAAGAGCTGACAAAAGCCGTCATTATCATGCAACAACACAATATTGACGTAATAATTTTTTTCATATTATTACCCGCCCTTTCTTAATCTCACTATATAATAACATATTCAAATTGCAATTTCAACCTTTTTTTAAATTTTTTTGGGTCAATACAAAAAAATTTTAATTTATCGCTCAATATATTTTGCTTCGCTTTCTCCGAATATCTGCGATCTCTGTCAAAATCGCCATACGCTCAAAGGAGCTTGCACGCCCGAGGCATGACAGAAAAAAACACTTGCGGAGCAAAAGCGGCTGTTGATATTGAAAAAGGAACGCTTGGAGCGGCTGATAGCCGCATTGAAACAAAAAGAGAATGTAACACCGCTTATATCGATAAACTGTAATAAAAACATACCATTCTCAAAAAAACGGAGAAAAATGCCGTTAAGCTATTGACTTTTTGAGCAGTAAGTGTTATTATAATTTTACCAATCATCG
>CAZLRV010000040.1:0-5000 GCA_964562175.1 uncultured Lachnospiraceae bacterium
TGATGAAAAAGAACAGATACGAGGCAATAAAGGAGTACTTCGAGGAAGATCCTTGTGCGGCGGTTAA
The DNA here is from genome assembly GCA_964562175.1 of uncultured Lachnospiraceae bacterium. Lineage (GTDB taxonomy): Bacteria > Bacillota > Clostridia > Oscillospirales > CAG-272 > CAZCJU01. The sequence continues at coordinate 68 of CAZLRV010000040.1, forward strand.
TATGGAAACGTATTGGCGTTATTTATCGGACGAAGAACAAGACGAGCTTTACAGTATCGTGTTCTGCAACCCCATATATACGACAAAGCCGTTTGATATAGAGGCTATAAAGGCTGATATGATAGCGTTTGGGGATTATATGGGTCTCAAACACGCAGAAGTAGGATATACCTACATTGACGGAGTACTACAGCCGTTTGAGATAACGAAAGAAAACAGTACTTGGATATGCTGGCATAAAATCGAGGAATACAAAAACGACCCTACTTTTTGCGAACGTGAGGCATTACAGGGTATATTGTTAAGTTGTAATTTCTACAATTACACGAATTACCACTTATATATTGAAGCCAACGACAATAACACATATACAATTATCTATATGCATTGATTGCAAATAATGAAGAGAATGAGTTTTTTAATTCATTCTCTTTTTGCTTCCAAAAAAATTCAAGCGGGGATGTAACGATCTCCGCTTTTTACATATACAAAATATACTTGAAAGGAATTTGTTATGAAACAATTCAAAAGGCTCACTTCGTTTCTGCTTGCTTTGCTGACAGTATTCTGCACGTTGCCTATCACGACATTATCCGTAAATATCGATGATGCAACAAAAGTGGAATCGTATCTCGGCTCGGAATACAAGGACAAGCAAGGAAAAGCTTACACCGTGCCGAATGATACTACGTACTTCATATTCAACGGTACATCAATAGTCGGTACGGGCGTAACGAAAAAGGACAGTGTAAAGCGAAAGCTTATGATACGTGACTATTACAAGACCGATGATACAAGGCAAGTACTTTGTATCGAAGCCGGCGTGCCGTTCGGCTCGTATGTAAGTGATTACAAGGCTGAAAGCGGAGAAATAAGCAATTATCTGAAAACCATGGGAGAGGCTAAAAAGATTTTGATAACATCCGCTTGCTTCTGCGGCTGGCAGCCGGGTAGGACAGCACCGTACAGTGATTGCAATGAAGACGATTACGCCATTGCAACACAGATAATCATATGGGAGATACAGCAGGGACTCAGAACGAGTGCGACGGAAATAAATGAGAGAAATCCTTATGTAAATGGCAAAAGGGTAACCGTACCCGCCGATGCATATTATGGGATCATCAAGGGACGAGCTGCGGAGAAGTGCTATAATTACATTTTGCAAAAAATGGCAAAGCACGGCAAAACGCCGAGCTTCTCGGCAGGCTCAGCCCAAGCGGCGAACAGCCCTATCACGCTGAAATACGATGCCGTCTTGGGCAAATACAAGGCAAGCGTGACCGATACGAACAACTCCGGCGAGGACATTAAGCTTGTCGATGAGAGTGCCGTAAGCGTAAGGCGAAGCGGCAACATCTATACCTTTGAAACAAGCTCGCCGATAAACGGCACAAAGGTCGTGTGCGCCAAAAAGGACATCGAGGATATACCCGAGCAGTTTCTCGTTTGGTCGAACGGCAAGGATCAGACCTTTGCAACGGGTGCGGATGACCCCGTATCGTTCTATATCGCATTCAAGACCGTTGCAGAAATACCGTTGACGATAAAGAAGCTTGACATATCGGGTCACGGAAAAATATCCGACATCGAGTTTACCGTTACAGGCTCGGACGGCAAAGAGGTGTACAAGGGAAAGACCGACAAGGACGGTATCATCGTATTTGAAATAAATTTGTCGATAAACGGTACAAATGTCATGTGCGGTTAAAAAGATAAATTGCAGAGAAATATAGTTTGCATAGGCTGAAAGGGACGGGGTACAACAGCGGCATAATGGTGTTTGGTTCACGTCCTCTGACATAACGTACGCAAAGCTTCAAGCAGGTTCGGATAGGCACCGCCGAGGCGAGGTACAGCGATCCGATGTCTGCGGACATCGGGAGTAGACAACACTTCTTCGGATAAAATGCGACCCGCCTGCGGCTCTCGCATACGGCAAGATATAAGCATTTTAGAATTTTTGAGTGAAAGTTCTGCAAATACGCAGTTTGTTTTGAAAAGTAAAATAGGAATGCTGATTATACAGGATAAGATCTACCACAATTGAAAGGACGAGGTACAACAGTGGCATAGTGGTGTTTGGTTCACGTCCTCTGACATAACGTACGTCAAGCTTCAAGCAGGTTCGGATAGGTGCTGCCGAGGCGAGGTACAGCGATCCGATGTCTGCGGACATCGGGAGTAGACAACACTTCTTCGGATAAAATGCGACCCGCCTGCGGCTCTTGCATATGGTGGAATAAAAAAGTCTCCCGAATCTTCAAAACGAAAATTCGGGAGATATGCGGTATGCCTTTGAGAGAGAGGAAAACCGCAGTTGTAAGCCACATATTAAATATGCGGCTTCGGAACTGTGCTGATATAAGTATACCACACTTTTTTCGAAATGTCAATATCTATTTTGCTAAAAATGAAAAATAAACTCAAAAAAATGAAAAAACAGTGCAACAAAATCAAATGTAGGCGTTTTGAAATATAATTGATATCATTAACCATTAACATTTTATAATATACGATAGCTTGATTATTTTTAGATGAAGCCTTGTGACAATTAAAATCAAGGCTTGAGATGAAAAAATCATCGCTAAAAACACGATCAAATTATGATAACGGTATGCACTTTGCTTAAATTATATATAATTTGTAAATATTGAGCCGAGCATCTTGACAAGTTCATCTACATTAACTATAATGGTTAATAGGGATGAACAAAACGCACATAGCAAGGAGAAAAATGACTAAAGAAGGAATTTACGAATTTATCGCCAAGCGAAAGACTTCGATAATATCATCCATCGGCGAGGATGGTTATCCGGCAACGAGAGCTTTGATCCAACCGGTGTTGATTGACGGAAACGATATTTATTTCGCAACTTATACCTCGTCAAGAAAAGTTGCCCACTATAGAAAAAATAAAAAAGCTTGTGTATATTTCTACGAAAAGGGTCAGAATTATTCCGGCGTGGAGATCAAGGGTGATATGCAAGTAATAACCGACCAAGCTGTAAAGAATATGTTTTGGAAGCCTTTTTATAAGCGGTTTTACAAAAAAGGCGTGAGCGACCCGGATTATTGTATTTTGAAATTTACGGGCTTTGAAGCCGAGTGGTTTACAAATCAAAAAACAGAGCATGTCAAGCTTTAAGGAGAAATACATGGACGAGTATGCCAACGCCAACAGGGCGTTCTCAAAATTCTCAATCGGCTATATGAGCCTGAAAAAGGATCTGCCGATTAGGCCGAGCGAAATGGGTGTGCTGAACATTGTAGAGCATCATAAGGAAGACCTCACGCCTCTTGCGCTTGCCGAAATGATGGGTGTATCGAAACCAATGATAACCGCACACATTCAAGCACTTACCGAAAAGGGATACATTTACAAAGAGATCTCAGGCGGGGATAAACGAAGCTTTTTTGTTCGTTCCACGGAAAAGGGAAAGGAGCTTGCCAAAAACTTCGAAGCACGTTGTACCGAGTATTTGAAAAAGATAGAGATGAAACTCGGAAAAGCCGAATTCCGGGTGTTTATTCAGATGCTCGAAAACGCACAAAGCGTGTTTGATGAAAAAAGCGATAAGAATACATAATTTTGCGATATTTGCGAGTATAGAAATCTCTCGGTGAAATATTCGGAAAATACGATCGCAAAAAACGGATTTTAAAAACAAACGGAGGAAAAAATATGATGAAGCTTGATAGACTCGGACTTGGGTGTATGGGAATGTCGAGTCGCAGAAACCCAAACGACTCTGTAAGAACGATACACAAAGCACTTGACGAGGGTATTACACTGTTTAATACCGGAGAGTTTTATAATAGCGGCGAAAGCGAAATGATCGTGGGGGAGGCAATGCGCACCGTTGCGAGGGACAGCTATTTTCTGTCGGTAAAATTCGGCGTGCTACCACAGCCCGGCGGTGGAATTTACGGTCTTGATGTTAAGCCGTTTAATATCAAAGGGCATCTTGCATATTCACTTTCAAGGCTCGGCATGGACTATGTTGACCTATATCAACCCGCGCGTCAGGACACGGAAATTCCCGTTGAAGAGGTGGTCGGAGAGATCTCACGGCTTGTTGAAGCGGGCTATGTTCGTCATATAGGACTTTCAATGGTAGATGCCGAAACACTTCGCCGTGCTTGCAAGGTGCATCCCATCCATACAGTTGAAATGTCATATTCGCTCATCGAAAGAGGTATCGAAAAAAATCTGATAGATACCGCAAAGGAGCTTGGCGTTACCGTGCTTGCATTCGGTACTCTCGGTCACGGATTGCTTTCCGACAATATATTTGACAACACCGAATGCGATCCGCGATTCCTTCGACAAAAACCCTCGACAGAACTTTTGTCTGCTCTGAAAAAAGTTAAAAATATCGCCGATGAGAAGGGAATCGAACTTTCACAGCTTGCACTTGCTTGGTCACTCGCAAAATGCGATAATGTGCAGAGCCTCGTCGGTACGACAAATCCCGTACATTTGAAAAGTGCGGTTGAAGCAGTGAATGTTGAGCTTTCAAAAGAAGATATTGACCGAATCGAGTCGGCTCTGCCGACGGAAATGTTCGGTGTACGAGCTATGAGAAATATCCGTTTTACAAACGGTCAAATGAGTGTGGTGAAATAAATATGGCATACATATCAATACAATGTATCGAATGCCTTGAACCGACAAAACGTGAATGCGGCAGATACAGCGGAACAGATGAAAAAGGAAAATACAGCGGAACACTTTACGAATGCGATGATGTGACCTGCCGTATACATATGAGCTATGCAAAGCGAAAGGCGGCACTCGAAGCTGAGAAAGAAGCAAAAAGAGAAAGAGAACAAGCATATCGAAAAGGCACGAATAATAAGAGAAATAAAAAAATCGTCCGATAGACTGTCGCATCGGACTTCTGTGAAACCGAGTATAAAGCAACACCCC
>CAZLRV010000041.1:0-4162 GCA_964562175.1 uncultured Lachnospiraceae bacterium
GGTTGAGAGGTAAGATAGAGGGCTTGAATGAAATAAAGGTCATAACGGACGGGCTTTCATCCTCTACCGCCGAGGTCATGCTCGATTCATCGTTTGCAAATGAGCAAGCATTGAAATGCTATTCGAAGCACCCCGAGCATGTTAAGGTTGCCGACACATACGTTCGCCCGTATACGGCAACACGTGCTTGCATGGACTTTGAAATATAAGATAATGAGCTGCCATATGGAATTGACAAAGTGTAAACGGTAACATAGACTAAACAAAAATCGAGGGCATCATTTGAATGCCCTCGATTTTTTGACGCTTTTGTATATGATCTATCTCAAAATCAAATTCAGACGAGCTATCTGTCGAAGCTACTACCGCTTTTTATATGCGAACGTTCGTATACCAAAACGACCGTCGGGACGATGAGCAATTGAAGAATGATACCGGGCAGTGCATTTACAAAACCGGAGGCAATAAATATTTCAAAGGAAAAATCGGCTGTCCCAAGCCCCCACGCAAGAGTTCTCGCCACTGCCCATACCAGCCGCCCCAAAAGCATGGATGCGATAAGGCAGATATATATTTTCATCGGGTTTTTGAGCCTTATATGAGAATACAGAAGACCTATGGCAAGACCGTATGTAAGAAGCTCAAAGGTCATGACAAAGGCATCGGGATAAATTTTCGGTGAGCCTAAGGTCAACGAGCGAAAAAAGGGAAGCACTGCGCCGCAAAGCATACCGTATTTTCCGCCGCATATAACGCCGCACAAAAGCACGGGGATATGCATTGGCAACAGCATTTTTCCGAGCCTCGGAACGTATGCCGCAACGAACGGAAGCACAAATCCGAGTGCGATAAACATTGATGTGTACGCAAGCTTTCTTATAGTTATATTTTTCATTCTTATGACCTGCAATTTATTTTTTTGAAAATTGTACCACAAAACAGCCGAGTTGTCAATAAAATTTTTCTTAAGTGATTGACAAAAATAGTAAATTGTGATATAATTTTCATCATTCCAAGGTAGGGAAGGTAATTAAAATGAAGATAGCAATATACGGCTACGGTAATTTGGGCAGAGGCGTGGAGTGCGCCGCAACCAAAGCCCCCGATGCGGAGCTTGTCGGAATATTCACCCGACGCGATCCGTCAACGGTCATATCGAGATTGAATACACCTGTTTACGGTGCAGATGAGCTTGACGGCTTTAAGGGCAAGATAGATGTGCTGATAATATGCGGCGGAAGTGCCACGGATCTGCCCGTGCTGACGCCCATGCTTGCACGTGATTTCAATGTGGTCGACAGCTTTGATACTCATGCATCCATACCCGAGCATTTTGAAAAGGTCGATGCATCGTGCCGCGATAGCGGACATATTGCACTTATTTCGGCAGGCTGGGACCCCGGTCTTTTCTCGATAAACCGTTTGTATGCCTCCGCTGTGTTGCCCGACGGATGTGATTATACATTTTGGGGCAGGGGAGTAAGTCAGGGACATTCGGACGCTATACGCAGAATAGACGGAGTGCTTGATGCAAGACAGTATACAGTCCCCGTACCCGAAGCGTTGAGTGCTGTTCGTGCGGGTGAAAACCCGACACTTACCGCAAGGCAAAAGCACAGACGCGAGTGTTACGTCGTTGCAAAGGACGGAGCCGACAAAGAAAAAATAAGAGAACAGATAGTAACAATGCCGAACTATTTTGCCGATTATGATACGACGGTACACTTTATATCCATGGAAGAGTTGAAGCGTGACCATAACGGCATACCGCATGGCGGCTCGGTGATACGTACCGGAAAAACAGGCATTGACGGCGAAAACAAGCATGTCATAGAATATAGCTTAAAGCTCGATTCCAACCCGGAATTTACCTCAAGCGTGCTTGTCGCTTACGCACGTGCAATAGACAAAATGTTCAAAAAAGGCGATATCGGCTGTAAGACCGTGTTCGATATTGCCCCGGCAGACCTCTCGGAGCATTCGGGCGAATACCTGAGAGCGAAAATGCTTTGACAAAGCAGTCAAGCCGCACCCGCGAGAATATAAACACTCTCACGGGTGCGGCTTTTGCAAATAATGCTTTCGGAAGATATTGTATACCGCAAGCACCGTCCCCGATTTTTTTAGAAAATAAAATGTACACCTATCAAAGTAATAGATGTACAAAACACACTTGTCATTATCAGTGAAATAATTATAATATTGACAGAAATCGGCGACACTGTCGCAGGCAAATAGTCGGCTTATTCTTTTACAAGCTCCACAAGGTTCTTTGCCGCAAATTCGCCGTAATAGTCACGATAAAACGATTGATACGCATTAAAATCCAAGCGGCAACCACGCCCCATCAGCTCCATTTCAACACCGAATACATTTGCGTAAACATTCATCGCCTCCATGCCGTTTGTGATATAAAACAGCTTTCTCTTTTCGCACTGATCCGAGGAAGCAGCCACCTCTTTGACACGCTCGATTTCGGCAAAAATGCCCTTGTGCGTATATTGTCGGTAGAGGGCTTTGAGTATTTCAGAGCCTATTCCCGTTTGGCGATACTCCGCAACGACCGCAAGATAGTCAAGCAGAATGATGTCGGCTCCGTTTATTGTTGAAGCGAAGCCGACAAATTTTCCGTCCTTCTCAAAGAACCATACATCAGACTTTTGCTTCTTTTGCATGGATCTGATAATCGAGAGCGGCTTGCGCTCCGCACGAGGAAACGGTTTTACGTAGAGCTTCCTTATTTTTATCCATTGCAAAAAGCCGTGCGCTTGTGTATAATTCATTTTGTTATATCCTTTCGTACTATAAATATAATTCGATCGTATCATTTAAGACCGCATCCGATGAAAGCTTAAAGTCGCAAAATCAGAAAGCTCAAAGTCGCCTCTCGCCGATGCGGCGGTGACTTAGGAAAACATTTAGCAAAGAACGGTATAGCTGAACGGCTATGCCGTTCTTTGCTGCTTTTTACTTGTGATTTGGGCTTCTTCAATCGCCCGTGTAAAGTCAAATGCACCGATGAAATTATAGACAATGGTGATTTCCCGTGTCTTGGACTTCCGATCCACATGGGACACTTCAATGCGATCAATGAACTCGCGGAGAACTGCCGCGTCAAGTTCCTGCATATCCGTGTACTTCTTCACCGCTGCGACGAATGCCTTTGCATTGGTTTTCTGCTGCTCCTGCTGTTTCAGCTCCTTGCGCAACACCTCTGCCACAGATTTTAGATTGCTCTGTTCCCGCTCGTAGTCATGGGACATCTTGATAAATCTCTCGTCAGACAGCTTGCCCATTACGTTGTCCTCATACAGCTTGGAAATGATGCGGTCAAGCTCTGCAATTCGCTTATCAGCCTTTGTCAGCGTATCACGCTTGCGGGCAAATTCTGCATCACGATCCCGCATACTGATGTCTGCGGCTTCCTGCATAAACTCAGCTTCGTGCTGGCTTACATACTGAATTGCTTCGCGCAGATTTCGCAGAACGATTTCATGCAGCACCACATTCTTGATCGAATGGGTCGTACAGAGTTCTTTACCCTTACGATAGGTCGAACAGATAAAATACTTCTGTTCCTCCGTGAAATTCGTGGCGCGGCACTGATACATTTTGCCGCCGCACTCTGCACAGTAAAGCAACCCGGAGAAGATACCCATATCACCCATCTTGGTAGGACGGCGGCGGGACTTGCGGATATTCTGGACAATGATAAATACGCTTTCCTCAATGATCGGCGGCTGGGTATTCTCGAAGATCACCCAATCCGCAGGATCATTCCAGAGCTTCTTTTTGCTTTTGTAGGACTGTTTCTTTGTCTTGAAGTTTACTGTGTGTCCCAGATAATCCACACGCTCCAACATACGGGAAACGGTTTCGTTTGTCCACTTGTACGGATCAGCCGTAGCTTTGTTGGTGGTAGGCAGTCCCTTGGAATGAGCATAGGCAGTCGGATTTAGGATCTGATGCTGTTTCAGCCATTTGGCAATTTGCGTCGGTCCCAATCCGTCAACACAGAGGGAAAATACCTTTTGCACAATGGCTGCGGCTTCTTCATCGACAATCCACTTTTTCTTGTCCTCCGGGGCTTTCATATACCCATAGGGTGGAATGGTTGTCAGATGTTCGCCGGACTTGCCTTTGCTCTGCCATGTGGCGCGGA